>NZ_JAFFJT010000026.1 GCF_016924665.1 Nocardioides sp. SYSU D00038
CGCCGATGTCCGGCGGCGGGTCTCGCTGGTGCTCGGCGACAGCCGCGAGGAGGTCGACGTCGTCGAGGTCGGGGCCGCGACCCGGGCCCGCGGGGGGGGGGGCGGGGGGGGGGGGGGCGGCGCCCGCCGGGGGGGGGGGGGGGGGGGGGGCCCCCCCCCGGGCCGGGGGGCGGGGGGGGGGGCCCCCCCCGCCGCCCGGGCAGCGGTGGGTGAGCCCCGGTCGAACGGCGGCGTGCTCACCGCTGCCCGCCCCGCCGCCCGGGCAGCGGTCAGCCCCCTCCGAACCCCGTCGAACGGCGGCGTGCTCACCGCGGCCCGACCCGCGCCCGGGCGCGAGTCGCCTCGCCACCCCCAACAGGGCCGGCCGCCGTGTCAGCCCCGCAGCCAGGTCAGCACGGCCGAGACCCGGCGGTCCGAGGCAGGGTCGAGGTCGAGCTTGGCGAAGATCCCGCCGACGTGCTTGCGCACGGCCGCCTCGCTCACCACGAGCTGCTCGGCGATCGAGCCGTTGGTCCGTCCCTCGGCCATCAGCGCCAGGACCTCGCGCTCGCGCTCGGTCAGCGCGGCGAGCGGGCCGTCGGCCCGACGACGGCCGAGCAGCTGGCGGACCACCTGGGGGTCGACGACGGTGCCGCCCTCGGCGACCCGGTCGAGGCTCTCGAGGAACTCGCGGACGTGCCCGACCCGGTCCTTGAGCAGGTAGCCCACTCCCCCGCCGGGGGTGGAGTCGAGCAGGTCGGCGACGTAGGCGTCGGCGACGTAGGCCGACAGCACCAGGATGGCCGTGCCCGGGTGGCGGAGCCGGATCGTGGCCGCTGCGCGCAGGCCCTCGTCGGAGTGGTCGGGCGGCATGCGGATGTCCGTGACCACCACGTCGGGCCGGGCGTGGGCCACGTGCGCGAGCAGGGCCTCGGCGTCGCCGACGGCCGCGACCACCTCGTGGCCGGCACGTTCGAGGATGCCGACGAGTCCCTCGCGCAGCAGCGCGCCGTCCTCGGCCAGCACGATCCTCAGGGCGCGTGCAGCGGGCACTCCATCCTCACCTCCGTCGGGCCACCGGCGGGGCTGGCGACGTCGAGCCGGCCGTCGAGCGCCTCGAGCCGCAGGGCCAGCCCCGCGAGCCCGGTGCCGCGCGCGGGGTCGGCGCCGCCGACCCCGTCGTCGCCGACGGTGAGCACCAGCCTGCCCTGCTCGACCCACGCGTGCACCTGCGCGCTGCGGGCGCCGGAGTGGCGGGCGACGTTGGTCAGCGCCTCGCTGACCACGAAGTACGCCGCCGCCTCGACCGCCGGCGGGAGCCGGCCGGGCAGGACCAGCCGGGTGTCGACCGGCACCGGCGAGCGGTCCGCGACCTCGTGGACCGCCGCGACCAGCCCGTGGTCGACCAGCACCCGGGGGTGGATCCCGCGGATGGTGGTCCGCAGCTCCTCGAGCGCGTCCTCGGCCTGGCGGTGCGCGGCCCGCACCAGGTCCAGCCCGGGGCCGTCGGGCACGTCGAGCTCGGCCCGGCCCAGGGTCATCGTCAGCGCGACCATCCGCTGCTGGACGCCGTCGTGGAGGTCGCGCTCGATCCGGCGCCGCTCGGTCTCGAAGGCGTCGACCAGGTCGACCCGCGACCGGCGCAGCTCGGCGACGGCGGCGCTGAGCCGGGCCTCCTGCGGGTCGAGGAGCACGCGCGCGAGAGCGGCCTGCCCGACCGCCAGGCCGGTGACCAGGTAGGCGCTCGCGGTGAGCGCCACCAGCCCCGGTCCGAGGGCGGCGAACCAGGCCTCGCCCGGGGTGTCGATCTGCCAGCCCAGCATCGCGAGCCGGTCGACGCGGGAGAGCCAGGGGGCGGCGAGGAGCACGACCGGGACGGTCACGCAGAACAGCACCACGACGGCGTCCACCGCCCAGAGCACGACGGCCAGCAGCACCAGGTGGCCCACCTCGCGCCAGGCCACCGGCAGGCTCCGACGCGCGCGGAGCAGGGTGCGCAACGACGGCACCTGCGCCTCTCCCGGTCGGGGCAGCACCAGCCGCAGCCGACGGCGCTCCAGGGCCGCCACCACCGCGGCGAGCAGCGGCACCCCGGCCAGCACCAGCACGCCGACCACGACCACGAGCGTCAGCAGCCCGACCCCGAGCACCAGCAGCAGCACCACGAGCGAGACCAGGCCCACGGGCACGGTCGTCACGAGGTAGGCCAGCGCGCGCCACGGCCACCGCGACAGCACGAGCCGCCAGGGGCGGCCGCGCAGGGCGGCCCAGGCGTCGTCGTGGGTCGTCACCTCCCGAACCCTAGGAGGATCGCGGCGTCCGCGGGGTAGCGCACGCGCTACCCCGGGAGTCGCGCGCGGACCAGTGCTGTTCGGGCGGCCACCCGGTGGGCTGGTCGCATGACCACCGCACCCCTCCCTCCACCGGCCCCGACCCCCCACGGCGTCCCCCACGGCGACCCCCACGGCGACCCCCGGTACGCCGAGGTGGCCGTCGCCCTCGACGGCGTCACCCGCACCTACCGCTCGCGGGGCGGCGACGTCGCCGCGCTGCGCGGCGTGACCCACGCGTTCCGGCGGGGCACGTTCACCGCCGTGATGGGCCCGTCGGGGTCGGGCAAGTCGACGCTGCTCCAGGTCGCCGCGGGGCTCGACCGGCCCACCCGCGGCCGGGTGACCGTCGCCGGCACCGCCCTCGACGGGCTCGACGAGACCGCCCTCACCCGGCTCCGGCGCAGCACCATGGGCTTCGTCTTCCAGGCCTACAACCTGCTCGACGCGCTCACCGCCCACGACAACGTCGCCCTGCCCGCGCGGCTGGCGGGGCTCCCGGTCCGCCGCGAGGCCGTGCTCGCCGCGCTCGAGCGGGTCGGCCTGCGCGACGTGGCCCGGCGCCGGCCCCCGGAGCTCTCCGGCGGCCAGCAGCAGCGGGTCGCGATCGCCCGGGCGCTGCACGCGCGTCCGGCCGTGCTGTTCGCCGACGAGCCCACCGGCGCCCTCGACCGCGCCTCGGGCCGTGCGGTCCTCGAGCTGATGCGCGGGGTCGTCGACGACGAGGCTCAGACCGTCGTGATGGTCACCCACGACCCGTTGGCGGCGTCGTACGCCGACGAGGTGCTCTTCCTCGGCGACGGGCTGGTCGTCGGGCGGCTGCAGGGTGCCGACGCCACCCGGATCGCCGCGGCGATGAGCGAGCTCGAGCGATGATGCGCCACGTGAGCCGGCACACCGTGCGCCGGTCGTGGCAGCCCTACGCCGGCGCGTTCGTCGCGCTGACGCTCGGCATCGTGCTCATCGGCCTGACCGCCTCGGTCATCGCCGCCGTGGAGGCCACCCGCGGCGCCGCCGGGGTCGGACCCGAGGACCGGCTGGAGCTCGAGGACCTCTCGGCGCTGTTCGGCATCATGTCGGCGGTCGCGCTGTTCATGGCGCTCTTCGTGGTCGGCAGCACCTTCGGGTTCGTGGTCGCCACCCGTCACCGCGAGCTCGGGCTGCTCCGGCTCCTGGGAGCGACCCCCCGGCAGGTGCGGCGCACCGTGCTGGGCGAGGCTGTGGTGGTCGCGGTCCCGGCCTCGGTGGTCGGCTGCCTGGCGGCCACCGTGCTGACCCCGGGGGCGCTCTGGCTGCTGCGCGACCGCGGCGTGACCTCGCTCGCGCTGGAGGCGCCGGCCCCGTGGATCGCCTGGGTGGCGGCGGTGCCCAGCGGGGTGGTGGTCGCCCTGCTCGGCGCACACCGGTCCTCCCGTCGGGCCGCGCGGATCGCGCCCGGCGCGGCGCTGCTCGAGGCGTCCGTGGAGCGGCGCCGGCCGAGCTGGACGCAGCTGGTCGTGGCGGCGCTCTGCGCCGGGGCGGTGGCCGTGCCGGTCGTGCTGGCCTCGTCGATGGCGCCGCTGTTCGCCCTGGTCACCTCGGTGCTGCTGCCCGAGGTGGTCGTCGTCGGCGTGATGTGCGTCGGCGGCCTCGTCTTCCCTGCGCTCGCCGGCCTGCTCGGCCGCCCGTTCGCCGGCCGCGACGTCGCCGCCCGGCTGGCCCGCGACCACGTCCGGACCGCGGTGCGCACGCCCGCTGCACTGGCCGCACCGGTGCTCGCGATCTCGGCGATCGGCGGCTCGATGATCGTCGCGCTCAGCTTCACGGCCGACTGGACCACGGCGCTCAACCGCGAGCAGCTGCGCGCGGCGCTGGTGGTCGACACCGCCGACCCCGCGACCACGGCCGCCGTCGGACGGACGCCCGGGGTCGACGTCGCCGATGTCCGGCGGCGGGTCTCGCTGGTGCTCGGCGACAGCCGCGAGGAGGTCGACGTCGTCGAGGTCGGGGCCGCGACCCGGGCCCGCGGGCTGGTGGCCGTGCGCGGCGACCTCGCCGCGCTCCGGGGCAGGGCGGTCGCCGTCTCCGAGACCTGGGCGACCGACTCGGGCACGGGGCTCGGCGAGACCGTGCGGGCCCGGGTCGACGGACGGCGGGTGCCGCTCCGCGTGGTCGCGGTGGTCCGCGACGCCCCGGACCTCTACGGCGACGTGGTCGTGCCGCCCACGGTCGCCGACGGCGCCCCTACGGCGAGCGGCCCGGTGTACGTCGTGCCGACCCCGGGCACCGACCTCGCCGCGCTCGCGCGCACGCTCGCCACCGACCTCCGCGGGCCGGACCGGGTGCTCACCGCGGAGACCTGGATCGAGGAGACCGACCGGGCGGCGCGCAGCGGCAACGCCCTGGGCCTGTGGGTCCTGCTGGGGCCGGCCGGGCTCTACGCCGGGATCGCGATCGTGAACGCCGTGCTGATCGGCGCCTCCCAGCGGCGACGGCAGCTGCGCGTCGTCCACCTGCTCGGCGCCACCCGCGACCAGGTGCGGCGGGCCGCCGTGTGGGAGGCGGCGCTGGCGGGCGGGGCCGGCCTGCTCGTCGGCGCTGCGGTGGTCGTCCTCGTGGGGTGGCTGGTGCGGCACGCGACCACCCGCGACGTCGGCGGGGTGGCGATGACCGTGCCGTGGCTGCCGCTGGGAGCGGTGGCCCTGACCTGTGCGGTGCTCGTCGTGGCCGCGGCCCTGGTCGGGGCGCGGGCCGCCACCCGCGCGCCCGGGCACGGGCTCAGAACATGACGGTCGAAAACCGGGCCGTCTCGTGGAAGCCGGCCCGGGCGTAGGCGGCGCGGGCCGGGGTGTTCCACTCGTTGACGTAGAGCGAGACCACCGGGGCGATCTCGGCGCGCACCAGCGCGGCGACCGCGGCCATCCCCCCAACGGCGAGGCCCTCGCCGCGGCGGTCGGCCGGCACGAAGACGCCCTGGATCTGGGCGGCGTGGGGTGAGGCGCAGGCCACCTCGGCCTTGAACACCAACCGGCCCTCGTCGAAGCGGGCGAACGACCAGCCCCGGTTGATCAGCTGGAGCACCCGTGCGCGGTAGAGCTCGGCGCCACCGCCGACCTCCGGCGAGACGCCGACCTCCTCGGTGTACATCGCGACGCAGGCGGGGTAGACCTCGTCGAGGTCGGCGCGGGTGGTGCGTCGCACCTGGGGGTCGGGCGCGACCAGCGGGTCGGCGTCGAGCACGAGGTGGGGCTGGCGCCAGCGCAGGTCGCGAGGCCGGTCCCAGCTCTCCGCGACGGTGTGCCAGAACGCGTCGACCGCGTCGTGCGGGCCGACGATCGTCGACACCGTGCGGCCGCGGGTCAGCGCCCGCTCGGCGAACGCGCGGGCGTCGTCGGGCCCGGCCTGCACCGGCACCAGGTTGGCGCCGACGTGGCAGGCCGCGACCAGCTCGCCGCCCTCGAACCGGCCCCACACCTCCCCTCCGAGCCAGCGCGGCTCGAGGTTGGTGGTGCGGGCGCGGTGCTCGGCGAAGACGTTGACCACCGGGTCGCGAGCGGTCAGCTCGAGGAAGGCGTCGAGGTCGGACGCCCCCAGGGGGCGCACCCCGTGGCGGGTGGTCAGCACGGGGCGAGCCTACGGCCCCGGCACCACAGCGTCACCAGACCGCGGGCCGGCTGTGGACGCCGGCGCGTCAGCCGACGGTGACCTGGGCCTCGGCGCCGTCGACGGCCTCCATGCCCTCGGCGATCCGCATGGCCTCCTCGATCAGGGTCTCCACGATCTGCGACTCCGGCACGGTCTTGATGACCTCGCCCTTGACGAAGATCTGGCCCTTGCCGTTGCCGGAGGCGACGCCGAGGTCGGCCTCGCGGGCCTCGCCGGGGCCGTTGACGACGCAGCCCATCACGGCGACCCGGAGCGGCACCTCGAGGCCGTCGAGCCCGGCGGTCACCTGCTCGGCCAGCGTGTAGACGTCGACCTGCGCGCGGCCGCACGAGGGGCACGAGACGATCTCGAGGCGGCGCGGCCGGAGGTTGAGCGACTCGAGGATCTGCAGTCCGACCTTGACCTCCTCGACCGGAGGCGCGGAGAGCGAGACCCGGATGGTGTCACCGATGCCCTTGCTGAGCAGCGCGCCGAAGGCGGTGGCCGACTTGATGGTGCCCTGGAACGCCGGGCCGGCCTCGGTGACGCCGAGGTGCAGCGGCCAGTCGCCCCGCTCGGCGAGCATCTCGTAGGCCCGCACCATCACGACCGGGTCGTTGTGCTTCACCGAGATCTTGAAGTCGTGGAAGTCGTGCTCCTCGAACAGCGACGCCTCCCACACCGCCGACTCGACCAGCGCCTCCGGCGTGGCCTTGCCGTAGCGCTCCAGCAGGCGCTTGTCGAGGGAGCCGGCGTTGACGCCGATCCGGATCGAGGTGCCGCGGTCCTTGGCGGCCCGGGCGATCTCCTTGACCTGGTCGTCGAACTGCCGGATGTTGCCGGGATTGACCCGCACCGCCGCGCAGCCGGCGTCGATGGCCGCGAAGACGTACTTGGGCTGGAAGTGGATGTCGGCGATCACCGGGATCTGCGAGTGCTGGGCGATGGCCGGCAGCGCGTCGGCGTCGTCCTGGCTCGGGCAGGCCACCCGCACGATGTCGCAGCCCGAGGCGGTCAGCTCGGCGATCTGCTGGAGGGTGCTGTTGACGTCGGAGGTCAGCGTCGTCGTCATCGACTGCACCGAGATCGGGTGGTCGCTGCCGACCCCGACCTTGCCCACCTGGATCTGGCGGGTACGGCGGCGGGGGGCGAGCACCGGCGGCGGGGCCGCGGGCATGCCCAGGCTGATCTCGGTCATGCCCCAAGGCTACTGGCGGGGTGTCGGCCGGGCAGAACCGGCGACGGCGGCCGGCAGGCTCAGAAGCCGAGCTTCACCGGCACCACGATGTCGCCGATGATCAGCACGCCGCCCATCGCGATCATGGCGAGCGCGACGACGTAGGCGACCGGCAGCAGCTTGGCGGCGTCGACGTAGCCGGGGTCGGGACGCCGGCGCAGCCGGGCCCAGCCGCGCCGGGCGGCCTCGAACAGCGCGCTGGCGATGTGGCCGCCGTCGAGCGGCAGCAGCGGCAGGAAGTTGAACATGCCGATGAAGAAGTTGAAGCCGGCCACCAGGGTGGCGAAGAACACCACCTTCTCGGGCACGTCGATCTCGTCGTGGGCGGCGACCTCGCCGGCCAGGCGGCTGCCACCGACGATGCTGACCGGGCTGTCCTCGGCGCGCTCCTCGACCCCCACGATCGCCTTGGCGACGCCCCAGACCTTGACGGGCAGCTGGGTCAGCGCCTGGGCGACGTCGACCGTCATGTGGCCCATCTGGCCCAGCGTGTACAGCGGGCCTCCGGTGACCCGGTGGGTGGTCGGCACCACGCCGAGGAAGCCGACCTCGACCAGGGTCTCGTCGGTCTCCGACTCCGGCCGGAGCTCGACGGTGGTGCTGGTGCGGCCGGTGCGCTCCTGGCCGTCGCGCAGGTAGGTGATCACCGCGTCGCCGTCGGCGTTGTCGCGGATCAGGCCGCGCAGCTGGCCCCAGCTCTCGACGTCGGTGCCGTTGAACGCGGTGATCACGTCGCCTCGCTGCAGCCCGGCCTCCGACGCCGGGCTGGGCCGGTCGCCGGGCTCGCACACGGTGCGCTGCTCGCGGTAGGGGATGACGCAGTCGGAGACCTGGTCGACGACCGGGCGGCCCTCGTCCGCCTCCACCTCGCCGGGGTTGCCGTAGAGGCTGAAGACGAGCAGGTAGCAGACGAACGCGATGAGGATGTTCACCGTCGGGCCGCCGCCCATGACGACGACCTTCTTCCACCACGGCATCTTGTAGAACAGCCGGTCGGCGTCGTCGGCCCCCACCAGCTCCCACTCCGCAGCGCGGGCGTCGGAGATCAGCTGGGTGAACATGCCGGTGTTGGACTTGCGCACCCGGGTGACGGGGTTGCCGTCGGCGTCGTAGGTGACCTCGTCGGCGAGGTCGGCGGCCGCGGGCGGCAGCATGCCGACGATCTTGACGTAGCCGCCGAGCGGGATCGCCTTGACGCCGTACTCGGTCTCGCCGACCTGCCGGCTCCACACGGTCGGGCCGAACCCGATGAAGTACTGGGTGACCTTCCCACCGAACCGCTTGGCCGGGATCATGTGCCCGAGCTCGTGCAGGCCGATCGAGACGAGGATGGCGACCAGGAAGAACGCGGCTCCCAGGAACCACACCAGCGCGTCCATCTACGTCTCCTCCAGGCCGAGCAGCTCGGCCGCCGTCGCTCGTGCCCACGCGTCCGCGGTGAGCACGTCGTCGACGGTCAGGGACCCGGGCTCCCCCGAGGGTACGTCGTGACGGGTGAGCACGTCGGCGATCGTCGGGACGATCCGGTCGAAGCCGAGCCGGCCGGAGCGGAACGCCTCGACGCACACCTCGTTGGCGGCGTTGTAGACCGCCGGGGCGGTGCCGCCGCGGGTGCCGGCCTCGCGGGCCAGCGCGACCGCCGGGAACGCCTCGTCGTCGAGCGGGTGGAACTCCCACGTCTCCGGCCGGGTCCAGTCGACCGGCGGTGCGGTGTCGGGCACCCGGTCGGGCCACGCCAGCCCCAGCGCGATCGGGATCAGCATGGTGGGCGGGCTGGCCTGCACCAGCGTCGAGCCGTCGACGAACTCCACCATCGAGTGCACGACGCTCGTGGGGTGCACCACGACCTCGATCCGGTCGAAGGGGATCCCGAAGAGCAGGTGGGCCTCGATGACCTCCAGGCCCTTGTTGACCAGGGTCGCGGAGTTGATGGTCACGACCGGGCCCATGTCCCACGTGGGGTGGGCCAGCGCCTGCTCCGGGGTGACGCCCGCGAGCTCGTCGCGGGAGCGGCCGCGGAACGGTCCCCCGCTGGCGGTCAGCACCAGGCGCCGTACCTCCTCCGGGGCCCCGCCCCGCAGGCACTGGGCCAGCGCCGAGTGCTCGGAGTCGACCGGCACGATCTGACCGGGCACGGCCCGCTCGAGCACCAGCGGACCGCCGATGATCAGTGACTCCTTGTTGGCCAGGGCCAGGGTGCGGCCGGCCTCGAGGGCGGCCAGGGTGGGGCGCAGGCCGACGGCGCCGGTGATGCCGTTGAGCACGACGTCGCAGGGGCGGGCCGCGGCCTCGGTGGAGGCCACCCCACCCAGCCCGGCGAACAGGTCGGGGCAGCCCGGCGCGAACTCCGCGACCTGGGCCTCGAACAGCTCGCGGTTGCCCCCGCCGGCGGTCAGCCCGACGACCCGGAACCGGTCGGGATTGGCGCGGACCACGTCGAGGGCCTGGGTGCCGACCGACCCGGTCGACCCGAGCACCACGACGTCACGGCGAGCTGTCACGGGGACGATCCTCTCAACCCGGCCGGCCGCGGTGCACACCGCGGGGCACGGGGGCCTACCGTGTGCGCATGAGCGGCGGACCCACCCTTCCCCAGCAGCGCAGGATCGTCACCGAGATCCCCGGCCCGGGGTCGCGGGCCAGGCTGGAGCGCAAGCGCACCCACGTCGCCGACGGCGTCGGCACCGTGCTCCCCGTGTTCGTCGTCGAGGCCGGCGGCGGGGTGCTGGTCGACGTCGACGGCAACGCGCTCATCGACCTCGGCTCGGGCATCGCCGTCACCACGGTCGGCAACGCCGCCCCGGCGGTGGTCGAGCGGGTGGTGGCCCAGGCGGCGTCGTTCACCCACACCTGCTTCATGGTCACGCCCTACGACGGCTACGTCGACGTGTGCGCCGAGCTGGCCGGGCTGACCCCCGGCGACCACCCCAAGAAGTCGGCGCTGTTCAACTCCGGGGCCGAGGCGGTCGAGAACGCCGTCAAGGTGGCCCGGGTCGCCACCGGCCGCGACGCCGTGGCGGTCTTCGACCACGCCTACCACGGTCGCACCAACCTCACGATGGCGATGACGGCCAAGAACATGCCCTACAAGAACGGCTTCGGGCCGTTCGCCGGCGAGGTCTACCGCGCCCCGATGTCGTACCCGTTCCGCGACGCCCTCAGCGGCCCCGACGCGGCGGCACGCGCGATCGACGTGCTGGAGAAGCAGGTCGGGGCGGGCAACCTCGCCTGCGTGGTCATCGAGCCGGTGCAGGGCGAGGGCGGCTTCGTGGTGCCGGCCGAGGGCTTCCTGCCGGCGGTCTCGCGGTGGTGCACCGACAACGGCGTGCTGCTGGTGGCCGACGAGATCCAGACCGGCTTCTGCCGCACCGGCGACTGGTTCGCCTGCGACCACGAGGGCGTCGTGCCCGACCTGGTCACCACCGCCAAGGGGATGGCCGGCGGGCTCCCGCTCGCCGCGGTCACCGGTCGGGCGGAGCTGATGGACGCCGTCCACGCCGGCGGCCTCGGCGGCACCTACGGCGGCAACCCGGTCGCCTGCGCCGCCGCGCTCGGCGCGATCGAGGAGATGCGCAGCCACGACCTGGTGGGCCGGGCCCGGGCGGTCGGCGAGCGGTTGGGCGCGCGGCTGCGCGCCATCGCCGAGGAGCACGACGTCGTCGCCGACGTCCGGGGCCGCGGCGCGATGATGGCCGTCGAGCTCTGCCGGCCCGGCACCACCGAGCCCGACGCCGCGCGCACCGCCGCGGTCGCCGCCCACTGCCACGCCCAGGGGGTGGTCACGCTGACCTGCGGCACCTGGGGGAACGTGATCCGGTTCCTCCCGCCGCTGGCGATCACCGACGAGCTGCTCGACGAGGGACTCGCCGTGGTGGCCGAGGCGTTCGCCGCCACCGCCTGACCCGGCCCGGCTCCGGGCCTGGCCTCCGGCCGACCCGAGGTACTTGACGCGCGTCAATCCGGGCGGTTCCATCACGGGGTGACCTACGACACGATCCTCCGCGACGGCCTGTGGTTCGACGGCACCGGCGCCGCCCCGCAGCGGCGTCACCTCGGCATCCGCGACGGCCGGGTGGCGACCGTGTCGTCGGCGCCGCTCGACGAGACCGGTTGCCCCGACGTCGTCGACGCCGCCGGCCGGTGGGTGCTCCCGGGGATGGTCGACATCCACACCCACTACGACGTCGAGGTGCTCGAGGGGCCCGCGCTCGAGGAGTCGCTGAGGCACGGCGTCACCACGATCCTGCTGGGCTCGTGCTCGCTCTCGACCGTGCACGTGGGGCCGGTCGACGCCGGCGACCTGTTCGGCCGGGTCGAGGCGATCCCCCGCCAGCACGTGATCCGCTCGGTGCAGGCCCACCAGACCTGGCGCAGCGCCGGCGAGTACGTCGACGCGCTCGAGCGGTTGCCGCTCGGGCCCAACCTCGCCGCCTTCGTCGGCCACTCCGACCTGCGCACGGCCACGATGGGCCTGGACCGGGCGACCCGCAAGGAGGTCCGCCCGTCCGGCGGCGAGCAGGCCCGCATGGAGCAGCTGCTCACCGAGGCCCTCGACGCGGGCTTCGTCGGCATGTCGGCCCAGCAGCTGCTGTTCGACAAGCTCGACGGCGACGCCTGCCGCTCGCGCACCCTGCCGTCGACGTACGCGAGGAGCCGCGAGATGCGGCGGCTGCGCTCGATCCTGCGCCGGCGGCGCCGGGTGCTGCAGGCCGGCCCCGACGCCAGCCACCCGCACACGATCCTGACCCAGGCGCTCGGATCGGTGGGGCTGTGGCGCCGGCCGCTGAAGACCAGCCTGCTCTCGGCCGCCGACATCAAGGCGATCCCGTTCGTGATCCACCTGATGCGCGGCCTGGCCGCCCTCGTCAACCGGCTGGGCGCGGACTTCCGGTGGCAGCACCTGCCGGTGCCGTTCGAGGTCTACGCCGACGGCATCGACCTGGTGATCTTCGAGGAGTTCGGCTCGGGCGCGGCCGCCCTGCACCTGCAGGAGAAGCTGGCCCGCGACCAGCTGATGCGCGACCCGGCGTACCGCGCCCGGTTCCGCAAGGACTACGAGAGCAAGTACGGCCCGCGGGTCTGGCACCGCGACTTCTTCGACGCCGAGATCGTCGCGTGCCCCGACGCCTCGGTGGTCGGCAAGTCGTTCGGCCAGGTGGGGGTGGAGCGCGGCGGGCAGCACCCGGTCGACGCGTTCCTCGACCTGGTGCTCGAGCACGGCACCGCGGTGCGGTGGCGCACCACGATCTCCAACCACCGCCCGGCGCTGCTGCGCCGGATCGCCCGCGAGCCCGGCATCCAGATGGGCTTCTCCGACGCTGGCGCCCACCTGCGCAACATGGCCTTCTACAACTTCGGCCTGCGGCTGCTCAAGCACGTTGTCGACGCCCAGCGCGAGGGCCGGCCGTTCATGACCGTCGAGCACGCCGTGCACCGGCTCACCGGCGAGCTCGCCGACTGGTACGGCCTCGACGCCGGCCACCTGCGCGAGGGCGACCGGGCCGACCTGTTCCTGCTCGACCCCGGCCGGCTCGACGACAGCCTCACCGACTACGCCGAGTCGCCGGTCGACCAGTACGACGGGCTCTCGCGGATGGTCAACCGCAACGACGCCACGGTGCCGCTGGTGATGGTCGGCGGCCGGGTGGTGCGCCGCGACGGGGCGGCCACCGACGTGCTCGGCCGCGAGCGCACCGGCCGGTTCCTGCGCCACGGCGAGGTCTCCCGCGACCCGCTCCCCCGCCGGGCGCGCCGGGTGCCCGCCTCGTGACCGCGCTCCCGGCCGATCCGGTGACGCGCTCGCCCGAGGAGGCGGTGCGGGGCCTGTGGCGCACCCTCTCGGACCGCGACTACGACGGCATCGCCGGCTGGGTCACCGACGACTGCATCTACCTCGACGTGCCGGTCGGGCCGACCCTGGCCGCCCGCGGACCCGGCGACATCGCCGCGCGGCTGCGCGTCGGCTGGGGCGAGCTCGCCGGCTACGAGAACCACGACGGGCTGCTGGTCGCCGACGGCGAGCACGTCATCTACGAGCACTCCGAGACCTGGACCTTCGTCTCGGGCGAGGTGCTGACCCTGCCGTTCTGCAGCGTCCACCGGGTGCGCGAGGGCCGGGTCAGCCTCTGGAAGGACTACTGGGACTACGGCGCGGTGATGAGCCAGGCCCCCGCCTCGTGGGTCGAGGGCCTCGCCACCGCCGACACGTCCTGGGTCTTCGACGCCACCGGCCTGGTCTGACCCGCGGGCTCCTCGCCGACCCGGCGCTTGTCGACGTCGCGGAACGCCGACCCGGCGTCCATCGACGCCGGGTCGGCGAGCCCTGGCCGCACCTGGCGCCGGGTCGGCGGCGGACGGGCGGGACCGTCAGAGCTCCTGGGTGCCGCAGGGACTGCCGTACTCGGTGAGCAGGTCCAGGAACGGCACGGCGTCGAACGCCTCCGGGCCCAGCACACCGGCTCCCGACCAGGTACCGCGGGCCAGCAGCTCGAGCGCGACCACGGGGTTGACCGCGGTCTGCCAGACCACGCACTGGTGGCCGTACTCGCGCATCGTCCACTCGTTGTCGACCACGTGGTAGAGGTACGTCGACCGCTCGGCACCGTCCTTGCCGCGGCCGGTGACCCACAGGCCGGCGCAGGTCTTGCCCCGCATCCGCGGGCCGACGGTGGCCGGGTCGGGCAGCACCGCGGCCACCACGTCGCGCGGCGAGACCTCGACGCCCTTGACCCGGACCTTCTCGGTGCGGTCCAGGCCGAGCGTGTGCAGCACCTTGAGGATGGTGATGAACTCCTCGCCGAGGCCGTACTTGAAGGTGGCCCGCTTGCAGTCCACCCAGCGCGGCATCAGCAGCACCTCCTCGTGCTCGACGTTGACGCACTCCACCGGGCCGATGCCCTCGGGGAAGTCGAAGACCTCCGGCTCGCTGAACGGCGCGGTGGTGTGCCAGTCGCCGTTGCCCTTGCCGTCGCCGGCCCAGATCACCGGCGGGTTGAGGCACTCCTCGATCGTGGTCCACATCGAGAACGACGGCGCGAAGATCTCGTTGCCGTCGTCGTCGGTGACCACGAGGTTCGCGCCGTCGCGGGTGCCGAGCTCGTCGATCTCGGAGAACAGGTGGTCGGCCGCGTAGCGCGCGAACACGTCGGAGAGGCCGGGCTCGACGCCCATGCCCACCAGCGCGAGGCGGCCGGCGGCCTCCCACTCCCCGGCCACGGCGAACTGCTCGTCGCCGAGCTTGACCCCGCACAGCTCGTGGGGCCGCTCCGGGTGCGGCTTCGACAGCGACATCGCCATGTCGAGGTAGTCGGCGCCCGCCTCGAAGGCACCGGTGAAGACCGGCATGTTGAAGACCGGGTCGACGGCGTTCATCACGTGGGTGATGCCGTGCTCGCGGCACAGGGCGGTCACCGACGCAGCGTCGGAGGCGTCGACCTGCGCAGCGACGTAGCGCGGGTCGGTGGCGGCCGCCCGCTCCGCCCGCGCCAGGTCGTAGTCGGCGACCACGAGCGCCTCGAAGAAGTCGCGCCGGGCCGCGATGGCCGTGAACGCGCCTCCGACGCCGCCGGCGCCGATGAGCAGGATCTTCATGAACAGGTTGCCTTTCGTCTCGCTGGGTCTCAGTCGGCCCGATACGACCGCGTTCGTCGGTTGTGGTCGCCGGCTCGATGCTCGCTGAGCGTCGTGAGATCGGTGTGCTGCCAAGGCGGAGGCACGAAGGCGGCCTTGGAGCGGAGCGGGCCGTCGAGTGCCGACAACGCCGGCAGCGCGCCGAGACCGCGGCGCTCAGTCGCCGATGTAGGACATGACATGCTTGATCCGGGTGTAGTCCTCGAGGCCGTACATGGAGAGGTCCTTGCCGTGGCCGGAGTGCTTGAAGCCGCCGTGGGGCATCTCCGCGACCAGCGGGATGTGGGTGTTGATCCACACGCAGCCGAAGTCGAGCTTGCGCGCCATCCGCATGGCCCGCCCGTGGTCGGTGGTCCACACGCTGGAGGCGAGGCCGTACTCGACGCCGTTGGCCCAGGCCAGCGCCTCGGCCTCGTCGGAGAACCGCTGCACGGTGATCACCGGGCCGAAGATCTCCTGCTGCACCTGCTCGTCGTCCTGGCGCAGCCCGGCGAGCACGGTGGGCTCGTAGAAGTAGCCGCGGTCGCCCTGCCGCCGGCCGCCGGCCTCGACTGTCGCGTGGTCGGGCAGCCGGTCGACCATGCCGGTGACCCGGTCGAGCTGGTCGGCGTTGTTGAGCGCGCCGTAGAGCACGTCCTCGTCGTCGGGCATGCCGGTGCGGGTCTCCTTGGCCTGCTCGGTGATCGCGTCGACGAAGTCGCGGTAGACCCCAGGCCCGGCGAGCACCCGGGTGGCGGCGGTGCAGTCCTGCCCGGCGTTGAAGTAGCCGGCCTCGGCGATGCCGGCCGCGGCCTTCTCGACGTCGGCGTCGTCGAAGACCACCACCGGCGCCTTGCCGCCGAGCTCGAGGTGGGTGCGCTTGAGGTCGCGGGCGGCCGACGACGCGACCTCCATGCCGGCCCGCACCGAGCCGGTGATCGAGACCAGCTGGGGCGTCGGGTGCTCGACCAGCGCGCGACCGGTGTCGCGGTCGCCGCACACGACGTTGAGCACGCCGGGCGGCAGGAACTCCTGGCACAGCTCGCCGAGCACGGTCGAGCTCGCGGGCGTGGTGTCGCTGGGCTTGAGCACCACGGTGTTGCCGGCGGCCAGGGCCGGCGCGATCTTCCAGATCATCATCATCAGCGGGTAGTTCCACGGCGTCACCTGGCCCACCACGCCGATCGGCTCGCGGCGCACGAACGACGTGTGGTCGCTCATGTACTCCGCCGCCGACCGGCCCTCCAGCACCCGCGCGGCGCCGGCGAAGAAGCGCACGTGGTCGACCAGTACGTCGAGCTCCTCGCTGCGGGTCAGCCCGAGCGGCTTGCCGGTGTCGCGCGACTCGACCGCGGTCAGCTCGTCGGCCCGCGCCTCGATCGCGTCGGCGATGCGGAGCAGCGCGCGCTGCCGGTCCTTGGGCGTGGAGTCGCTCCAGGTCTCGAAGGCGTCGGCGGCGGCGCGGTAGGCGCGGTCGACGTCCTCGGCGCCGGACATCGGCGCGGTCGCGTAGACCTCGCCGGTCGTGGGGTCGACGACGTCGTACGTCGCGCCGTCGGCCGCGGCCACGCGCTCACCGGCGACGATGTTGTGGAAGGTCTGGTCGGCCATGACCCGACCCTAGGGGGCCGGAGCCGCGGTCGGGAGCCCCGGGAGCCGGGATTGACGACGAAATCCGCAACAAATCGCGCCTGCTGCCACGGATCCATGCGCCTTCGGCTTGCTGGACCGCCGGTCGGGCGCGCACGATGACGCCATGACGCTCGACCACGACCACCTCCAGCGGGCCGCCAAGGACCACCTGTGGATGCACTTCACCCGGCACGGCTCCTACGCCGGGCCGGACGCCGCCGACGTGCCGGTCATGGTGCGTGGCGACGGGGTCCACCTCTACGACAGCCAGGGCCGGCGCTACCTCGACGGGCTCGCCGGACTGTTCGTCTCCCAGCTCGGGCACGGCCGCACCGACCTCGCCGAGGCCGCGGCCCGCCAGGCCGCCGAGCTGGCCTTCATGCCGCTGTGGTCCTACGCCCACCCCTCGGCGATCGAGCTCGCCGAGCGGGTCGCGGCGTACGCCCCCGGGGACCTCGACCGGGTCTTCTTCACCAGCGGCGGCGGCGAGGCCGTGGAGTCGGCGTGGAAGCTCGCCAAGAACTACTTCAAGCTCGTGGGCAAGCCGATGAAGCACAAGGTGATCAGCCGGAGCATCGCCTACCACGGCACCACCCACGGCGCGCTGTCGATCACCGGCCTGCCGGGCCTCAAGCAGCAGTTCGAGCCGCTGGTGCCCTCGACCTTCCGGGTGCCGAACACCAACCTCTACCGGGCGCCGCTGCACGGCGACGACCCCGAGGCGTTCGGCCGCTGGGCGGCGGACCAGGTAGGCGTGGCGATCGAGGCCGAGGGCCCCGACACGGTCGCGGCGGTCTTCCTCGAGCCGGTGCAGAACGCCGGCGGGTGCTTCCCGCCGCCGCCGGGCTACTTCCAGCGGGTGCGCGAGATCTGCGACCAGCACGACGTGCTGCTGGTCTCCGACGAGGTGATCTGCGCCTTCGGCCGGCTCGGGCACGTGTTCGGCGCCGAGCGCTACGGCTACCAGCCCGACATCATCACCTGCGCCAAGGGGATCACGTCCGGCTACGCGCCGCTGGGGGCGATGATCGCCTCGGAGCGGCTGATGGCGCCGTTCCTCGAGGAGGGCGCGATGTTCGCCCACGGCTACACCTTCGGCGGCCACCCGGTCGCCACCGCGGTCGGCCTGGCCAACCTCGACGCCTTCGAGGCCGAGGGGGTGCTGGAGCACGTGCGCGAGCACGAGGGCACCTTCCGCTCGACGCTGGAGCGGCTGCTCGACCTGCCGATCGTGGGCGACGTCCGCGGCGACGGCTACTTCTACGGCATCGAGCTGGTCAAGGACCGCACCACCCGCGAGAGCTTCACCGCCGAGGAGTGCGAGCGGTTGCTCTACGGCTTCGTCTCCAAGCAGCTCTACGCCGAGGGGCTCTACTGCCGCGCCGACGACCGGGGCGACCCGGTGATCCAGCTCGCGCCACCGCTGATCAGCACCCCCGAGCACTTCGAGGAGATGGAGCAGATCCTGCGCAGCGTCCTCGACAAGGCGTGGGGCCAGCTCTGAGCCGCTACGGTTGCGCCTCATGACCCGCAGGCAGGAGCGACCAGCGGTGCCGCTCGACGATGTGTCGAAGGGCATCATCGAGCAGCTGCAGCAGGACGGCCGGCGCTCGTACGCCGCGATCGGCAAGGTCGTGGGGCTCTCCGAGGCCGCGGTGCGCCAGCGCGTGCAGCGCCTGGTCGACGCCGGCGTCATGCAGGTCGTGGCGGTGACCGACCCGCTCGAGCTCGGCTTCGCCCGCCAGGCGATGGTCGGCATCAAGGTCAGCGGCGCCCTCGAGCCGGTGGCCGATGCGCTCGCCGACCTCGACGAGGTCGACTACGTCGTGATCTGCGCGGGCGGCTTCGACGTCCTGGCCGAGGTGGTCGCCGAGACCGACGAGCACCTGCTCGAGACCGTCTCGCAGCGGATCCGCCGCATCCCCGGCGTCGCCTCCACCGAGACCTTCATGTACCTCCGGCTGCGCAAGCAGACCTACTCGTGGGGCGTCCGCTAGGCCGACCCCACGCACCAGGGTGTCGCAGTCACGGGCGACCCGTGCGGTAGTCACGGACGTTCGGCACCCCGAACGGCGGGGACGACGTGCCGAACGTCCGTGACTACCGGGCCCCGCCGGCCCACGGACCGGACCGGCCGGCGCCAGCGTCCGCTCAGCCCAGGCCCATCGCGGCGGTGGCGGCCGGCTTCTTCCCCGAGAGCAGCCAGGCGGAGAAGAACGCGTCGAGGTCCTGGCCGCTGACCCGCTCGGCGACCGCCCGGAGCTGGGCGGTCGTGCCGGTGGACGAGCGCCGCTCGGCGAGCCAGGCCCGCACCACGGCCCAGAAGTCGGTCTCGCCGAGGCGGTTGCGCAGCGCCTGCACGGTGGCGGCGCCGCGGGTGTAGACCTCGTTGTCGAAGAGCCGACCGGGGCCGGGGTCGCCGATCCGGAACGCCCACGCCGAGGGCTCCCGACCGGCGTGGTAGGCCCGCAGTCGGGCGTCCGCCGTGCCCTCGCCGTGGGTCTCGGACCAGACCCACTCCATGAACGTCGCGAACCCCTCGTTGAGCCAGATGTCGCGCCAGGCGTGCAGCGCGACGCTGTCGCCGAACCACTGGTGCGCCAGCTCGTGCACGACGGTCTCGGTGCCGGTGGCGTAGGGCGCGTAGACCGGGCGGGTCTGGTTCTCGAGCGCGAACTCGGTCTGCACCCCGCTCACGACGCCGCCCATGGTCGAGAAGGGGTAGGGCCCGAGCCGCTGCTCGAGCCAGCGCACGATCTCCGGCGTCCGGCGCAGCTGCGACATCGCGCCCGCGCGCACCGAGGGGGGCAGCCGGGTCGAGACGGCGTGGTACCAGGGGCGGCCGTCGGCACGTCCCGACGCGACCTGGAACGACCCGGCGGTGAAGAAGGCGAGGTACGGCGCCATCGGCTCCGCGGCGCGCCACCGGGTGGTGGCGAGCCGGCCGTGGACGCGCCGCGACACCAGGCGCCCGTTGGAGATCACCCGCTTGTCCTTCGGCACCGTGATCCGCACGTCGACCACGGCCCGGTCGCGGGGGTGGTCGTTGGCGGGGAACCACCAGGGGGCGATGTGCGGCTGGTTGACCGCGGCGACCTCGGCGTGGTCGGCGAACCAGCTGCGCTCCCCCTGCCACGCGATCCGGTCCGGGTGGCCGTGGTAGCGCACCACCACGTCGACGCTGCGGCCGGCGGCCAGGGGCCGGCGAGGCATGATCCGAAGCTCGTGGCGGTTGGGCTTGCGCCAGGCGGCAGGCCGCCCGGCGACGGTCACCGAGTCGACGCCCAGCAGCAGGTCGAGGTTGAACCGGCGCAGCGTCGTGGTGGCGGTGAGCGTGATCCGGGTGCGACCGCTCAGCCGACCCGTGCGGAAGTCGTAGCGGTCGTGGATCCGGTAGCGGCGCACGTCGATGCCGCCGTTGCCGTCGAGCGGGAAGTAGGCGTCGCCGATCCCGGGGCTCCCCACCACCGGCGCCGGCACCCGCTCGACCGCTGCCGGCGCACTCGCACCGCCGAGGAGGGGCAGGGTCACCGCGGCCCCCACGACCGCGACGAGGGCGAGGGGGCGCACGGACGGTCGGGGCACTACGGGCACCGGCCGACGGTAGCCCACCCCGGCCCCGGTGCGGACCAGACCACCCGCAATTCGGTTGCGGTTGCGGCGGCCGTCCCCACCATGGACGGGAGCCGGGCACCGCGACCGCGGGCCCACCGCACCCGGAAGGAGAAGTGACATGACCACGACTGTCCTCGGCCTGCCCTCAGTCCGAATCCTTCTCACTTCCTGGAGCACCCCCAGCGATGACTCGCGACCTCACCCCGACCGGGGAGCAGTACCACTCCGATAACCTCGTCCGCCTGCCCGAGGTCGAGCGCCCCGACGCGCTCGCGGGCATCGACGAGCGCTTCGTCTTCGACTTCGACGCCTACGACGACCTCGAGGACGGCCAGCGCTGGTCGACCTGGTGGGACGTCGAGCCGCTGTGCCGCGGCCCGGAGCCACGCCCCGACTGGGTCGTGACCTCCCGCGGCGCCGTCGACACCGAGCTCGGCATCCTCAAGACCGGCAAGGAGGCCGACGTCTTCCTGCTGGAGCGCGCCGACCCCCACGACCCCGACGGCGCGGTCGTGATGGCGGCCAAGCGCTACCGCGGCACCGACCACCGCGACTTCCATCGCTCGGCGTCCTACACCGAGGGCCGCAGCATGAAGCGGTCGCGCGACGACCGCGCCATCAAGCGCAAGAGCACCTTCGGCCGCCTGGTCGCCGCCGGCGAGTGGGCCACCTCGGAGTGGACGGCGCTGAACCGCTGCTGGGAGATGGGGCTCCCGGTGCCCTACCCCGTGCAGATCGACGGCACCGAGATCCTGATGGAGTGGGTGACCGTCGACGGGGACACCGCGCCGCGGCTGGCCCAGACCCGCCCCGACCCGGAGCTGCTGGCGTCGTACTTCGACCAGCTCCGCGACGCGATGACCCGGCTGGTGGAGCACGGGCTGGTGCACGGCGACCTGTCGCCCTACAACATCCTGGCCGCCGGCGACCGGCTCGTCGTCATCGACCTGCCGCAGGTCGTCGACCTGGTCGGCAACGCCAACGGGATGGACTACCTGCTGCGCGACTGCACCAACATGTGCACCTGGTTCCGGGCCCGGGGGCTCGAGGTCGACGAGCAGGACCTGTTCGGGGAGCTGATGGCCGCGGCCTTCTGAGCACCGCCCGGGGTGGGGTGGGCCGAGCGGTAGGTTCGCCGCCGTGAGGCCCACCCACCACCGGATCACCCCGGCCGACGCCCCGCAGGTCGCCCACGAACCGCCGGTCGACGTGCACCGCACCACGCTCTACACCGCGGCCGAGCTCTACGACGACCCGTCCTACCCCGCCTCGCTCGACGCCCGCGCCTACGCGTGGGCCGCACTGCCCGCCTGCCGCGAGGACGCGCTGGCCCGGGCCCTGCACGACCACGCCATCGACCAGGCGCTCGAGGCGTGGGTGCGCCCGCGCAGCCTGGTGGGCGTGATGGGCGGCCACGCGCTGCGCCGCGGCACCACCGACTACGCCGCCGCGGCCCGGCTCGGCCACCGCCTCGGCCGCACCCACGTGGTGGCGACCGGCGGCGGCCCGGGCGCGATGGAGGCGGCCAACCTGGGCTGCTGGCTGGCCGACGAGCCGGCCGAGGCGGTCACCGAGGCGCTCGCCACGCTGGCGACCGTGCCGGGGTTCGCACCCGTCGAGCCGTGGGTCGCGGCGGCGTTCGCCGTGCGCGAGCGGCACCCGGAGGGCCGCGACTCGCTGGCGATCCCGACCTGGCACTACGGCCACGAGCCGCCCAACGTGTTCGGCACCGTGATCGCCAAGTACTTCCGCAACGCGGTGCGCGAGGCGATCCTGCTCGAGGTCTGCGACGCGGGCATCGCGTTCCTGCCCGGCGCGGCCGGCACCGTGCAGGAGGTGTTCCAGGACGCCTGCGAGAACTACTACGCCGACGAGGCCTCCGTGACGCCGATGGTGCTGGTGGGCCGGGAGTACTGGACCGAGGTCCTCCCGCTCTGGCCGATGCTGCGCTCGCTGGCCAGGGGCCGGGCCATGGAGCCGCACGTCCACCTCGTCGACACCGTCGACGAGGCCGCGGCGCTGCTCGGAGCGGGCGGCTGAGGGGACGGCGCTCGTCGTGCCCCGGACCGCCCCGCCTCCTCAGCCTGCCGGCGCCAGGCGGGTGGCCGCCGCCGCGACCACCTCGCGGTAGTGGTCGACGAGGGCGGCGTTGACCACGTCCCACGACCGGTCGCGGACGCTGCGCCGGGCGGCCAGGCCCATCCGGCGGCGGAAGAGCGGGTCGCGGGCCAGCCGGTCGACGTAGCCGCCGAGGTCGTCGCCGTCGCCCGGCTCGTAGAGGAACCCCGCGACGCCGTCGGCGACCACGTCGACCGGGCCTCCCGAGCGGGGTGCGACCACCGGCACGCCGGAGGCCAGCGCCTCCTGCGCCGACTGGCAGTAGGTCTCGTGGCGGCCGGTGTGGACGAACACGTCGAGCGAGGCGTGCGCCCGGCCCAGCTCCTCGCCGTGCAGGACGCCCAGGAACGTCGCGCCGGGCAGCAGGCGGCGCAGCCGGTCCTCCTCGGGCCCCCCGCCGACGACCACGAGCGCGTAGCGGGGGTCGCCGACGAGACAGGTGAGCAGCTCAAGCTCCTTCTCCGGGGCGAGCCGCCCGACGTAGCCGACCAGGAGCCGGCCGTCGGGGGCGATCCGTCGGCGCAGCGCGGGGTCGCGGTGCACGGGGTGGAACTGCTGCAGGTCGACGCCGCGCGGCCACAGCGCGACGTCCTCGACCCCGAGCGCCGCCAGCTGGGCGACGCTGGCCGACGACGGGGCGAGGGTGCGGTCGACGCCGGTGTGGATGCGCCGCGTGAGGTAGGACATCGCGCGGGTCATCGCCCGGCCGCCGCCGGCGACGTCGTAGCGCTCGGCGAAGCCGACCAGGTCGGTCTGGTAGACCGCGACCGTCGGGATCCCGAGCTCGCGCGCCGCGCGGGCCGCCTGGTGCCCGAGGGTGGCCGGCGAGGCGATGTGGACGACGTCGGGGGCGAACCTCGCCATCACCGAGCGCAGCCGGGCCCGGGTCTCCAGGCCGAGCCGGAAGTCGCGGTAGAAGGGCAGGTTCGCGCCGCGGGCGTGGTGCACCCGGAAGCCGGCGTAGGCGTCGGGCCCGGTGGGCGCGACGAGCTCGGCGGCGTGACCCTCGGCGGCAAGGTGGTCGAGCACCCGCCGCACCGACCCGGTGACGCCGTTGACCTGCGGCAGGAAGGACTCCGAGACCACGAGCACCCGGAGCGGGGACGGACTGGTCGTCATGGCCCGGACGCTAGGAACCGGGTCGCAACGGGCGGCGGTCCAGACGCGTCCGACACGTGAAGATCGCGTGACGTGACGTAGGCCACGGTGGCTCGTTGAGGCGGTGTGAAGCTGACCCGACGTGGCCTGATCCGTTCCGGCGCCGCCCTCGGCGGTGTCGCCGCCGCGAGCTCGCTGCCCGCCGCCCCCACGCGTGCCGCCGGCGTGCGCGCCGCCGCCGGCCGCACCCTGGCCGCCCTCCAGCGGACGACGCTGGTGCAGGTGCTGCTCCGCGGCACGCCCGACGCCCTGGGCTACCGCAAGGTCGTCACCGGTCCCGGCGAGCCGCACCTGCTGCGCACCGACCTCGGCGTCGCCGCGGTCGAGGGCCGGGTCGCGCGCCGCCGGCCGCTGATCGCCTTCGCCCAGCTCAGCGACGTGCACATCACCGACGTGCAGTCGCCGCTGCGGGTGGAGTGGACCGACCGCCTCGAGGACCCGCCGAGCCCCCTGCACACCGGGCTGCTCACCTCGGCCTACCGGCCCCAGGAGCTGATGTGCGGCCAGGTGGCCGACGCGATGGTCCGCGAGCTCAACGAGATCGGCTCCGGCCCGGTGACCGGGCTACCGCTGACCCTGGCCATCCAGACCGGCGACAACTCCGACAACTCCCAGTTCAACGAGGTCCGCTGGAACATCGACCTGCTCGACGGCGGCACGGTCAAGGTCGACTCCGGCAACCCCAACAAGTTCGAGGGCGTCGCCGACGACAACCCGCTCTTCTACGACCAGCACTACTGGCACCCCCACGGCACCCCGCGCGGCAAGATCGACGACGTCCCCCGGCGCAAGCGCGGGTTCCCGACCGTGCCGGGCCTGCTCGACGCCGTCCGGCGCCCGTTCCAGGCGCAGGGCCTGCAGATGGAGTGGTACTCGGCGTTCGGCAACCACGACGGCCTGGCCCAGGGCAACTTCCCCCAGTCGCTCCAGCTCGGCCTGGTCTCGACCGGCATCCTCAAGATCGTCTCGCCCCCGGCCGGCCTCGCGCCCGGGCAGGTGCTCGAGGCGTTTCAGGACGGCGACCCGGTCGCCCTGCTGCAGTCGCTGGCGCTGACCCCGGCGGTCCGGGTCGTCACCCCCGACGCGAGGCGGAAGCTGCTGACCCGCAAGCAGGTCGTCGAGCAGCACTTCCAGACCACCGGGCTGCCGGTCGGCCACGGGTTCACCCCCGAGAACCGCACCAAGGGCACCGCCTACTACTTCTTCGACAAGGGCGACGTGCGCTTCGTCGTCCTCGACACCGTCAACCCCAACGGCTACTCCGACGGGTCCATCGACAACGTGCAGTTCCAGTGGCTCCAGCAGCTGCTCGCCGCCTCGACGGACAAGATCGTGCTGGTCTTCAGCCACCACACCTCCGGCACCATGACCAACCCCCTCCAGCTCACCGGCCTCGACGGCCGGCCGCGCGTGCTGGGCGGACGGGTGGTCGAGGAGCTCCTCGAGCACCCGCACGTGGCAGCCTGGATCAACGGCCACACCCACAGGAACCAGATCTGGGCCCGCACCCGCGCCGACGGCACCGGTGGCTTCTGGGAGATCAACACCGCCTCCCACATCGACTGGCCGCAGCAGTCACGGCTGATCGAGATCGCCGACAACCAGGACGGCACCCTGTCGATCTTCACCACCCTGGTCGACCACGCCGGTCCCCCGGCCGCGAGCGGCACCGGCGACTCGCTCCAGCTCGCCGCCCTGGGTCGCGAGCTGGCCGCCAACGACTGGCACCACGCCGACGACAGCCACCGCGGCAACCGCGACTCCCGCAACGTCGAGCTGGTCGTCCAGGCGCCGGCGTTCCTGGCCGCCCGGGCGGCGTCCGCGCCGGCCGTCGAGGCCGGCGTCGGCGCACTGGGCGTGCTGGCGCGCGGCTGAGCCGGCGCCGCCCGGGGCCTCAGGCCTCGGTGGCGGCCAGCTGCCCGCAGGCGCCGTCGATCTCGCGGCCCCGGGTGTCGCGCACGGTCGTGGGGATGCCCCGCGCCTCGAGCCGGCGCACGAACTCGCGCTCGTCGGCCGGGTCGGACGCCGTCCACTTGCTGCCCGGCGTCGGGTTGAGCGGGATCAGGTTCACGTGCACCCAGCCCCAGTCGCCGCGCGCCTGCAGCACGTCGGCCAGCAGGTCGGCGCGCCACGCCTGGTCGTTGATCCCGCGCATCATGGCGTACTCGATCGAGACCCGGCGCTTGGTGGTCGAGGCGTAGGTCCACGCCGCGTCGACGGTCTCGGCGACCGAGAACCGGGTGTTGATCGGCACCAGCTCGTTGCGCAGCTCGTCGTCGGGCGCGTGGAGGCTCAGCGCCAGCGTGACCGGGATGCCCTCCTCGGCCAGCTGCAGGATCCGCGGCACCAGCCCCACGGTCGAGACCGTGACCCCCCGGGCCGACATGCCGAGGCCGTCGGGGCTCGGATCGGTGAGGCGTCGTACGGCCCCGATCACGGCTCGGTAGTTGGCCAGCGGCTCGCCCATGCCCATGAAGACCACGTTGGAGACCCGGCCGGGGCCGCCGGGCACCTCGCCGCGCGCCAGCGAACGGGCGCCGGCGACCACCTGCTCGACGATCTCGGCGGTCGACATGTTGCGCTGCAACCCGCCCTGGCCGGTGGCGCAGAACGGGCAGGCCATCCCGCAGCCGGCCTGGCTCGACACGCAGATCGTGGCCCGGTCGGGGTAGCGCATCAGCACCGACTCGACCAGCGAGCCGTCGAAGAGCTTCCACAGGGTCTTGCGGGTGGTGCCCCGGTCGGCCTCCATGGTGCGCAGCGGCGACATCAGCTCCGGCAGCAGGGTGCGCACGAGGTCGTCGCGCTGCGCCGCCGGCAGGTCGGTCATCTCCGCCGGGTCGTCGACGAGCCGGCCGAAGTAGTGGTGGGAGAGCTGCTTGGCGCGGAACGCCGGCAGCCCGTGCTCGCGCAGCAGCTCGGCCCGGCCGGCGGGGTCGAGGTCGGCGAGGTGGCGCGGCGGCTTGGCGCGACCGCGCGGCGGGTCGAGGACCAGCGGCAGCGCGGTGGCGCCCTCGGGCGGGGTGGGGGCAGGCGTGGGGGTCTCGGACATGACGCCGCCCATTCTCCCACCCGGCCCCCGGGCGCGCCGATTCGTCGCCGACGGCGCTGGTCAGGACTGGTTCTGGATCAGCAGCCAGAGCACCAGCCCGCCCACGGCGGCCACCACGACCGCCGAGAGCACCATCCCGAGGAGCATGTAGCGGCCGAAGCGGCGGGTGTGCGACCGCACCAGCAGGCCGAGCGGGATGGCGAAGATGACGAGCACGAAGGGGAACAGCGCCTCCACCCGGTCGCGCTCGAAGAGCCAGCGCAGCACCTGGCCGTAACCGGCCGGCACCACCACGATCGTGACCATGCCGGTGAAGAACGCCGCGATCGGCGTGAACGTCGGGTGGTCGCGGTGCCACCAGCCGAGCTCCGCGGCGTCGTCGTCACGGTCCTGGTCGCCGGCGCCGGCGTCCGGGTCGGTCGGGCCGGTCGGGTCAGTCGCATCCGGGTCGTGGTGCTGCTCCGGCGCTACCACCCGACGAGGGCGCTCCTCGTCGAGGGGGTGCGGGTTGCTCACGCCCCCGACCCTAGTCCCCGCGCGGCTGACCGGCCGGGAGGCGCGGCCCGGCCCGGGACAAGGCGCGGACCGCTCGGCTGGAAGATGGCCCGCTAGAAGACGGCGTAGTGGAGCAGCAACCAGATCGGCGCGATCGTGGCGAGCAGCGAGTCGAGCCGGTCCATCAGCCCGCCGTGGCCCGGGATCACCTGGCTCATGTCCTTGATGCCGAGGTCGCGCTTGATCACCGACTCGCACAGGTCGCCGAGGGTGGCCATCACCACGGCGATGGCGCCGAGCGCCAGGCCCACCCACCAGTCGCCGTCGAGCAGGAGCACCACCAGCGTGATGCCGGCCGCGACCGTGAACACCAGCGAGCCGGCGAAGCCCTCCCACGACTTCTTCGGGGAGATGACCGGGGCCATCGGGTGCCGGCCGAACAGCACGCCGGCGACGTAGCCACCGATGTCGGAGGCGATGGTGACCAGGATGAACGTGATGATGCCCTGCACGCCCAGGTCGTCGACGCCCGCGCCGACCTCGTCGAGGTTGGTGCCCCCCTCGCTCAGCATCAGCGCCACGAACGAGCCGAGGAAGGGCACGTAGACCAGGGTGAACACCGCCGCGGTGGCGTTCTGCACGTAGCCGTCGATGCCACGCTGGAGCAGCCACAGCATGACCACGAGGGCCGTGACCGCGGTGGCGGTGACGAGGGCCGGGGCGCCCCAGAAGTAGGCGACCACCACCATCACGACGCCGCCGACCATGAGCGGCTGCTCGGGCAGGTCGATGCCCTTGGCCAGCAGCCCCTTGCGCAGCTCCCAGATCGCGACGACCACGGCGGCCGCGACGATCAGCATGAACGCCGTCTTCCACACCAGCAGCGAGACCGCGATCGCCACGAGCAGGACGACGGCGCTGGCGACGGCGGCCTTGAGGTCGCGGCCGGCCCGCCCGTGGTCCTTCTGCTGCTCGGGCACGGGTGTGGCGGGGGTGTCGGTCATGTGAGGGGTGTCGAGCGGAGAGGCCTCAGACCTCGATCAGCTCGGCCTCCTTGTTCTTGAGCATCTCGTCGATGGCGTCGGTGTGGGCCTTGGTCATCGCGTCGAGCCGCTTCTCGGCGCCGGTGACGTCGTCCTTGCCGACCTCGCCGTCCTTCTCGAGCTTCTCCAGGCCCTGCTTGGCGGTGCGGCGCAGGTTGCGCACGGCGACCCGGCCGTCCTCGGCCTTGGCGCGGGCGACCTTGATGTACTCCTTGCGGCGGTCCTCGGTCAGCTCGGGGAACACGCAGCGCAGCACCTTGCCGTCGTTGGACGGGTTGACGCCGAGGTCGGAGTCGCGGATCGCCTTCTCGACGTTCGCCATCGCCCCGATGTCGTAGGGCTGCACCAGGATGGTCCGGGCCTCCGGCGCGGTGAACGACGCCAGCTGCTGGAGCGGGGTCGGCGTGCCGTAGTAGTCGACCAGGATCTTGTTGAACATGCTGGGCTGGGCGCGGCCGGCGCGGATCGCGGCGAACTCCTCGCGCGTGGACTCCACCGACTTGGTCATCTTGCCGTCGGCCTCGTTGAGGATGTCGTTGATCACGCCTGCTCCTGCGTCTCGTCGTGCTCGGTGGTGTGCTGCGGTGCTCTCGGGGGGGTGGGTCAGCCGGCGCTGACCCGCGTGCCGATCCTCTCACCCTGCACGACGCGCAGGATGTTGCCCTCGGGCTCCATCCCGAAGACGATCATCGGCAGCTTGTTCTCCCCGCAGAGGGCGAACGCGGTCTGGTCCATGATCCGCAGGCCGCGCTGGATCGCGTCGTCGTAGGTGAGCTCGTCGAACTTCGTGGCGGTCGGGTCGACCTTGGGGTCGGCGCTGTAGACGCCGTCGACGCCGCTCTTGGCGACCAGCACGACGTCGCACTTGCTCTCGAGCGCGCGCTGGACGGCGACGGTGTCGGTGGAGAAGAACGGCATGCCCATGCCGGCGCCGAAGATCACGACCCGGCCCTTCTCCATGTGGCGGATCGCCCGGCGCGGGATGTAGGGCTCGGCGACCTGGCCCATGGTGATCGCGGTCTGCACCCGGGTCTCCACCCCGAGCTTCTCCAGGAAGTCCTGGAGGGCCAGGCAGTTCATCACGATGCCGAGCATGCCCATGTAGTCGGCGCGCACCCGGTCCATGCCGCGCTGCTGGAGCTCGGCGCCGCGGAAGAAGTTGCCGCCGCCGGTCACCACGGCGACCTGCACGCCGGCGCGCGCGACGGCCGCGATCTCCTGGGCGATCTTCTGCACGACGTCGGGGTCGACGCCGACCTTGCCGCCCCCGAACACCTCGCCCGAGAGCTTGAGAAGGACGCGCTTGTAGGCGGTCACACCGGATCCCTTCGTGGCTGCCTCGGACGCGACGAGGCCGGTCCGATGTCCAGATGTGCTGTCATCGAACCGGCCTCCTCCGCTGGGTCTGTCAGGAACCTATCGCCCTCAGGCGCCGACCTCGAAACGCGCGAAGCGGGTCACGGTGGTGCCGGCGGCGTCGAGCACCTGCTTGACCGACTTCTTCGACTCGAAGACCGACTCCTGGTCGAGCAGCACGATCTCCTTGAAGAACGCGCCGATCCGGCCCTCGACGATCCGCTCGACGGCGGCCTCGGGCTTGCCCTCCTCGAGGGTCTTCTTGGTCAGCACGGCCTTCTCGGCCTCCACGACGTCGGCCGGGACCTGGTCGCTGGTGAGGAACTGCGCCTTGAGCGCGGCGGCCTGCTGCGCGGCCTGCTTGGCCGCGGCCTCGTCGCCCTCGTACTCGACGAGGACACCGAGGCTCGGGGGCAGGTCGGAGGCCTTCTTGTGCAGGTAGACCGTGGTGTTGCCGTCGAAGTACGCGACCTGGCCGAGCTCGATCTTCTCGCCGATCGTGATCGCCAGGTCCTGCACGACCTCGCCGACGGTCTTGTCGCCGAGCTGGACGGCCTTGAGCGCCTCGGCGTCGCCGATCTTGTTCGCGTCGGCCGCCTCGGCGATCTGCTGGGCGGCGGTCACGAACGCCTCGTTCTTGGCGACGAAGTCGGTCTCGGCCAGCAGGCTGACCAGAGCGTTGCCCGACGCGGCCACCAGGCCGGCCGAGGTCTCGCGCTCCGCGCCTCGGGCGGCGGCCTTGGCCGCGCCCTTGACCCGGAGCAGCTCGACGGCCTTGTCGAAGTCGCCGTCGGTCTCGTCGAGCGCCTTCTTGCAGTCCATCATGCCGGCCTGCGTCAGCTCACGGAGCTTCTTGACGTCGGCTGCGGTGTAAGCCATGTGTCGTTGTCCTCTTCAGGTACGTCGGAGTGGGATCAGGCCTCGGTCGTGGGCTCGTCGGCGGCCGCGGCGGGAGCCTCGGCAGCCTCCTCCGCAGGTGCCTCGGCGGCGGCCTCGACCGGAGCCTCGGTGGCGGCGTCGGCGGCAGCGGCGGCCTCGGGGGCCTCCGACGCGGCGCCGGTCGCCTCCGACGCGGGCGCGTCGGCCTCGGCGCCGGTGGCGGCCACGGCGGCCTGCTCGGCCTCGCCACCCAGGAGCTCGCGCTCCCACTCGGCCAGCGGCTCCTCGGCGGCCGGCGCGGCGCTGTCGGTGTTGCCACCGGAGCGGGCGATGAGGCCCTCGGCGACGGCGTCGGCGACCACGCGGGTCAGCAGCCCGACGGCGCGGATCGCGTCGTCGTTGCCCGGGATCGGGAAGTCGACCTCGTCGGGGTCGCAGTTGGTGTCCAGGATGCCGATGATCGGGATCCGCAGCTTGCGGGCCTCCTCGACCGCCAGGTGCTCCTTCTTGGTGTCCACGACCCAGACCGCGGCCGGGGTGCGACCCATCTCGCGGATGCCGCCGAGGGTCTTCTCCAGCTTGTCGCGCTCGCGCTTCATCTGGAGGAGCTCCTTCTTCGTGCGGCCGGAGCCGGCCACGTCGTCGAAGTTGACCTCGTCGAGCTCCTTGAGTCGGTTGATCCGCTGGTGCACGGTCTGGAAGTTGGTGAGCATGCCGCCGAGCCAGCGCTGGTTGACGTAGGGCATGCCGACGCGGGTCGCCTGCTCGGCGATCGCCTCCTGCGCCTGCTTCTTGGTGCCCACGAACATCACGGTGCCGCCCTTGGCGACGGTCTCCTTGATGAACGCGTACGAACGGTCGATGTAGGCCAGCGACTGCTGCAGGTCGATGATGTAGATGCCGTTGCGCTCGGTCATGATGAAGCGCTTCATCTTGGGGTTCCAGCGACGGGTCTGGTGCCCGAAGTGGACGCCGCTCTCGAGGAGCTGGCGCATGGTCACGACTGCCATGTGCGTGTCTTCTTCCCTGTGTGGACGCACGACCGTGTGCACGCCCTTGAACCAGGGCGCACCGGCCGGGTGTCCGGTCGTTTTCAGTTCCTGCGACCGACGGGTGCCGGTCGCCCTGACGCCTGCGCGCGACCCGACCCGGATCGCTCCGGGACCGAGGGTCGTCGCCCACGGGTGGCCGGGGCCTGGGGAGGCCCCGTCGCGGTCTGCGGACGTGCGAAGTCAGCCCCCGAGGGGACTGCGTCCGCCAGACTACGCGACCCCGCCCGTCCCGGGCCAATCCGCCCCGACCCGGCGAGGGGTCCGCGACCGGGCCGCCTCTCGTCCACAGGGCGGCCTCCGGCGCGCCCCCTCCCCAGGCCGGGCGACTCCGGCGGCGCCCGGCGGCGTCGCGGCCGATCGTGGAGGACATGTCCCCGCGTCCGTGCGCCCGACCGCCCGCCCGATCGCCCGCCCGTCCCCGCCCGTCCGCCGCGGCGCTGCTCTGCCTGGTGCTGGGGCTGGTGGGCCTGGTTGGGGGGCTGGTGCTCGTGGCCACGGCCCCGGCCCGGGCCGACACCGACCCGGTGGGCGTCTGGCCGCTGCTGCCGGTGCCCGAGGTGGTGCACGGCTTCGACCCGCCCGCGTCGCCGTACGGTCCCGGCCACCGCGGGGTCGACCTCGGCGGCCGTCCCGGCCAGGCGGTCCGCTCCGCGCTGCCCGGCACGGTGACCTTCGCCGGTCCGCTGGCCGGCCGCGGGGTGGTGGTGGTCTCCCACGGCCCTACCCGCACCACCTACGAGCCAGTGGCTGCCGCGGTCGGGGTGGGCGACGCGGTGGCCGCCGGCGGCCACCTGGGGGCGCTCCAGCTGCCGGGGTCGCACTGCTTCCCCCGGGCCTGCCTCCACTGGGGCTGGATCGAGGGCGAGACCTACCTCGACCCGCTTCGCCTGGTGGGTGCGGGACCGGTGCGGCTGCTCCCCCTGTGGCGCGACCGGCCGGCGGCCCGGTCGGCGGCGGCATTCCCCTACCTGGGCCTGGTGCGGCTGGCGCTGACCGCGCTCGCGCTGCCCGGGCCGATCCCGGGACCGATCCCGGGGCCGGCTCAGGCCCGCGGGTGCGCCTGCTGATAGGCCCGCCGCAGCCGGTCGGTGGTGACGTGGGTGTAGAGCTGGGTGGTCGCGAGCGAGGCGTGGCCGAGCAGCTCCTGCACCGAGCGGAGGTCGGCACCTCCCTCCAGCAGGTGGGTCGCGGCCGTGTGCCGCAGGCCGTGCGGGCCGATGTCGGGGGCGCCCGGCACCTCCGCGATCCGGCGGTGCACCAGCTCGCGCACCGCCCGCGGGTCGATCCGGCGCCCGCGAGCGCCGAGGAACAGCGCCGCGCCGGCGCCCTCGGTCCGGAGCCGCGGCCGGCCGGTCTCGAGCCAGGCGTCGAGCGCCGCTGCCGCGGGCGCCCCGAACGGCACCGTGCGCTCCTTGCGGCCCTTGCCCAGCACCCGCACGACGTTGCGACCCCGGTCGACGTCGTCGACGTCCAGGCCGACCAGCTCCCCGACCCGGATGCCGGTGGCGTAGAGCAGCTCGAGCATCGCGACGTCGCGCAGCCCCACCGGGCTGCCGTCGTCGGCGAGCGCGGTCGCGGCCCGGATCAGGTCGGCGGCCTCGTCGGCGCGGAGCACCGGCGGCAGGGTGCGATGCGCCCTGGGCGAGCCCAGGCTGGCGCCGACGTCGTGGGGCATGCGCCCGCTGCGGGCCAGCCAGGCGGTGAACACCCGGGCGGCGGTGGCCCGGCGCGCGAGCGTGGTGCGCGACCGGCCCAGCGACTGCTGCTTGGCCAGCCAGGAGCGCAGCGAGCGCAGGTCGAGGGTGTCGACACCCGTGTGGCCGAGCCGGGCGGCGTGGTCGAGCATCCCGGCCACGTCACCCAGGTAGGCCCGCACCGTGTGCGCGGTGAGGTCGCGCTCGGAGGCGAGGTGGCGCTCGTAGTCGCCCAGCACCCGCGCCATCGGCTCGGGCAGCCCGGGGTCGGCCTCCTCGACCGGTGGGGTCTCGCTCACCCTCCCAGCGTAGGGACGACCGCCGTGTGGCCGGGTCCGGCGCGCGGCACCGCGGCGAACGGGCCGGCGCTCAGGCCCGGGCCGCCTCGGCCAGCCGCCAGCCGGTCGGCACCGACTCCACCAGTCCCATCCGCAGCAGCGCACCCAGCGCGGCTCGGACCTCGACCAGCCCCAGGCCGGCGGTGCGGGCGATCGAGTCGACCGGGGCGGGCGAGGCGACCGGCACCGCCTCGATCACCCGCTGCTGGCGGTGGTCGAGCCGGTCGCGCGGACGCTGCGGGCCCCGCGGCTCCTCGGCGAGCGCGTCGCCCGCTACCCCGGTGGCCTCGAGCACGTCGCGGCCGGACGTCACCAGCAGGGCCTCGCCGCTACGCACCAGGTGGTGGGCGCCCTGCGAGGTGACGCTGGTGACCGGTCCGGGCACGGCGAGCAGCGGCCGGTGCAGCCGGCTGGTCCACGTCGCGGTGTTGAGCGCCCCGCTGCGAGCGGCGGCCTCGACCACCACGGTGCCGCCGGCGAGCGCCGCGATCACCCGGTTGCGGGAGAGGAACCGCAGCCGGGTGGGCGCGCAGCCCGGCGCCAGCTCGGAGACGACCGCCCCCTCGGCGGCGAGGTGGTCGAGAAGCGGTCGGTGAGGCGTGGGGTAGGGCCGGTCGACGCCGCACGCGAGCACGGCGACCGTGCGACCGCCCGCGGCCAGTGCGCCGCGGTGGGCGGCCACGTCGATGCCGAACGCCGCCCCGGAGACCACCACCCGGCCCGCGTGAGCCACCGACGCGGCGATCTCGGCCGCCACGTCGGCGCCGTAGGTCGTGGCGTTGCGCGACCCGACCACCGCGACCGCGCGGTCGAGCCGGTCGAGGCGCACCGGGCCGCGCACCCACAGACCCAGTGGCGCGCCGCCCACCCGCTGCACCGGCTCGGCGCGGTCGAGGTCGGCGAGGCAATCCGGCCACTCCTCGTCGCCGGGCACGACGTAGCGGATGCCGGCGCGCCCGGCCCGCTCGAGGAGCAGCTCCGGCTCGACCGAGGCGAGCCGGGTGGCCATCTCGCCGGCCAGCTCGAGGTTGGCCCCCTCGTCGGCCAGCAGCCGGCGCAGCCGGACCGCGCCGAGCTCGGCCACCAGCCCGGTGAGCCGCACGTCGCCGGGCTCGCCCAGCAGGCTGAGCGCCACCCGGGCGACGCGCTCGTCGTCCCGGCTCATCCGGCCCGCCGGCGCAGCGCGTCGAGCGTGAGCGACTGACCGTGCCGCAGGGCCAGCGCGGTCTCGACCTCGGCCAGGTCGGGTCGGTCGCGGCCGGCGAGGTCGGCCAGGGTCCAGGCGAGCCGCAGCACCCGCACCGCGCCGCGGGCCGTCAGTGACCCACCGAAGGTGTCGCTGTCGACGCGCCGCAGTGCCTGGTCGGTGGGCGGGTAGCGACGTCGCAGCACCGGGCCCGGCACCTGCCCGTTGAGCCGCCAGCCCTCCCCGGCGTAGCGGGCCGCCTGGCGGGCGCGTGCGGCGGTGACGCGCTCGCGCACCGCGGCCGTCGGCTCCGGCGCGGCCCCCGGGGTGGCCTGGGCGTGCGGGGCGATCGGCGAGAGGTGCCGGGTGATGTCGATCCGGTCGGTGACCGGCCCCCGCACCCGCGACTGGTAGGCGCGGACGGCCCGGGCCGGGCACTTGCACCGGCTCTCGGAGGCGGCCGCCCGGTAGTCGCCGCAGGGGCACGGGTTGGCGGCCAGCACCACCAGGCAGCGCGCCGGCAGCGTCACCGACTCCTCGGCCCTGGCGATGGTGATGTCACCGCTCTCGAGCGGCTGGCGCAGGGCGTCGATGAGGTCGGCACGGAAGAGCGGGAACTCGTCCATCCATTAGTTACGTTGGCACAATGCGAATATGAAGGCTGCCTATGCCCGAATTAGTGATGATGCCGACGCCTCAGGGCTGGGCGTGGGGCGACAGCTCAGAGACTGCCGCGGCTTGGCCGAGCTCCGTGGCTGGGAGGTCCGAGAGTACGTCGACAACGACCTATCAGCCTTCAAACGCGGGGTAAAGCGGCCCCAGTTCGAGACCATGCTGCGCGACCTGGCTAACGGGGTAGTTGACGGGGTCGTCGTCTACAACCTCGATCGACTCGCTCGTCAACCCGTAGACCTTGAGCGCGTAATCGAGGTCTACGAGACCAACCCGGGACTCACCTTCGCCACGCTCGAGGGGGACATCAACCTCGCCAGCGACGACGGGCTGACGATGGCCCGGGTGATGGTGGCTTTCGCCAACAAGGCGTCGCTGGACACTGGCCGGCGTACGCGGCGCAAGCATCGCGAACTAGCTGAGGCCGGGCAACCAGTTGGCCGCCGCACTTTCGGGTGGCAGTCGGATCTGCGAACCCTCGATCCGGCAGAGGCTCCGTTGGCTCGTCAGGCGGTGACGGAAGTCCTTGACGGCATCCCGCTAGCCCACGTCGTAAGGCGGTGGAACGACGCAGGCGTGACAACCACCACTGGCAACCGCTGGAGCAGCCAGACACTGCGGAAGTACCTCCAGAACCCGCGGCTCGTCGGCTTGCGCACGCATCGTGGCGAAGTGCTGCTCACCCCCACCGGAGAGCCAGTGCACGGTGCTTGGGAACCATTGATCGACGGGGAAACCTGGGAGCGCCTGTGTCTCCACTTCGAGGCTCGGAAGCTTTCAGAGCCCAGCGGAGCCCGACGAGGGGCCCGCAAGTACCTGCTGACTGGGTTAGTCCGCTGCGGGGTTTGCCACGGGCTGATGTTCGGCAGCAAGGCTCGAGAGGACGGCAGGTTCAACTACGTCTGCGACCGAACTGCGCAAGACGGACATCGTGTTGCCATCAGCGGCCACCCAACAGATCGAGCCGCCCTCAACCTCACCTTTCGCCGGCTGACTCTGCAGACCGAGATCAGTGGGCCGGAGCCTTGGGATGGAGAAGACGCCTTGCGAGAGGTCAACGAACAGATCGCCGAACTCATGCGTGCATACGACGAACACGAACTACCGGGGCGGCTCGTGTTCCCTAGAGTCGCAGCGCTGGAGGCGCTGCGAGAGAAGGCCGCCAGGGATCGCGAGGCGTGGCTAGTTGCAACGACCGGCCCCCGCCTGGCCCCAGTGTCGGCCGACGAGTGGGCCAAGCTCGACCAAGTGGAACTCAGGGCGCGCTTGGATGCCACATGGCAAGCCATCTACGTTCGCCCTGTCACGCAGCGGACTGGACGCTTCGATCCCGAACGGCTTGATTTCGTCGAGAGAGAAACTCTGACATCTGGCGCCGCCCCTCAGGGCTGAATGGCGGCATGGCGGCCACTTTGGCCTCAATCCACCGTGCCTCTTCGACACTGACGGGAAACGGGTAGACCACGCCCTCGCATTCTCCGCGCTCTTCACAGTGTGAAGTCATGCGGCTGCGGCCAAGTGCGGCTCAACATCCTGACGACGACGCAGTTCGACTACACAGCACGCGACTTCCGATCGCGGCCGCAGGTCGTTGGCCTGGGTCGCCAGCTTCTCGCAGGCGATAGCGAAGCGGCGGCCAACTGTCGCGTGGTTAACGCCAAGGAGCGTGCCCGCCTCCCGGTGTGTCAGGTCGAGAACGCCGACCAAGTAGGCCGCTTGTCGCTCACCATGGCTGAGGTCAGCTCGCGACCAAGCGGTCCGGATGTCCAGGGCCGGCCCTGAAGGCTCCCGGCCATTCTGGACCCACACAAAGACGTGATCGTCGAGCAACGGAAGAAGGTCTCGGACACGCTCTGCTGAATAAGTCCCACCTTCGCTGCGGTGCCGGCCTGGGCTCGACGTGACGGTCGCCTGAGCCAGGCCACCAACCTGACCCGTGTGCTCGAGGAAGCTGGCTGTGCCGCCCCCGTTTTCCGCATCTAGGAGCGCGTCGAGGGAAAGGTGCGGGGCTGACGCAGGATCAGAGTCCTTCTTGGGCAATCGGCTCTTGTAGCGGTCGTACAGGTCCCGCAGTAGGCGGTACTGGAGCAACCTGTACGGTCCCAGCATTAACTCGCGCAGATCTGCGGTCCGGGAAGTGTCGAGGAACAGCTCCCAGGCCGTCTGCACGAGGTCGTCGCGGCTAAGCAGCACATCGCGATGCAAGTCGTTCTCATCGAGAAGCGCAGACAGGTTGATCTGATCCCCGGGACGAATGGCTCGGTCGACCGTGATGGCGAATTGGCGAGTCAGTTCAACAACCAGCGGCACTTCAAGCCCGTCCACCATCACGGTGAGCTGGTCTAGGTCATGCAGTAGTTCTTGGTGCATTGGGGGGACCCCCTTCAAGCGCGCGACTTTAAGCGACGAGCAGGTTCCCGGAGGCGTGGATCGCTACGTGCGGGCGACCCGTCCGGGCAGTGGCTCGCCACCACCGTCGACAGGACTTGATTCTATGAGTCTGAGGGTCGCGCTGATGGCAGACCAGCACTGGAGCGCACCAAGAGCGGCTCTCTCAGCGACTATGTTTGTGAACCTCGGCGCGGGGAGTGACTGTCCTCATGCTCCCCGTCCCTTCGGGGCGACATCCGGTTAACCGGTTGACCATGTAACTCGGCTAGCCGCTGGTTCCTCCGTCCCTTCGGCGCGACATCCGGTTAACCGGTTGACCATGTAACTCGGCTAGCCGCTGGTTCCTCCGCCCCTTCGGGGCGACATCCGGTTAACCGGTTGACCATGTAACTCGGCTAGCCGCTGGTTCCTCCGTCCCTTCGGCGCGACATCCGGTTAACCGGTTGACCATGTAACTCGGCTAGCCGCTGGTTCCTCCGCCCCTTCGGGGCGACATCCGGCTACTTCCCCTTCGGTGCGCGCACCCGCGACGCCAGACCTCATGCCTCCGCTGTCCGCTCGCAGGCACAAACGCTTGTCCTAGGAGTTCACATGCCTGCTGGCGCAACGGTGATCGGCAAGGTCGCCATCAAGGTCGTCCCGGACACGGGCGACTTCCGTCGCGAGGCGGAGCACGACCTCGACCGCATTGAGCGGCAGATCGACGAGCTGCGCGTCAGCATCGTCCCCGACATTTCGTCGCCCGCGTTACGGCAGGTGCGGGGTCAGCTCAACGTGCTGTCCCGCCGCCGTGCGGCGACCATCGCTCCCACCATCGACCAAGCTGCGGCTGCCCGCACGGCTACCGCTCTGGCTGCCCTGTCGGGCGGTCGCGGTCTGGCGAACATCGGCAGCGACTTCGGCGAGTACATCGGCAACCTCGACAGGGCTCTGCCCAAGATCGCCGCCACCAACCTGGCGCTCGCCAACCTCGCCTCGTCTGCGCTCACCTCGAGCGCCAACCTGCTGTCGCTCTCCGGCTCTCTCGCCAGCACGGCAGGTGCGGCTCTAGCCCTCCCCGGGATCTTCGGCGGCATGGCGATCGGCCTCGGGGCCAGCGTCGCCGTCCTCAGGGACTTCAACACGGTCCTGCCCGAGGTCAAGGAGGAGCTCGCAGCCACCCAGGACCGCATGTCTGCGCGCTTCTGGGCGGTCGCTGAGGCCCCCATCCGCAACCTGGTGACCTCTCTCCTCCCCCAGTTCTCCCGGGGGCTGGAGAGCGCCTCTGAGAGCCTCGGAGGCTTCTTCGGGAACCTCGCCTCGTCTGCCACCGGCATCTTCGACGGCCAGCTCGACGGCATGTTCGACGACCTCGGGTCGTCCATCAACATCGCCAGCGGCTACACCGACCAGTTCGTCGGCGTGTTGGCCAAGCTGGGCGACGTCGGAGCGGGCAACCTGCCCCGACTGGCCACCTGGTTCGGCGAGATCACCACCGACTTCGACAACTGGCTGGCGGAGCAGGGGCCTGACGGCCTCCAGCGCTTCGTCGACCAGGGCGTCATCGCGCTCCAGGATCTGGGCGGGGTGGTCGCCAACACTGGCGGCATCCTGTCCGGCCTCGCGGAGGCCGCGGAGGAGTCCGGGGCTTCCACGCTGGCCACCCTCCGGGCCACCACGCAGTCCATCGAGGAGACGGTCAACGGACCGACCTTCCAGAACGCGCTGCGCAACACCTTCCGCGGGGCCCGAGAGGGCCTCGACGAGCTGACCGACCGCAGCGGTGAGCAGTTCGAGGGCTTCATGCTCCGACTGGCCGACGTCGCGTCCAAGGCGCTGCCCAAGGCGGGCAAGGCTGCCGGCACCGGCCTCGGGGCGATCTTCGACACCCTCGACCAGCCGAGCGTGCAGACCGCCGCACTGGGCTTCTTCGACGACCTGAACACGGCTGTCGAGGACATTGCCCCGTCGCTTCCGAAGGTCGCTGACGGGCTGGCTGAGCTGGTCGACGCTGTTGGCCAGGTCGGCACCAACCTGTCGCGTGCCCTCGGCACCGCGCTGGACGACCTGTCCCCCACGTTCGGCGACCTGCTGAACGACCTCGAGCCCCTCATCGACCAGCTTGGCGATGGGCTCGTCAACGCGGTCGAGCTGGCCACCCCGGTGGTCGACGACCTCGCTGGTGGAGTCGGCGTCCTTGCGAGCGCTGTGGCCGACGTGCTGGCTCCGGTCAACGGGTTCATCGACCTCATCCAGAAGGCGCCCGCGCCGGTCAGGGCCCTCGGGTCCGAGCTGGTTGCGATCGGCGCCATCGTTGCCGGCACCATGTGGCTGGGCAGCGCCGCTCGCCTTCGTGTCACCAGCTTCGCCGACAGTCTCGTGGTTGCTGGCACCAAGGCCAAGGTCGCCGAAGGCGCCTTCCTCAGTGCCGGTGTCGGGGCGGAGAACTTCGCTGCCCGCATGACCCGGGCCCGCCTGGGCCTGGTGGGTGCTGGCCTCGCTGTCGGCACCCTGGGCACCGAGGCTGCCGGGTCCAACAAGGCCCTCAGCGTCCTGGCGTCCACTGCCGGTGGAGCCCTCGTCGGCTCCGCCTTCGGTCCGCTCGGCACTGCTATCGGTGCTGCCGGTGGAGCCCTCGTCGGCCTGGTGTCCTCTGCGGGCGCTGCGGGAGACGCGCTGACCGAAGCCAAGCCTCCGGCTCTCGACTTCGCCAGCACGCTCGACCAGATCACCGGGGCTGCCACTCGCGCCACGCACGAGATGGCCTACCTCGGCCTGAGCCAGACCGACGCCTTCAAGTCGGCTGCCGATCTGGGCATCGGTCAGCGCGAGCTTGTGAACGCACTCGTCGGCACCGGTCAAGAGGGGAAGCGAGCTCGTGCGGAGATCGACGGCCTTTTCAAGTCGCTGATGGACGGATCTAGTGGACTCACGCAGGGCTCTCCTGAGTGGGAGGAGTGGCGCAACGACGTCCACAAGGTGCGGAACGCCCTTGCTGACGTGGGCTACGAGCTGAAAGAGGACCAGGTTGCGACTCGCGCTCTGGCCTCTGCCACCGCTCCGCTCTCCGAGCTGTACCGCGGCTTCCCGAAGGAAGTCATCACGCGCATCCAGGCTGAGGGTCAGGCTCAGACGCTGGCCGACGTCGACAAGATCATCGGTCGCTACAAGCTCACGCCGAAGCAGGTCCGCACGCTCGTCACCACCGAGGGCGTGAAGGCCACCAAGGCTGAGGTCGACACCTTCATCAAGCAGCTCCGCACCACTGACCGACTCAAGGTCCGACCCAAGGTCGAGGCCGACGTCAAGGGCGCTGACGATGCCGTCAAGCGCACCAAGGGCAAGGTCGAGGACATCGGCAAGCTCGACGGCGTTGCCAAGGTGTCCGTCAAGGACAACGCGACCAAGCCGCTCGAGGTCGTGACCAAGAAGCTCGTCACCTACAACAAGACGATCGTCACAGCCACGGCCAAGCTGCGGGACAACGCCTCCACGGCGTTGGCCACGCTCACCTCGCGGGTGAACGCCCTCGACGGGCGGGTCATCAACATCACCACCAACCACCGCACGGCCTACTCCTCCACTGGCACCCCCGGTGGCAAGAAGCAGGGTGGCCCCCTCGGGGGCAAGCGTGCCGGCGAGATGGTGGCCGAGCTGTTCAGCGAGGGCTTCGAGAAGCGCCTGGAGAAGCTGCTGGATCGGGTCAACGACCTGTTCGAGAAGCGACTCGACAAGGCTGGCAAGAAGGGCGCTGCGGCCATCCGCAAGCGCTTCGGCGACGAGGTGACCGCGTACCGCGAACTGGCCAAGCAGCACGAGAAGCTGATGAACCAGTACGACGTGGCGAAGGACAAGTTGGACGCGCTCATCGAGCAGCAGAAGGCTTACCGGGAGCAGGTCACCGCCACCGTCGTGGCGACCAGTGACCCCACGTCGATGGGTGTCACCACGTACGCGGGCATCGTCCGCGGCCTGGAGGACGCTCGCAACAAGGCGGTCAAGTTCCGCGACGTCATCAAGCAGCTCATCAAGGACGGCCTGAACAAGACAACCCTCCAGCAGATCCTTGCTGCGGGTCCACAGGCCGGCCTGGCTGTTGCCGAGTCCATCCTCAACGGTGGCGTCGGGCAGGTCAACGACCTCCAGGCCGAGATCGACAACGCCGCCGCGGGTGTCGGTGCTGCCGCAGGGCAGACCATGTTCGGCGACCTGGTGGCGTCCGCACAGAACGACGTGGACAAGCTCATCAGCCAGTTGGGCCCGCTCCAGCAGCGGCTCCGCAAGTTCGCCACCGATCTCATCAAGGCGCTCAACGACCAGCTCAAGAAGGAGCTGGGCAACGGCGCTGGGGGCAACGGCATCAATGCGGTGTTCACGCCGGCCAGCCCCACCCGGGGCAAGGTCGCCGGCCCGGTGAACGCCCCCACTGGGGGTGCTGCTGGCAGCACCTACGTCGGCAAGCAGCTCAACTACTACGCCGCACCGGGCTCCTCCATCAGCACCGAGGAGGACTTCTTCGCTGCGGCTGGACGTGCACGAGGAGACATCTGAGCGTCCGAAATCAACGAATTGCACACCACATAGGCCCCGAGGCCGCGCGCTCGTAAGCCAGCGCTTCCTCGGCATCCGGTAGGGCCCGAGCACCGTCACTCTCCGCGGCGCTCGGGCCCTACCTACTTCGATAGGAGAGACACGGATGACACGCACGCAGGAACACAAGAGCCTCAAGACGGCTGCCGACCAGGCGACCAAGGCTCGCGAGACAGCAGAGGCCACGCGCGACGCCGCCGCCGCAACGCTCCAGGACGCCGAGCAGCACGCGCAATACCTACGCGACCAGGCTCAGGCTGGAGCTGCTGTGCAGGCTCTCGAGCTTGCCGCGGCGGATGCGCAGGTCGAGCTTTCTCTCAAAGCGCTGACTGGCGCGCAGGAGTGCCTCGATGCTGCTGTCGAGGTCGAGCGAGAGCATGTCGTCAACCTGGTGGCCTATGAGGTCGGTGACGAATGGCTCCCGGATCAGGTAGACGCCGCGACCCAGGAGCTCACTGACTCCGTAGTGGCGGGCGTTCGGGCTCTACTCGATCTTCTGCTGGATCGAGACGCCGCGAGCGATGCCGCCGGGCAGCGCCTTGTGGATGCGGGTCTGGCGCCAGGTCAGACCCTCGGGCGAGTGTCGTACCGCAGGGTGGGCGTGACCGAGTTCTCCAACGGCCGGTATCAGCCCGGGATGTATAACCTCGTGCTTGATGGCGTACAGCTCTCGCCCCGACGGGCCAGCGGCTCGACGCGCTTTGAGGAAGGGCCCAACCTCATCTTCAATACGCTAGTGCGTGCCCTCGCCGAAGTCGGGTTCAAGCTCGGCCGAAAGGGCGGCGGCATCGGAATCGTGCGGAGGTAGGCATCCCGATGTCCGACACCCCAGCTCGTACGGCTGACTGCTCGTGCCCCTGCACCTGCAGCGCCGAACCGCGCCCCACGATCGACGACCACGACGCTCAGCGCCGTGCACGCGAACTGCGAGCCGGACGCCTAGGCAACGGCTCGATCGACTCAGTCAGGTAAGTGGAGGCACCCCCGACGCCAGTTCGTCGGGGGTGCCAACCGGGGTCTACTCGCCAGTCAGGTCAACGACGCTCGCGCCGTCGGCTGCACGCTGCACAGCCTCGGTACCGCCGATCGCACTCGCCTTAGTCGTGTAGCTCTCGCTCGAGGCCACCTGTTCTCCGTTCGCGGCCTTGAGCCTGAACCGGTATCCGCCGCTCTTGTCCTTGAAGATCTCGAACTTGCCTGCCATACGGGTGCAGTCCTCTCGCGTGAAGGGTCTCGCCCATAGCGTCACGCGCTACTCGTCCCGACTTCAAGGGGACAGCCGCCCCCATCCGGTCATGTCCTCGCCACCACGCCTCACCAAGGAGTCCGCATGCGCCTCGGCCACTACTACGAATTGCTACTCGAGCAGGACGGCGACCGATTGGGCGTCTTCCCATGGGGACCAGGGGACGAAGGCGCGCCCTTCTTCCCTACGACCTGCTTGTACCTAGAAAGGGCCACGGATGAGCCTGGCCACGGTGTCGTGTTCAGCCTCACACCCGGCAACGTTGACGCTCTAAAGCGGTTGCTCGAGCTCTCGCTGGACCAGAGCAAGCGCGCCGGTTGAGCCAGCGCATCGGCATGGATTTCGAGATGCCCTCCTCCTGGCGCGGCCACTACCGCCTTCTGGTCGCGCGGTACATGGACGAGGCCGGCTTCTGCGAGCAATGCCCCACGAAAGCAGCACTGGGTGGAGACATGCCAGTTCCGTGCGAACGCGACGAGAGGGACCATTGTGAGCGCCTCTAAGCCTTTTCAGACCCCCCAGACGGGGCAGGCCCTTTGCGGATACCGCGCTTGTCGGCGATGGCTCCCAGAACGGCGCAGTCGCGGCCCACGTAAAGGCTTCTGTACCGAGCAGTGTCGCTACCGCGAACGCCATGCGGTCGACCGAGAGCGACGGGCGCCGAGGGAGCGAACACCCCAGTCGCCGACTCGTCCCATGGCCCGACGCTTTGATGTCGGGCACCGCTTCGTCGACACCGAGCTCACCTTGATGGAGCACACGCCGTCCAACGGCCGTTCAGGCACCTACGCTCTGTTCTCCTGCACCTGCGGGAGAACGAAGGAGCTCCAACTTCGCTACGTCGCAAGCGCAACCACACGCACATGCGGCGATCGAAGCGCCCACCCACATCCTCGGCGAGTGGACAACCCGTCGGTCGGTGCAGTGCATCAACGACTTTCAAACACCGTTGCTCCTGCGCGCGAGCTGCCCTGCATGGTGTGTGAGCACGTAGGCGAGGGCAACGCGTGGGCCTACCGCCACAACTCCTCCGAGGCACGGTCGCAACTAGCCGGGAAGGACAGAGGGCAGGTCTACTCGATCCACCCCGGCGACTACGTCGTCATGTGCCGTCGCCACCACACGCGGTTCGACAGAGCACACGCCCGCACCACTCCACTCGGCACTCTGTCCCTGGCTCACGTCGCCCTAGCCGAGGCGTTCACTCCCGACTACGACGCGTGGAAGAAGGACCAACATGGCCAGACCTGTTGAACTGCAACTCGACGTCAGCGACGCGGCAGTGCAGCGTCGTGCTGCCGCGTGGCAGTGCCGAGCCTGTGAGTCTCCGCTAGACGACGGCCTGAAGGCCCGGTTCTGCAACTCCACATGCCGGATGCGCTTCACGCTCTGCTGCCGCCGAGCGAACGCCGATCATCGAGCCTCCTATACCCGACCATGAGACACATGCCGCCCCAACCACACTTCACGGTGGTTGGGGCGGTTTCGTGTCTTCGACGTCCTCTTAGCCCACCCAGATGGTCTGCTTGTGCTTCGTGGCCTTGAACGATCCGGTCACCACCCGGTAGCCCACGTTGGTCCAGCCGAAGAATGTCTTCTTGAAGCAGCGGGCGTTGATCTGATACTTGACCGTCTTCTTCAGCGCCACCTTGGGGTAGACGATGTTGTCGCCGTCGCGTTCCCAGTTGATCGTCCGGGAGCCGCCGCTCCACTGGAAGTTGGCCTGCACGTCCCGCACCTTCACCCCTGGTGTGCCGCACACCCTGTCGTTGACGACCACGTACACCCAGCCGTACTGGGTGGCGGCGTTGGCCGGTGGGGACAGCGTGACCAGCGCAGCCGTCAAGAGCATTGACGTTGCAAGCGAAAACGCACGAAAGAGGGTCATGTCGGGTCTCCTACGGGTCGCTGGATACGGTCAGACAAGTTACAAACTCGGACGCTGGGGTGCCCATCTCGTGACGCAGCTCGATGCCGTGGTCTAGGCCAACCTCAGGCACCCCAGTCACCGTCGTGACTGCTGGCTGATGGTCAGGGTCGACCTAGGCTGATGCGTCGCGTTCCTCGTTGCGGAAACCGGTCGTAGCCCTCAGCGTCGCCGTAGTAGTACTCCGTCTTGATGGAGATTCGTTTCGTCTGAAACTGCGATGACTGGAGACAGCGCTTGGGAATGATGAACGTGACGGTGGGCCTCCCAAGCTTGGCTCGGAAGCCGCTGCAGGGCACCGTGATGGGGTTGAACTCGCCGGGGTAGAAGCGGGCAAGCCACTTGCGGGGCCGCTCGCCCTCGATGAGTGTCTGATCGATCGCTGCCCAGTAGCCGGGGTCATCCCCTGATGCCCTGAGGAAGAGGTGCACGCTGAGCCGCTCACGAACGCTACTAGCCGGATCGAACGTGATCTTGGCCCGCACTTGGTGGCGGGTGATGCCAGCGCGCACCTTGCGAATGTCCGCATCCCACGCGCCGGTCTCGACACCGCCGCCGAAGACACGGAGTCTCACATCGTTGTTCTTGTCGGCGAATGTCTGCAATCTGGCAGAGGTCTTGAGTGGGTACGCCGTCGCGCTTGCCGCCTCCTGGGGCGAAGAGGCGACGCTCCCAGAACTAAGACCGCTGGCGACGATGACCCCAACGAGGGCTGCGGTTGCGAGGACCACGCGCTGATTGCGAATCATCGTTCTTCTCCTGTGCGGACATTCATGGACCAAGGTGGCGGGGTTTCGTGCGTCTAGGCGCGACCTCCCCCGGCGTTGACCCCCCACGCGCGTGGGCGGATCCGGGGGACGTCGCCTCGCCAGGTGTGTGGCACAGGAGCGGCGAGGCCGGGCCTAGGCGACCCGGTGCCGACGATTGTGCCCCGGCCGCGTGCGCTTGAACAGGGTTGGGGAACCAAACTGCCCATGTTGATCGACACCTACGTCTAGCGCGCCCGGTCGGGGTGAATGACATTCGGCGACCACGTCCTGGGCGCGCGGCCGATTTGACCGTGAGGGTCAGTGTTCGGAGTGCAGGCAGCGCGCGGTTCCCCTACTATCGCAGCGCATGGGGACTCGTAGAATCGCAGCTGGCGCACTAACACTCGCCGCCGCCGTCGCTGCCTCACTGGTAACAGCCGCCGCGCCCGCGGCAGCGCAACTCACAACGACCAGTTCGAAATGCGCGAGCCTGGTGGTGATCGGCGCTCGCGGTTCCGGCCAAGAGGCTTCATCATCGGGATCGACCAAGGGATTCGGACCTCAGGCGGCTGCGGGCATCAAGAGCGCCCTCACGCGGGTCAAGCGGACGGGCACAGTTCGGTTCCGTAGCCTGACGAAGTCTGAGTATCCGGCGATCTCGGTGAACTGGACTACGGCTTTCGACCGCGGCCCATACTGGAAGAGCGTCGGCGCGGGTGCTCGCAGCACGATGAGCAACGTGAAGAACATCGCGGCCGCATGCCCGAAGACAAAGTTCGCCCTCGTCGGCTACAGCCAGGGGGCCTCGGTCGTTAGGTGGGCCATACGCGACCTGCCGGATAGCCTGAAGGACAAGGTGGTGCTGGTTGGCCTGATAGGCGACCCGGAGCGCCGCGGATTCAACCAGACTACGCCGGAGATTGGCCACCACGTCTTCTTCACAAGTGGCACCACCATGTACGGAAGCGGCGCACTCGGGGCGGGTCCCGTTCTTCCCAAGCGGCGCGGTTCAGCCGTGGTCACGGCCTGCCACCTCAATGACGACATCTGCAACCGCAGCGGCGCCTTCTCGATGTCGGCACACACCGGCTACTACCAGTCGACGACCGGAGCTTCCAAGATCGGCAGCGGCTTCTACATCGCGCTGTTCAATAACGGGTTCCGGTAGGAGCAGCTGAGCCGGGCGGGTCGATGGGCGCGCCGACGGGCCGGAACTACTAGAGGCGGAGGGGTGGCGCGGCGGGCGAGCTCTGATTCAGACATCGTGCTTCAGGTGCCCTGTCATCGCCGCGGCCTGGCCGAGCCAGCAACCAAACGAGCCGAGCGGCTCGCAAGCCGCGACGTGCTCGGGTGACGGGGGACCAGCCAAGCCGTCTTACGACTGGGGCACGACCGGGGGCGCGACGCGGGAACAGAGTCGGCACGTCCTACGCCGCTGTCCCGGTCCTCAGGGCGACGGGCGCCACCAAGCAATTTCGCCGCCTTTCAAAGCCCTCAGGGCTATCCACACCACGAGTCCGACGGCCAGGCCAACGCCGTACCACCAGACGTCTTGCGGGTCGGTCTTGGTGCTCTTGATGTTGGTGACGATGAAGCTCACAACCACGCCGGAGAACAACGCACCGAACACTCCTGTCAGGTTGGCGACGCCGTGCTTCGGCATCCGGGCAACGAAGTACATGGCGATGTATGCGGCGACCGCCCCGACCGCGGCGATACCGATCTCAGCAGCATCCATGGTGACCTCCAAGCAGAGACGGACTGCTGCCGAGGGTCTGCCTGAGAGCCGGCCTACGCCATAGCCCATTTGGGCTGGCCTAGGCAGGGACGAGCCGCCCCGCCCACCCAGCGCGGGGGATTTGGGAGGGGGCGGGTCGTCCTTGGAACCCCATGGTTTGGGAGACGACCCGCACCCTCCTCGAAGTGGGGCAAGGCATTTGTCCAGACGCCGTGCCCAGTCGAGGAACGAGGGAGCCGGCGGATCGTGACGTGAAACCGACTGCTCTTCACGCGCTGTTCAACGAGCCTTGCCTCGAGCGCGAGGGCTTGAGCCGCTGGGTCCCTCACGACCGACGAGCCTCGGTTCGGGGCGAAGGGCAACAGCGACATGGGCGAGCTGAGGGCCTACGCCATCTGCGGGGCCGCGTACATCAACGCCCGTCTGCACCAGCAGTTTCATGACGATCTCGAAGAACTGGTCCAGGCACTCGCGCAGGAGCGACCTCGCCAGGAGGGTGGACGGGGCGGCAGCGGCGCATAGGCCCACCACATTCCTGCTCCAGGTGACCCGACGGAATCGTCAAGTTTCCGCCGCATCATGCCCGGGTACACGTTGTGCGTGGAACTGCCCTAGTCACCTAGGCGGTACGTCCGGTGCAGCCGCGGGGCGATGATCGCCACCCACGAAGCCAGCTCCCGAGGTGAGGCCCTCACCTGGGCCCACAACCTCGCCACCGAGCGGGGCATCGACCCCTGGCTGCTTTACGAGCTCGCCGACAACAAAGACGGCACCCTATGGTCGCAAGCAGCGCCGAGCTTGACCGCTGAGGCGGCGGAGGCCGCTAGGTCGCGTCCTGATGCCGCGCCTGGGTACTGGCGTGCCATGACCACTGCACCTATCGAGCCCGCGTCCGATCCTGCCCTGACACCCGATGCCGACCCGGCCGGCTCCCCCACGCCCGGCATCGACCCCCAGGGCCCCACCCCCGAGTTACCTGAGCCGGAACCGGCTGAGGAGTCCTAGACAACGCCCCGTCGTCCTAGGTTCAAGCATGCTGCGGGCTGCGAAGCGACTGTGATGCACCACGCACTCGTGGACTGCGGCGTCTCCAGGCCCTGAAGTTGCCCGGGCCGCGATCATCGCGGCGATCACCTCTCGTCCATGTCGCCACCGGCGTCGAGATCCTCACCGACAACCGCAGCAGGCACCCCTCCGGAGCGAGCGGAGGGGCGCCTGCTGCCCAAGGCGTTGCCCTAGTGCTTCGTGTCCCGAGCGGGACTCTCGTTGCGCGAGCCCGAGTCGCTGTCTCGCCACCGTCCATCACGACCCTGAATGCGCACCTCCCCGTCACCACCGAGGTTCTCCACGATCTCCTTTGCACGACCGATAGCTTCTGCCTGGGTGTCGAAGTGATCGGAGACCCGTTCGTGGTTCTCCTTCACCACGTCCCACCCACCGCGCTCCTGGTTTCTCACTACGTAGCGGTCGTTGTCGTTTCCCTTGCCCATCTCTGCTCCCAAGTTGTTAACGAATGCAGCCGAAGTCCTTGTAGGTCCGCCGGTACTTGCGCGTGGCCGGCACCATCACGCGGAAGCAAGATCCCTTCGGACCGGCGATCGGCACCCTGAACTTCCCGGTGCCGGGCTTGGTCCTGGTCCTGGTGAGGTAGCGCCATCCGCGCTTCTTAATGTTGCGCTGGATCTGGATTCGCTGGCCCTTGTAGGTCGTCACCTTGCCAACCGCTCGGAAGCGATTCGTGTTGCGGACCTCCTCGCCCCGCACCTGGATGTTGTGCTTCTTCTTGGCCCCACCGCCGGCGTGACCATCGCCGCCCCCGCCGCCCCCACCTGTGCTGTTGTTGCAGGGGCAGGGGTTCGACTCACAGGCGACACCGTCGCCATCAGAGTCCAAGCCGTCGGGGTCGCTGTGTGGGCCCCCGTGGTTCAGGAAGTAGTTCTGAGCGGCGGCTTGGGAATCGAAGTCGGTGCAGTTGGCGTCTCGAGCTTGCGCTGGAGAGGCGCTCACGAAGCCCATGAGAGCGCCTAGGGCGAGGATGAGACTTGCGAAGGCGGCGATGCGAACGCGCATGGGGTGCACCTCTCTCGATGTGACCCCCGTCACGGCGACGGGCTGCCGACGCTAGGTCGCGCTCGCCTTGAAAGCCATAGCGCAAGTGGGTGGGGCGAACTAGGTTGCCCGGGTCAGTCCTTTAGGGCGGCCAAACGCTCGGCCACGCCGGGAAATGTCGAGTCCTCCGCTAGCACTCGCTCAAAGTCCTTGCGCGCCATGGCCTTCTTGTTCTCCGCCAAGTAGCACAACCCACGCTCAATCAGCGCGTAGTGGCGGATAGCGTTGTCACGGGATCGCGACTTAAGCGCCTCTTTGAAGGCTTCGCGTGCTGCCGTGTGGTGTCCGAGCTCGCGAAGGGCGACCGCACGGAAAGCCACAACCAGAGCCGACGCGTCATCCTCGTTGCGCACCCCGTTGCTCACGTCCACCACGTCGTCATACCTGCCTGCTTCGAGGTAGAGCTCGCAAAGGGACACGGCGGCAACCAGGGACGGGTCTAGGCCCTCGGCCACCTCGATTGCGGCCGCGAGGTTGCCGGCCTCCTGCTCGAGTTCTGCGAGGGCTAGCCCAAGTGCGTCCCGAGAGATGGGGACCGAGGCGCTCACCCCACTCGCGACGCTCAAGGTCACGCTGCTGTTGCCGATGTACTTCTGGACGAAGGGATGTGCGGCAGCATCCACACCAGTTGACCAGGCCCAGCGACATGCCTGAAGGGCCCGTTCGTTCTCACCCGCTTGCATCGCCAGAAGCCCGTCGAAGGTGGCGACCAAACCTGCCTCCTCAGGGTAGGTCTGAGCGATGCGTGGCAAGTCACTGGCGTTCTGGCCGATGAGAGCCTTGTGCAGTTCTTTCTCCCACTTGGGCGCAAGAAGCCCCGGCTTCACGGGACGCGGGGACTGAACGGGCGGTCGGGCAGCCGGTGCCTGTCGACGTCCGCCGCCCCCGACGGTCTTGGTGTGCGACAGACCCGAGCCCGGGATGCCAACCGTGCGGGTGACTCGGCCCGATGCCGTGCGGGTGACCCGTGCTCCTCGTACGCCGGCCGAGGCACTTATCCCGCTCTTGCTCACCGTCATGCGTACACCCGGCATCACCTTGAAGCTCTTGCGTGCCCGGAAGCCCATCCTCGGAGGCTAACCGCTGCGCGACTGCCGTCAAGGGCCTTTTAAGGGCAGCTCAGCAAGGGTTCCAACATGTCGCGAGCTGGGAGACACGACTCGTGACCTCGTTGCTCGAGCATCTCGCTTACCCATGCGGAACCGTGTAGTGCGATGGTGCGATGGAAACTCTCCATCTCTCCCACGGGCACGACCAGCAAGCCCACGTCTCTTAAGGCCCCGAGCAATGCGTCCAGGCGCCCTGTCGGCTCACCCGGCGGTACGGCGGCCCGACCTGCTTCTTTGAGCCTCGGCCAGAGTTGCTGTCGATTGCACGGGTCTGCGAAGGCGACGTAGTCCCCGCGCATCTCCTCCGTCCAGGTACCTCCTAGGGATCGCACCAAGCGCACAACTGTCGCTTGATCGTTGAGCAAGTCGAAGTCGGCGATGGCGAAAGTCCTGACTCCTAAGGGCGTCAGGGCGCCAGCCATGGATGCCATTCTCTGTTTGCCGCCACTAGGGACAAAGAGAACGTCATCAGCGAGATGTGTTCGCCCACGGGTGCGCGCGACGTCGTCTAGGACGGCAGCGTAGAACCTACAGTCGCCGTCAGACTCGGTGATGACAACCGAATTGTGGAAGAGGCCTTGGAGCGCGTTTGAGTAGCGCATGACTGGGTCTGCCCAGAGGCTCAGAACTTCGCTGTGGTCAATGGACTGAATGTAGTTTCGATCACCTTCACGCCTCAGTCGCATGAGTCGCACGGGCGCCTGTTGAGCATCTACCAAACCGAGCACAAAGTCGCGATCGTGTGTCGCAACCACGACCTGTATGTCTCTCGCCGCTGACTCACGCGCAAGCCATCGTCCCAAGGCTCGCGCCTGCCCTGGATGCAGGAACGCCTCAGGTTCGTCCACCAACATAATTCCGTAGGCTTCGGTGAGCACTTGAACTGCTAGTCCAACGAAACTCCTCACCCCATCTCCCTGCCGTTCGAGAAGGGGGAGGGCAGCGACCGCGTCTGAGTACTCGGGTGTTGGCAGGTTGATGGGCGGCACGTCCGCCTCGGGCGTGCCCACGCGCAATCGGACATTGCCGTTCACCCTGTCGAGGGTTAGCGCGAGCCCAAACGTCTGCTCGGCCAAACTTGACAGCTCGCGCTCGAGGTGACCGTTCCGGAAGAACTTGACCAATGGGTGACCGGGATTGATCTCTACCCCGCCGTCGCCCACCCCGGAACTTGCGACGTATCCCAAGCTACCGGCCGAGGCGTGCCAGACGAACCAACCCTTCAGTAGCCCTACTCCATCCCCGTTTTGGTAAACCATCGAAAAGTCGTCTGGGCGAATGGCAGATCCCCCGCCGCGAGGAAACAAGTGACCATCCTGAGGACTCGATGGATCCGGGTAACCGTTGGCTCGCACGAAATCTACGACCTCCGCCGAGGAGGCAGGTGACTTCTTTACCTGCAAGTCCTCAAGGACTATGGGATTAAAGGCCGGCAACATCAAGCCTTCGATATCTCGCAGAAGTTGCGACTTTCCCACATTGTTGCCCCCGACTACGCAGGTCACACCCGCAGGGTTGAACTCGATCCTGTCGCCGCTTGAGAGCGTGGCCGAGCCAAGACGGACTCGCACAACCATGTGTCAGAGTCTCTCATTGCAGGTCGCGGTTGGGGCTCAAGGCAGAGCATCGATCTGCAGCTTCGTTAGAGGGACCCCCAGCGCGCGGGCCGAATCCTTGACGGCGAGGCTCGCGAGTTGGCCGACCGACTCCTGCAGAGTGGTGGCTGGCTGCGCGAAGAATCCCGTTGACGCGCTGACGGTTTCCATCTCTCGCAACAATCCAGCAACCGCGGTTTCAGGCGATCGACCGCCCCGTAGGGCGTCCTCGACGTTCGCTAGGTGCTCTACAAGGCGTGCCCGGCCTGTCGAGTGAAGTGCAGACGACTGCAAGGCCTCGGCCAATAGGTCTTGTATCAAGACCAACGCTCGACTCACGGCGGTCTCTGGGGGTAGGTGCTGCATCGCACCAGCCATACATCTCGGCGGCGGGTGCCCATCGATCTTCCCCGCGATGCGCCGGTTCTGATACCTGATGGACGAGAGGCCGGCCCTGGGGGTATGACCCCATTGGCAACTTCGCCCACCACCGCATGTGGTTAGCAAGCGAGATCCTGCGGAGGTTTCCAGGTCCGAGAAATTAACTCGTCACGTTCGCGCCAACGACTTGGCATAGTGCTTGACCTGCGAGAACGCCGTCCGGGTGGCACTGGATATCGCTTACTATCACATGAGCGAATCGGGTCGTCGACCCCGATCTGTCTATACAGATCCTATCATTCAGCGATGCCCCTTGGGAATGGCGAACATTCGTCATAGGCGCAATGGTCTGTATCCGGCAAAGTTCTCAATGTCGCACCAGGGACCAGCTCGGGGATACCGGGGGCGACAGGGCCCCGCATAGCCGCATCGCGCCTCTCGGAGGCGGCAACTTGGGCCGGCAGGCGACGAGACTGCCGGGCGGCTATGCGGGGCTTTCTCGTTCACCGACCCCCCAAGGAGCCCCCGAGCCCATGACCCTCTCAACTACGCCCTCCAGCGTGACCGCCCACCAGATCGATCTGCCGGCGGGCCGTACCACAACCCTGACAGTGGATGACGACCACGAGGACTACCGCGTGACGATCGTCCACGAGATTCACGGTCACGAGCTGGCCATCCTCGATAGCGAGCTCGCGCGGTTCGGCCTCGAGCTGCTTGATCCTGACGAGTGCCCGGCCAGACCGATCGGCGGCGGCCTGTGGGAGTTCTACGCTCGGAGAGTGACGCGCGATGAGTGAGACCCGGCTCGGAGTCGATCGGTATTGCCGGGTTGCCTCCTGCTCTGGCGAGCATGCAGACGACGAGGTGTGGCACGGCACCTTGAACGGCTACAAGAAGCACGCCTGCCGGTGTTACGAATGCAAGTTTGCCAAGCGGGATGAGTATGAGAAGTACCGAGAGGCCGACCTTGAGCGGTCAGCGCGCTACCGAGCGGAGAACGCCGACGCCATTCGGGTCTATAACCGCGAGCGGTACGAGCGCTATCGGGCGTCATGCTTGGCGATAGGCAAGGCGGCCTATTCGGAAACGGCGCGTCTCGCCCGCGAAAGAGCCGTGGTGTTTGGCGGCTACGCGCCCAGTGAGGACCAGTTTCTGATCGAGACCCACGAGACCCACACTCGAGTTCAACAGGCACTGGTACTTGGTCGGACGTACGGCTCCGTTCGGTCGCGCATTACGCGATTGCGCAAGGCTGGAGTCGTGGCGTGAAGGCAACCTCTACTGCGGGCCTGCCCGCGCAAGGGTGAGAGGGTCGCACGACGAACGTCCACCCGGCCCACTCACCGTCGAGCAGGAGCGTGCGCTACTGCTGTTCGGCAAGGTGCGCCCTCGTCCGAACGAGGATGGTGGCGATGGCTGAGCTGGAGTTCAGCGAGGCTTCCGAAGGGCTCGCCGAGCACCTAGCCAAGGCGCCCCCGCTCAGTCGTCAGCAGGAGGAGAACCTTGCTCGCCTGGATGCTCTCGCCATAGCGGAACTAGCCGCGAAGCGGTGTGCACGTGAGCCGTGATGAGTGGCTTAGACGCTGGCTGGCGAAGGCGCCGCCACTGAGCGGCGAGCAACGACGCAACCTCGCGGTCCTCCGCGACGCGGTGCGACGCCGGAAGGATCTCGAAGAGCGACCTAGGCAGTCCTGAAGCAGTGCGGCCGGGGCGCTCGTGCGCTCCTCTCTCGGGATCAACACTCCCTGGGCTGCGCTTCCAAGTCGCAGCGTGACACACGGTTAACGTGACTTGTCCATGAACAGCACGCCGGTGTGGGCCCGGCTGATCTCGCCGGGCCGGACCTGACCGGTGCCGCCGCCGACGACGCTCGCCTTGGTGGCGTCGTGGTGGGGTGCCGAGAACGGCGGCCGTACCAGCAGCCCGTCGCCGGGTTCGAGCGCCCCGGCCAGCGAGTGGATGGCCGTCAGCTCGAGCGCCTCCTCCCGGGACAGGTCGGGCAGGATGCCGGGCAGCCGCTCGACCAGGCTGGTCTTGCCCGACCCCTTGGGGCCGGACAGCAGCAGGTGGTGGCCGCCCGCGGCCGCCACCTCGAGCGCGAACCGCGCGTCGGCCATGCCGTGCAGGTCGGCGAGGTCGACCTCGTCGAGCCGGTCGTCGCCGCGCCACGACAGCAGCCGGGCCCAGGACAGCGGCGCCACCGGCGGCGCGGGTGGCACCTCGTCGCCGCGCAGCTCGGCCAGCACCTGCAGCAGCGAGCGCATGCCGAAGACCGCCATGTCGGGCACCATGGCCGCCTCTCCGGCCTGCGGCTCCGGCACGAAGACCCGGCGGATGCCGCGCTCGGCCGCGGCCAGCACCATGGGCAGCACTCCCTGCACCGGCCGCAGCCCGCCCGAGAGCGTCAGCTCGCCGATCATCGCGGTGTCGCGCAGCAGCTCCTGGTCGAGCTTGTCGTCGGCGGCCAGGACGGCCGTAGCGATGGCGAGGTCGAAGTGGGTGCCGGTCTTGGGCAGGTCGGCGGGCGAGAGCAGCACGGTCGTACGACGGGTCGCGGGCCAGTCGAAGCCGGAGTTGATCACCGCCATCCGCACCCGGTCGCGCGACTCCTGGAGGGTGGCGTCGGCGCGCCCGACCAGCACGGTCGCCACCTGCCCGGGGCTGATGTCGGCCTGGACGTCGATGAGGTGGCCCACCGCGCCGCGCAGCGAGACCGAGTGGGCGGTCGCGAAGCTCATCCGCCGAGCCCCCGCACGTGGTCGACGAGCGCGGCACCGCGGGGTGGGCGCACCACGGCGACCAGGTCGATGCGCACGTGGTCGCAGCGCACGCCGTGCTGCTCCATCCACAGCGCCGCGAGCCGCTGCAGCCGGGCCAGCTTGACCTCGTCGACGGCCTGGTGGGGGGTGCCGGCGGCCGTGCTCCGACGGGTCTTGACCTCGCAGACCACGAGCACGTCGCCGTCGCGCAGCACCAGGTCGAGCTCGCCCGCCGTGCAGCGCCAGTTGCGGTCGAGCACCACCATCCCCCGCTCCACGAGGTGGCGGGCCGCGATCGTCTCGCCGTAGGCCCCCAGGGCCCGTCTGCTTGCTGCCGTCGTCATGTCGTGACCTCCTGCCCCGAGCCTCGGGGAGTTCGGGCCCGGGCGGGGCGGAGCGGGGTCCGGCTGTGGAGATCGGCCGCGCGGGCATGGCCTGTGGAGGCCACGTGGACTATCCGATCGGTCGGACTCCCGCCACGAAGGGGTCATTTGCCCGCGGACCGGGGACCCGGGGGCCCGGCCGTCACTAGCCTTCGGGTGTCCGTCAACCGGGGAGGGTGTGAGGGATGTCCGCGCGTGTGCGCTCGGGGGCCCGCGGTGCCGTGGCGCTGGAGGCTGCGCTGGTGACCCCGCTGGTGATGCTGCTGGCCCTGGGCATCGTCGAGCTCGCCATGCTGGTCAAGAACGACGTCGCGCTCACCTCCGCCGTGCGCACCGGCGGCCGCACCGCGTCGGCCAACGCCGGCGCGGGCCCGGGCGGCACCGCCGAGGGTGGCGACTGCCTCTCCCCCTGCTCCCCAACCAACGCCCCGATGCTCGCCCAGCTGGCCGCCAACGCGATCGAGCGGGCCGGCACCGCGCTGCCCCGCGACTCCATCGAGGAGCTGTGGATCTACCGGGCCAACGACGAGGGCTACCCCGGCGCCGACGGCAGCAAGACGTGGACCTGCGCGAGCAGCTGCGTGCGCTACGTGTGGGTGCCGGCCAAGGACTCGTTCCGCTACTACGGCGGCAGCTGGGCCAGCGCCCAGATCAACGCCTGCCCCACGGTGGCCGAGAACGTCGGGATCTACCTGCGGGTCACCCACTCGTTCGTGACCGGGCTGTTCGTCGACGAGATCGACCTCGAGGACCACGCGGTCTTCACCTTCGAGCCGCTGCCGACCCTCACCTGCGCGCCGGGTAAGCACCCGTGACCCGATCGTCCCCCCGGCGGGCCCGCGACGACGCGGGCTACGCCGCCCTGCTCGTCGCCTTCCTGGCGGCGTTCGTCTTCCTCGGCCTGGCCGCGGTGGGCGTCGACACCGCCCGCTGGTACCTCGAGGCCGAGCGGGTGCAGAAGGCCGCGGACGCCGCCGCGCTGGCCGGCGTCACCTACATGCCCACCGACCTGGCCAAGGCGACCTCGGCCGCGCTCGCGGTCGCCGCCGACAACGGCTACGCACCCGGCGACGACGCCGCCGTGCAGGTCGAGCGCGGCGGCACCGCGAGCCAGCTGCGGGTCACGGTCACCAGCACCATCCCCAACACCTTCGGCGCCTACCTGGGGCTGAGCGAGTCGAGCATCAGCCGCTCCGCCACCGCCGACTACACCGCGCCCGCCCCGATGGGCAGCCCCTGCAACACCTTCGGCAACGAGCCGCCCAGCCAGCCCGCGCCCGCGCCGCAGCCGCAGGGGACGGCGCTGCCCGCGAGCCCGTTCACGACCTGCCCCAAGAACGCCACGACCGGCACCTCCTACCCCCAGTTCTGGGCGGCGCTGGAGGGCCCGAGCACCGACAAGGTGCAGGGCGACCGCTACGGCACCACCGACTGCACGGGCACGAGCAACAGCGGGACGACCTACCGGTGCGGCAGCGGCAGGAACTCCGAGACCCGGCCGGCCGGCTACTTCTTCACCGTGCACGTCGAGCCCGAGGCGATCGGCACGCCGGTGTCGGTGCAGGTCTACGACCCCGCCTACGTGCACACCACCATCGACTGCTCGCTGCTGCCGGCCAGCACCGCGGTGCCCAACGCCGCCAACCATTGGACGACCACCGACGGCAAGGCGCGCTACACCTCCGAGAGCACCGGCACCCGCTACTGCTCCGGCGACTACAACCCCGGCTCGTCCTCGGCGGCCTCCGACCCGCCCACCACGTCGTTCGTGCTGCGCCAGCAGACCTCCACCTACAACCCGCTCTCCGGCGCGGCGATCGCGGGCTGCACCAAGCAGTTCCGGGGCATCCGCCCGAGCGGCTCGAGCACCACCGACCAACGCACCTGGTTCACCAACGCCCTGCGCCGCTACACCACGACCGGCACGACCAACGCGGCGTACAACCCCGAGCTGGCCCGGGTCTTCCACCAGTGGGTCGAGCTGTGCACCTTCACACCGTCCCGCGCGGGCGACTACTACCTGCAGGTGCGCACGAACGTCGCCCTGGGCGGCTCCCCGGTGGTCAACAGGAACGAGCGGGGCACGACGTTCAGCTCGATGGTCTACGAGGACAACTCGGCCGTGGCCTCGGCGACCGGCAACACCCCCTCCGGCACGGGCCTCAACGCGTTCTCGGTGCGGGCGGTCCCGTCGAGCACGACGATGCGCACCCAGGTGTCGGTGTCGGGCTCGGACTCGATGCCGATCCTGCAGAACGTCGCCGGCTCCACCGCGGTCTTCAACCTGGTGCGGGCGCTGCCGGGCACCCACGGGCAGTACATCACCTTCGACGTCTTCGACGCCGCCGACGGGGCCACCACCAGCAGCGCCACGATCCGGGTGCTCAAGCCGCTCGACGCCACCGGCTCGCTGGCCTCCGCCGCCCAGGTGCCGGGCTGCCGCGGCGCCAAGAACGGCGGCACGTTCGCCGCGCTGAGCAACTGCACGGCGACCGTGCGCAGCTCGACCCACGACGGCGCGCTGCAGAACATCGTGGTGCCGATCCCCCACGACTACGGCTGCGACGCCACCACCCTCGGTGGCTGCTGGTTCCGGGTCGAGGTGAGCTTCCCGGGCACGGTCACCGACTTCACGACCTGGGACGCCAACATCGGTGGCGACCCGGTGCGGCTGGTCGACTGAGTCGCCCCCCGGGGGTCACCCCGGGCGTCGCCCCGGGACGGCGTTTGCGGGTGGGCGACCGGGTCGGCCGGCCCGGCCGGGCGCTCCCCCGGCCGGGTCGGCCGTCCCCCCGTGGTCGGGCCCCGTGGTCGGGCCCCGTGGTCGGGCCCCGTGGTCGGGCCCCGTCAGCCCCGCAGCACCGGCTGGTTGCACTGGGCAGCTGCGAGCACCCGGACGTCGGCACCAGCCAGGTGCAGGCCCAGCGCGTCGGCCAGCGGGCCGACCAGGCCGTTGACCCGCCCGATGAGCGGGTTGACCGTCGTGGTGAGCAGGTTGGCCACCGTGGTGGTGATCAGGCCGGTGGCGCCGAGCAGCCCGTTGACGACGCCGTTGACCGTGGTGACCACCAGGCCCTGCACGGCCTGCCCGAGCGGGAGGCCGAGGAGCCTGACGTCGGCCAGGGGGACGTTGGCGATCCGGATGTCGCTGATCGTCAGCGCGGTGGTGGTGCGCAGGGTGGCGTCGGGCAGCACGTGGTCGCCGCCGTCGACGGACTTCACCGAGCCGTAGGCGTCCGGCGGGACGGTCCAGGTCACGGTGGTCCCGGGGTTGGCGCCCTGGCCGAGCCGACTCTCGGCGGTCTGGCCGAGGTGGATGTCGGCGGTGATCAGACCGGTGAGCAGCGGGATGCCGAGCAGGTTCGCCTGCCCGATGCCGATGTTGTCGCCGGTGATGCCGAGCTCGGTCACCACGCTCAGGCTGGCCAGGGAGGTCACGACGTCGACCGGCACCACGTCGGGACTGCAGGTGACCTCGTCGAGGCGACCGGTGGCCTCGGCGGTGCGCACCGCCACGGTGAGCGGTCCGCCGATCCGGATCGTGCCGCCGAGCGGCACCGGCACCGTCGTGCCGACGGCGCCCGAGGCATCGAGCCGCACCTGGGCGGTGGTCGCCGTCGCGCCCCGCTTGCCGCAGGCCAGCCTCGGCCCCTCGATGATCGACAGCGACTGGGTCGTGCTGGCGAGGTTGGGCAGGTTGAGGTCGAGCCCGGGCACGGCGGCGAAGTGGTCGCCGTTCGCCACGAACACCGCACCGCCGATCAGGTCGAGCACGCTGAGCTCGGCGATCAGCGCGGCGTCGCCGGCGGTCGACAGCGCGAGCACGTCGGCGACGTCGATGACCGTCGAGGCCACCACCGACGTCTGCGCGAGTCCCTCGAGCACGGTGGCCTGCACGACGCTGGTGGCGTCGCCCCGGTCGCGCAGCACGTCGGCGGCGGCGAGCATCAGGTCGGCCACGGTGAGGTCGTCGAGCGCGAGCAGCTCGTCGACGCTGCCCACGCCGATGTGGTCGGACTGCACCAGCCCGAGCAGGTCGACGGTGGCGGCGGCCAGGCCCTGGTAGCCGACCACGTCGAGGTCGGTGTCGCCCAGCAGCGGGTTCAGCAGCGCGACCAGGGTGCCGGGGGCGCGGTTGAGGCCCACCGCGAACGAGCCGATCGTGAAGCAGGCGTTGCTGTCGGCGATGCCGACGGCCGAGCGCGAGGCGTTGCCGCGCCCGGGCATCAGCGCGAAGTCGATGCCCGACCGGGCGGTGACCTGCACGGCGGTGGGCGGGTCGACGCCGGGTGCGAAGACCCCGGCGTCGGTGACCGCGCCGAGCTCGTAGTCGACGACGAGGTCGTCACCGAGGGCCGAGCCCTCCTGCTGGGCCACGCTCTTGGTGCGCTGCGACTCCATCACCGGGGCCAGCGCGGCCGCCGGCCGCCCGTCGAGGTGGCGGGCGAGGTCGAGGGCCACGACGTCGGCGACGGCCTGCATGTCGCGCCGCACCACCCGCTGCATGCCGAGGTCGACGGCGAACGCCGCCACCACCACCAGGCCCACGACCATCGCCGCGACCACCGGCACGACCGAGCCGCGCTCGTCGCGCCGTGGCCGGGCCGGGGCGCGCATCAGCTGACCTCCGCGGCCGCGGTGTAGGACAGCTCGTCGGGCAGCACCAGCCCGACGCCGGGGACCGACGGGATGAGCGGGTGCGCGGCGTACTCGTGGACCAGGCTGACCCGCGCGCACGAGGCGGTGGGGGTCTGCTGGCAGGCCGCGATCGTCACCGTGCAGGTGCCGACGTCGGCGGAGTCGCGGCGCAGCGCCCCGGACGCCGAGGTGGCCGCCCCGGCGGCGGTGGCGGCGCAGCTGACGCCGTAGGAGCCGAGCGACTCGTTGACGGCGTTCACCGCGGCGGTGAGCTTCGCCCCCGACGTCGTGCTCGGCAGCGCGACCGCGGCGGCCCGCGCCCCCTCGGCGGCACCCTGGCTCAGCCCCTGGCGGTAGCTGAGCATGTAGCCGTAGTTGATGAGGCCGAACGTGAGCAGCAGCAGCACGGGCACGATCAGGGCGAACTCGACCGCTGCCGCTCCCCCGTCCGTGCGTCGCTGCTGGCGCTTCCCTCCACCGGACATGCGTGTACCCGCTTCTCGCTCCCTCGAGATGGCGATCCCTCAATCGCCGGCTGCGAATCTAGCCGCGCGGGGAGCCGGGCGTGGCCGAGTCGCGGAAACTCGACCGATCGGCCGAGCCGATGGTCTGGACCGGGGCGGGCTAGGACTTGGGGAGCTCGATCTCGCTCTGGTTGAGCTCCTCGACGTTGACGTCCTTGAACGTCAGCACCTTGACGTTCTTGGCGAAGCGGGCCGGTCGGTACATGTCCCACACCCAGGCGTCGGCCATCGAGACCTCGAAGAACACCTCGCCCGACTCGGTGCGCGCCTTCACGTCGACCTGGTTGCACAGGTAGAAGCGGCGGTCGGTCTCGACGACGTACTTGAAGATGCCGACGACGTCGCGGTACTCCCGGTAGAGCGTGAGCTCCATCTCGGTCTCGTACTTCTCGAGCTCCTCGGCGCTCATGCACTCTCCTGGTCGTGGGTGGCCGGGTCGGCGACCACGGACTCATTCTGCCCCTCGGGCAGCGGCTCGAGCCCGGCGGCCCGCCGCACGTTGACGAATCGCATCCGGTGCACCGGCGAGGGCCCGTGGCGGGTGAGCGCAGCCGCGTGCACGTCGGTGATGTAGCCCTTGTGGGTCTTGAAGTCGTACGCCGGCCACTCGGCGTCGAGCTCGGTCATGATCCGGTCCCGGGTCACCTTGGCCAGCACCGAGGCGGCGGCGACGCAGGCCGCGACCCGGTCGCCCTTCCAGACCGCGAGGCCCGGCACGCCGAGGCCGTCGACGGAGAACCCGTCGCTCAGCACGTACGACGGCGTGACGTCGAGCAGCGCCACGGCCCGTCGCAGCGCCTCGACGTTGGCGACGTGCATGCCGAGCCGGTCGCACTCCTCGTGGGAGACCACGACCACCGACCAGGCCAGCGCCCGTCGCACCACCTGGTCGTAGCAGCGCTCGCGGGCACGGGCGGTGAGCAGCTTGGAGTCGGCGAGGCCCGGGACGATGCCCGCCCTGCCCGGCGGCAGGATCGCCGCGCCGGCGACGAGCGGGCCGGCGCAGGCGCCGCGCCCGGCCTCGTCGACCCCCGCGACCAGGTCGATGCCGTGGCGGCGCAGCGCGCGCTCGTAGCCGTAGAGCCCGGCGTCGCGCCGGACCGTCGCACCGCGAGGGAGCGTGCTCACTTCTCCGGGTCGGGGACGTCGTCGAAGCTGTCGGCGCGGCCCACCCCGGAGAAGTGCGACAGCGGCCAGACCAGCGCGAACACCTTGCCGACCACGAGGTCGACCGGCACGAACTCCTGGCCGCTCACGCAGTCGGTCTCCTCGGGGGTGCACATGTGCACGGTCGAGTCGGCGGAGTCGTCGCGGTGGTCGCCCATCACGAAGACGTGCCCCTCGGGCACCGGGCCGGCCTGCCAGCTGCAGTTGCCGGTCATCGGGCCGTTGCACTTGGCCTTCTTGCGGTCGAGGGTGACGTAGTCGTCCTCGTCGAGCGCCTGGCCGTTGACCGAGATCCGGCCGTCGGCGTCGCAGCAGGTGATCACGTCGCCGGCGGTGCCGATCACCCGCTTCACCAGGTGGCCGCCCTCGGGGTAGAGGCCGACCTTCGCCAACAGCCCGGTGACGCCGCCCTCGGGGCCGGCGTCGGCGGCGCCCAGCCAGCCGCCGGGGTCCTCGAAGACCACCACGTCGCCGCGCTCGGGCTCGCCGAACCAGTACGACGGCTTCTGCACCAGGATCCGGTCGTTCTTGACCAGCCCGGGCTCCATCGACTCCGACGGGATGTAGAAGGCCTGCACCAGGAACGCCTTGATGACCACGGCGAGCACCAGCGCGAAGCCCAGCAGCAGCAGGCTCTCCTGCCACACGGGGAGGCTGGCGCGCTTGCGCTCGGCCGGGTCGCCGCCCGGGTCGGACGACGTGGCCGGCGGGGCCTGCTCTGAGGTCACCGGGTGAGTGTAGGCAGCGGTCGGAGGCCGGTGCGGGTGAACGCGCGGGGCGCTCAGGCCTCGCGGCGCTCCTTGATCTTGGCGGCCTTGCCGCGCAGGTTGCGCAGGTAGTAGAGCTTCGCCCGGCGGACGTCACCGCGGGTGACGACCTCGATCTGCTCGAAGATCGGGGAGTTCAGCGGGAAGGTCCGCTCGACGCCGACACCGAAGGAGACCTTGCGGACGGTGAAGGTGCGACCGACACCGGAGCCGTGGATGCGGATCACCACGCCCTGGAAGACCTGGACGCGGGAGCGGTTGCCCTCGACGACCTTGACGTGCACCTTGATGGTGTCACCGGCGCGGAAGGCGGGGACGTCGTCACGCTTGACGGCGTTGCCGATCTCGGCGATCACGTTGCTCATGATTTCTCCTCGCGAGTGCCACAGGTCAACCGCGGTGTGGATCGATGGTTCTCGTGTTGTGGTGCCCAGTCGTGGGGGCCGGCGGCGCCGTCCTCCCCCTGTGGCAGGAGGTGGCGCGGACCCCTCCGGACGTGTCCTCGGGCGGTCCCTGTTTGGCCGACTGGCCGAGGGATGAGTCTGCCACAGGGCCGCTGACCGGCGGAAATCAGCGCACCGGCTTGGTCAGCACCACGGCCGACGGCGGCGGGTCGAGGTCGGGGCGCAGCCGGAACCCGGCCCGCTGGTACATCCGGATGTTGCGGACGCTGCCGGCGCCCGTGAACAGCGTGTACGACGTGGTGGTGGGCGGCGCGACCCGCTGGGCGTGCTCGAGCAGCAGCCGGCCCAGGCCGCGGCCCTGCACGTCGGGCGCCACCATGATCCGGCCGATGTCCCACACGGTGCCGCCCGGCTCCGCCAGCCGGCCGCGCACGGCGCCGACCAGCCGGCCGTGGGCGCGCACGACGTACCAGTCCCAGGTCCGCAGCGACGCGCGCAGGTCGTCGAGCGACTCGTGCAGCGCGGGGATGTCGGTGATCGTGTCGTTGTCGATGGCCTCCTGCACCCAGCAGGCGCGCTGGAGGGTGAGCAGCTCCGCGGCATCGCCCGGCACGGCGGGCACCACCTCCCACTCCCCCGCGACGGTGCTGGCGTGGAGCAGGTCGGGACGCCGCTCGGCGGTGCGCTGCTCGGCCTGCCGGCGCCGCCAGTGCGCGATCGCGCCGTGGTCGCCCGAGAGCAGCACCGGCGGTACGTCGAGGCCGCGCCAGGAGGCGGGCTTGGTGTAGACGGGGTACTCCAGCAGACCGCCCTCGTGGCTCTCCTCGGTCAGCGAGCCGGGGTTGCCCATGAAGCCGGGCAGCAGCCGTACCACCGCCTCGGTGACCGCCAGCGCGGCGACCTCGCCGCCGTTGAGCACGTAGTCCCCGAGCGAGACCTCGAGCAGCTCGGCCCGCCCCGCGACGTGGTCGAGCACCCGCTGGTCGATGCCCTCGTAGCGCCCGCAGGCGAAGACCAGTCGGTCGCGGGTGGCCAGCTCGCGGGCGAGCGGCTGGTCGAACCGGCGCCCCGAGGGGGTCGGCACGACGACGGTCGCCCCGTCGACCTCGAGCGCGTCGAGGGCCTCGCCCCAGGGCTCGGGCCGCATCACCATGCCGGGCCCGCCGCCGTAGGGGGTGTCGTCGACGGTCCGGTGCCGGTCGGAGGTCCAGGTGCGCAGGTCGTGGACGTGCACGTCGAGCAGCCCGCTGCTCGCCGCCCGGCCGGGCAGCGAGAGCGCGAGCGGGGCGAAGAAGTCGGGGAAGATCGTGAGGTAGTCCAGGCGCACGGCGAGCCTCACTCCTCGTCGGGGAACGGCGTCAGCAGGCCGGGCCGGTCGGCGACGACCACCCGGCCGCCCTCGAGGTCGACCTCGGGGACCAGCGCGGTGACGAACGGCACCAGCGCGTCGCGGCCGTCGGTCGTGCGGACCGACAGCAGGTCCTGGGCACCGCCCGGCACCAGCTCGACCACCTCGCCGAGCGGCGTGCCGTCGAGGTCGGTGACCCGCAGCCCGACGAGCTGGTGGGCGTAGTACTCGTCGGGGTCGTCGGGCGTCGCGTCGGCGGGCAGGTCGGCGTGCAGCACGAGGCCGCGGGCCGCCTCGGCCGCCGTCCGGTCGGCGAGCTCGGCGAAGCGCACCAGCAGGGTGGCCTGGTGGCGGCGCGAGCCGGTGACCGTGAGCGTGCGCAGCGTGCTCGCCGAGCCCCGGGGCGTCTCGACCCGCAGCACCGAACCCGGGGCGAACCGTCGCTCGGGCTCGTCGGTGCGCACGTCGACGGTGACCTCGCCCCGGATGCCGTGGGGCTTGCCCACGCGGCCCACGACGACGTCCACGGTGTCGGTCACGGGTCCTCCTGGGCTGGGCTGGGCTGGGCTGGGCTGGGCTGGGCCGGGCTGGGCTGGGCTGGGCCGGGCTGGGCGGGCGGCGGTGGAAATGCCGAACGGGTGCCGCCCCCGCGAGGGGGACGGCACCCGTCCGAGCGGGTTCGGTGCCGAGCCGGTCGGCGCCGTCGGGGCTGGTCGGGCCTCAGCGACGCCGGTCGACGTCGACGAAGTCGACCCGCGCGCCGCCGCGGCCGGCGAGGGCGGAGACGACGGTGCGGAACGCCGTGGCGGTGCGACCGCCGCGGCCGATGACCTTGCCGAGGTCGTCGGGGTGGACCCGGACCTCGAGCAGCGAGCCGCGGCGCAGCTGCTTGTCACGGACCACGACGTCGTCGGGGTTGTCGACGACACCGCGGACCAGGTGCTCGAGCGCCTCGGCCAGCATCGCGCTCAGGCCTCGGCCTTGTCGGCGTCGGCAGCGGCGGGCTCGGCGGCCTCGGTCGACTCGGCGGCCGGGGCCTCCTCGGTCGACTCGGTCGCCTCGGTCGCCTCGGCGTCAGCAGCGTCGGCGGCCGGCGCCTCGGCGGCGGGCTCGTCGTCCTTCTTGGCCTTCTTCGCGGCGGCCTTCTTGGTGACGGCGTCACCGCGGGGCTCGCTCTGCGCGTCCTTGAGGGCCTCGTTGAAGACGTCGATCTTGTCGCGCTTGGGCTCGGCGGTGCGGAGGGTGCCCTCGGCGCCCGGCTCGCCCTTGTACTTCTGCCAGTCACCGGTGATCTTGAGGATCGCGGCGACGGCGTCGCTCGGCTGCGCGCCGACGCCGAGCCAGTACTGCGCCCGGTCGGAGACGACGTCGATGTACGACGGGTCCTCCTTGGGGTGGTACTTGCCGATCTCCTCGATCACCCGTCCGTCGCGCTTCTTGCGCGAGTCGACGACGACGATGCGGTACTGCGGCACCCGGATCTTGCCCAGGCGCTTCAAACGGATCTTGACGGCCACGTCTGTGGTGTCTCCTCGGATCTGGTGTGTGGGTGAAGCCGCCGTCACCAGGTGGGGAACACCGGGCCGGTTGCTTCGATGGGCCTCGCCGCGCCGGAGAGAGGGGCCGGACGCGCAGGACTCAGCGGGCAAGTCTGCCAGAACGTGCGCCCCCGTCGAAATCCGGCCGGCAGCCCCTCTGCCTAGGCCACCACCGCGCCGCGGAGCACCACCCGGGCCGGACGGCCGAGCACGGAGAGGTCGGCGAGGGGGTCGGCGTCGTAGACGCAGAAGTCGGCCTCGGCGCCCTCCTCGAGACCGCTCCAGCCGAGCCAGACACGACCCTGCCACGAGGCCTGGGCCAGCACGTAGTCGGCCGGCAGCCCCATCTCGCTCATCGCCAGCACCTCCCCCACGAGGTCGCCGTGGCGGGCCACGCCCCCGCCGTCGGTGCCGACGTAGAGCGCCACGCCCGCGTCGTAGGCCGACATCAGGGCCTCGCGGCGCCGGGCGTCCAGGTCGTCCATGGTGGCGGCGTAGGCGGGGTACTTCTCGCGGCCGGCGTCGGCGAGCTGGGGGAACTTCGCGGTCTGCTGCACGGTCGGCACCAGTGCGACCCCGGCGGCGGCCATCTGCTCGACCTGGTCGACCGAGAGGCCGGTGCCGTGCTCGATGCAGTCGATGCCGGCGTCGAGCAGGCCCTGCAGCACGTCGTGGCCGAAGCAGTGCGCCGTGACCCGGGCGCCCTCGGCGTGGGCGGCCGCGATCGCGGCGGCGAAGGCCTCGGCGGGGAACGACGGCGCCAGGTCGCCCTCCTCGCGCGAGATCCAGTCGCCCACGAGCTTGACCCAGCCGTCGCCGGCCCGGGCCTCCCGGGCGGCCGCGGTCGGGAGGTCGTCGGGCTCGACCTCGTCGGCGTAGTTGCGGATGTAGCGGCGGGTGCGGGCCAGGTGGCGGCCGGCCCGGATCAGTCGCGGCAGGTCGTCGCGCTCGTGCACCCACCGGGTGTCGGCCGGCGACCCGCAGTCGCGCAGCAGCAGGATGCCGGCGTCGCGGTCGAGCAGCGCCTGCTGCTCGGTCTCCTCGTCGTCGACGGCGCCGCCGTCCTCGAGCCCGAGGTGGTTGTGGGCGTCGACCAGGCCCGGCACGATCCAGCCGCGCGCGGCGGTCTCGGCGCCGGGCTGGCGCTCGTAGGTGACCCGCCCGCCCACGACGTAGAGGTCGCGGGTCTCGCCGTCGGGCAGCACCGGGCCGGTGAAGCGGAGCGCCGTCATGGCGGCGACGCTACCGGGCCGGCGCGCGGGGTCACCCCGGTGCACTTCGTCACGGCCCTGACGCAATGAGCTGCCGATCGGAGCGTTTTCATCCCCTCCCCGGAGGAATACCATCGACGGATGGTCAGTCCCGGCTCGCTGGAGCGCCTGCGCGCGGGCAACCGGCGGGCGATCACCTCGCTGCTGGCCGGCGAGGGGCCGATGAGCCGGGCCGACCTGGCCCGCGGCACCGGTCTGTCGCGCACGACCGTGTCGAGCCTGATCGCCGACCTGATCGCGACCGGCCACGTCACCGAGACCGCCGCCCGCGGCAAGCCGCACAAGGGAGGCAGCGGCCGTCCGCCCCTGCTGGTGACGCTCAGCGCGCCGGCCGGCGGCGTGGCCGGCGTCGACCTGGGGCACGGCCACGTGCGGGTGGCGGTGGCCGACCGGACGGGCACGGTGCTCACCGAGGAGCACGTGCTGCTCGACGTCGACGCCCAGGGCACCGCGGCGCTCGACCGGGCCGCCGCCCTGGTGCGCGACGGCCTGGCCCGCGCGGGGCTCGAGGAGGCCGATCTCCAGGCCGTCGGCATGTGCGTGCCGGCGCCGGTCGACCGGCGCTCGGCCCGGGTCAGCACCGGGATCATGCCGCGCTGGAGCGGCCTGCAGCCGGCCGAGGAGCTCGAGCGCCGGCTCGGCGTCACCGTGGTCGCCGACAACGACGCCAACCTCGGCGCCCTGGCCGAGCTCGGGCACGGCGCGGCCGGCGGCGCCCACGACGTCATCTACCTCAAGATCGCCAGCGGGGTCGGCGCCGGCATCGTGCTGGGCGGGCGGCTGCACCGCGGGGCCAGCGGCACCGCCGGCGAGATCGGCCACGTCCAGATCGGCGAGGACGGCCAGGTCTGCCGCTGCGGCAACCGCGGCTGCCTGGAGACGCTGGTCTCCGCCCCGCGCCTGGTGGCGCTGCTGCAGCCGGCGTACGACGAGGTGCTGAGCGTCGAGCGGGTGCTCGAGCTCGACGCCGCGGGCGACGTCGGCGTGCGGCGGGTGCTGTCGGACGCCGGCCGCACCATCGGCCGCGCGGTCGCCGACCTCGCCAACAGCCTCAACCCCCAGCTGGTCGTCGTCGGCGGCTCGCTCGGCACCTCCGCCTCGCTGCTCGAGGGCCTGCGCGGCGCCATCGACCGCTACGCCCAGCCCGCCACCGCCGCCGCCGTCTCGGTCGCCCCCGGCCGCCTCGGCGACCGCGCCGAGGTCGCCGGCGCCGTAGCCCTCGCCATCGCCCGCGTCTCCGCCTGACCCCGCCCACCGCGCGGTGGTCGCGGCCGCCGCGCGGTGGTCACGGCCCGGCGCGGGCGATAGTCCGTGACGTTTCGCACCCACCGAAGACCCGAACGTCACGGACTACCGCGGCCCGATTACCCGAAACCGGTAGTCCGTGACCTTTCGCACCCACCGAAGACCCGAACGTCACGGACTACCGCGGCCCGATCACCCGAAACCGGTAGTCCGTGACCTTTCGCACCCACCGAGGACCCAAACGTCACAGACTACCGCGCCCCGACCCTCGAGCAGCGCGGTAGGCCTCAGTCGAGCTGGTCGAGCAGCCAGGAGGGGCTGAGGGCGAGGGCGCCGGCCCCCTCGACGCGGGCCTGGAGCATCCGGTCAGCGGTGACGACGGTGACCCGGTCGCCCCGCTCGGTGGCCTCGCTGGCGGCGGCGACGATCGCGTCGTCGCCGGAGCGGGGCGCGTGGACGGTGCGGACGTGGGCGTCGCGGCCGGGGCGGACGCCGCCCTTGGCCCCGCCCTCCAGCACCAGCACGACCTCGTCGTGGGGCAGGTCGGCGACCAGGAGCCGCTCGTGGAGGCGGCGAGCCGCGCCCGCGCGGTCCTTCCACCAGCCGTCGGGGCGCGAACCCACGACGTTGGCGCCGTCGACGACGAGGACGGTGGCCACCGGCCTACTTGAGGAACTTGGAGAAGTCCTTGGGCAGGTCGAGCGCGGCGGCCGCCTTCTCGTAGTCGACCTCCTCGCCCCCCGGGTTGCCGAACGGGTTGGCGGCCGGGCTGTCGACCTTGGACTTCTCGGCCGCCGCCTGCTGGGCGGCCTTGGCGGGGTTGCCGGAGACCCGGCGGCCCTTGCCCTTCTTGGCCTGCGCCTTCTGCTTGCCGCGCTTGCCGACGCCGGCCATGCCGGGCATGCCCGGGAGCCCAGGCATCCCGCCGCCCTTGGCGAGCTGCATCATCATCTTGCGCGCCTCGAAGAACCGGTCGACGAGCTGGTTGACGTCGGACACCTGGCGGCCGGAGCCCCGGGCGATCCGGGCCCGGCGCGAGCCGTCGATGAGCTTGGGGTTGGCCCGCTCGGCCGGCGTCATCGACTGGATGATGGCCTGGATCCGGTCGATCTCGCGCTCGTCGAAGTTCTCGAGCTGGTCGCGGAACTGCCCCATCCCGGGCAGCATCCCCATGATCTTGGTCATCGAGCCGAGCTTGCGGACCTGCTGCATCTGCTGCAGGAAGTCGTCGAGCGTGAACTCCCCGCCCTTGCCCTGGAGCTTGTCGGCGGCCTTCATCGCCTGCTCGGCGTCGAAGGTCTTCTCGGCCTGCTCGATCAGGGTGAGCATGTCGCCCATGTCGAGGATGCGCGAGGCCATCCGGTCGGGGTGGAAGACGTCGAAGTCGGTCATCTTCTCGCCGGCGCTGGCGAACATGACCGGCTTGCCCGTGACCGAGGCGATCGACAGCGCGGCGCCACCGCGGGCGTCGCCGTCGAGCTTGGTGAGCACGACGCCGTCGTAGCCGACGCCGTCGAGGAACGCCTGGGCGGTGGTGACGGCGTCCTGGCCGATCATCGCGTCGACGACGAACAGCACCTCGTCGGGCTCGACGGCGTCGCGGATGTCCGCGGCCTGCTGCATCAGCTCCGCGTCGACGCCGAGCCGGCCGGCGGTGTCGACGATGACCACGTCGTGGAGCCGGCGCCCGGCCTCCTGCACCGCCGAGCGGGCGACCGCCACCGGGTCGCCGACGCCGTTGCCGGGCTCGGGTGCGAAGACGGGTACGCCGACCCGCTCGCCGTTGACCTGCAGCTGGTTGACGGCGTTGGGCCGCTGGAGGTCGCACGCCGCGAGCAGCGGCGACTTGCCCTGGTCCTTGAGCCAGAGCGCGAGCTTGGCGGCCAGGGTCGTCTTGCCCGCACCCTGGAGGCCGGCGAGCATGATCACGGTGGGGCCGGTCTTGGCGTAGCGCAGCCGCCGCGTCTCGCCTCCGAGGATCGCGACGAGCTCCTCGTTGACGATCTTGATGATCTGCTGGGCCGGGTTGAGGGCCTGGCTGACCTCCTCGCCGCGGGCCCGCTCCTTGACCGCGCCGACGAACTCCTTGACCACGGGCAGCGCGACGTCGGCCTCGAGCAGCGCGATCCGGATCTCGCGCGCGGTGGCGTCGATGTCGGCCTCGGAGAGCCGGCCCTTGCCCCGCAGGTTCTTGAAGGTGTCGGCGAGGCGGTCGGAGAGTGTGGCGAACAAGGGAGTCCTCAGGAATCGAGTCGTGGAGAGGACTCCAGCCTAACGGCGGCGGCCCACGCCCGAGGAATGGCCGCCGCCGCTCAGGGCTGCCCGGCCGTCAGCGCCGCGCGTACGGCGTGCGCGGCCTCGGCGGCGCGTCCGTCGGTGAGCGCGCCGGCAGCCGGCTCCTGCACGTAGAACACGTCGACGGCCTGCGGGCCCAGGGTGGCGACGTGCGCCGAGCGCACGGCCAGGTCGAGGCGGGCCAGCGCGGCGCAGACCAGGTGGACCACACCGGGGCGGTCGCTCGCGCGCACCTCGATCACCGTGGCCTGCTCGGAGGCCTCGGGCCGCACCTCGACCGCGGGGGGCAGGCCCCCGGCGTCGCGCGGGGCGAGCCGGGCAGCGGGGTCGACCCGCCCCTCGACGATCGCGTCGAGCCGGTTGCGCAGCAGGGCGGCCTGGACGTGGTCGTCGGCGACCTCCCACACCGAGATGCCGCAGCCGTCCTGCGACCAGGCCCGGGCCGCCCGCACCCCCACCCGCTCGAGCGCGAACGTCGCCGCCAGGTCGGCCAGCAGCCCGACCCGGTCGGGCGCCAGCACGCTCACCCGGGCGCCGTCGCCGGTGGGGTCGACCACGATCGACGTGCCGCCCGCGCGCACCTCGGGCGGCAGGTCGACGTGCTCGTGGGTCACCGGCGGCAGCCGGTGGCCGGCGCCGAGCGCGGCCCGCGCCCGCCGGGCGAGGTCCTTGACCAGACCGGCCCGCCACGCCGACCAGGCCTTCGGCGAGGCGGCCCGGGCGTCGGCCTCCGAGAGCACCGTCAGCAGGTCGAGCGCCTCGGCGGTGCCGATCCGCGAGACCACGGCCTCGATGGTCGCGGGGTCGTCGGGGTCTCGCGTGGTCGCGGTCTCGGCGAGCAGCAGGTGCCAGCGCACCAGGGTCGCGACCAGGTCGACGGCCTCGGGCTCGAAGCCCATCCGGACGGCGACCACGCGGGCGATCGGCTCACCGGCCACGCTGTGCTCGGTCAGGCTCCCCTTGCCGATGTCGTGCAGCAGCGCGGCCACCATCAGCACGTCGGGACGCGACACCTCGCGGATCAGCGCGGCCGCCTCGACGCAGGTCTCGACCACGTGGCGGTCGACCGTGAACCGGTGGATCGGCGAGGCGTGCGGCAGCAGCCGGATCCGCTCCCACTCCGGGAGGAGCAGGTCGAGCGCCCCGGTCTCCTCGAGGGTCTCCCAGGTGCCGAGCAGCCCAGGACCGGCGGCCAGCAGGCGCACCAGCAACCGTCGTGCCTCGGCTGGCCACGGGTCGGGCAGCGGGGCGGCCTCGCGGGCGAGGCGGGCCGCCGTCGCCGGGGCGAGCACCGCGTCGTTCTCAGCCGCCGCGGCGGTCGCCCGCAGCAGCAGCAGGGGGTCGTCGGCGGGTCGGGCGCCCCGGTCGAGCACCACCTCGCCGTTCGACAGGGCCACGCCCTCGGCCACCGGCACCATCGGCGGACGACGCGGACCACGACGCCCCGCAGGCGTCGCGAGCACGTGCTCCACGCGGCGCCAGGTGAGTCGCGACAGGTGGGTGATCCGTCGGCCGATCTCGCGCACGTGCACCTGTGCCGCCCGGGCGTCGGGTACCTCCAGGCGGACGGCCAGCTCGTCCCACAGCTCCGGTGCCACCCGGTCGGTGGCCCGCCCCGCGAGGTCGTGCACGTGGTCGCGGACGTCGAGCAGCGCCAGCCGGCTGCTCTCCAGCGCGACGTGCGGCACGTCGACGAGCCAGGTGGCGACCAGCGCCTTGAGGGCGGTCGCGTCGCGCAGCCCGCCCTCGGCCTCCTTGAGGTCGGGCACCGAGACGTGGGCCAGCTCGCCGATCAGCTCGTGGCGCGACCGGACCATCCGGTGCAGCTCCGGCAGCCGCTCGCGGGCCTGCCGGCGCCAGTGCGCCAGCATCGTGGTGCGCAGCCGCAGCGTCAGGTTGGGGTCGCCGGCGAGGTGACGCAGGTCGAGCATGCCCAGCGCGACCCGCAGGTCGCCCTCGGCGGCGGCCAGCACCTCGCTGTGCGTGCGCACCGAGTGGTCGACCTTGGAGCCGGAGTCCCACAGCGGGTACCAGATCCGCTCGGCCAGCTCCCCGGGCCGCACGTCGTCGTTGCTGACCAGCACCACGTCGAGGTCCGACCACGGCGCGAGCTCGCCGCGACCGTAGCCGCCGACGGCCACCAGCGCGGTGCCTGTGTCGGGACCCTCGCACGAGGCGTACGCCGCCTGGCACAGCGCGTCGGCCTCGGCTGTCCGGCGCACCCGATCGGCCGCGGTCACCGGGCGTCCTTCCCCGGGGTGCTCAGAGGGCTGCGGAGTCGCGGTCGCCGGTGCGCACCCGCACCACGCTCTCCACCGGCGACACCCAGACCTTGCCGTCGCCGATCTTGCCGCTCTGCGCGCTCCCCAGGATCGCGCCGACGACCGCCTCGACGTCACCGTCGTCGACGACGATCTCGATCCGGATCTTCGGCACCAGCGCGACGTCGTACTCCGCGCCGCGGTAGACCTCGGTGTGCCCCTTCTGGCGCCCGTAGCCGCTGACCTCGGCCACGGTCATCCCGGTCACTCCGACCGCCTCCAGGGCGACCCGGACGTCCTCCCACTTGTGCGGCTTCACGACCGCCGTGACGAGCTTCATCCTCTGTCTTCCTCTCCCCCGCCCGAGGCGGGAGTCCGTGGCCGCGCGAGCGGTGCCGTCGATGATGCCCGACCGGGGGATCGCCGGGGGGTGGGTCGGGGGGTGGTGGTTTCCCCGGTGCACCGGGGAAACCCCGACCACTCGGCCGGAACTCTGGCCGACACGGTGTGGTTCTGGGCGCGAAGTCCGGCCAGGAGTCGCCCAGAATCCGGCCGGAGCCCGGCCAGGGGTACGGCACCGCGACCGACCCGGTCACCGGGCTGCGGGCCGCCCCTCGCCGCCGTGGACGTGACCGGTGCCCCGCACGCCTGGACGTGCGGGGCACCGGTGCCCGGGTGGTGGCGCCGGTCAGGGCGCCGTGGGTCAGAGCGCGGCGGCGTCGCGGTCGCCGGTGCGGACCCGGACCACCGTCTCGACCGGGCTGACCCAGACCTTGCCGTCTCCGATCCGGCCTGTCTGCGCGGTCTTGACCACGATCCCGACCACGTCCTCGGCGTCGTCGTCGTCGACGACGATCTCGATCCGGATCTTCGGCACCAGCGCGATGTCGTACTCCGCGCCCCGGTAGACCTCGGTGTGGCCCTTCTGGCGCCCGTAGCCGCTGACCTCGCTGACGGTCATGCCCGTCACCCCGAAGGTCTCCAGTGCCTCGCGGACGTCCTCCCACTTGTGCGGCTTGATGACCGCGGTCACGAGCTTCACGCGTTCGCTCCTTCCGAGCTGGTGGCCGGGCTGGCGGCCGGCGTACCGCCGACCAGCGGCGAGCGACGGCTGCCGCTGCTGCTCGCCAGGTCGTACGCCGACTCGCCGTGCTCGAGGAAGTCGATGCCGTCGACCTCGCTCTCCTCGTCGATGCGCAGACCGATCAGTGCCTTCACCGCAAGGCCCACGATCAGCGTGGCGACGCCCGACCACAGCATCGCGAACAGCGCGACCAGGACCTGCACGACGAGCTGCTTGATGCCGTCGCCGTAGAAGAGTCCACCGCTGGTGGCGAGGAACCCGATGCCGACGGTGCCGACGAGGCCACCGACCAGGTGGACGCCGACCACGTCGAGCGAGTCGTCGTAGCCGAACTTGTACTTGAGGCCGACCGCGAGGGCGCAGAGGGCACCCGCGACGAGTCCGAGGATGATCGCGCCCACCGGCGACAGCGCGCCGCACGCCGGGGTGATGGCGACGAGGCCGGCGACGACGCCGGAGGCGGCGCCGAGCGAGGTGGCCTTGCCGTCGCGGATCTTCTCGATGACGAGCCAGCCGATGATCGCGGCACAGGTGGCGACGGTGGTGTTCAGCCAGACCAGGCTCGACTCCTCGAGCCAGTAGGCACCGGCGTCGTCACCGGTCAGGTCACCGGGCACCCAGGAGCCGACGTTGAAGCCGAACCAGCCGAACCACAGGAGGCCGGCGCCGATCATCGTCAGCGTCAGGTTGTGCGGCTTCATCGGCTCCTTGCCGAACCCGAGCCGCTTGCCGAGCAGGATGGCCAGGACCAGGCCGGCCACACCGGCGTTGATGTGCACGACCGTGCCGCCGGCGTAGTCGATCGGAGCCACCTCGGCGCCCCCGTCACCGGAGAAGACCAGGTCCGCGAGGCCGTTCTGCACCCCGCTGAGGAAACCGCCACCCCAGACCATGTGGGCCAGCGGGAAGTAGGAGAGCGTCACCCACAGCGGGAGGAACAGCAGCCAGGCGGAGAACTTGAGCCGGTCCGCGACCGCGCCACTGATGAGCGCGGCGGTGATCACCGCGAAGGTCAGCTGGAAGCCGACCCCGAGGTACGTCGCGCCGGAGACGTCGCGGAGGCCGAAGAGCTCGAAGGGGTTGGCGAACAGCTTGCCGACGTCCTCCGAGCCGTAGGACATCGACCAGCCCCACAGCACGTAGACGATGCCGACGATGCCCAGGGCCGAGAACGACATCATCATCATGTTGAGCACCGACTTCGAGCGGCTCATGCCGCCGTAGAACAGTGCGAGGGCCGGCGTCGTCATCATCAGGACGAGCGAGGCCGAGGCCAGCATCCAGGCTTGCAGCCCGTACTCCATGGAACCTCCAGGGTAGTTCTCGGGGGCCGGTCCGCCGATGCGTGACGTCCCTGTCACCAGCGGCCTGCCGTTGCCGAGAACCCTCGGAGCCGGAGGTTTCGCTCCCGCTGTCGCCGTGTTGCGGGGAGGAAACGAGTTCCTGGCCCGTGTAACGAGCGTGTTACGAAGCGCCTGCCGGAGGCGGGGCCGAGAACTCCGTCGCGCTCCCGTGCGTCCCTTAGGGTGGGGCGTCGTCCCGACCGCGCGACCCGCCCCGTCCTGCCCCGCCGTCCTGCCCAGCCCACCCACCACTGCCGAGGTGACATGCCTTCCCGCCTGATGCGCCGCGTGCGCAGCACCGTCCGCGCATCGGCCCCGGGCCGGGCCGGGGGGGTCGGCCGCGACGGGCAGGTCGCGGCGCTGCTGGCCTCGGGGGTGTTCGACCGCGAGTTCTACGAGGCGCAGGTGGGCCTGACCTTCGAGTCGGACGCCGAGGCCGCCGCCCACTACGCCGCAATCGGCACCGGCCACTACTCCCCCCACCCGCTGTGGGACCTGAGCCGCTGCTCCCGCCGCCTCGTCGACCGCCTTCAGGGCGACAACGGCGTCTCGGTGCTGGTCGACCACCTGCGCACCCGTGGCGCCAACCGCTCGCTCAGCCCGGTCTTCGACGCCCGCCGGCTGACCTACCGCGAGCGCGCCTACGGCAGCCACCCCGGCGGCGTGCTGGGGCTGTTCCTGGAGCGCGAGGGGGCCGACGCCCCGCTGCCCGGCACCGACGGCGTCACGCTCGCCGACGTGCGGCCGGCGATGCTGGAGTACGCACGGCAGCGCGCCGCCGACCGCGACCAGCAGGGCACCCGGCTGCGCGAGGACTGGGACGAGGCGGCCGAGCAGCGCTGGCGCGCCCGGTGGGAGGGCGCCCCCCTGCCGGACGGCGACGGCCCGCTGGTGTCGGTCGTGATGCCGGTGCGCAACCGCCCCGACGTCGTGCGCGCGGCCATCGACTCGGTGCGCGCCCAGACCCTCGACCGTTGGGAGCTGGTCGTCGTCGACGACGGCTCCACCGACCACACCCTGGAGGTGCTGCGCGGACTGGCCGAGGAGGAGCCGCGGCTCACGGTCGTCGCCCAGCCCTGGGGCGGCGTCTGCGCGGCCCGCAACACCGGTCTCGAGCACGCCCGCGGCGACTACGTCGCGTTCCTCGACTCCGACAACACCTGGCGGCCCGACTTCCTCCGGCTCGCCGTCGCCGCGATGCACGCCCAGGACCTCCCGGCGGCGTACGCCGGCATGCGGCTCACCGACCCCCGGACCGGCGAGACCTCCTACCGCGCCTACGAGGGCGGCCTGGCCGACCTGCTGGTGGTCAACCACGTCGACCTCAACGTCCTCGTCGTCCGCCGCGCCCTCGCACTCGAGGTCGGCGGCTTCGACCCCGCCCTGCGGCGCTGGGTCGACCACGACTTCGCGCTGCGGCTGGCCAAGGTCGTCGACCTGACGCTGCTGCCGTTCATCGCCGTCGACTACGACGACAGCCGCGAGTCGCTGGAGCGGATCACCACCACCGAGTCGGATGCGTGGCAGTTCGTCGTGCTGGGTCAGCACTGGGTCGACTGGGACGCCGTCCGGGCCGGCGTGGCCGAGCGGGTCGCGGGACGCGTCTCGGTGGTGATCCCGACGTGGAACGACGCCCGGATGACCCTCGACGCCGTCACCGCCCTGGCCCGCAACACCCCGGGCGCCGACCTCGAGGTCGTCGTCCTCGACAACGGCTCCCGCCTCGACATCGGGCTGAGCCTCACCGCGGGGCTGGTCGGCACCGGCACCGCCGACCTGGTGCGCGTCGAGCGGCTCCCCCGCAACCTCAACTTCGCGGTCGGCTGCAACGTCGGCTTCGCCCGCAGCACCGGCGCGACGGTGGTCTTCCTCAACAACGACACCGAGGTGCGGCCCGGCTGGCTCGACCCCCTCGTCGCCGCGCTCGACGACCCCGAGGTCCTCGGCGCCCAGCCGCTGCTCCTCTACGGCGACGACACCGTGCAGGCGGCGGGGACGGCGTTCCCGGTCGAGGGTGCGCTGCCCGTGCACTTCCTGGCCCGCCACCCCGTCGAGGACGTGCTCCGCGCCGGCCAGCGCGACTTCGCGGTGGTGACCGCGGCCGCGCTCGCGATGCGTGCCGACGACGTCGCGGAGCTGCGCGGCTTCGACCCGATCTACGTCAACGGCATGGAGGACATCGACCTCTGCCTGCGCGCCGCCGAGCGGCGGCCGGGCACCTTCCGGGTCGTCACCGAGTCGCTGGTGACCCACCACGAGAGCAAGACCCCCGGCCGCTCCACCCACATCGCGACCAACCGGGTCACCTTCATGCAGCGCTGGGCCGGCCGCCTGCCGGCCGCCGAGCCGGAGCGCTGGACCCGCGCCGGATTCGACATCGCCCACGTGCACGGCGACCAGGCGAGCGTCCCGGCCCCCCGGCTGCTGCTGACCCGGCGTCCGCTCGACCCCGGGCCGGACGGCCGGCCCACGCTGCGCTGGGGGCTCCGCAGCCCGGCCCCGGGCGGCGAGGTCGGCGACCTCTGGGGCGACACCCACTTCCTGGCCTCGCTGGGGGCCGGCCTCACTGCGCTCGGCCAGCAGGTCGTGACCTTCCGCCACGACGCCCACTCCGACCCGGTGACGGCGTACGACGACGTGGTGCTCGGCATCCGCGGCCTCGACGTGATCGCCCCGGTGCCGGGCAAGACCAACGTGCTGTGGGTGATCAGCCACCCCGACGAGGTCGCGACCTGGGAGCTGATGGGCTTCGACCTGGTCTACGCCGCCTCCGAGGCGTGGGCGCGTGCGATGACCGCGCGCAGCGGTCGCCGGGTCGACGTTCTGCTGCAGGCCACCGACCTCGCGCGGCGCGCCGACCTCTCGACCCCGGTCGGCGACGGCAGCCACCCGGTCTTCGTGGGCGGCGCCCCGCGGCAGCGGGTGCGCCCGATCGTGGCCGACGCGCTGGCCGCCGGCGTCCCGCTCGTGGTGCACGGCCCCCACTGGCAGGGCAAGGTGCCCGACGCCGTGCGGGGTCGCGAGTACGTCCCCAACCACCTGCTCATGCAGACCTACCGCGACCACGGTCTGGTGCTGGCCGACCACTGGGCCGACATGACGGCGGCCGGCTTCCTGGCGAACCGGCTCTTCGACGCCGTCGCCTCGGGCGCCCGGGTGGTCTCGGACGCCGTGCCGGGGCTGGAGATCTTCGAGGGGGCCGTGCAGCCCTACCACTCGGTGGAGGAGCTGGCGCTGCTCTGCTCGCCCGAGGGTCGCGACCGGTTCCCCGACGACGAGCAGATGGGTGAGATCGCCGACCGGGTGGCCCGCGACCACTCCTTCGACGCCCGGGCCGCGACGCTGCTCGACGACGTGCTGCGGGTGCGGTCGGAGCGGCACACCGGCTAGCCGGTCACCCGGTAGAGGCGCAGGTGCTTGTCGCGGGCGCGGAAGGCGTCGACCTGGTCGAGGCAGTCGCCGTCGAGGCGGCTCTCGGCGACCACCCAGCCGGGGTCGACGAGGTCGAGCAGCACCGGTGAGCAGGGGTCGACGGTCAGCTGCATGAAGGTGCCGCGCACCGGGTCGATCCGGGCGTCGCTGCCCGCCGCGCCCGGCGCCCACTGGTACTGGGCGTAGTTGTTCCACTCCCGGCGCTCGTCGGGCACCAGCGCCTCCATGACCTCCTCGGAGGGGTAGAGGGTCTGGCCCGAGACGCTCTGGAAGCCGGCCGCGCGCACCAGCGCCACCACGTCGAGCCCGCCGTAGACGGCGACCCGCGGATTGGCCCCGGCGTCGGCGTGCCGGTGGAGGGCGGTCGCGACCCGGCTCTGCAGGAGCGGTGCGGCGCCGTGCTGCAGCGGGTTCACCAGGGCCCAGCCGACGAGGGCCGCGACGCCCAGCACGGCGGCGCAGACCCGGGTGGCCAGGCCGCCGGCGAGGACGCCAACCACCACGGCCGCCAGCCCCGCCCCGCTGAGCACCACCAAGGCTCCCGGCACCAGGTCGACGTCCCAGCTCAACCGTCGCGACGCCGACCAGGCGACCCAACCGCTCGCGACCACGGCCACCACCGCCCCACCGGCCAGCACCGGCCGCCACGCGCGGGGGCCGGTGCGGCCCGCGAGCACGGCCACCAGCAGCAGGAACGCCGTGCCCAGGGGCAGCGGCAGCCGGCCCGGCGGGACCATCGACAGCAAGGTCACCTTGCCGACCGCCTCGGGCAGCGGCAGGAAGGCCCAGGCCAGCAGCACCAGCACCGCCACCGTCAGCGCCGCCGCGGTGGCCGGACCGGCCACCGGTTCCCCGGCCTGCGCCACGGGCCGGTCCACGGGCCGGTCCACGGGATCCACCGCCGCCGGGCTGGCGGTCCGGCGCCGGGCCGACCGCCCCCGCAGGGCGAGCACCAGCGCGAGCGCCATCACCAGGCCGAGCACCGGTAGCGGCAGCCACGACGACGCGCTCTCGGAGAGGTTGTCGTAGGGGCCGGCACCCGGTGACCGGCCCAGCGTCGCCCCGGCGTCGCCTGCCAGCCACGGCGCCAGCGGGCCGGTCGAGAGCTGCACCCACGAGCCGGTGCCGGCCTCGGAGACCCGCTGCCCGGGGTAGTAGGTGGCCCGGGTCGCCGCGATCGCGTCGTGGTGCTGCACGTACCACACCCCCAGCGGCGCCAGCATCGTCACCGCGGCGACCCCGACCGTCAGCACCACCCGACGCCACGGCACCCGGCCGTCGAGCAGCACGCCGACGCACAGCGCGGCCAGCACCACCCCCAGCGGTACCTGCCAGCCGGGGTAGAGCAGCAGGGCGAACGACGCACCGACCAGGCCGGCCACCGCGGCCAGTCCCACCGCCCCCCACCGGCGCCGGCACGCCCACGCCGCCAGCAGCAGCTCTGCGGCAAGCACCGCGTAGCCGACGAACGGTGCCGGCGCGGGGGCCGACCACCAGGCGGTGTAGGGGTTGAACGTGATCGCCGCCGCGATGCCGAGGGCGAGCACCGGCGACCGGGTCAGCCGCAGCACCAGCAGGAACGACGCAGCCAGGCACACCGCGAACGACCACCACCAGGTCCAGGCCAGGCCGCGGCTCGGCCCGAGCAGCAGGTAGCCCCAGTTCTGGGGGGTCAGCGCCGCCTCCCAGCCACGGGTCGGCCCGGCATGCGCCGCGGCGGCGTTGTCGACCTCGGAGAGGCCGACCCACGAGGTGGCCGGGAAGTCCTGCCGGGCCGCGGAGAGCGCCAGCGGGGTGCGCAGGGCGTACTCGTCGCTGCGGATCGGTCGCGGCTCGCCGGCCACCACCCCGTCGTCGCCCCGGCGCTCGGCCAGCACGCCGATCGAGGAGCCGCTCACGTCGAGGGCGACCAGCACGAGGAAGGCCGCGGCGACGACCCCGAGCACGGCGGGCCGCACGGGGTCCCACCAGCGCCGGTCGTGGCGCGGCAGCGGGGGTGTCACCCGCCGTCCCGCTGGTCCTCGCGCTCGCTCAGGATCGCGATCTCCTCCGCGAGCCGCTGCACCTGGCGCTCCACCGTGGTCAGCTCGGTGGAGTGCTGGAGGTTCACCATGAGCAGCAGCCCGTACCCGACGAAGAACAGGAAGTTCGAGGGCACCTCGAAGCCGGCCAGGTCGGAGATCCAGGCCACGCTGCTGGGGATCAGGGCCATCACGACCATCACCGTGCTGACGACCAGCCACAGCACGGCGTACTTCACGACCAGGCGGCGGCGGGAGACCATCCGGAGCACCACGGCGATCGCGACCAGGGCGAGCAGGCCCGCGAACAGCTCGGCCTTCACGACGACCTCCTCCGGGCCCGGACCAGGCGCATCAGCGCCAGCCCGAGCATCACCAGGACCCGGCCCAGGTACAGCGCCGAGCGCAGCCCGCGGTGGCTGACGACCCCACCCTGCCGCACCCGCATCGTCACCGCGACCTGGCCGACCCGCAGCCGGTGCTCCTTGGCCACCACGAGCGCCTCGACGGTGTCGCCGAGGTACTCGCGCGGCATCTCGGCGCACAGCACGGCGACCGCCCGCGGCCCGAAGGCGCGGAAGCCGGAGGTCACGTCGGTGAGCGGCGTGCGGTGCACCCGGGTCATCACCGTGGCCAGGAACCGCATCGCCAGGGCGCGCAGGCCCCGGACCCGGTAGTCACCCTCGCCGGCGAACCGGGCGCCGATGACCAGGTCGTTGCCCGCCAGCGCCGCGAGCAGCCGCGGGATCTCGGCAGGCGGGTGCTGGCCGTCGGAGTCGCACTGCACGACGACGTCGTAGCCCTCGCGCCGGGCCAGCAGCAGGCCGGCGCGCAGCGCGCCTCCGACGCCGACGTTGAACGGCAGCCGGAGCACCCGGGCGCCGCCCCGGCGGGCCACCTCGGCGGTGTCGTCGCGGGAGCCGTCGTCGACGACGAGGACGTCGACGCTCGGCAGCGTCTCGTGCAGCTCAGCGAGCACGCCCGGCAGCGCCTCGCGCTCGTTGTAGGCAGGCAGCAGCACCAGCACCCGCGCCGTCGTGCCGGTCATGCCGGGCGCTCGTCGTGGTGGAAGACCCAGCGGCGGTAGGCGACGGTGTTGAAGAGCAGCAGCACCGCGACCACGCACGACTTGGCCACCAGCACCGAGGCGTCGTCACCGAGCCCGTCGAGCAGGCCGGCGACGCGCGGCACGGTGAGACTGGTGACCACGAGGTTCACGCCGAACAGGGCGACGTAGCGCCGGCCCTGGCGGGCGAGCTCACCACCGCGCGCGACGAAGACCCGGCGGTTGAGGCTGAAGTTGACCACCGCCGAGAGGGCGAACGCCGTGCCGGCCGCCAGCCAGCCGACCACGTCGAGCCGCACCGCGAGCACCCAGAGCAGGGCGTAGTCGACGACCAGCCCGGCCCCACCGGCGAGACCGACCCCGACCAGCTCGCGCAGGTGGGGGCGCGAGAAGAGGTCGCCGCGGGTGCTCATGACGTCGGGCATCATCCGGCGCGGCGCCGGACGACCGCAAATCCCGGTCCGGTGGTCGCCGGCGGGGGACGCCGGGCGGCAGCGGACCTCAGCCGCGCCCGAGCAGCCGCCCGGCCCGGCGCCGTACGCCGCGGGCGACCCGACGCGCGGTCCAACCCGACCCGGCCGCCTCCAGCTGCCGGCGCAGCCGCTCCGTCTCCGCCCGCGAGTCGAGCAGCCGGCCGCGGACCAGGGTCAGCTCGTCGAGCGTGGCCTCGAAGGCCCGGGCCAGCCCGGTGGGGGTGGGGTCGACCTCCAGCGGGGGCGGCACCGCGGCGTTCGCGCTGGAGCGCACGATCCAGACCAGCTCGTCGGGGACGACCTTGAGCCAGGTGCACATCCGCTCCCCCAGCACCGAGCGGGGCGTGACCCGGGTGAAGGCGAGCCCGGACTCCACGAGGCGGTCCTCGAAGTCGTCGCCGTAGTAGCGCACGTGGTCGCGCTGCCCGAAGCGGCGCAGCCGCTCCTCCTCGTCGGCGCTCGGGTCCTCGTCGGTGCGGGTGCCGGGGCGGAACGGCACCTGCACGAGGCCGACGCCCCCTGAACCGAGCACCCGGGCGATCTCGCGCATCGCGCTGCGGTCGTCGGGCACGTGCTCGAGCACGTGGTAGCAGACGAGCAGGTCGACCGACGCGTCGGGCAGCGGCAGCTCGGTGAGGCTGCCGAGCACGTCGACCAGGCGGTTGTCGGCGCCCAGGTCGAGCCGCACGTGGTGACGCGGCCCCAGCCGCGCCAGCAGCGGGGTGACGTGGGGGGTGGGCGCGACGTCGAGGAGCACGCCCAGGTCGGGCATGGTCGGCTGCAGCGCCGAGAGCAGGAGCGCCAGGAACCGGTGCCGCTCGAGGCTGCCGCAGCGCGGGCACGAGGCGTCGGGACGACCGCCCGGGCCGGGCTTGAACTCCCGGCGCACCACCCGGCCGCACACGCCGCAGAAGCGGCGCGGGAACTCCTCCAGGCGCTGCGCCGGGGGTGCGTCGGCGTGCCGGTCGGTGCTGGGTGCGGTCACGGCGGCTCTCCTCAGTGGCGGTGGGTGCGGGCTGGCGTCCGGCTCGGGTCGGGTCGTCGTTCGGGTCAGGCGTTCAGCCGAGCAGTGCGTCGACGAACGCCTCGGGGTCGAAGGGGGCCAGGTCGTCGGGCCCCTCCCCCAAACCCACGAGCTTGACGGGCACGCCGAGCTCGCGCTGGACGGCGACCACGATGCCGCCCTTGGCCGAGCCGTCGAGCTTGGTCAGCACGATGCCGGTGACGTCGACGACCTCGCTGAAGACCCGGGCCTGGATCATGCCGTTCTGGCCGGTGGTGGCGTCGAGCACGAGCAGCACCTCGGTGACCGGCGCCTGCTTCTCGATGACCCGCTTGACCTTGCCGAGCTCGTCCATCAGGCCGGCCTTGTTCTGCAGCCGGCCGGCGGTGTCGACGATGACGGTGTCGACGCCGTTCTCCGCACCCGAGCGCACCGCCTCGAAGGCCACGCTGGCGGGGTCGGAGCCCTCGGCCCCGCGCACCACCTCGACGCCGACCCGCTCGCCCCAGGTCGCCAGCTGGTCGACGGCCGCCGCGCGGAAGGTGTCGGCCGCGCCGAGCACGACCGAGCGGTCGTCGGCGACCAGGATGCGCGCGATCTTGCCCACGGTGGTGGTCTTGCCGGCGCCGTTGACACCGACGACCAGGACCACCCCCGGGGTGTCGCCCTCACCGCTGACCCGCAGGCTGCGGTCGAGCTCGGGCCCGACCAACGTGACGAGCTCCTCGCGCAGCACGGTGCGCGCCTCGGCCGGGCCGGTGCCCTCGACGCGCATCCGGGTGCGCAGGCGGTCGACCAGCTCCTGGGTGGGGGTGACGCCCACGTCGGCGGTGATGAGGGCGTCCTCGATCGACTCCCAGGTGTCCTCGTCGAGCCGGTCGCGGCTCAGCAGGCTCAGCAGCCCCCGGCCGAGCCCGCCCTGCCCGGCCAGCCGCTGGCGCAGCCGGACCAGCCGTGACTCCCGGCCCTCCGGCCGCTCGACCGTGGGGGTCGCCGGCCCGGCGACCGGCTCGGCCACCGGCTCCACGGGCTCGGCCGTCGGCTCGACCGCGGGGGGCACGATCACGTCGGTGCCGCCCGCCGGCGGGACCGGCGGCGTCCGGCGTCCGCGGCCGATGCTCAGGCCGATCGTGACGGCCAGGGCCAGCACCGCCACCGCGGCGATGATGAGGACGAGCGCGACGGTCGTGGTCATGGGCTCAATCCAACCAGAGCCGCCGGGCCCGGCTCGGGGTCAGGGGCGGTGCGGGGGCGCTGGGGGTGGCTCAATCGACCACAACTCCGCAATTGCGCGGTTCCGGACGGTTTCCCCCACGCCCAACCGACCACAACTCCTCGATCGCGCGGTTCCGGTCGATCCACCCCACGCCCAACCGACCACAACTCCTCGATCGCGCGGTTCCGGTCGATTCACCCCACGCCCAACCGACCACAACTCCGCAATTGCGGAGTTCCGGTCGATTCACCCCACGCCGTTGCCAGCACCCCCCGGCCGCAGCAACCTCGAGACGACGTCGCGCACGACGTCGGGCATCGCGGTGACCGGCCGGGCGGGGTCGGTGTCGTCGACGTAGACGTGCACGAAGCGGCCCTCCGCGGCGGCCTCGTCGCCGTCGCCCTGGAACAGGCCGATCCGGTAGACCACGCTGGAGCGGCCCACCTTGTCGACGACCAGGCCGGCCTCGATCGGCGCGGGGAACCCGAGCTCGCGGAAGTAGCGGCAGCCGGTCTCGGCCACGACGCCGATCTGCGGGAGGCGGCGGATGTCGAGCCCGGTCGCCTCGTAGAGGTAGGCGTTGACCGCGGTGTCGAACAGCTCGTAGTAGGTCGCGTTGTTGAGGTGGCCGTAGGCGTCGTCGTCGCGCCAGCGCGTGGTGATCGTGCGCCAGTGGACGTAGTCGCCGCGGCCCGGACGCGCGCTCACGCCGAGGCGGTCTCGCGCAGCCGCTGGCTGATCACGGCCGACACGCCGTCGCCGCGCATCGTGACGCCGTAGAGGGCGTCGCCGACCTCCATGGTCCGCTTCTGGTGGGTGATCACCAGCAGCTGGGAGTTCTCCCGCAGCTCCTCGTAGATCTCCAGCAGGCGGCCCAGGTTGGTGTCGTCGAGGGCGGCCTCGACCTCGTCGAGGATGTAGAACGGCGAGGGGCGCGCCTTGAACAGCGCCACCAGGAACGCCACCGCCACCAGCGACCGCTCGCCGCCGGAGAGCAGCGACAGGCGCTTGACCTTCTTACCGGGCGGACGCGCCTCGACCTCGATGCCGGTGCTGAGCATGTCGTCGGGATCGGTGAGCACCAGGCGTCCCTCGCCGCCGGGGAACAGCCGGGCGAAGGTCTGGTCGAAGGCGTTGGACACGTCGGCGTAGGCCTCGGTGAACACCTGCTGCACCCGGTCGTCGACCTCGCGGACGATGTCGAGCAGGTCGCGGCGGGTCTTCTTGAGGTCCTCGAGCTGCTCGGTGAGGAACTTGTGCCGCTCCTCCATCGCCGAGAACTCCTCCAGCGCCAGCGGGTTGACCCGGCCGAGCATCGCGAGCGCGCGCTCGGCGGTGCGCAGCCGCTTCTGCTGCTCCTCGCGCACGAACGGCACCGGTTCGGGGGCCGGCGCCTCCTCGTCGGACGCAGCGCCGTCGGCGTCGGGCAGCACCGTGACCGGCACCGGCTGGTCCGGGCCGTAGTCGGCGACCAGGGCGTCGGCGTCGAGGCCGAGCTCCTCGAGCGCCTTCTCCTCCAGCTGCTCGATCCGCATCCGCTGCTGGGTGCGCGCCATCTCGTCGCGGTGGACGGAGTTGACGAGCTCGTCGTGCTCCTTGCCGAGGTCGCGCAGCCGGGAGCGTACGTCGAGCAGCTCGCGCTCGCGCCCCGAACGCGCCTCCTCGACCGCCGAGCGGGCCAGCGCGGCCTGCTCGACCGAGGTCTCCAGCCGGCGCAGCACCCAGGCCACGGCGGTGTGGACCGCCTCCGCGGCCCGACCCTCGCGCAGCAGCCGGGCCCGGCGCTCGGCCTCGCGGGCCCGCGTCTCGCGCTCGGCCGCGGCGGCCCGGAGCAGCTGGTCGGCGCGACCGTGCAGCGCCCGGGCCCGCTCCTCCGACGTGCGCAACGCGAGCCGGGCGTCCATCTCGGCCTGCCGGGCGGCGCGGGCGGCCTCGGCCAGCCGCTCCCGCTCGTCGACCTCGGGCTCTGCCTCGGGCGACTCCTCGGCCCGGGCCAGCCGGCCCTCGAGCTCGGCGAGCCCGGCGAGGTCGCGGTCGCGCGCCTCCTCGGCCTTGGCGATCGCCTCGCCGAGGCGCTCGGCCTCGCCGCGCGCGGCGCGGGCCTGCGAGCCGTACTGACCGAGCTCCTCGGCCACCGCGGCCAGCGTCGCGTCCGACTCGTGCAGCTTGGCCAGCGCGACGTCGGCCCGCTTCTGGGCCTCGAGGCGCTCGCTCTCCAGCCGCGACATGTCGAAGCCGAGCCGCTCGGCCGAGGCGACGGCCTCGGCGAGCATCCGGTCGGCCTCGTCGACGGCGGCCTGGATCTCGATCAGGCTGGGCTGGTCCGACGAGCCGCCGGCGGCGTAGTGGGCACCCAGCACGTCGCCGTCGCGGGTGACGGCGGTGACGTCGGGGGTGCTCGCCACCAGGGCGCGTGCGGCGTCGAGGTCGTCGACGACGGCGACCTTGCGCAGCAGCCGGGCCAGACCGGGGCGCAGCGTGTCGGGGCACTCCACCACGTCGACGGCGTACGTCGCGCCGCCCGGCAGCCCGGGCCAGCCGGAGGTGTCGGCGTCCCCGGGGGCGCCGCCGAGCAGCAGCCCGGCCCGGCCGAGGTCGTCGGACTTCAGGTGCGTGATCGCCTCGACGGCCGCCTCGGGCGAGGCGACGGCCACGGCGTCGGCGGCCTGGCCGAGGGCTCCGGCGACGGCGGCCTCGAAGCCCGGGCGCACCGAGAGCAGCGCGGCCACCGAGCCCATCAGCCCGGAGACCCGGTCGCTGGCGGCGAGCAGCGCGCCGGCGCCGTCCTTGCGGTTGAGGCCCATCTCGAGGGCGTCCTTGCGGGCCATCAGCGTCGAGCGGTCGCGGTCGGCCTGGAGCGCCTCCTCGCGCGCCTTGGCCAGCCGCTCCTCGACGTCGTCGAGCGCGGCGACCGCCGCCTCGTGCTCGGCGTCGAGCCCCTCCTCGCCGGCGTCGAGGCCGGCGACCTTGGTCTCGAGGGCGGTGAAGTCGCGCTGCGCGCGCTCGGCGCGGGCCACGGCCTCCTCGCGGGCCAGGCTGAGCCGGCCGACCTCCTCCTCGGCGGCCGCGGCGCGCGACTTCAGCGCGTTGACCTGGCCGTGCAGGCGGGCAAGGCCCTCGCGGCGGTCGGCCGCGGCACGCTGCAGCCCGGCGACCCGGCGGTCCTCCTCGGCCGCGGCGTCCTCGGCCTCGCGGCGCGCGGTCACGGCGTCCTCGAGCGCGACCCGGTGGCCGGAGACCTCGGCGTCGATGCGCTGCTCCTGCTCGCGCACCTCGGCGGCCTCGGCCTCGAGCTGCTCGGGGTCGCGGCCCGAGGCCGCTGCCTCCGACGACGCGGTCGAGTCGGCGTTGCGGATCCGCTCGGCGGCGAGCGACTGGGTGCCGCGCAGCTTCTCGCGCACGCCGGAGAGGGCGAACCAGGTCTCCTGGGCGCGGGCCAGGGCGGGCAGGTCCTCGCGCAGCGCGGCCTCGAGCGCTGCCTCCTGCTCGCGGCTGCGGGCGATGGCTGCCTCGACCTGCTCGCGGCGCTGGACCAGCACCGACTCGTCTGCCATCTCCTGCTCGAGCGCGGTGCGGGCAGTCACCAGGTCGTCGGCCAGCAGTCGGGCCCGGGCGTCGCGCACGTCGGCCTGCACGGTCGCGGCCCGCCGGGCCACCTCGGCCTGCCGGCCCAGCGGCTTGAGCTGGCGCCGGATCTCGTTGAGCAGGTCGTTGAGCCGGTTGAGGTTGCCGTCGGTGGCGTCGAGCTTGCGGAGCGCCTTCTCCTTGCGCTTGCGGTGCTTCAGCACGCCGGCGGCCTCCTCGATGAAGCCGCGCCGGTCCTCGGGGGTGGCGTGCAGGATCTGGTCGAGCTGGCCCTGCCCGACGATGACGTGCATCTCGCGGCCGATGCCGGAGTCGCTGAGCAGCTCCTGGACGTCGAGGAGGCGGCAGGTGTTGCCGTTGATGGCGTACTCCGAGCCGCCGCTGCGGAACATGGTCCGGCTGATCGTGACCTCGGCGTACTCGATCGGCAGCGCGCCGTCGGTGTTGTCGATGGTCAGCACCACCTCGGCACGCCCCAGCGGCGGCCGGCCCGAGGTGCCGGCGAAGATGACGTCGTCCATCTTGCCGCCGCGCAGCGACTTGGCGCTCGCCTCGCCCATCACCCACGCGAGCGCGTCGACGACGTTGGACTTGCCGGAGCCGTTGGGGCCCACGATGCACGTGATGCCGGGCTCGAGCTGGAGCGTCGTCGAGGAGGCGAAGGACTTGAACCCCTTCAGGGTCAGGCTCTTCAGGTACAACGGTGGCTCCCTCGCCGTCGGTGGTCGAGCGGACGCGCGGGTCGTGTCGGATCACGGCGCTGCGCGGGGGAAGCTCAGCGGGACGAGCATACCCGCAGCGAGGTCCGGCGGAGCACATCCGGTCGCGCGCCGCCACCGCCGCGCGACCCCGCGGGTCGCGGGCCTGGACTGGCGAGCCGCCCGGTGGGGACGCCGGGGGTCCGGACCGGCTCACGCCGTCCGGGTCGGGCGACCGGTGGCCGGCCGCCGGGTCCTACGCCGTCAGGCGGGCTGCATCTCCTGCAGGGGAGCCGTGTCGAGCAGCTCGGCCGCGCGGGCGACGAGCCGGTCGTTCTCCTCCGAGAGCTTGAGGACGAGGGCCTCCAGCTCGGCCACCCGCGCGCGCAGCCGAGCGTTCTCGACGGTCGCGTGGGAGGGGGTTCGCAGGTCGCTGTCCAGGTAGCCGATCAGCGCCTTGGCCATGGATGAACCTTCCGGGTTGTGCGGGAGTGTGATCGCGGTGGCGACCGTCTTCAAGAGTCCCACCTGCGCCGCGCCCGGTCAATCTGGCGCGGGGCGCGCCCGCCGGGCCCGCGGGACGGGCTGGCAGGCGGGGCAGAAGTACGACGAGCGGTTCATGAACGCGACCCGCCGGATCGGCGTGCCGCACCGGTCGCAGGGCTCGCCCTCGCGGCCGTAGGCGTGCAGCGAGCGGTCGAAGTAGCCGGACTCGCCGTTGACGTTGACGTAGAGCGAGTCGAACGACGTGCCACCCTGCCCCAGCGCCTGGGCCATCACGTCGCGGGCGTGGCCGAGCAGGGTGCGGACCTGGGCGGCGGTGAGCCGGTCGCCCGGCCGGTCGCCGTGCAGCCGAGCGCGCCACAGCGCCTCGTCGGCGTAGATGTTGCCGACGCCGGAGACCAGGCCCTGGTCGAGCAGCTGCCGCTTGATGCCCGAGGTCCGCCGGCGCACCCGGCGGACGAACAGGTCGTCGTCGAACTCCGGGTCGAGCGGGTCGCGGGCGATGTGGGCGATCTCGGGCGGCAGCTCGGCGCCGCCGGCGGAGATGCTCAGGCCGCCGAACATCCGCTGGTCGACGAAGCGCAGCTCGCGACCCTCGGCCGCACCCTCGAGCCGCAGCCGCACCCGCAGGTGCCGCTCGTCGGGCGCGTCGGGAGGCTGCACGAGGAGCTGGCCGCTCATGCCGAGGTGGCCCAGCAGCGCGTCGCCGTTGTCGAGCGGCACCCAGAGGTACTTGCCGCGCCGGCGGGCGCCGACCAGCCGGCGGCCCGTCAGAGCGTCGGCGAAGCCGGCCGGGCCGCGCGGGTCGCGGCGCACCGGCCGCGGGTGCAGCACGTCGACGCCGACGACCCGGGCGCCCAGGACGTGGCGGGCCAGGCCGTCGCGGACGACCTCCACCTCCGGAAGCTCGGGCACCGGTGGCTCAGCGGCTCAGGAGCGGGCGGCGGGGTCCTGCGCCGCGTCGTCGGTGGCGCCGGCGGCGGCCTCGACGGCCGCCTCGGTGACGGTCTCGGTGCCGGGCTCGGGGTCGGGCACGGGCAGCGCGGCGACGATGTCGCCGTACGCCGTCTCGGCGGCGGCCTGCTCGGCCTCCTTCTTGGAGCGGCCGTGGCCGTTGCCGTAGAGCTGGCCCCCGACCCGCACCTGGGCGGTGAAGGTCTTCATGTGGTCGGGCCCGTCGTCCTCGATGACGTACTCGGGCACACCGAGGCCGTGCTCGGCGGCAAGCTCCTGCAGCGAGGTCTTCCAGTCCAGGCCGGCGCCCATCGCGGAGGCGGCCTCGATGAGGGGGTCGAAGAGCAGGTGGACGACCTTCGAGGACTCCTCGATGCCGCCGCTGAGGTGGACGGCGCCGATCACGGCCTCGACGGTGTCGGAGACGATCGAGGCCTTCTGGCGACCGCCGGTGGCCTCCTCGCCGCGACCGAGCTTGATGTGGTCGCCCAGGCCGATGCCGCGGCCGACCTCGGCCAGCGCGCGGGCGTTGACCACCGCGGCGCGCAGCTTGGCCAGCCGACCCTCGGAGAGGTCGGGGTGGGCGAGGTAGAGCGTCTCGGTGACGACCACGCCGAGGACGGAGTCGCCGAGGAACTCCAGCCGCTCGTTGGTCGGCAGCCCGCCGTTCTCGTAGGCGAAGGAGCGGTGCGTGAGGGCGCGGTCGAGCAGCCCGGGGTCCAGCTGGGGATCCCCGAGGGCGGCACGCAGCGCGTCGTAGCTCAGCGGCCCGACCCGGTCACAGGACCTGGCGACGGTCCGATCGGGCGCCGTACTGGCCGCACTCGCCGCACGCGCGGTGCGGGAGGTGCTTGGCACCGCAGGCGGGGTTCGCGCAGTCGACCAGGGACGGCGCCACGGCCTTCCAGGCCGAGCGACGGTGGCGCGTGTTGCTGCGCGACATCTTCCGCTTCGGGACAGCCACTTCTTGTCTCCTCTACCAGGACCGGCCGGGGGCCGGTCTCACGACTCTTGCTCTGGGTCCTGCTGGTCCTGCTGGTCCTGCTCGAGCGTGGTCAGCGCCGCCCACCGCGGGTCGATCGCCGCCTCGTGCGCATGGTCCGGGTCGTCCGCGAGCCGGGCCCCGCACTCGGGGCACAGTCCCGGACAGTCGTCCATGCACAGCGGCTGGAACGGCAGTGCGAGCACCACCGCGTCCCGCAGCACGGGCTCGAGGTCGAGCAGGTCGTCCTCGAGCACGCTGGCCTCGTCGTCATCCTCGGAGTCGAGCACGTGGTCGGGGTAGAGGTACAGCTCCTGGAACCGGACCGACACCTCGTCGGTGATCGGCTCCAGGCACCGCACGCACTCGCCCTCGAGGGCCGCTTCCGCGGTCCCCGTGACCAGCACTCCCTCCATGACCGCCTCGAGGCGCAGGTCGAGACCGACCGGCGACCCCTCGGTGACCCGGAGGACTTCGATGCCCAGATCTGCCGGTGCCGGGACCGTGAGCTCCACCTGACGCTGGGACCCCGGGCGGCGGCCGAGCTCGCGGGTGTCGAGCACGAGCGGCGCTCTCGGGTCCAGGCTGTTCAGGATGTCTCTCCCGGTTCCGGGCACTTGCAGATCAGCGAGAAGCGTAACCGGCGGGAGGTACGGCGGGCAAAACGCGCCGCCGCGGGGGGCGCGGCCTGCTCAGCCGCCCGCCGCCCGGCGCTCCGCCAGCCGATCGGTGAGCGCGGTCAGCACGGAGGGCGGCACCAGCGCGGAGACGTCGCCGCCGAACGCCGCGACCTCCTTGACCAGCGAGGACGCGACGAACGAGTAGTCCTTGCCCGTGGGCAGGAACACGGTCTCGACCCCCGTGAGGTGGGAGTTCATCCGCGCCATCTGCACCTCGTAGTCGTAGTCGGAGGGGGCGCGCAGCCCCTTCACGATCGCGACCGCGCCCACCTCGGCGCAGAACGACGTCACCAGGCCCGAGAACCCCTGCACCCGGACGTTCGGCAGCCCGGCGACGGCGTCGGCGAACATCCCGATGCGCTCGTCGTCGGTGAACAGCCGGCTCTTCGAGGGGTTGGTGCCGACGCCGACGACGACCTCGTCGAAGAGGCCGGCGGCCCGCTCGACGATCTCGAGGTGCCCGAGGGTCACCGGGTCGAAGGTGCCGGGGCACACGGCTCGCTTCACGGCTGGTCCTCCCTGGTCGCCCGCTCCGGTTCGGCTGCGTGACCGTACCAAAGCACCGTCTCGCCGTAGGCACGCCGCCGCTGCGGCTCGACGCCCCCGGGCCAGGCCGGCTCGGGGCTGCGAACCGACCGCTCGACCACGACCAGCGCGCCGGGCGCGAGCCACCCGCCGGCCGCGAGCGCGGCGAGGTCGGCGGCGACGGCCGCGTCGGCCAGCGGGTACGGCGGGTCGGCGAACACCACGTCGTACGCCGCCGACGGGGGCCGGCCGAGCACGGTGGCCACCGACGCGGCGACCACCTCGACGTCGGCCCCGAGGGTGCGGGCGTTGGAGCGCACCAGCGCGGCCGTGGGCCGGTCGGACTCCACCAGCGTCACCGCTGCGGCGCCGCGCGACCAGGCCTCGAGCCCGACCGCCCCCGACCCGGCGTAGAGGTCCAGGACCCGCAGGCCGGTCCACGAGCCGGCCCAGGCCTCGATGCTGGAGAACAGCGCCTCCCGCACCCGGTCGCTGGTGGGCCGGGTCTGCTGGCCCCGCGGGGTGACCAGCCGACGCCCCCCGGCCCGGCCGCCGATGATCCGGGTCACGACCGCTCCAGGAAGTCGCCCCGGGTCGAGGCCTCGAGGTCGGCCACCGCGAGGGCGAGCGGCGGGTGCGAGAGCAGCTCGGGGTCGTCGTCGAGCAGCCGCTCGGCGGCCTCGCGGGCGGCCACGATGGTCTCCTCGTCGCGGAGCACCCGCAGGCTGTGGAGCTGGGTGCGGCGCCCCGACTGCGAGGCGCCCAGCACGTCGCCCTCGCGACGCAGCTCGAGGTCGACCCGGCTGAGCTCGAAGCCGTCGGTGGTGGCGGCGACGGCCTCGAGCCGCTCGCGGGCGCCGCCCTCGTTGCCCGTCCTGGTCACCAGCAGGCACAGGCCGGGGAGGCCGCCCCGCCCCACCCGGCCGCGGAGCTGGTGGAGCTGACTCACCCCGAACCGCTCGGCGTCGAGGATCACCATCGTGGTGGCGTTGGCGACGTCGACGCCCACCTCGATCACCGTCGTCGAGACCAGCACGTCGACCTCGCCGGCCGCGAAGGCGCGCATCACGCGCTCCTTCTCCTCCGGCGGCAACCGCCCGTGCAGCGCGGCGATGCGCAGCCCGTGGAGTGGCCCGGCGTCGAGGTCGGCGACGACGTCCTCGACCGCGGAGAGCCCCGGCCGGCCCTGCACGACGACCAGGTTGCCGTCGTCGTCGATCTCGAGCTGGTCGACGTCGCCGGGCTCCTGCTCGTCGCCGCGGATCCGCGGGCACACGACGTAGACCTGGTGGCCCTTCTCGACCTCCTCGCGCACCCTCGACCAGGTGCGCCCCAGCCAGTGGGGCTGCTCGGCGACCGGCACGATCGTGGTCTGGATCGGGGCCCGGCCGGCAGGCAGCTCGCGCAGCACCGCGGTCTCGAGGTCGCCGAAGACCGTCATCGCGACCGTTCGCGGGATCGGGGTCGCGGTCATCACCAGCACGTGGGGCGGGGCCACGGACTTCTGGGTGAGCGCGGCGCGCTGCTCGACGCCGAAGCGGTGCTGCTCGTCGACGACGACGAGGCCGAGGTCGTCGAAGATCACCTGGTCCTCGAGCAGGGCGTGGGTGCCGACCACGATGCCGGCCTCGCCGGTCGCCAGGCGCAGCAGCGGCTCGGTGCGCTGGGTCTTGGTCATCGACCCGGTGAGCAGCTCGACCCGGGTGGCGCCCTCGGCGCCGCCCAGCATGCCGCCGCCGGCGAGGTCGCCCATCAGGGCGGTGATCGAGCGGTGGTGCTGCTGGGCCAGCACCTCGGTGGGGGCGAGCAGGGCGGCCTGGCCGCCGGAGTCGACCACGCGCAGCATCGCGCGCAGCGCCACCAGGGTCTTGCCGGAGCCGACCTCCCCCTGGAGCAGTCGCTGCATCGGCCAGTCGCGGGCCAGCTCGGCCTCGATGGTCTCCCCCACCGAGCGCTGGCCCTCGGTGAGCGTGAACGGCAGCCGGGCGTCGAAGGCTGCCAGCAGCGTCCCGTCGCCGCCGTCGCGCGGCGTCGCCCCGAGCGCCCGGACCGCGCGGCGCCGGCGTCCGAGCACGAGCTGGGTGACCAGCGCCTCCTCGAAGCGGAACCGCTGCCGGGCCCGGGTCACCTGGGCGTGGTCGGCGGGCAGGTGGACCCAGTCCAGCGCGGTGCGGGCGTCGAGCAGCCCGGCCTCCTCGCGCACCGCCTCGGGCACCAGGTCGGGCACGTGGTCGACGACGGTGCGGGCGAAGGAGACCGCCCGCTGGAGGTCCCACGAGTCCACCCCGGCCGTGAGGGGGTAGATGGGGTAGAGCTCTCCCATCGTCTCCAGCGACAGCGAGGCGAGGTCCTCGCCGGAGGTGCCGAACAGGATCATCCCGGGGTTGGTCAGCTGCCACTCGTCGCGGAACCGGCTGGCCTTGCCGATGAACAGCCCCCGGCGTCCGGGCGGCAGCCGGCCCTCCTGCCACTGCGCGACGTTCTGGCTCTTGGCGAAGAACGTCATCTTCAGCGACGGCCCGTCGGTGCGCAGCACGGCCTCGAGGCGGTACGCCGTGCGGCCGGTGCGGCGGTCGCGGTAGGTGTGGGTGGCGCTGCGCGCGATCTCCCCCACCAGCGTCAGCAGCTGGCCCTCCTCGAGCTCGTCGAGGCGGGTGAGCTCGGCGGTGCGCAGGTAGCGGCGCGGGTGGTGCCCGAGCAGGTCGCCCACGGTGCGCAGCCCCAGCACCTCGACGATCCGGTCGCGCTTCTTCTTGCCGACGTCGCCCAGCACCGACTCGACCGGGCTCTCGAGCGTGATCACCGCTCCCCCTTCACTCCACCGCGACGAGGAGCGGGTAGCGCTCCTGCCCCCCGTCGTACACCACGACGTCGACGAGGGGGTGGTGCTCCTCCAGCCAGGCGGCGCACGCGGCGGCCAGCGCGCCGTCGGCGTCGTCGGCGCCGGACACGATCGTCGCGAGCTCGCCGCCGCCGCCGAGCAGCCGGTCGAGCACGGCGGTGCCGACGGCCAGCAGGTCGTCGCCGACCACCACGAAGTCGCCGCCGAGCACGCCGAGCACGTCACCGGGCTCGCACGGGCCGGCCATGGTCATCGCCTGCCGGGCCGCGATCGTGACCGCCCCCTGCCGGGTGTGCCGCGCGGTCGCGGTCATCTCCAGCACGTCCTGGTCGAAGCTGCGGCCGGGCTCGTGCACGGCGAGGGCGGCCAGCCCCTGCACCTGGGCCTGGGTGGGGATCACCGCGACCCGCACGTCGGTGTCGCTCTCGGCGGTGCGGGCGGCGACCTCGGCGGCACGCACCGAGTCGTTGTCGTTGGGCAGCACCACGACCTCGCTGGCCCCGCAGCCGGTGATCGCCTCGAGCAGCTGACCGGTCGACGGGCGGCGTCCCGGGCCGCCCTCGACCACCACGGCGCCGGCCTCGGTGAAGAGCCGGGTCAGGCCGGGGCCGGCCGAGACCGCCACCACCCGGCGGCCCTCGCGGTCTGCGGCACCGAGGGCGGCCGCGGCGACCTGCTCGGCGAAGTGGGTGACCCGCACCCGGTGGGGGCGCCCGGCCTCGATGCCGGCCTCGATCGCGGCGCCCACGTCGTCGACGTGCACGTGCACGTTCCACAACCCGTTGCCGCCCACCACCACCAGCGAGTCGCCGAGGGCCGCCAGCCGGGCGCGCAGCCCGGCGATGACGTCGTCGCCGGCGTCGAGCAGGTACATCACCTCGTACGACGGACCGTCGGGACTCAGCCCGTGCTCGCCGTCGGCGTGCGAGAGCGGCTGCGGGATCGGGATGGTGTGGGTGCCGCGGCCCACGGGCGCGGGGCGGCGGCCGGTGAGCACGGTCTCGGCGGCGTCCAGGATCACGGTGAGCCCGCGACCGCCGGCGTCGACGACTCCGGCCTCCTTGAGCAGCGGCAGCTGGTCGGGGGTGCGCAGCAGCGCGGCGCGCGCTCCCGCCGCGGCCGCCTCGAAGACGTCGCGGGCCCGGGCGCCCTCGCGCCCGGCGCGCTCGGTGGCGGCGGCCGCGGCCTCGCGGCAGACGGTGAGCATGGTGCCCTCGACCGGGGTGCCGACGGCGGCGTACGCCGCCTCCGAGGCCAGCCGCAGCGCGTCGGCCATCACCGCGGCGTTGCGCTCCTCGGCCCCGGCCTCGTCGACCCGGCGCACCACCGCGCGCAGCATCTCGCTGAGGATCACCCCGGAGTTGCCGCGTGCCCCCAGCAGAGCGGCCCGGGCGAAGCCGGCCAGCACCGACGACCGGTCCCCACCGGCGGCGGCGAGCTCGCGCACGGCGTCGCGGGCGGCGGAGATGGTGAGGAACATGTTGGTTCCCGTGTCGCCGTCGGGCACGGGGTAGACGTTGAGCGCGTCGATCTCCTCGCGGGCGTCGGCCAGCGCGTCGGTCGCGACGTCGACGAAGCGCAGCACGACCTCGAGCTCGATGCCGCCGCCGTCGCGTGGTGCCCTCACCCCGACTCCCTTCCCGCCGCCCGACCGAGGTGTCAGGCTAGTGGGCAGCGGCCCGGACCGGTCGCTGACACCACCACAGTGCACGACGACACTCTCGGGAGCCCCTCGTGTCCACCTCCGTCCTCCGGCCGCGCCGTCGCGCGGCCCTCCTCGCCACCGCCCTCCTCGCGAGCGGGCTGGTCCTCGCCGGCCCGGCCTCCGCCCCGGCCGGGGCCGCCGAGGGACTGACCAGCCGGGCCTACTTCAACGACCCCTACGCCGAGGGCGACGCCAGCAACAGGACCCGCAACCTGGTGATCGACCGGTTCCGGGGCGCGCCGGCGGGCTCGGTGGTGAGGATGGTGACGTTCAACATCACCGACACCGCGATCAGCTCGGCGATGGTCGCGGCGAAGAAGCGCGGCGTGCAGGTGCGGGTGGTGCTGGCCCGCAAGAACTGCCGGGCCACGGCCGCCAAGCAGCTGAGACGCGCCCTCGGCACCCAGAAGCGGAAGCCGTCCTACGTCGTGTGCGCGACGGGCTCCACCCGCACGCCCGGGGGCAGCGTCCACCAGAAGTCGATCACCTTCTCGAGCACCGGCGGCAGCCGCTACGTGACCCTCGTCGGCTCGGCCAACCAGACCGTCGAGGGCTACGCCGACCAGTGGGTCGACCTCTACCAGTACGCCGGCCGCAAGGACGTCTACACCGTCTTCAACGACGTGTTCCGGCTCCAGAAGGCCGACCGCGACCTTGCCCAGCCCTACGTCGACCGGGTCTACAACGGCGGCAACGGGCGCTCGCAGTTCTTCCCGCTCGCGCCCGACCAGCGCACGGCGGCGTACGACCCGGTGCTGGCCCGGATCAACGAGATCCCGCGCGGGCCGGGCACCGACATCCAGGTGGCGTCGTACGCCGTGCACGGGCCGCGCGGCCGCTGGCTCACCGACGCGCTGGTGGCGCACAAGGCGGCGGGCTCCAAGGTGCGGGTGCTGGTCGGGCAGCCCGCTGGCGAGGACGTCATCGCCCGGCTCAAGGGGGCACGGATCCCGGTGCAGCGCGCCTACGACCCCGGCTGCCCCAACGACCCCGACGCCTCGACCTGCAACTACATCCACCTCAAGCTGATGACCGCCACCTGGGTCGGAGCCGCCGGGCGCCAGCACGCCGTGTGGACCGGCTCGGACAACTGGGCCGACAAGGCGCTCGGCAACGACGAGGTCAACCAGCAGATCGGCGGCCAGGAGGCTTGGTCGCAGTACGTACGATTCCTCGCGAAGGTCCGGGCGCACTACAAGCGGGCCTGACCCGCTCCGGGCGGGTCCGCTCGATTTCGGGAAGCCCGTCCGGATCGGATACTCTTCTTCGGTTGCCCGCACGCTCGGGCCCCCCAGACAACATCGAGTTCCAGGAGTTCACCCGTGGCTGCCGTCTGCGACATCTGCGCCAAGAAGCCCGGCTTCGGCAACAACCGGCCGTGGTCGCGCAAGATCACCAAGCGTCGCTTCAACCCCAACATCCAGCGGGTGCGGGCGACCATCAACGGCACGCCCAAGCGACTTAACGTGTGCACCGGCTGCCTGAAGGCCGGCAAGGTCAGCCGCTGACCCCCTGACGCGTCCGCCGAGGCCGCCGCTCCCCGCTCGGGGGGCGGCGGCCTCGCTGCTTCTGGGGTCGGCCCCGGCCCGGTAGTCCGTGACGTTCGGGCCCCGAAAAGAAGCTCCCAGGGGCCGAAACGTCACGGAGTATCGCTCCGGCCCGGTAGTCCGTGACGTTCTGGTCCCGGAAAGCGACTCGGAGGGGCCGAAACGTCACGGACTACCGCGCCCCCGCGGCCCTAGAAGTGCGTCCAGCCCGTCTCGCCGTCGTACGCCGAGCCGTCGACGGTGACGCCCTCGCCCTCGGCCACCCGGCCGACGACCTGCCAGCCGGCCGGCACGTCCTGCTCGGCGAAGGTGGCCAGCAACGAGTGGTCGTCGCCACCGCCGAGGATGAAGCGCAGCGGGTCCGACCCGGTGGCCTGGGCCACGGCGTGGAGCGGCTCGGGCACCTCGAAGGCGCCGGAGCGGACGTCGATCGCCACCCCGGAGGCGGCCGCGAGGTGGCCGGCCTCGGCGAGCAGCCCGTCGGAGACGTCGATCATCGAGGTGGCCCCGGCCGCGGCGGCCGCCGGCCCGGCGTCGTACGGCGGCTCGGGGCGCCGGTAGGCCTCCACCAGCACCCGGGGCGACCGGAACCCACGAGCCAGCACCGCCAGACCGCCCGCGGCCCAGCCCTGCCGGCCGCAGAGGGCGAGCACGTCGCCCGGGCGGGCGCCCGAGCGCAGCACCGGGTGCTGGGTGACCGCGCCCAGCACGGTGACCGCGACCACCACCTGGTCGGCCCGGGTGAGGTCGCCGCCCACGACGCTCGCCCCCACGAGCGAGCACTCCTCGGCGAAGCCGCGGGCCAGGTCGAGCGCCCACCGCACGGGCAGGTCGGCGGGGGCGGCGAGGCCGATCGTGAGGGAGTGGGCGGTGCCGCCCATCGCGTTGATGTCGGAGAGGTTCTGAGCGGCCGCCCGGTGGCCGACGTCGACCGCCTCGGCCCAGTCGCGCCGGAAGTGCCGGCCCTCCACCATCAGGTCGGTGGAGACCACGACGTGGCCGGTGCGGATGCGCAGCACGGCGGCGTCGTCGCCGGGGCCCACGAGCACCTGCTCGCCCTGCTCGAAGAGCCCGGTCAGCTCGCCGATCAGCCCGAACTCCCCCACCTCGCCCAACGTCGCGTCGGCCGACGGTGCGGACTGCCGGGTGGTCGGTCGGGGGGTCGGCTCGGGCACGGACCCATCCCACCATGACACCCACCAGCGGGCGCGATAGGTTGACCGACGGCAGTGCAGCCGAGTCGACAGCAGGGAGAGCACGATGGTGGTCCAGGCCTACATCCTGATCCAGACCGACGTCGGGAAGGCCGCGGAGGTCGCCCGGGCCATCGCCCAGGTCAAGGGCGTGACGCTGGCCGAGGACGTGACCGGCCCCTACGACGTCATCGTCCGCGCCGAGGCGCGCAACGTCGACGAGCTCGGCAAGCTGGTGGTCGCCAAGGTGCAGACCCTCGACGGCATCACCCGCACCCTCACCTGCCCCGTCGTCCACATCTGACCCACCTCCGGTGGGCCCGGTCCGACGCCGACGCCCCGTGTCCCTGCGGACGCGGGGCGTCGTCGCGTGTGCGGCGCTGTCGGTGGCCGCGCTGACCGGCTGCGGCAACGACACCGGCCCGGTCGACGTCCCCGCCGAGGAGCTCTCCCCCGACGACGCGACGGCCTGCGCCGCGCTGGTCGACGCCCTGCCCGACGAGCTGGCCGGGGCGGCGTCGCGGCCGGTGCGCCCCGACCAGCGTCGGACGGCGGCCTGGGGCGACCCGGTGGTCGTGCTGAGCTGCGGGGTGCCCTTCCCCGACGTCCAGGACCCGTTCGCCAGCTGCGTCGAGGCCAACGGCGTCGACTGGTACGTCCCGCCGGAGCAGGACGCCGACAACGAGGCCGACCTGAGCCTCTACGTCGTCGGCTACCAGCCCACGGTGCGCCTCGACGTGCCCGGGGAGCGACGACCCGAGGGCGCCTCGGCGGCGATCGCCGAGCTGGCCGGCCCGGTTCGCGAGACGCTCGCCCAGTCCGAGCCCTGCAACTGACGCCGGGCAGTGAGAAGGCCGGCGCCCACCCTGCGGGCCGGACCCCGGCGGTGTGGGACGCTGGTCCCATGTCTGCCGAGGAGATCCAGGGCCCCGTCGCCGTCATCGCCGGTGGGCTCAGCCACGAGCGCGACGTCTCGCTGGCGAGCGGCCGCAACCTGGTGCGCGAGCTCGGCGCGCTCGGCGTCGAGGCCCACGCCTACGACTTCGACCGCGGCCTGCTCGGCGCCCTGGAGCGCGACAAGGTGGTCGCCGCCCTGCCGGCGCTGCACGGCCAGTTCGGCGAGGACGGCGAGATCCAGACGCTGCTCGAGCTGATCGGCATGCCCTACGTCGGTTCGCGGCGCCACGCCTGCCGGCTGGCCTACGACAAGGGCGCGGCCCGCGAGCTGCTGCGTCGGGCGGGCATCCCGGTGCCCGACAGCGTGGGGCTCTCCTCGCCGACGTTCCGCGACATCGGCGCGGCCGCGCTGATGGAGCACGTGATGGTCCGGCTCGGCACCCGCGTGGTGGTCAAGCCGGCCCGCGGCGGCAGCGCCCTCGGCGTCACCGGCGTCGACGGCCTCGCCGCGCTTCCTTCGGCCCTCGTCGGCGCCTACGCCTACTGCGAGGACGCCCTGATCGAGCGCTTCCACGACGGCGTCGACGTCAGCGTCGTGGTCATCGAGTCCGACGAGGGGCTGCGCGCGCTGTCACCGGTCGCGATCGAGTACGAGAAGGGCCACGAGTTCGACTTCGACGCCCGCTACACCGCCGAGTTCGTCTCCCTCGACCGGCCGGCGCTGGCCGAGGACCAGCTGGTCCGCCTCGGCGAGGTGGCCTGCGAGGCCCACCGGGTGCTCGGGCTGCGCGACATCTCGCGCTCGGACTTCATCGTCTCGGCCGACGGCGACTTCGTGCTGCTGGAGGTCGCGATCACACCTGGCACCACCGAGACCTCGGTGTTCCCGTTCGCGTGCACGCTGAGCGGCACCTCGCTCGGCGAGGTCGCCCGCGACCTGCTGGTCCGTGCGGTCGGGGCCGGCCCGGCCCGCTGAGGCCCGCTGAGGTCCGCTGAGGTCCGCTGGGGCCCGCTGGGGCCCGCTGGGGCCCGCTGAGGCTCAGCGCAGGCCGGTACGGCGTTCGAGCGCCAGCTGCACCAGCTCGTCGATCAGCTCGGGGTAGGAGACCCCCGAGGCCTCCCACATCCGCGGGTACATGGAGATCGGCGTGAAGCCCGGCATCGTGTTGATCTCGTTGACGACCACGCGGTGCTCGGGCGTCACGAACACGTCGACCCGGGCGATGCCCTCGGCGCCGATCGCCTCGAAGGCGCGGACGGCGACGTCGCGCACCTCGTCGGCGACCTCGTCCGGCAGGTCGGCGGGCGTCTCGAGGCGCACCGGCCCCTCGTCGATGTACTTGGCCTCGAAGTCGTAGAAGTCGCGGGCGGCGTGGTCGACCACGATCTCGCCCGGCACCGAGGCCCGCGGCGGCGCGTCGCCGCGGCCGCCGAGCACGCCGCACTCGATCTCGCGGCCCTCGATGCCCTCCTCCACGATCACCTTCGGGTCGTGCTGCTGGGCGTCCTCGACGGCTCGCTCGAGGTCGGCGAGGTCGTCGACCCGGGTCACGCCGAGCGACGAGCCGGCGCGGGCCGGCTTCACGAAGACGGGCAGCCGCAGCTGCCCCACCCGGGCCACGACGTCGTCGCGCCGCTGCGGCCAGTCGCGCGGCGCGACCACCACGGAGGGGCCGACCGGGAGACCGTGCGCGGCGCAGACCAGCTTCATGTAGTGCTTGTCCATGCCCACGGCCGAGGCGAGCACGCCCGAGCCGACGTAGCGCACGTCGGCGAGCTCGAGGAGCCCCTGCACCGTGCCGTCCTCGCCGAACGGCCCGTGCAGCACCGGGAACACGACGTCGACCTGGCTGAGCACCTCGGGCACGGCACCGGGTGCGAGCACCTGCAGCTGGGGTCCGTCGGCGGCCGACGACAGCACCACCTCCGAGCCCGCGGCGGCCGTCACCTCGGGCAGCCGGTCGGAGCGCAGCTCCCACACGGCGGGGTCGTCGGAGGCCACCACCCACCGGCCGTCGCGGGTGATCCCGACCGGCAGCACCTCGTACTTGTCACGGTCGATCGCCTTGAGGACGCCGGCCGCGGTGGCGGCCGAGATCGCGTGCTCCCCGGACCGTCCACCGAACAGCAGGGCGACCCGGACCTTGCGCTGGCTCATGGGTCGGGACCCTACTGAAGGGCGGCGGCCACCTCGTCGAGGCGCGCGCCCCGGGACGCCTTGACGAGAACTGCGTCACCTTCGCCCAGCTCGGCGCGCAGCCAGGCGACGGCGGCGGCGTTGTCGTCGACCAGCACGCTGGGGGTGCCGGCTGCGGTGGCGCCGGCGTGGATCGCGGCGGCCGCGGCACCGACCACCAGCACCTGGTCGACCCGCGCGGCGGCGTAGGCGCCGAGCTCGCGGTGGCTGGCCTCGCTGTCGGCTCCGAGCTCGCGCATCTCGCCGAGCACCGCGATCGTGCGGCGCACGCCGGCGCCGGCGCCGATCGCGGCGAGGGCGTCGACGGCCGCCCGCATCGACTCGGGGTTGGCGTTGTAGGAGTCGTCGAGCAGCACTACGCCGCCGGGCAGCTCGTGCAGCTCCATCCGCCACCGCGACAGCGTCGTGACCCGCGAGAGCGAGGCCGCGGCCTGCTCGAGCGTCACTCCGACGGCGAGGGCCGCGGCGGCCGCCGCGGCGGCGTTCAGCGCCTGGTGGGCACCGACCACCCCCAGGCCGACCTCGGCGCTGGCGTCGTCCGCGGTGAGCCGGAACGTCGGGCGGCCCAGCCGGTCGAGGGCGACGTCCTCGAGGCGCACCTCGGCGTCCGGGCCGGTGCCGAACGTCGTCACCCGGCCGGGCGCCAGGGTGGCCATCGCGGCTACCTTCTCGTCGTCGGCGTTGAGCACCGCGACCCCGGTGGGCCGCAGCCCCGAGACCAGCTCGCCCTTGGCCTCGGCGATCGCCTGGCGCGACCCGAACTCGCCGAGGTGGGCGGAGCCGACGTTGAGCACGATCGAGACGTCCGGGGCCAACAGCGCGGTGAGCTCGGCGATGTGGCCGCGGCCGCGCGCGCCCATCTCGAGCAGCAGGAACCGGGTGTCGGGCTCCACCCGCAGGGCCGTCAGCGGCACGCCCAGCTCGTTGTTGTAGGAGCCCCGGGTCGCCACGGTCGGGCCGGCGTCGGCCAGCACGGCGGCGAGCAGGTCCTTGGTCGAGGTCTTGCCCTGCGAGCCGGTCACCGCCAGCACCGTGAGCCGCTCGTCGCGACGCACCCGGGCGACGACGTGGGTGGCCAGCCGCTGCAGCGCGTCCTGCGGGTCGTCGACGACGACCGTCGGCAGGTCGGTCGCTCGGGTGCCGAGCACCGCGACGGCCCCGGCGGCGGCCGCCTGGGGGGCGTGGTCGTGCCCGTCGGAGCGCTCCCCGACGAATGCCGCGAACAGGCTCCCCGCGCCGGCCTCGCGGCTGTCGATCACCACCGGGCCGTCGACGACGACCCCCTCGCCGTCCCCCTCGATCCTGCCACCGACGACCTCGGCGACCTCCTCGAGCGACAGTGCGATCACCCGGTCGACCCTACTGGTCGCTGGTCGAGGCGGGACGAAGTCCTTCACCCGCTACGCGATGGGACGAACGCCCTCCGGTGGGGACGGCTGCCAGCGAACCCTCCTCAACCAGCGTTGCCGGCCAGCGCGCTGTCGAGAGCCTGGGCGAGGTCGGCCCAGAGGTCCTCGACGTCCTCGATGCCGACCGAGAGCCGGACCAGCCCCTGGGGGACCTCCGGGGCCTCCGAGGCCCACCGGGTGCGGCGCTCCAGGGTCGACTCGACGCCGCCGAGGCTGGTGGTGTGCACCCACAGGCGGGTGGCCCGGGTCGCCGCGTCGGCGGTGGCGGCGTCCGGGAGGTCGATGGCGACCATCGCGCCGGAGCCGGGGTAGCGGACCCGGTCGACGGCCGGGTGCTCGGCCAGCCGGCGGGCCAGCTCGGCGGCGTTGGCCGAGGCCCGTTCCAGCCGCAGCGGCAGGGTGCGCAGGCCGCGCAGCGCCAGCCACGCCTCCAGGGTGCCGGGCACCGCGCCGAGCAGGTCGCGACGGCCCTTGAGCACCGTCCAGATCTGCTCGTCGGCGACCACCACGGCCCCCATCAGCACGTCGCTGTGGCCGGCGAGGTACTTGGTCGCGCTGTGCACGACCAGGTCGGCGCCGAGCGCGAGCGGCTGCTGGCCGAGCGGGGTCGCGAAGGTGTTGTCGACGACGACGCGGGCGCCGGCTGCGTGGGCCGCCGCGACGATCGCCGGCACGTCGGAGACGTCGAGCATCGGGTTCGACGGCGTCTCGAGCCACACCAGGGCGGCGTCCTCGCACGCCTCGACCCAGGCCGCGGTGTCGGTCACCGGCACCAGCGTGGTCGAGACCCGGCCCCGCGCCTCGAGGTCCGCCAGCTGGAGCAGGGTGCCGTTGTAGCAGGCGGACGGCGCCACCACCTTCTCGCCGTTCGCCACCAGGTCGAGCACCACGTCGACGGCCGCCAGGCCGGAGGAGAACGCCAGCGCCCGGCCGCCCTCCAGCCGGCCCAGCGCCTCCTCGAATGCCTGCCAGGTCGGGTTGCCCCAGCGCCCGTACTCGCGCCCGCCGCCGGCCACGAACGTCGACGCCATCGTGATCGGCTGGTTGAGCGGCTGGTCGGGGTCGTGGGGCGGCCGGCCGCTGTGGACGGCGATGGTCGCGGGGCGCAGGTCGTCGGAGGATTCCACGTTGTCACGCTAGCCCGGTGGCGGGTCGGGGCCGCACCCGGCGGCGGTGAGCAGGCCCCCGAACGCGCTGCGTCAACGGAGCCTCAGGCACCGCAGCCCCGCCGCACCACCGGGCGGCGGTGAGCAGGCCCCCGAACCCACCACGCCAATGGAGCGTCACTCACCGCCGCCCCGCCGCCCCACCCGGCAGCGGTGAGCACGCCCCCGAACGCGCGACCCCAACCGAGCCCCACTCACCGCCGCCCGGCGGACCGGGGCCAGCCCCGGCTCAGTCGGTCTCGGCCTTGGTGTCGCGGGCCAGGATCGAGTCCATCATCTCCTGCGCGGTGAGCCGGCCACCGACGACCTCGTCGACGTACTGGGCCACCGGGGCGTCGACGCCGGACTGCTCGGCGAGCGCGCGCAGCGACGAGCACGACTTGGCTCCCTCGGCGACCTGCCGGGTCGAGGCGTAGATCTCGTCGGTGGTGAGGCCCTGGCCGAGCTTCTCGCCGAAGGTGCGGTTGCGCGACAGCGGGGAGGAGCAGGTCGCGACCAGGTCGCCGAGGCCGGCGAGGCCCATCAGCGTCAGGGGGTTGGCGCCGAGCCGCATCGCCAGCCGGGCGGTCTCGGCGAGGCCGCGGGTGATCACCGAGGCGGTGGTGTTGTCGCCGAAGCCGAGCCCGACGGCCATCCCGACGGCCAGGCCGACGACGTTCTTGTAGGCGCCGCCGAGCTCGCAACCCAGCACGTCGACGCTCGTGTAGGGCCGGAACGCCGGCGAGTGGCAGCGCTGCTGGAGCCGCTTGGCGACGTCCTCGTCCTCACAGGCCACCACCGACGCCGCGGGCTCGCGGCCGGCGATCTCCTTGGCCAGGTTGGGGCCGCTCACAACCGCGATCCGGTCGGGGCCGGCGCCGGTGACCTCGGCGATCACCTCGCTCATCCGCTTGAGGGTGCCGAGCTCGACGCCCTTCATCAGCGAGACCAGCACCTGGTCCGAGGAGAGGTACGGCGTCCACTGCACCAGGTTGTCGCGCAGCGTCTGCGAGGGCGTGGCGAGCACGACGACGTCCGCGCCGTGCAGCGCCTTCTCCACGTCGTGGGTGGCGCCCACGCTGGGCGGCAGCTCGACGCCGGGCAGGTACTCGGCGTTCTCGCGGCGGTCGTTGATGTCGGCGGCGACCTCCTCGCGGCGCGCCCACATCGTCACCTCGTTGCCGCCGTCGGCGAGCACCACCGAGAACGCCGTGCCCCACGAGCCGGCCCCGAAGACCGCGACCTTGCCTGCACTCACGACGGGTCCTCCCCCGGCTCGGACCGGTGCGGGTTGCCGATCTGGCGCGCCCCCAGCGTCTTGATGTCGAACCGCTCCGCCGGCGGCTCCTCGCCGCGGATCTCGGCGACGAGCGCGGTGATCGCGTCCATGATCCGTTCGGTGGCCTCGGCGATCACGGCCGGGGTCAGCTCGGCGGCGGTGAGGTCGGCGAGGTCGACGGGGTCACCCACCTTCATGGTGATCCGCTTGCGCGGGAACAGGTCCGGCTTCCTCGCGTACGGCGCCAGCAGCTGCTGGGCGCCCCACTGCCCGATCGGGATCACCGGGCAGCCGGTCGCGAGACCGATCCGGGCGGCGCCGGACTTGCCGGTCATCGGCCACAGGTCGGGGTCACGGGTGATGGTGCCCTCGGGGTAGACGACCACGCACTCGCCGGAGGCGACCGCCTCGACCGCGGCGTCGAACGCTCCGGCGGCGTTGCGGCTCAGTCGCTCGACGGGGATCTGCCCGGCGGCCCGCAGGAAGAACCCCAGGAACCGGTTGCGGAAGAGACCGGCCTTGGCGAGGTAGCGGGGGATCCGGCCGTGGTCGTAGACCACGTGGGCGGCGGTGAGCGGGTCGACGTGGGAGAGGTGGTTGAGCACCAGGATGCAGCCACCGGTCTCGGGGATCTTGTGGCCGTCGATCCACTCGTGCGTCGTCGTCGCCAGCAGCGCCGGCTTGACGATCGAGACCGCGAGGTTCCACGCCCAGCCGCGCTTCTGCTGCAGCCTGCGGACCTTCACCCGCACCCTCCTCGTCTCCCGCCCGGTCGCCCCTGCGGCGTCCCGGTGCCGGACCCCGCCCGGCGAGGTCCGCAGAGCAGGCTATCGCCCGCGGACCCGCGGACGCCGCCTGAGAGGATCGGGTCGATGACAGAGCTCTCCCGGCCCGCTGCGCGCTTCGCGGTCGTCGTGCCCGTCAAGCCGCCGTCCTACGGCAAGTCCCGGCTCGGGGTCGATGACGAGGCGCGGCGCGACCTCGCTGCGGCGTTCGCCCTCGACACCCTGGCGGCCTGCCTGTCCAGCGACCGCGTGGCGCAGGTGCTGGTCGCCACCGACGACGTCGGCTTCGCGGGCGAGCTGGTGGCCCTGGGCTGCGTGGCGATCCCCGACGGCGTCAGCAGCGACCTCAACGGCACCCTGCGCCAGGCCGCCGCGGAGTCGCGGCGCCGCTGGCCCGGGCTCGTGCCCGTCGCGCTCTGCGCGGACCTGCCCGCCCTGCGCGCCGCCGACCTCGATGCGGCGCTCGATCACGTCGGGCCGGGCGAGGCGGCGTACGTCGCGGACGCGGCCGGGATCGGCACCACGCTCTACACCGCCGCCCACGACGGGTTCGACCCGCGCTTCGGGCCGGGCTCGGCACTGGCCCACGAGGCGACGGGCGCGCGTCCGATCGCCGGTGACCTCATCACCCTGCGCCGTGACGTCGACGACCTGGACGACCTCCGCGCCGCGCTGGCCCTGGGGGTCGGACCCCGGACGCGGCAGCAGGCCGGCCTCCTGGCGGAGACCGGCCTGCTGGCCGACTAGCGGTGCGGGACCGTCAGGACTTCTTGGCGGTCTTCTTCGCGGTGGTCTTCTTGGCCGGAGCCTTCTTGGCGGGGGCCTTCTTCGCCGCCGGAGCCTTCTTGGCGGTGGTGGTCTTCTTCGCCGGGGCCTTCTTGGCGGGCGCGGTCTTCTTGGCGGTCGCCGTGGTGGTCTTCTTGGCCGGCGTGGTCTTCTTCGCCGGCGTGGTCTTCTTCGCCGGGGCGGCCTTCTTGGCGGTGGTCTTCTTCGTGGCCGCGGTGGTGGTCTTCTTGGCGGTCGACTTCTTCGCCGCCGGCGCGGCCTTCTTCGCGGGCGTGGCCTTCTTCGCGACCGCGGCGGCCTTCTTCGCAGGAGCGGCCGCGGCCTTCGGGATCTCGAGCTTCGGCAGCTTGCGGGCGCCGGAGATGATGTCCTTCAGGTTGGCGCCGGGCGTGAACTTCGGCACCGCGGTCTTCTTGGCCTTGATGCGGTCGCCGGTGCGCGGGTTGCGCACCCAGCGGGCGTCGCGGACCTTCTTCTCGAACGAGCCGAACCCGGTGATCGCGACCTTCTCGCCCTTGGCCACCTCGCGGGTAATGGTGTCGAGCACGGACTCGAGCGCGTGCGCCGCGGCCTTCTTGTTCCCCTCGTAGCGCGCCGCGAGCGCATCGATGAGCTGAGACTTGTTCACGAATTTCCCCTTCACTGGAGACTCTGTATTGCACGACCGAGCACGGAACGGCGCGGTTTCTTCCATGCACGCTAGGGAATCGTTGCCGTTGTCACAATCACCACGCCGTACGACATTGCGTGTTTTTCAGCGTGGCCGAGGCATTCCGCCCCCGGCTCAACACCTCTTTCAGACCGCGCACGGCCATTCCCGGCGGGGTATCCGTCGCGAAATGTGCAACAGGACAAAGGAAAACCGGCCCACGGCACGTAGTGCCACGGGCCGGTCGCCGAGGTCGGTTCAGGCGCGGATGGTCGCGGGCTTCCAGGCGGGTCGACCTGCCTCGTAGGAGACGATGTCCTCCTCGTGCGACAGGGTGATCCCGATGTCGTCGAGGCCCTCGAGCAGCCGCCAGCGCGTGTAGTCGTCGATGTCGAAGGAGTCCTCGACCGCGTCGGGCCCGCTGCCCGCGCGCACGGTGCGCGACTCGAGGTCGACGGTGACCTGGGTGCCGGGCTCGGCCTCGATCAGGTCCCAGAGCCGCTGCACAACCTTCTCGTCGACCTGCGCGGCGAGCAGCCCGGCCTTGCCGGAGTTGCCCCGGAAGATGTCGGCGAAGCGCGGCGAGATGACGACCCGGAAGCCGTAGTTCTGCAGCGCCCAGACGGCGTGCTCGCGAGAGGAGCCCGTGCCGAAGTCGGGACCGGCCACGAGCACCGAACCGCCGGCGTACGCCGGCTGGTTGAGCACGAACGACGGGTCGTTGCGCCAGGCCGAGAAGAGCCCGTCCTCGAAGCCGTCGCGGGTGACCCGCTTGAGGTAGACGGCCGGGATGATCTGGTCGGTGTCGACGTTGCTGCGCCGCAGCGGGACGCCGATGCCGGTGTGGGTGGTGAACTTGTCCATGTCAGTTGGCTCCTGCCGGGACGGGCTCGAGGTCGGCGGGCGACGACAGCGTGCCGCGCACGGCGGTCGCGGCCGCGACGGGCACCGACACCAGGTGGGTGCGGCCGCCCTTGCCCTGCCGGCCCTCGAAGTTGCGGTTGGACGTCGAGGCGCTGCGCTCTCCGGGCTCGAGGGTGTCGGGGTTCATGCCCAGGCACATCGAGCAGCCGGCGCCGCGCCACTCGGCCCCGGCCTCCTTGAAGATCACGTCGAGGCCCTCGTCCTGGGCCTGCATCCGCACCCGCACCGAGCCGGGGACGACGAGCAGGCGGGTGTCGGGATCGACCTTGCGGCCCTTGATGATCTCGGCGGCCAGCCGCAGGTCCTCGATCCGGCCGTTGGTGCACGAGCCGACGAAGACCGTGTCGACCTTGACCTCGCGCAGCGGCGTGCCGGCCTCGAGACCCATGTACTGCAGGGCCTTCTCGGCGGCGATCCGGTCCTGGTCGTCGTCGAAGTCCTCGGGCGACGGCACGCTGGCACCGAGCGGGACGCCCTGGCCGGGGTTGGTCCCCCAGGTCACGAACGGCGTCATCTCGCCGGCGTCGAGCACGATCTCCTTGTCGAACACCGCGTCGTCGTCGGTGCGCAGGCTGCGCCAGTGGGCCACGGCGGCGTCCCAGTCGGCACCCTTCGGCGCCTCGGGGCGGCCCTCGATGTAGGCGAAGGTCGTCTCGTCCGGCGCGATCAGCCCGGCCTTGGCGCCCCACTCGATGCTCATGTTGCACACCGTCATCCGGCCCTCCATCGAGAGCTCCTCGATGGCCTGGCCGCGGTACTCGACGATGTAGCCCTGGCCGCCGCCGGTGCCGGTGTGGGCGATCAGGGTCAGCACCAGGTCCTTGGCGGTCACGCCGGCCGGCAGGCTCCCGTTGACGGTGACGGCCATCGTCTTGGGCTTGGCCTGCGGCAGCGTCTGGGTCGCCAGCACGTGCTCGACCTCGGAGGTGCCGATGCCGAACGCGATCGCCCCGAACGCGCCGTGGGTGCTGGTGTGGCTGTCGCCGCACACGATGGTCATGCCCGGCTGGGTCAGCCCGAGCTGCGGCCCGACCACGTGGACGATGCCCTGCTCCACGTCGCCGAGCGGGTGCAGCCGGACGCCGAACTCCTCGGCGTTGCGGCGCAGCGTCTCGACCTGGGTGCGCGACACCGGGTCGGCGATCGGCTTGTCCCAGTCGAGGGTCGGCACGTTGTGGTCCTCGGTCGCGAGCGTGAGGTCGGGGCGGCGTACGGTGCGACCCGAGAGGCGGAGGCCGTCGAAGGCCTGCGGCGAGGTCACCTCGTGGATGAGGTGGAGGTCGATGTACAGCAGGTCCGGCTCACCCGGGGTCGATCGGACGACGTGCTCGTCCCACACCTTCTCCGACAGGGTCCGGCCCATGTCGACGCTCCTCACCTGTTGCGGCCACGACGGCGTGGCCTGTTCCTCGGACGCGTCCCACCTTACCCCTTGCATCCCATGGAGTGAGACGGCAGTATTGCTATATGGACAACTCCAGTGGTGTCGGCGTCCTCGACAAGGCCGCCCTCGTGCTCACCGCCCTCGAGTCCGGGCCGGCCACGCTGGCCGGCCTGGTCGCCGGCACCGGACTGGCCCGCCCCACCGCGCACCGCCTCGCGGTGGCGCTCGAGCACCACCGGCTGGTCGCCCGCGACATGCAGGGCCGCTTCGTCCTCGGCCCCCGCCTGGCCGAGCTCTCCGCCGCCGCCGGCGAGGACCGGCTGCTCGCCACCGCCGGCCCCGTGCTCGCCCGGCTGCGCGACATCACCGGCGAGTCCGCGCAGCTGTGGCGCCGCCAGGGCGACCACCGCGTCTGCGTGGCGGCCGCCGAGCGCCCGTCGGGCCTGCGCGACACCATCCCCGTCGGCTCCCAGCTCACCATGCGCGCCGGCTCCGCCGCCCAGGTGCTGCTCGCCTGGGAGGACCCCGAGCGGATGCACCGCGGCCTCCAGAACGCCGCCTTCTCCGCCGCCGCCCTCTCCGGCATCCGCCGCCGCGGCTGGGCCCAGTCGGTGGGCGAGCGCGAGCAGGGCGTGGCCTCGGTCTCGGCCCCGGTGCGCTCCCCCAGCGGCAAGATCATCGCCGCCGTCTCGGTCTCCGGCCCCCTCGAGCGGCTCTCGCGCCAGCCCGGCCGGATGCACGCCCCCGCGGTGCTCGCCGCCGCCGAGCGACTCTCGGAGTCGCTGCGCCGCGCAGCCGCCGACGGCTGACCCGTCCCGTCGAGTCGTCGTTACTGCAGTGCAGTAACGACGGCTCGACGTATGTGGGGAGGGCTCGGGGATCACCGGCGGGGAGACCCGATCGCACATCGAGAGGACTCCCCCATGCCCAGCTCGCTCGAAGGCCGGACCGTCGCGTTCCTCGTCGCCCCCGAGGGCATCGAGCAGGTCGAGCTCACCGAGCCGTGGCAGGCGGTGGCCGACGCCGGCGGCTCGCCGGTGCTGCTGAGCACCGAGGCGGGCGAGGTGCAGGCGTTCAACCACCTCGACAAGGCCGACACCTTCCCGGTCGACCACGTGGTCGCCGACGTCGACGTCGACCAGTTCGACGGTCTCGTGCTGCCCGGCGGCGTCGCCAACCCCGACGCGCTGCGGATGGACGAGGCGGCCGTCGACTTCACCCGGGCGTTCGTCGCCTCCGGCAAGCCGGTGGCCGCGATCTGCCACGCGCCGTGGACGCTGGTCGAGGCCGACTGCGTGCGCGACCGGCGGCTCACCTCGTGGCCGAGCCTGCAGACCGACATCCGCAACGCCGGTGGCGAGTGGGTCGACGAGGAGGTCGTGGTCGACGGCAACCTGCTGACCAGCCGCAAGCCCGACGACCTCCCGGCGTTCAACCGCGAGCTGACCACGCTGCTCGGCGGCTGACCCCCGGGGGCCTCAGAACAGGGCGTCCTGGCGCTCGAGGTCGAGCAGCAGCTGCTTGCGCTCGAGGCCACCGGCGTAGCCGGTGAGCGTGCCGTTGGCCCCGATCACCCGGTGGCACGGGATGACCACCGGGATCGGGTTGCGCCCGTTGGCCAGGCCCACCGCCCGCGACGCGGCGTTGGTGAGGCCGAGCCGCAGCGCCACCGCGCCGTACGACGCGGTCTCGCCGAACCCGATCGCGCACAGCTCCTTCCAGACCCGCTGCTGGAACTCGGTGCCGGCCGGCGCGAGCGGCAGGTCGAACTCGGTGAGCTCGCCGGCGAAGTACGCGCGCAGCTGGCGTGCACACTCGACCAGCACGGGGTGGTCGTCGTCGCGCTCGCCGCGCGGCCGGCCGTCGGCGTCGCGGAACGGCGAGAACTCGATCTGGGTGATCGCGTCGTGGGCGGCCACGAGGCGCAGCTCGCCGATCGGCGAGTCGATGACGGTGTACATCTTCAGTCCTCCTGGACGGGCGGGAACAGGGTGCTCCAGAGATGGAGCAGGGCGTAGGAGCGCCAGGGGCGCCAGCGCTCGGTGTCGGCGAGCACGACGGCCGGGTCGTGGCCGAGTCCGGTGAGCGCGTTGCGGACGCCGAGGTCGGTGGGCAGGAACACGTCTGGGTGGCCGAGCGCCCGCATGGCGACGTAGTCGGCGGTCCAGGGGCCGATGCCGGGCAGCGCGACCAGCGCCGCGCGCACGGCCTCGCGCTCCGGGCCGCGGTCGAGGGCGACGGTGCCGTCGGCCAGCGCCCCCGCTAGCGCGACCAGGGCGCGCCCGCGGCTGCGCGGCATCGGCAGCGTCGCGGGGTCGACCTCGGCCAGGGTGGCGGCGTCGGGGAACAGGTGGGTGAGCCCCGGCACCGACGTCTTGACCGGGGTGCCGTGTGCGGCGACCAGCCGCCCGGCGACCGTGCGGGCCCCGGCCACGCTGACCTGCTGGCCGATCACCGTGCGGATCGCGGTCTCGTCGCCGTCGACCTGCCCGGGCACCCGCAGGCCCCGCCGCTGACGGGCCAGGGGACCGATGACGGGATCGCCGGCGAAGTGGTCGGCGACCGCCACCGGGTCGCAGTCGGCGTCGAGCAGCCGACGGGCCCGCTCCACCGCGGCGGCGGTGTCGCGCAGGTCGTGGAGCTCGAACCTGGCCTCGACGAACGCCGTCTCGCCCTCGCTGGGGGCGTCGTCGACGGCCAGCCGCACCGTGCCGGGACCGTGGGGCAGGTCGAGCGTGCGGGCGTACCAACCCGGCCCCGCGGCCTCGACGCCCGGCACCAGGTGGAAGGCCAGGAAGTCGAGCAGCGCCCGGCCGGCGAACGGCGTGCGCACCGCCAGCCGCATGGTCACCCCGCCGGTCGCGGGCGGCCCGCCGCGACGGCCGCGGAGCTCGGTGGGGTTGGCGGCGTAGACCTCGCGGATGGTGTCGTTGAACTGGCGGATGCTGGCGAAGCCCGCCGCGAACGCCACGTCGGCGTGGGTCAGCCCGGTCGTCTCGAGCAGCACCCGCGCGGTCTGGGCGCGCCGGGCCCGGGCGAGCGCCAGCGGACCGGCGCCGAGCTCGCTGGTGAGCAGGCGGGAGAGGTGGCGCGAGGTGTAGCCGACCCGGGCGGCCAGGCCCTCGACCCCCTCGCGGTCGACCACCCCGTCGGCGATCAGCCGCATCGCGCGGCCGGCGACGGTCGCGGCGACGTCCCAGTCGGGGCTGCCGGGGGTCGCGTCGGGCAGGCAGCGCTTGCAGGCGCGGTAGCCGGCCGCCTGGGCGGCCGCGGCGGTGGGGTGGAAGGTGACGTTCGCGAACGCCGGGGTGCGGGCCGGGCACGAGGGGCGGCAGTAGATGCCGGTGGTGCGGACCGCGGTGTAGAACACCCCGTCGAAGCGCCGGTCGCGGGACTTCACCGCGCGGTAGCAGCTCTCGGCGTCGAGGCGCTCGGTCGTGGTCATGGCCCTATCCTGCCCGCTGCCGACGACGCCTTCTGGCGGGAATCGGACACGGCCATGCCGCAGCCTACCGGGCGGGGAAGCAGCGAGGCCCGGTCCTGGTGGACCGGGCCTCGTTCTGTACCCCCGACCGGATTCGAACCGGCGCTACCGCCTTGAGAGGGCGGCGTGCTAGGCCGCTACACAACGGGGGCTTGCTGGTGCTGCTGCGGGACCTGCTCCGAGCAACCTGCGGAACTCTAGCGAAGGCTGTCGTCCGCACAAAATCGCGGCCTCCGCCGTGGGCGCCGGCCGCGATCTCGCTGGGATACTAGGACTCGAACCTAGAATAACTGAACCAGAATCAGTCGTGTTGCCAATTACACCATATCCCACTGTGTTACTGGTGTTCAGCGCTCCCGGGACAGCCCCGAACACGAGTAGAAACCTTACACGCGAGGGATCGAGGGCTCCAAAATGCCCGGCTCGGCGCGGTTGCCGATCCCCATCCGGCGGGCCACGGCCACGGCGAGAGCGAGGTAGACCAGCGACTGGGTGAGCGTGACCGGCAGGCTCCACCACGACCCGCCCGTCGGGTTCAGCGCCGAGCTCATGTCGCCGAAGGCCAGCGCCAACCCGAAGGCCAGCCAGTTGTTGAGCACGTGCATGGCGATGCCCGCCTCCAGGCCACCGGTGGCGATCACCAGGTAGCCGGCGACCAGGCCGAACGCGAACCGGTCGACGAACACCGGCGCGTCCTGGGCGCCGTGGGCCAGCGCGAACAGCAGCGCGGGCACCAGCAGCGCCACCCAGCGGTTGCCGAACAGGCCGCCGAAGGCCTGGGTGAGGTAGCCGCGGAAGGCGTACTCCTCCCCCGCCGCCTGCAGCGGTGTGAGCAGCAGGACGACGAGCACGAAGTCGCGGGTCGTCGACGTCCAGTCGTTGAGCTCGCCGGACACGCTGCTGTCGCTGGTCTCGGGCACCAGCGCGCTCACCACGATCGTGGCCACCAGCGCCACCACCGACAGGCCGAGGCAGACCAGCAGCCAGCGCCAGCGCAGCCGGCCGGCCACCGAGGCCAGCCAGCCCGGGCGCTGCCGGTGGAGCAGCAGCGCGACCAGCATGGTGACCGGGATCGCCGCCGCCAGCGAGAGGTTGAGGTAGGCCAGCGACACCGGGGTCACGTCGCCGGTGTCGGCGATCCGGTCGAGGGCCGCCTCCAGGCCGGCCGCCGAGGTGGTGCCGGTGGCGACGTAGCCGAGCAGGAAGACCAGCACCAGCACGACCTGCACGACGACGAGCACCAGCACACCGAGCAGCAGGGTGCCGAGCAGCGGGCGCCACCAGCTCCACGGCCGGCGGCGCTGCAGCAGGTGGTAGTCGCCGTCGGCGACGCGCGCCACGCTCACCCCAGGGCGCCGGCGAGCCGGGCCAGGCTGCGCTCGCGGCCGAGCAGCTCCATCGACTCGAAGAGCGGGGGCGAGACCCGGCGACCGGTCACGGCGACCCGCACCGGACCGTAGGCGTGGCGCGGCTTGAGCCCCAGCCCGTCGACCAGCGCGGCCTGCAGCGCCTCCTGGATCGCCTCGGTCGACCACGTCTCGAGAGGGGCGACCGCGTCGTGGGCCGCGCGGACGACGGCGCGACCGGCCTCGTCGAGCAGCTTCTCGACGTCCGCCTCGTCGCGCGTGAACGACGCCTCGTCGGCGAACAGGAAGCCGAGCATGTCGACGGCCTCGGTGAGCTTGTTGATCCGCTCGCCGACCAGGGGCATCGCGAGGTCGAGGAGCTGCCGGTCCGCGGCCGAGGCGGGCTGGTCGACGACGCCCGCGGCGGCGAGGAACGGCAGCACCCGCTCGGTGATCTCCTCGAGCGGCAGCATCCGCAGGTGGGCGGTGTTGATCGCCTCCGCCTTCTTGAGGTCGAAGCGCGCGGGGTTGGGATTGACGTCGCCGATGTCGAAGGCCTCGACCATCTCGGCGAGCGTGAACACGTCGCGGTCGGCGGCGATCGCCCAGCCGAGCAGCGCCAGGTAGTTGAGCAGGCCCTCCGGGATGAAGCCCTGGTCGCGGTACATGAACAGGTGGGCCTGGGGGTCGCGCTTGGACAGCTTCTTGTTGCCCTCGCCCATGATCAGCGGCAGGTGGCCGAACTCCGGCACCGCCTCGGAAATGCCGAGCTCGACCAGCGCCCGGTGGAGCGGGAGCTGGCGGGGGGTGCTGGAGAGCAGGTCCTCGCCCCGCAGCACGTGGGTGATCCGCATCAGGGCGTCGTCGACGGGGTTGACCAGCGTGTAGAGCGGGTCGCCGTTGGCCCGGCAGAGCGCGAAGTCGGGCACGAACTCGGTCTCGAACGTGATCTCGCCGCGCACCAGGTCGGTCCAGGTGATCGCGCCGTCGGGCATCCGGAACCGCACGACCGAGGAGCGCCCCTCGGCCTCAAACGCCGCGCGCTGCTCGGTCGAGAGGTCGCGGCAGAACCCGTCGTACCCCTGCACCTTGGAGCCGCCGGCCCGGCGCCGGGCGTCGACCTCGTCGGGGGTGCAGAAGCAATCGTAGGTGTACGACGACTCGGCGAGCCGGGCGAGCACGTCGCGGTAGATCTCGGTGCGCTCGGACTGGCGGTAGGGGCCGTGGGGGCCGCCGACGACCGGTCCCTCGTCCCAGTCCAGGCCCAGCCACTGCATCGACTCGACCATGGCGTCGTAGGACTCCTGGGTCGAGCGCTCCTTGTCGGTGTCCTCGATGCGGAACACGAAAGTGCCGCCGTGGCGGCGCGCGAACACCCAGTTGTAGAGGGCCGCCCGGGCGAAGCCGACGTGCGGCGAGCCGGTCGGGGACGGGCAGAAACGGACGCGGACGGTCACCGCTGGGCCACCTTGTTCGTGAGGGATCCGAGGCCGGCGATCGAGACCTCGACCTCGTCACCGACCTGCATGGGACCGACGCCCTCGGGGGTGCCGGTGAGGATGACGTCGCCGGGCAGCAGTGTCATCACGCTAGAGACGTGGGCGACCAACGCGGGGACGTCGAAGATCAGGTCGCTGGTCGAGCCGTCCTGCACGAGCTCGCCGTTGAGGTAGGTCTGCACGGCGCGACCCTCGGCGAAGTCGTGGGGGTCGAGGTCGGTCTCGATCCACGGGCCCAGCGGGCAGAAGGAGTCGAAGCCCTTGGCCCGGGTGAACTGGCCGTCCCGGCGCTGCAGGTCGCGAGCGGTGACGTCGTTGGCGATCGTGTAGCCGTGGATGACGTCCGTGGCCTGCTCGGCCGGCACGTCGCGGCAGATCCGCCCGATCACGACCGCGAGCTCGCCCTCGTAGTGGAGCTCGCTGGTCTGCGGCGGGTAGAAGACCGGGTCGCCCGGCCCGACCACGCTGGTGTTGGGCTTGAGGAACATCAGCGGCTCCTCGGGGACGTCGTTGCCCATCTCCGCGGCGTGGGCGGCGTAGTTGCGCCCGATGCCGACGACCTTGCTGCGCGGCAGCACCGGCGCCAGCAGCCGCACGTCGGCGAGCCGGTGCTCCTGCTCGAGCAGCTTCACCCCGACGTAGAGCGGGTCGCCGGCGAGGGCGACGACGACCGCGTCCTCCCCGGGCTGGCCGTTCTCGTCGAGCTCTCCGGTGACCACGCCGTAGAGCGGGTCCTCCCCCGTGGTGAATCTGGCGATGCGCACCCGCCGAGCCTATCGACCTACGGTTGGTCCCCATGGAGGTGCTGTCCGAGGACGTCTGGCGCGAGCACGCCGCACGGCACGCCGCACGAGTCGACGCCTTCGTGCGCCCCCACCTCCAGCGCCGGGAGTCGCGGGTCAAGCACCCCGTGCACGACTTCCTGTTCACCTACTACGCCCAGCGTCCGGCCCAGCTGCGCCGCTGGCACCCCGGCTTCGGCGTGCGGCTGGCCGACGCCCCGGAGTACGACGGGCTCAAGGGCTACGCCGACGGCGCGGTGACGGCGTCGTACGCCGAGGGGCAGGCGCCGCTGCTGGAGTCGCTGCACGCGCTGCTCACCGCCACCGCCGCCCGACCGGCGAGCCTCGGCTGCTTCGGGCTGCACGAGTGGGCGATGGTCTACCGCCTCGCCGAGGACGAGACCCGCCACGCCGACTGGCCGCTGCGCCTCGGCCCCGAGGGCACCGACCGGGTCGTGGAGTCGCACCGGATCGCCTGCTCCCACTTCGACGCCTACCGGTTCTTCACCGGGCCGGCCCGGCCGCTGAACACGCTCCTCCCCACCGCGCAGGACCGGCCGGCGTTCGAGCAGCCCGGCTGCCTGCACGCGGGGATGGACCTCTACAAGCACGCGTTCCGGCTGACCCCGATGATCTGCTCCGACCTGGTGGCCGACTGCTTCGAGCTGGCGCGCGACATCCGCGAGCTCGACATGCGGGCGGCGCCGTACGACCTGGCCGGCCTCGGGTTCGAGCCGGTGCGGATCGAGACCCCCGAGGGCAAGCAGGAGTACGTCGCTGCCCAGCGCGCCTTCGCCGAGCGCGGCGCCCCGTTGCGGGCCCGGCTGATCGAGGAGTGCGAGCGGCTGCTCGCGGTCGCCAGGGTTTCCTCGGCCTGACGCGGGGCAGGAGCCCACCAGCATCCCGACCCGGAAGGAACCTCCCGGCCATGTCTCCCCGCCGCCTCGTCCCCACCGGACTGCTGGCCGTCGCCGCGCTGCTCGCGTCCTCGCTCGTCGCCGCGCCCGCGCAGGCCGCGGGCTGGACGACGCTCTTCCGCATCCACGGCGCCAAGTCGCAGGCCTGCAAGGTCTCGATCGACGGCGGCCGCGCCTGGCGGGTCCGGGTGCGGCTGGTCAACGACTCCGCGCACGCCCACCTGTCCGAGTACGCCGTGCAGGTCGACGGCCGCGAGGTGCGCCGGATCGGCTTCCGCACCGCGCCCCGGCGTACGAGCGCGACGAAGACGATCGACGTCGTGCGCAACGGGCGTCAGGTCCTGGTCGGCGGCATCGGTGAGCTGACCGGCGAGGGCCTCGGCAGCGACGTCGGCATGGGGCAGATCTCGCGCTGCTGAGCCCGCCGACCGGGGTAGTCACGGACGTTCGGCATCCGGATCGGCCCGATCGAGGTGCCGAACGTCCGTGACTACCGCGCCGCGGCCGACCCGACCCGCCGCCGGCTCCCGGCGAGCCCCCCCTCGAGCCCGGTCGCGAAGTCGGAGGCGGGGCGGGGCGCGTCGTCGATCGCGCCGGCGCTGCCGGCCTGGAGGTGGAGCTGCTCGTCGGTGGCGTGGCCCAGCACGAAGTGCAGCAGCGTGCGGGCGGCGGTGTCGGCCAGCGACGGGTCGCAGCCGGCCTCGACGAGCAGGACGACCAGCTCGTCGTGGGGCGCGGCGGCGCCGAGGCCGTAGGCGCGCACGGTGGTGACCAGCTCGGCGCCGTCGCGCCACGCGAGTACCGCCTCGCGCAGCCCCGCGCAGACCGCGGCGACCCGCTCGTCCCACGGGGCGCCGGGGTCGTCGAGCCGCGCCGGGCGGTGGCCGCGGCGCAGGATCTCGTCGGCAACCTCGGCCAGCAGCAGCTGCTTGGTGCGGAAGTGGTGGTAGAGCGCGCTCGGGCGGACGTCGAGCTCGGCGGCCAGCCGGCGCATGGTCAGGTCGGCGAGCCCGAACCCGTCGAGCACGGCGAGGGCGGCGGCGACGACGGCGTCGCGGCGGTGGCCCATCTCACTCCTCGCCGACGGACGGGCCGGGTTGACCCGTGGGGGTCGCCAGCCTAACCTGAACGCCGTTCACCTGAACAGCGTTCACAAACCTGTTCAGCCCACCCGTGGCCGCGACTGGTCACGCAGCGCTCCGGAGCCCGAGAATCATGCCCATGCAGGACGAGGCCCGCGACCACACGGCGCCACCGACCGAGATCGTCTCGACGGTCGAGCGTCCGGGGTTCGCCCCCACCGACCTGGCCCTCATCGCCGCCTTCGCCGCGCTGATCTCCGCCTGCGCCTACATCGGCGCCATCCCCACCGGCGGCTCCGGCGTGCCGATCACCCTGCAGACCTTCGGCGTGATGCTCTCCGGCTGCCTGCTGGGCCCGGTGCGCGGGTTCCTCGCCGTGGCGCTCTACCTCGGTCTCGGCGCCATCGGGCTCCCGGTCTTCGCCGAGCACTCCGCCGGCCTCGGGGTCTTCTCCGGCCCCACGGCGGGCTATCTCGTCGCGTTCCCGCTCGCCGCGCTGCTGGCCGGCTTCCTGGTCAAGTACGTCGCGGGCCGGCGCCGCACCCGGGCCTGGGCGGTCTTCCTCTGCTCGATCGCCGGCAGCGCGCTGGTCATCCACCCGCTCGGGATCACCGGCATGAAGCTCCACTTCGACGTCTCCTGGCACGAGGCGTTCAACTACGACACCCCGTTCTGGGTCGGCGACCTGCTCAAGACCACGCTGGTCGCGATCGTGGCCGCCGAGGTGCACCGCGCCTTCCCCGCCCTGCTGCGGCGCCGCTGACGTGGCTCCGGCCACCATCTCCCTCGACGGCGCCGGGGTCACGGTCGAGACCGACGACGGTCACCGGGTGCTGCTCGAGCCCACCACGCTCAGGCTGACCGAGCGCCGGATCGGCGTCATCGGCGCCAACGGCTCGGGCAAGTCCACGCTGGTGCGCCTGCTCAACGGACTGGTCGCGCCGACCACCGGTCGGGTCGAGGTGCACGGCGTCGACGTGGGCCGCGACCCCCGCGCCGCCCGGCGGGTCGTCGGGTTCGCGTTCACCGACCCCAGCGCCCAGCTGGTGATGCCCACCTGCGTCGAGGACGTCGAGCTCTCGCTGCGCCGCCACGTGCGCGCCGGGGCCGAACGGCGGGTGCGGGCGCTCGAGGTCCTCGACCGGTTCGGGCTCGCCGACCACGCCCACGACAGCGTGCACTCGCTGTCGGGCGGGCAGCGCCAGCTGCTCGCGCTGGCCGGGGTGCTGGCGATCGAGCCGGCCCTGCTGGTGGCCGACGAGCCCACCACGTTGCTCGACCTCGCCAACACCCGCCGCGTCGCCGACGTGCTGTTCGGCCTCGACCAGCAGCTGGTGCTGGTCACCCACGACCTCGAGCTGGCCGCCCGCTGCGAGCGGGTGGTCGTGGTCGACGCCGCCCGGGTCGCCTACGACGGCCCCGGCGAGGCCGCCGTCGCCCACTACCGCGACGCGGTGTCGGCTTGAGGTCGGCGATGCCCGCCGGCGCCTTCCGGCCGGGCACCACGCTGCTGCACCGCCTGTCCCCCGGCACCAAGGTGGTGGCCCTGGTGGTGCTCAGCGTCGCCACGGTGGCGATCCGCGACCTGGGCGCGGCCCTCGTCGCGCTGGGGGTCGCCGTGGTCCTCTCGCTGCTGGCGCGGGTGCGGCTGCGCGCGCTGGCCCGCGCGCTGCGCTACGTGCTGCTGCTCGCGGTGGTGGCGGGCGCGGTGCAGTGGTGGTTCCACGGCCGCGACAAGGCGATCGAGACGTTCCTCGACCTGGTGACGCTCACCCTGCTCGCCCTGGTGCTGACGACCACCACCTCGGTCAACGCCATGCTCGACGGCATCGTGCGCTGGGCCGGGCCGTTCCGCCGGCTCGGCTTCAGCCCCGAGCGGCTGGCGCTGACGTTCTCGATGGCGATCCAGGCCCTGCCGGCCACCTTCGCGATCGCGGTCGAGACCCGCGACGCCGCCCGCGCCCGCGGGCTCGACGGGCGGCCGCGGGCCTACCTCACGCCGTTCGTCGTCCGGGTGGTCGCCCGCGCCCACGAGACCGGGGACGCCCTGCAGGCACGCGGGATCGGCGACTGACGCGTCGACGGCGGCGGCTCAACCGGAGTAGGGCACCTCGGTGCGCCACTCCGCCTCGTCCTGCCGGGCCGCGGCCCACAGCGCGTCGGCGACCCGGTCGGGGGTGAAGGCGCCCTCGTCGGACAGCACGCCCCGCACGGTCACCGAGACCGCCCGGATGCCGTCGGCCGCGAGGGTCGTGTCGATGCTGTGCACCAGGTTGCGCACACCGGCCTTCTGCACGCCCAGCGACGCCGCGCGGTGCCACGGCCGGTCGGCCGCCATGCTGCCGGTGACGGTCACCCTCCCGCCCGCCGACAGGAACGGCCGGGCGGCCTGCACGGCGGTGAGCAGCGCGCCCACGCCGAGGGCGACGTCGGCGAGCAGCTCGGCGACGGTGAGCTCGAGGGGGTCGCGCTCGCGGAACGCACTGGGGTTGAAGTGGAGGTGGTCGATCCTCCCGGCGTGCTCCCCCAGCCGGCCGATCGCGGCCCGGGCGGCGGCGTCGTCGGTCACGTCGACGACCGCGTGCCCGACGTCGACGCCGTGCTCGCGGACCGCCTCGGCCAGCTCCGCCAGGCGCTGCTCGTCGGTGCCGAGCAGCCCCACGTCGTAGCCCTCCGCGGCGGCCCGGCGGGCCAGCGACCCGCTGACCCCGGGGCCGGCTCCGACGACGACGAGGACGGGTCTGCTCATGACTCCGGTCTACCAGACGTCGCCCTCGCGCCAGTCGCAGGCGAGGTCGTCGTCGAGGTCGAGCCCGTCCGGCCCACCGAGCACGAGCACGCTGCCGTCGTCGTCGGGGGTGGGCTCGACGCCGGTGGGGCCCAGCACCGACGTGCGGCCCCGCCACGCTGTCCAGCCGCGCGAGCGGTAGAGGGGCAGCCCCTCGTCGGAGCTGCTCAGCGCCAGCAGGTCGTACGCCGGCGCGAGCGCCTCGAGCGCCGCCATCACCTCGTGGCCCAGACCGCGACCGCGGTGGGTGGGCGCCACGGCCACCGCCTCGACGTAGCCGGTGCGCAGCGACCGGCCGCCGGCGACCAGCCGGCGCATCACCAGCGACCCGTGGGCCACGAGCACGCCGTCGTCCTCGACCAGGGCGTGCATGCCGCCGAGCCCGTGCTCCCAGTCGTGGTCGCCGAAGTCGTCGAACGAGGCGTCCATGAGCGCCCGCGCCCGGGTGAGCTCGTCGGCGCTGAGCTCGGCGGTGTGGCAGCGCCGCACGGGGCTCACCACCCCGCCGGCTTCCGGTGCGCCCACGGTGCGGCGAGCTCGACCTGGGCGGCGAGCGAGAGCAGCAGCTCCTCCTCGGCCGGTCGCGCGGCCAGCATCACGCCGACCGGAAGCCCGTCGGGGGTCTGGTGCAGGGGCAGCGAGACCGCCGGCATGCCGGTGACGTTCCACGCCGACGTCCACGGCGTGAACGCCTTCTGGGCCTCGAAGTCGCGGGCCGGGTCGATGTCGTCGCGGATCGCCCCCACCGGCAGCGGCGGGCTGGCCAGCGTGGGGGTGAGCACGGCGTCGTAGGCCGCCAGCTGCTCCAGGGCGGCGGCGGCGAAGCGTCGCATCGCGCCGATCGCCAGCCCCAGCTCGGGTCCGCCGACCGCCCGACCCTGCTCGGTGAGCCAGCGGGTCAGCGGGCGCAGCCGCGGGTCGGGCTCCCCGGACCCGTCGAGGTCGGGCACCGACATCGCCGTCAGCACCGCCCAGCAGGTCTCGAAGACCGGCACCGCCTCGGGCGGCAGCGGCACCGGCACGTCGACGACCTCGTGGCCCAGCGACTCCAGCAGCGTCGAGGCGTCCGCCCAGGCCCGCACGCACTCGGGGTCGACGTCGACCGCGGCGATCACCGGCTCGACGAACCGGGCGATCCGCAGCCGTCCCGGGTCGCGGTCGCAGGCGGCCAGGAACGTGCCCGTCGGCTCCGGCGCCCAGGCCGGGTCGCCGGGCCGGCGCCCGGCCAGCACGTCGAGCAGCGCGGCGGCGTCGCGCACGGTGCGGGCCAGGGGCCCGGCGGTGGCCAGGCCGACCGGGTCGCCGTACATCGGGGCGCCGCTGATCCGGCCCCGGGTGGGCTTGAGGCCCACCAGGCCGCAGCACGACGCCGGGATCCGGATCGAGCCGCCGCCGTCGGAGCCCTGGGCCACCGGTACCAGCCCCGCCGCCACCGCGGCCGCCGCGCCGCCGGACGAGCCGCCCGCCATCCGGGTCGGGTCCCACGGGGTGACCGCCGGCGGCAGCCCCTCGGGCTCGGTGTAGCAGGGCGAGCCCAGCTCGGGGGTCGAGGTCTTGCCGAGGCTGACCATCCCCGCCGCCTCCATCGCCAGCACGACCGCGTCGGAGACGTCGGGCACGAAGTCGGCGAAGAGCGGCGAGCCGAAGGTGGTGCGCACCCCGGCGGTGAGGTTGAGGTCCTTGACCGCGGTCGGCACGCCCCACAGGGGCGGGGCGTGCGGCGGCGGGCTGCCCAGCGCCGCGGCCCGCTGCCGGGCCAGGTCGGGGGTGAGCGTGACGAACGCGCCGACCGCATCGCGGGCGGCCCGGGCGAGGTGGGGGTGGGCCACCGCGAGCGGGGGGGACGCCCCCCAGCGGGCCGGGGGGGGGGGTGCGCGCCCCCCCCCCGCCCCCGCCCGCGCGGGCGGCGCGTCCGAGGTGGTGGTCGACCAGCTCGAGCGGGGAGACCTCGCCGCTGCGGACGAGGGCCCCCTGCTCGAGGGCGGTCAGGTCGTGGAGCTGGGTCACACCACGACGCTAGGGCATCGGGGCCGACCCCGGCCCGGCACTCAGACCGCGACGGCCTCCGGCTGGAACTCCACCAGCGTGCTGACGGCCGCGCTGAGCTTGCCCAGCACCTCGTCGTCCTCGAGCACGTCGACGTCGATCGAGGACTGCGACACCGTGACGTCCTCGACCACGACCGCACCCGCGATCCGGGCGGAGCGGGCGGCGTCCTCGTGCGACCACTTGCCGCCGTAGGGCGTCGGCGTGGTGCCGATGACGCCGAACGGCTTGCCCACCAGGGCGCCGGAGCCGTAGGGGCGCGAGAGCCAGTCGATGGCGTTGTTGAGCACGGCCGGCATGGTGCCGTTGTACTCGGGGGTCACCACCAGCACCCGGTCGGCCGCGGCAACCTGGTCGCGGAGCCGGCTCGCGGCGGCCGGCGCCTGGTCGGCGTCGATCTCCTCGTTGTAGAAGGGCACCTCGCCCAGGCCCTCGACGATGTCGAGCGAGACCCCCTCGGGGGCACGGTCGCGCAGGATCTCGGCCAGGCGGCGGTTGACGGAGTCGGCGCGGAGGCTGCCGACGAGGACGGCGACGCGGGTCTCGGACATGGGTTCTCCTCAGGAGGGTCGGGTGATGGTCCGAGGGCTAAACGGACCCCGGTCCGGTTTCTATTCCGCGACCCGACACTTTTTGCTCTTCGTCTCGACCGCGTGCTCGCCGACCGGCCCCGCCCTACAGTGACGGCACCATGTCCTCCCCCGTCCACTCCCGCCGCGACCTGCCGCTGCTGGACGCGCCGCCGGTCGAGCGGGCCGACGCGGCGCGCAACCGGCAGGCGCTGCTGGTCGCCGCCCGCGAGCTCATCGACTCCTGCGGTGTCGACGCGGTCACCATGGAGAACGTCGCGGCGCGGGCGGGGGTCGGCAAGGGCACCGTCTTCCGGCGCTTCGAGTCCCGCGAGGGGCTGATGGGGGCGATCCTGAACTTCAGCGAGACCGAGTGGCAGGCGGCCGTGATCTCGGGGCCGCCGCCGCTGGGCCCCGGCGCCCCGCCGCTGGACCGGCTGCTGGCCTTCGGCCGCTCCCGTCTCGACACCACGCTGCTGCACGCCGACCTGATCCGCGCCGCCGGGACGGCCGGCAGCCGGGCCGCGGCGGCGTACTCGTTCTCGGTCATGCACGTGCGCTACCTGCTGGCCGAGCTCGGCGTCACCGGCGACCTGCCCCTCCTGGCCACCGCGCTGCTCTCGCCGATGGAGGTGCTGGTGCTCGACCACCAGGTCAACCTCGACGGCCTCTCGGTCGACCGCATCCACGACGGCTGGGTCGACCTGGCGCGCCGGATCGTCGCCGGCGGCTGAGCTCCGCCCTCAGGCCTGGTGGCGGCGCAGCCCGAAGGTGAGGCCGTCGACCAGGGCGCCCCACGACGCCTCGATCACGTTGTGCCCGACGCCGACGGTGACCCACGACGTCTCCCCGTCGCTGGTCTCGATCAGCACCCGGGTGATCGCGTCGGTGCCGTGGCCCTGGTCGAGGATGCGCACCTTGTAGTCGATGAGCTCGAACTTCGCGACCTCGGGGTAGGCCTGCACGATCGCCGAGCGCAGCGCCTGGTCGAGCGCGTTGACCGGCCCGTTGCCCTCGCCGGTGACGACGTAGCGGACCCCGGCGGCCAGCAGCTTGACCGTGGCCTCCGAGACCGCCTCCTCCCCCGCCGCGCGGTGGGCCAGGGTCTCGGTGATCACCCGCCACGACTCCACCTCGAAGTACGACGGGCGCTGCCCCTCGACCTCCTCGACGAGCAGCAGCTCGAAGGAGGCGTCGGCCGCCTCGAAGGTGTAGCCGCCCTGCTCGAGCTGCTTGACCCGGTCGGTGATCCGGGTGACCAGCTCCTTGTCGTGCCCCAGCTCGAAGCCGAGCTCGCGACCCTTGAGCTCGATGCTGGCGCGGCCGGCCATGTCGGAGACCAGCAGCCGCATGTCGTTGCCGACCTCGACCGGGTCGAGGTGCTGGTAGAGGTTGGGGTCGACCTTGATCGCGCTGGCGTGCAGCCCGGCCTTGTGGGCGAACGCCGAGGCGCCGACGTAGGGCTGTCGCGAGGCGGGCGGGAAGTTGGTCACGTCGGCGACGGCGTGGGCGATCCGGGTCGAGTCGCGCAGCAGCCCGGTGGGCAGCACCGGCCGACCGAGCTTGAGCTCGAGGTTGGCCACGACCGTCACCAGGTCGGCGTTGCCGGTGCGCTCGCCGTAGCCGTTGATGCAGCCCTGCACGTGGGTGGCGCCCGCGTTGACCGCCGCGATCGAGTTGGCGACCGCGCAGCCGGAGTCGTTGTGGGCGTGGATGCCGACCCGGCCGCCGGTGCTGGCCACGACGTCCTGCACCACCTCGGTGACCCAGTCGGGCAGCATGCCGCCGTTGGTGTCGCACAGCGCGACCACCTCGGCGCCCGCGTCGTACGCCGTGCGCAGCACCTCGAGCGCGTAGTCGCGGTTGGCGCGGTAGCCGTCGAAGAAGTGCTCGGCGTCGAGGAAGACCTGCTGGCCCTCGGCGCGCAGGTGGCTCACGGTGTCGCGCACCATCGCGAGGTTCTCCTCGAGCGTGGTGCGCAGCGCGAGCTCGACGTGGCGGTCGTGCGACTTCGCCACCAGCGTCACCGTGGGCGCCCCGCTGTCGCGCAGCGCCGCGACCTGGGGGTCGTCGGCGGCGCGCACCCCGGCCCGGCGGGTCGACCCGAACGCCGCGAGCCGGGCGTGCTTGAGGTCGAGCTCGTCGGCCGCGCGGCGGAAGAACTCGGTGTCCTTGGGGTTCGCACCCGGCCAGCCGCCCTCGATGTAGCCGACGCCGAGCCCGTCGATGTGCCGGGCGATGGAGAGCTTGTCGGCCACGGAGAGGTTGAGCCCCTCCTGCTGCGCGCCGTCGCGCAGCGTGGTGTCGTAGACGTGGAAGTCGCCCTGCAGGTCCATCGGTGCGGTCCTCAGCTGTCGGGGTGTCTCGGGGGTGTCTCGGAGGTGTCTCGGGTGGGGCACGGGGTTCGGGGTCGGGGCACAAAAAAACCTCTCGGGGTGCGAGAGGTTGGCGCGTCGAGGGGTCTCGACGCGCTAGCGAATGATGATCACGTGGTGCAGCACGTCCCCCATGCTGCCACGTCAGCGCGGATCTGTCCCCAGGACCGTCCCGGAGAGCGGACGCTGCTGCCCCGGTGCCCAGTCGACGCCGTCGCGGGCGACGAGCAGGCCGAGCGCCGCCGCCAGCCCCACCAGCACGACCACCGCGGCCAGCCAGGCCTGCCACCCGCGCGCCACCGGCGTCACGACCCGACCCAGCGGCGAGCGCAGCCGTGAGCCGCCCGGCCCGGTCCACAGCGCCACCGCCCACGCGATGCCGCTCACCAGCAGCGTCGTCTCCTGGCTGGCCGCGAACGCGTAGCAGAGCAGGGCCGCGGCGACCGCGATGCCGGCGGCCCACAGCAGCAGGCAGATCGTGGCGGGCAGCGACCGCAGCAGCTCCCACGGCGCTCGGAAGATCACCTGCGGCCCGTCGTACCACCGGCGGCCGCGCAGCCGCCGGCGCTCGCCGACCGCGGTGGCCGCCAGCGAGCCGCTGCGCAGCAACCAGACCACCACGCACGACAGCACCGTGGTCGGCCACGGGAACGCCGTGAGCGCGGCGCCCACGAGGAGGGCGGCCGCGGCCAGGAGCACCCCCCGGCGCAGTCGCTCGCCGAGCGGCGGCCGCGCCGGCACCGGTGGCGGCGCCAGCTCGGCCGGGTCGAGCTCCCGCTCGAGTCCGGTGTCGTGGGGGCGGCCCGGCGGGTCCTCGCGCCCCGGGGGGCCGGGGTCGACCAGCGTCGCCTCGTCGGGGTAGAGCCGGGTGCCGCGCGGTGGGGCCGGTGGCGGGCCGGCCGGTGGGGCCGGTCGGGCGTCCGGCGGCGCCGGGGTGCCGGTGGGCAGCACGTCGGTGGGCCGCAGCGCCGGGGCCTGCGGGTCGGCGGCCAGCGGCAGCGTCTCCTGCTCGGGCGGGGCCGGCGGCGGCACCGGCGCCGGACGGGTGCCCGGCGCGACCTGGGGGCGCAGCCAGCCCAGGATCGCGGCGAGGTCGGGGCGCTGCGCCGGCTCGGGGTGCAGGGCCGCGGCCACCAGCCCGCCGAGGCCGGGCGGCAGGCCGGTGAGGTCGTGCTCGCCGCGGCGGACCCGGTCCATGATCGCCATCGACGGCCCGCGCCCGAACGGCGGCCGGGCCAGCCCGGCGTACGCCACGGTCGCGGCCCAGGAGTGCACGTCGGAGGCGGCGGTGGCGTCGTCGCCGTAGAGGATCTCGGGCGCGAGATATCCCGGGGTGCCGAGCAGCCAGCCGGTGTGGGTGAGCCGCGGGTCGTCGGCCACCCGGGCCAGCCCGAAGTCGATGAGGATCGGGGTGCGGCCCTCCATGATCACGTTGGAGGGCTTGACGTCGCGGTGCAGCACGCCGGCCGCGTGCACCGACGCGACGCCCTCGGCCAGGCAGGCGGCGAACCACAGCAGGTCCGGCCCCTCGACCGGCCCCTCCTCGTGCACGTGGTCGTGCAGCGAGAGGCCCGGCACGTAGCGGGTCGCGACGTAGGGCACCGGCCCCCACGGGTCGGCGTCGACGATCTCGGCCACCCACCGGCTGCTGATCCGGGCCAACGAGCTGACCTCGCGGGCCAGCCGGGCGCGGGCCTCCTCGTCGCCGACGATGTGGGGGCGCAGCACCTTGAGCGCCACCCGGTCGCCGCCGGGCCGGCGGGCGAGGTGGACGACGCCCATGCCGCCCTCGCCGATCCGGGTGAGCAGCTCGTAACCCCCGACGGTCGCGGTGACGCGGTCGCGGGGCGCCTCCGGGGCGGGCGGGTTGCTCACCCCTGCAGGGTAGTGCGGCCGACGACGCGGTCCGGGTTTCGCGCGCGGACCGATCGGGCGCCTCGATCGCGCCTTGGCGCGGTTCGTGCGTCGGGCCGGGGGCGATCCGTCGCCTCGACCGCGCCTTTGCGTGGTTCGTGCGTCGGGCCACACGTCCGGGTGCGGCATTCCGGCCCCACTTAGGTTAGCCTCACCTGTTGTGACCAGCACCCTGCCGGACTCGCTGCTGCCGGAGCGCGCACCGCGCGCCCCGCGGCGCGGCTCGACGACCGGACTGGTGGTGCTGCTCGGCCTCACCGTGCTGCTGGGGCTGGTCAGCCTCGCGATCGGCAGCCGGACCATCCCGCTCGGCACCGTGCTCGACGTGCTGCTCCACGACGACGGCTCCGAGGCCGCGACGATCATCCACGACCTGCGGGTCCCGCGCACGGTGCTGGCGCTGACCGTGGGCCTCTCGCTCGGCATCGCCGGCGCGCTCATGCAGGGCCACACCCGCAACCCGCTGGCCGAGCCGGGCCTGCTCGGGGTCGAGGCCGGCGCGGCGTTCGCGGTGGTGCTGGCGATCTACACGCTCGGGATCGAGGACCTCGGCGGCTACGCCTGGTTCGCGATGCTGGGCGCCGGCATCGCCTCGGCCGTGGTGTTCGCGATCGGCTCGACGCGCGGTGGCCCCGACCCGATCTCGCTCATCCTCGCCGGCGCGGCCGTCACCGCGCTGCTCGCGGCGCTCACCCAGGCGGTCGTCATCCGCAGCACCGACGTGCTCGACGCCTACCGGTTCTGGGTGGTGGGCTCGACCGCCGGGCGCCAGCTCGACGTGTTCTGGCAGGTGCTGCCGTTCGTGCTGGCCGGCCTGCTCGTGGCCGCCGTCTCGACGCCCGGCCTCAACCTGCTCCAGCTCGGCGACGACGTCGCCCGGTCGCTGGGGCTCAACCCCGTGCTCCACAAGGTGCTCGGCATCACCGCGGTGATGCTGCTGACCGGCGCCGCGACCGCCGCCTGCGGGCCGGTGGGCTTCGTGGGCCTGGTGGTCCCCCACATGGCCCGGTTCTTCGGCGGTGTCGACTACCGCTGGGTGGTGCCCTACTCGGCGCTGTTCGGTGCGTTGCTGGTGCTCGGCGCCGACATCATCGGCCGCCTCGTCGTCCGCCCCGGCGAGCTCCAGGTCGGCATCGTGATGGCCCTCGTCGGCGGTCCGGTCTTCATCCTCCTCGCCCGGCGCACCCGGCTGGTGAAGCTGTGAGCGCCGACGTGGTCGACCGCCCCGCCGCCGACGGACCGACGCCTGTCCGCCGGCTGGCGGCCAGCCCGCTGCGGATGGGCCCGGCCTCCTGGCTGGTGCCGGTGCGGGCCGGGCTGGTCACCGTGGTGGCCGTGCTCGTGCTGGCGCTGCTGGTCGTGGTCGACCTGTCGGTCGGTGACTTCTCGATCCCCTTCGGCGTGGTGGTCGAGACGCTGCTCGCCGGCGGCGACCCGGGCCAGCAGTTCATCGTGCGCGAGCTGCGGCTCCCCCAGACCGTGGTCGCCCTGCTGGCCGGCGCCTCGCTCGGTCTCGCCGGGGCGCTGTGCCAGACCTTCGCCCGTAACCCGCTGGCCAGCCCCGACATCCTCGGCGTCACCCGCGGCGCGTCGTTCGCGGCGGTCGCGGTGATCGTGCTCGCCGGCGGCAGCGGCTACAACGGCGGCCTGGTCACCGGCCGCCTCCAGCAGGTGGGCCTGCCCCTCGCGGCGTTCGCCGGCGGCATGCTCGCCGCGGCGTTCCTCTACCTGATGTCGGTGCGCCGCGGCGGTCTCGACAGCCAGCGGCTGGTGCTCATCGGCATCGGGCTCGGGGCCGCGCTCACCGCGGCCACCTCGTGGCTGCTCACCCGCGCCCGGATCATGGACGCCCAGAGCGCCCAGGTCTGGCTCAACGGCTCGCTCAACGGTCGCGGCTGGGAGCAGGCGCTGCCCATGGCGGCCGTGCTGGCGGTGATGCTGCCGGTCTCGCTGGTGCTGGTGCGCTCGCTCAACGCGATGCAGCTCGGCGACGACGCCGCGCGCGGCCTCGGCGTCCGGCTCCAGGGCACCCAGGTGATGGTGCTCGTCTGCGCCGTCGCGCTCTCCTCGGTGGCCGTCGCCGGTGTGGGGCCGCTGGAGTTCGTCGCGTTCGTCGTGCCGCAGGTGGCGCTGCGGCTCACCGGCGGCTCCCGGCCGCCGCTGGTCGCCGCCATGGTGCTCGGCGGGATCCTCGTCGTCGGCGCCGACATCATCACCCGGGCCGTCCTGCCCTTCGCCCTGCCGGCCGGCATCGTCACCGCGGTCATCGGGGCGCCGTACCTGATCTGGCTGCTCGTCCGCACCAACCGGAGGAAGTCCGCATGACCACCACCCGCCTCGGCGCCGAGTCCGTCACCGTCGGCTACGGCGACGCCCCCGTCGTCCGCGACCTCACCCTCGACGTCGCCGACGGCAAGGTCACCTCGATCATCGGGCCCAACGGCTGCGGCAAGTCCACGCTGCTGCGCACGCTGTCGCGGCTGCTCAAGCCCACCTCGGGCCGGGTACGGCTCGACGGCGGCGGCATCGACGACATCCACACCCGCGAGATCTCGCAGCGGCTGGCCCTGCTCCCCCAGAGCCCGATCGCCCCCGACGGGCTGATCGTGCGCGACCTGGTCGGCCGGGGCCGCCACCCCCACCAGCGCTGGTTCAGCCAGTGGTCGCCCGACGACGAGCGCGCGGTGGAGGAGTCGCTGCGGCTCACCGACACCTGGGAGCTGCGCGACCGGCCGATCGACCAGCTCTCGGGCGGCCAGCGGCAGCGGGCCTGGATCGCGATGACGCTGGCCCAGGAGACCGACCTGATGCTGCTCGACGAGCCCACGACGTTCCTCGACCTGGCCCACCAGGTCGAGGTGCTCGAGCTCGTCACGCGCCTCAACCGGGAGCGCGGCCGCACGGTCGCCATGGTGCTCCACGACCTCAACCTCGCCGCCCGCTACAGCGACCTGATCGTGGTGATGAAGGACGGCCGGATCGTCACCCAGGGCCGCCCCGCCGAGGTCTTCACCGAGGAGCTGCTCTCCGCCGTCTTCGGCCTCGACGCCACCGTGCTCCCCGACCCGCGCACCGGCCTGCCGATCGTGGTGCCGGTCTCCTGCGCGACGCCTGCGGTCGCCGTCTGACGGGTCGTCGGTCCGGCGCACCAACCGCGCAAAGGCGCCGTTCGTGCACCCGGCCCCACCCAGCACAACCGCTCGATGGCGTGGTGTGGTCGTTCCGCTGCCGCCCAACCGACCGCAACTCCTCGATCGCGCCCTTCCGGTCGATTGCGCCCGCCCAAACGACCACAACCGCTCAATCGCGTAGTTCCGGTCGAATGCCACCCGCCCCAAACGACCACAACCGCTCGATCGCGTGGTTCCGGTCGAATGCCACCCACCCCAAACGACCACAACCGCTCGATCGCGTAGTTCCGGTCGAATGCCACCCACCCCAAAAAGCCGCCCGGCCGCCGACCCGCCGCGACAGGCGGGACGACGACCGGGCGACGTAGCGGGCGACTACTCCGCCGAGACCGGCGGCACGGTGGCCGGGTCGCCGTCGACGGCGGCGGCGAGCTGGGGCACGTAGCGCTCGAGCACGTAGGGGATGCTCAGCGGCGTGACGAAGGAGTGGGCGACGTAGTAGGCACCGGCGTCGGCCGAGATGTCGAACCAGCGACCCTCCTTGGCGGTCGTGGTCTTGTCGAAGACCGACTTCACCGCCTTGTCGGCCTCGATGTCGAGCCAGACGGCGACGTCGACCTTCGCCAGGTCGGAGGTCCGCTCGGCGCTGAGCGAGGTGCCGAACTCCTCCTGCTTGCCGCCGAAGACCTCGGTGGGGAACTCGAAGCCGAGGTCCATCAGCATCCGCGAGCGCGGGTCCTCGGGGCCGTAGATGAACAGGCCCTCGTACGGCGTCACGCACATCGCGGTCTTGCCGGCGAACTCCGGGTTGTCGGACGCCGCCTTGGCGATCTGCGCCTTCACGTCGTCGACGATCTCCTGCATCTTCGGCTCCTGGCCCACGGCGCGACCGATGGTGAGCGCCATCTCGTCCCACGGGGCGCCGTAGTCGGCGTAGCCGCCCGACTGGGCCACGACCGGGGCGATCTTCGACAGGAGCTCGTACTCCTTCTCGGTGATGCCGGCGTACTGGCCGATGATCAGGTCGGGTGCGAACGACGCGACCTTCTCGACCTCGATGCCGTTGGTCGAGTCGAGCACCTCCGGCAGCTCGCCATCACCGAGGGCGTCGGTGGCCCACGGGAAGATGAAGCCGGGCGCCTCGCCGAACCACTTCGTCACCGCGAGCGGCACCACGCCGACCGCGAGCAGCGCGTCCTGCTCGGTGAGGCCGACGCAGACCACCCGCGTGGGAGCCTTCTCGATCGTGGTCTCGCCGAACTTGTGCTCGATCGTCACCGGGAAGGCGTCGGCGGCGGGCTCCGCACCCGTGCCGGTCGAGCCGCCGGACGTCGAGGACTCGTCCTCGGAGCCGCAGGCCACGAGCACGGGGGCGACGGCCATGGCGGACAGGCCGGCAAGGAAGCTGCGGCGGGTGGGGTTCATCGGGTGGTCTCTCCTCGGCTGAAGGGTGCTGGGTGGGTGGTGGCGCTCAGGCGGTGGTGGGAAACTCGGTGGGAGCCTCGCCCGCGGTGGCCTTCTCGAGCAGCGGGGTGAGCTCGTCGAGGACGTACTCGATGCTGAGCGGGGTCAGGAAGTAGATGGCACCGGCCAGGACGTCGTCGGTGTAGACGGCCCGGCCCTCCTTGACCGCCGCGAGGTCCGCGATGGTGCCGAACCCCTGGAGCTCGTCGAACATCTCCTTGCTCTCGGTCGCGAACACGATCACGTCGGCGTCGATGAGGCCGACGTTCTCGGCCGAGATCAGCGCCTGCGAGCCCGCCTCGGGCGCGTACTCCTCGAGGCCGGTGGTGAGCTCGAAGCCGAGCTCGGAGAGGAAGTCGGTGTTGAGGCCGGCCGGGTAGACGTAGAGGTTGCCGTCGTAGGGGCCGCCCTGCGAGAACGTCGCGGTCATGTCCTGCCACTCGGGGTGCTCCTCGCGGAGCTCGGCGTAGCGCTGCTCGATGCCGTCGATCAGGGCCTGTCCCTCGTCCTCGCGGCCGAGCGCCCGGGCGATCTGGAGGGTCTGGTCCTGCCAGTCGGAGAAGTAGTCCTCCGAGCCCTCGCTGCTGGTGACGGTCGGGGCGATCGCGGACAGCTTCTCGTAGTCGTCCTCGGTGAGGCCGGCGTTGGTGCCGACGATCAGGTCGGGCTGCAGCGCCGCGATCTTCTCGAACTGCAGGCCGTTGGTCGTGGTCAGCACCTCGGGCTCGGCGTCACCGAGCAGCTCCTGCGCCCAGGGCCAGGTCGCCGAGGGCTGCTCGCCGTACCACTCGGTCACGCCCACCGGCACCACGCCGAGCTGGAGCACGACGTCCTGCTCGGTGACGCCGACGGTCACGACCCGCTCGGGCTCCTCCGGCACGGTGGTCTCGCCGTACTTGTGCTCGACCACGGCCGGGAAGGTGCCGCCGGCCTCGCTGCCGGCCTCCGCGCTGCTGCCGCCGGCGCTGGGGGCGGGGTCGCCGTCGTTCTCGTTGCCGCACGCAGCGAGGGCGGTGGCGGCCAGCAGGACAGGGGTGAGCAACAGCAGGGGACGGCGCATCATCGGGTACGGCTCCTTGGATTAGGTGAGCCTTACCTTAGGGTACGCCGACCCGCCTCTCCCCCTCGGGGTCGGATCGTGGGCGCGGGCGGAGTTGCACATATCAGCCCGTCTTGATATCAAGATGCCCTGATACCCGAGAGAGGAATCCCATGGACTTCGATCCCGCCAGCCACCTCGGCGCCGTGCGCCGCCGACTGACCACCACCAGCCGTGAGGGCGTCGAGCTGCGGCTGCTCACCGTGGAGCGCACCTTCGACGCCGCCCAGGAGGAGGTGTGGGAGGCGCTGACCACGGCCGACCGGATCGAGCGGTGGATGCTCCCGGTCACCGGCGACCTCCGGGTCGGCGGCCGCTTCCAGCTCGAGGACAACGCCGGCGGCGAGGTGCTGGAGTGCGTGGAGCCCGAGCGGCTCGCCATCACCTGGGAGTACGGCGGCCAGCTGAGCTGGGTCGACGTGAGCCTGCGCCCCGTCGACGACGGCACGCTGCTCCAGCTCGACCACGCCGCGCCGGTCGACCCGCAGACGTGGGAGGAGTTCGGGCCCGGTGCGGTCGGCATCGGCTGGGAGATGGGGCTGCTCGGCATGGCGCTGCACCTCGCGAACCCCGGCGCCCCGCGACCCGACGTCAGCGCCTCCCCCGAGCTCGTCGAGCTGATGACCGGGTCGAGCAAGGGCTGGGCCGAGGCCGAGGTCGCCGCGGGCGGCGACCCCGAGCGGGCCCGAGCGGCGGCCGACCGAACCCTGGCGGCGTACACGGCCACGCCCGAGGAGTGAGGTGCACGCCTTCGACGTGCTCGGCGACCCGGTGCGTCGGCGGATCCTGGAGCTGCTGGCCGGGGGCGAGCTGAGCTCGGGCGAGGTCGTGGAGGCGATCTCGGCCGAGTTCGGCATCGGGCAGCCCGCGGTGTCGATGCAGCTGCGGGTGCTGCGCGAGAACGGGTTCGCGACCGTGCGCGCCGAGGGCCCACGCCGGATCTACGCGATCGACGCCGGCCCGCTGGCCGAGGTGGACGCCTGGCTCGGCCAGTTCCGCGCCTTCTGGGAGCAGCGGCTCGACGCGCTCGCGACCGAGCTGCGCCGCGGCCGGCGCACCCCGCGGGGCGCGGCCGGCCGCGACTGAGCCAGGCGCCGGGTCAGACGATCCGGTGCATCCAGCCGAACGGGTCCTCCGCGCGGCCGAACTGGATGCCGACGAGCTCCTCGCGCAGCGCCATCGTGACCTCGGAGCCCGGGGCCGCCGCGATCTCGCCGTGCTCGGAGAGCACCGCGCCGACCGGCGTGATGACCGCCGCGGTGCCGCAGGCGAACACCTCGGTGATCGCGCCGGACGCGACGCCCTCGCGCCACTCGTCGATCGAGAACCGGCGCTCCTCGACCTTGTGGCCCTGGTGCCCGGCGAGCTCGATGATGCTGGCGCGGGTGATCCCCTCGAGGATGGTCCCGGTCTCGGGCGTCACGATGGTGCCGTCGGCGTGGACGAAGAACAGGTTCATGCCGCCGAGCTCCTCGACGTACCTGCCCTCGGTCGCGTCGAGGAAGACCACCTGGTCGCAGCCCTTGGCCATGCCCTCGCGCTGGGCGGCGAGCGAGGCGGCGTAGTTGCCACCGGTCTTGGCCGCGCCCATGCCGCCGCGGCCGGCGCGGGTGAGGTGCTCGCTGAGCCAGAGCGTGACCGGCTTGATGCCGCCCTTGAAGTAGGCACCGGCCGGGCTGGCGATCACCATGAACGTGACGTGCTCCGCGGGCCGCACCCCCAGGAAGGTCTCGCTCGCGAACATGAACGGCCTCAGGTACAGCGCGTTCTCGCCGCCGTCGGGGGTCGGCACCCAGCGCTGGTCGGCGGCCACGAGCGCGTCGACGGCCTGGACGAAGTCCTCGACCGGCAGCTCGGGGAAGGCCAGGCGGTGGCTGGAGCGGACCATCCGGGCGGCGTTGGCCTCCGGCCGGAACGACCAGATGGAGCCGTCGGGGTGCCGGTAGGCCTTCATCCCCTCGAAGGTCTCCTGCGCGTAGTGCAGGACCGCGGTCGCGGGGTCGAGGCTGAGCGGTCCGTAGGCCTCGATCCGACCGCCGTGCCACCCCGCCTCGGGGGTCCACTCCAGCGTGAGCATGTGGTCGGTGAAGTGCTTGCCGAAGCCGGGATCGGCCAGGATCTCGGCGACCCGCTCGTCGCTGGCCGGGCTGCTCGAGGGCGACGTGGTGATCTGCATGGACATCAAAGTATCTCCCGCCGGAGGACGGACAAAGGGTTGGGTCGGCTTTCGCCGCAGGACTTCCCGAGACGCGACGCCGGACCCGCCTCAGCGGCGGTGCTGCACCGGCGTCAGCCGGCTACTCGCGCGGCGATCGCGTCGCCCACCTCGGACGTACGACGTCCGCCGGTCGGGCCGCTGCCGGGCGTGCGCTCGGCCAGGTCGGCGATCACCGCCGCCTCGATCGTGGCGGCCGCGTCGGCGTACCCGAGGTGATCGAGGAGCAACGAGGCGGACAGGACCGCCGCGGTGGGGTCGGCCTTCTGCTGGCCGGCGATGTCCGGGGCCGACCCGTGGACGGGCTCGAACATGCTCGGGCTGGTCCGGTCGGGGTTGACGTTGCCGGAGGCCGCGAGGCCGATGCCGCCGGTGATCGCGGCGGCGAGGTCGGTGATGATGTCGCCGAAGAGGTTGTCGGTGACGATCACGTCGAAGCGCGCGGGGTCGGTGGTCATGAAGATCATCGCCGCGTCGATGTGCATGTAGTCGGTGGTCACCTCGGGGTGCTCCGCGGCCACCTGCTCGAAGAGGCGCCACCACACGGAGCCGGCGTTGACGAGCACGTTGGTCTTGTGGACCAGGGTGAGCTTCTTGCGCGGCCGGCGCGAGGCCCGGGCGAACGCGTCGCGGACGACCCGCTCGACGCCGAACGCGGTGTTGACCGAGACCTCGGTCGCGACCTCGTGGGGAGTGCCGACGCGCAGCGCGCCGCCGTTGCCGGTGTAGGGACCCTCGGTGCCCTCGCGCACGACGACGAAGTCGATCTCGCGGCCGCCCACCACGTGGTCGGCGAGCGGCGAGACCGAGCCCGGGAAGATCCGCGACGGGCGCAGGTTGACGTAGTGGTCGAGCTCGAAGCGCAGCCGCAGCAGCAGCCCGCGCTCGAGGATGCCCGGGGGCAGGTTCGGGTCGTTGGGCTTGCCACCGACCGCGCCGAGCAGGATCGCGTCGTGCTCGCGGATCTCGGCGAGCACCGAGTCGGGCAGCACCTCGCCGGTCGCGAGGTAGCGCTCCGCGCCGAGGTCGTAGCGGGTCTGCTCGAACTTCACGCCCTCGGGCGAGGCGACCTCGAGCACCTTGAGGGCCTCGGCGGTCACCTCCTGGCCGATGCCGTCGCCGGGGATGACGGCGAGCCGCAGCGAGCCGGTGCGTGGGTTCGGGTCGGTGGTCATGGGCGAGACGTTAGTTGTCGTCGGGGCGCTGGCCGCCGTTGTCCCGCAGGTCGAGAGCGGCCTGCAGGGCCAGGGTGACGTTCTCGTGGCTGCGCGGGTTGTCGGGGTCGTGGCTGGCGGGTCCCCAGTCGGGATACATGTCGTACACGGGTGCTCCTGGTCGGTTCCGGTGGGTGGTCGCGGACGGTCTCGCGATGCACCGGGAACGAAGCTGCTCCACGACGGGAGACGTCGTCGTGGATCGCACGATGATCAACCTGGGAGATCGCGGGTCACGCTGCCCAACCGGGTGCGTCCCGCCGCGGAGTCGTCTTCGATCCTGATGCACCGAGAGACCACGTCAACGCCGAACGCCGCGGCGAGGTGGCCTCTCTGTCAGGCCTCGCCGCGGCAGTCGATAAGTACGAAGACGCTCCGCATGGTCCGACCACCGTACGTCGCTCCCCCGTGTCGTGTCACCGGGATTCCACGACGTGTTCGCGATGCGAGATGCCCCCGCTCCGGTGCGACACTGGCCGCATGAGCGCACCCCCCGACCTCCCCGAGATCGTCGAGCGTGCGTTCGCCGTCTCCCGCCGGGCCGGCTACGTGTCGTTCTGCCGCAACGAGACCGGGCGCCTGCTGGCCACGCTCGCCGCCACCCGCGACGGCACGATGGCCGAGTTCGGCACCGGCTGCGGCGTCGGCACCGCCTGGCTGCGCTCGGGGGTCCGCGGCGAGAAGGCCCGGATCGTCACCGCCGAGCTCGACACCCGCCTCGCCGGCGCCGCCACCACCATCTTCGAGGCCGACCCCCTGGTCGAGGTGCTCACCGCCGACTGGTCGACCCTGCTCGACAAAGGCCCCTACTCGCTGCTCTTCCTCGACGCCGGCGAGCCCTCCGAGGTCGGCGTCGACCGGGTCGCCGACCTGGTCGAGGACGGCGGCATCGTGGTCCTCGACGACTTCACCCCCTCCGAGGGCTGGCCGCCGGTCACCTACGGCAGGGTCGACACCCTCCGTGAGCAGTGGCTCACCGACGACCGGTTCACCGCCGTCGAGGTCATGGTCGCCACCGACGCCGCCACGATCATCGCCACCAAGCGCTGACGCCGCTCCGCGCGCGGCCCAGTGTCGCCGAGCCGTCGTTAATTAACGCCGGGTCGGCGTGATCCGGTGACGACAAGCGCCGGGTCGGTGATACCCCGACCGGCACTCGGGTTGCTGGGCAACCTCCTCAGCCAGCGGCTTCCCACCGCTGGTCGAGGGCTCAGCCGGGGCAGGACGACGGCTCGACGACCCTGGGCGTGCCGAGGTCGACGACCCACGCGGGCAGCATCCACTGGGTGAGCGGGCCGATGGTGAGGGCGAAGAGCACGGTGCCGACGCCGAGGACGCCGCCGAGGGCCAGGCCGATGAGGACGACGGTCACCTCGAGGCCGGTGCGCACCAGCCGCAGCGACCACCCGGTCCGGCGGACCAGGCCGGTCATCAGGCCGTCGCGGGGACCGCGGCCGAGCTGGGCGCCGATGTACATCGCGGTGGCGAGGGCGCAGAGCACGACGCCGCCGGCCATCAGGCCGATCCGGGCGGCGAAGGCGTCGGGGCGGTCGACGACCCAGAGCGTGAGGTCGGCGAAGGCGCCGACCAGGAGGGCGTTGAGCACGGTGGCGATGCCGGGGGTCTCCCGCAGCGGGATCCAGAGCAGCAGCACCACGAAGCTGAACAGCACCACGGCCTGGCCGAAGCTCACGTCGACGTGCTGGATGAAGCCGGAGTGCAGCACGTCCCACGGCGCGAGGCCGAGGTCGCCGCGGAACATGATCGCCAGCGAGACGCCGTAGAGGAACAGGCCGACGAGCAGCTGCGGCAGCCGGCGGGTCAGGCGGCCGGCGCGCAGCTGGGCGACCGGGCCGAGGTCGCTGAGCCGGACGGCGGGTTGGGGGGTCGTGGACACGGGACCAGCCTCTCGTCGATTGGCCTGTTCCGAAATAGCCAATCGTGAGAGAGTGGCCTTCGTGACCCGCTCCATCAGCGCCGCCCGGACCGCCGCCCTCGTCGGCGACTTCGACCGCTCCCCCGCCTACGTCGGGCTCAGCGACGCCCTCGTCCTGCTCGTCGGCGACGGGCGGATCGGCCTCGACGTGCGGCTGCCCAGCGAGCGCGAGCTCACGGAGGCGCTCGGCGTCTCGCGGACCACGGTGACCCGCGCCTACGCCCGGCTGCGCGAGGCGGGGTACGCCGAGGCACGCCAGGGCTCCGGCACCTTCACCCGGGTGCCGGGCGGCTCCGCCCGCGCCCACGACCGTGCCCTGCTCCCCCGCCCCGGTGACCACGAGGCCATCGACCTCAACTGCGCGGCTCCCTCGGCCCCGCCCCAGCTCGCCGGGGCGTACGCCGCCGCCGGGGCCGAGCTGCCGGCGTACCTCGGCGGTCACGGGTACTTCCCCGCCGGGATGCCCGATCTCCAGGCCGCCATCGCCCGCGACTACGAGGCGCGCGGCCTGCCCACCGACCCCGAGCAGGTGATGGTCACGCCCGGCGCGCTCTCGGCGGCCTCGATCGTCGCGCAGGCGCTCACCGGCCCCGGCGACCGTGCGCTGGTGGAGTCGCCGGTCTACCCCAACGCCACCCAGGCGATCGCCTGCAGCGGCGCCCGGCTGGCCGCCAACCCGGTCGACCCCGAGGGCTGGGACCTCGACGCGGTGGGCGCCGCGCTGCGTCAGGTCGCGCCCCGCATCGCCTACCTGATCCCCGACTTCCAGAACCCCACCGGCCACCTGATGACCGACGAGCAGCGCGAGCGCTACGCCGACCACCTGCGCCGCGCGCACGTCGTCCCCGTCGTCGACGAGGCCCACCAGGCCCTGGCCCTCGAGGGGCAGGCGATGCCGCGGCCGTTCGCGGCGTTCCACCGCGACACCATCTCGATCGGCAGCGCCAGCAAGTCGTTCTGGGGCGGTCTGCGGCTGGGCTGGATCCGCGCACCGCACGCGATGGTGGAGCGGCTCACCCACGCCCGGGTCTCGCTCGACCTCGGCGCCCCGGTGCTCGAGCAGCTGGTTCTCACCCGGCTGCTCGCCGACCCCGCGCCGCTCCTCGAAGGCCACCGGGCCCGGCTGCGCGAGGCACGCGACCGGCTGGTCGCCGCGCTGCGTGCCCAGCTGCCCGACTGGGAGTTCGTCGTGCCTGCCGGCGGGCTGGCGCTGTGGTGCCGGCTGCCGGTGGCCCGGGCGACCGCGCTGGCCGCGGCCGGCGAGCGGCTGGGCGTGATCGTCGCGCCCGGGCCGGTGTTCGCGGCCGAGGGCGGCCTCGACCGGTTCGTGCGGATCCCGTGGACCCGCCCCGTCGAGGAGCTCGAGGAGGGCGTGCGACGGCTCGCGGCCGCGTGGGCCGGCGTCGGCGAGGCCGGTGGGCCGGGTCGCCCGGCCCGGGTGATGGTCGCCTGAGCCTCCTCGACGGACGCCCTCAGCCCTCGTCGGTGCCGTCGGGGCAGGGCTCCTCCGACGGCTCCGCGGACTCCCCGCCGGGCTCCTCGGGCAGCTCGGGCTCCTCGGCAGAGCGCAGCGCCGCCCCCTGGGTCGACCCGGAGCCGCAGGAGGCCTCCCAGACCCGCACGTAGTCGATCCGCATCGTGCCCGGCAGCGGGCTGTCGTCGGGGTCGAGCTGGTTCATGGTGCCGTTGGGCGACAACGCCTGGAGGAGGTTGACAGCGTAGGGGCTGCCGAACGGCTCGGCCCGGGTGTCGCTCGCGGGCTCGATGTCGTGCTCGAGGCACGGCTCGCCGTCGTAGAGGACGCGGATCTTGTCCTCGTCCCACACCAGGAAGTAGGTGTGGAACTCCTCGGGGTCGGCGACCCGGCAGCCGCTCAGCACCGGGGAGGTGCCGACCGCCCGCTTGTAGTAGGCCGCGGCGTTGACCCGGTTGGAGACGTAGGAGTAGTACTCGCCGATGTCGAGCTCGCCGCTGGCCTTGCCCTGCTCGACCTGCGGGTCGGGGTAGAGCCACAGCGCGGAGTGGGTGCCGGGCTTGGTCGACTCCGGGAAAGCGGCCCGGATCTCCACCCGCGCGTAGCGCACGGCGAGCTTGCCGAAGGTGGAGACGAACGCACCCACGTAGCGGCTCTTGAACCCGCCGTTGATCGAGGGGCAGGTGAACTCCTCGTCCTCCTGCGTGGCGGTGAGCCGCAGCTCGCCGTCGGCCACCTCGACGTTGTCGCCGGCGTCACCGCGGTAGCACTCCGGCCCGTTGCGGTAGCCGGTCTCGGCGCTCGACACGATGCTCCACACCGAGGTGTCGAGCACGGTGCCGTCGAAGTCCTCGTCGAGCACGCAGTCCCAGATCCGGCCGTCCTCCTCCAGCGGCTCCGGGCCGCAGGCGGCTCCCGCCTCCACCTCGTCGTCCGACCCGCACGCCGAGAGCAGCACCGCCCCGAGGAGCAGGGCGGCGAGCAGGGCGAGGGCGCGGTGCGGAAGGCGGTGCGGAAGGCGGAGCGGCAGCGGCCGGCCAGGACGGGGAGGCCGCGCCATCAGACCAGGTCGACGGCCCGCACCGTCACCGCGTCGATCGACGACCCGATCTCGTCGAGGGTGTCGGGACCGATGGCGGTGTCGACCGAGACCGCGACCAGCGCCAGCCCGCCCTTGGCGTCGCGGGCCACCTGCATGCCGGCGATGTTGATCCCGGCGTCGCCGAGGATCTGGCCGACGGTGCCGACCATCCCGGGCCGGTCGGCGTAGGTGAAGAACGCGAGGTGCTCGGTGGGCTCGATGTCGACGTCGTAGCCGTTGACCTCCACCAGCCGCTCGCGCTGGTTGATGCCGATCAGCGTGCCGCTCACCGAGACCTGCGCACCGTCGGCGAGCGTGCCGCGCAGCGTGATCAGGTTGCGGTGGTCGGGGCTCTCGGCGTCGGTCACCAGGCGTACGGCGGTGCCGCGCTCCGCGGCGAGCAGGGGCGCGTTGACGTAGGAGACCTGCTCCTCGACCACGTCGGCGAAGACTCCCTTGAGCGCCGCCAGCTCGAGCACCTTGACGTCGTAGTCGGTGATCTCGCCGCGCACCTCGACGTCGATCGACTGCGCGACCTCGCCGGCCAGCGCGGTGAAGACCCGACCGAGCTTCTCGGTGAGCGGGATGCCGGGGCGCACGTCCTCGGCGATCACCCCGCCCTGCACGTTGACGGCGTCGGGCACCAGCTCGCCGGCCAGCGCCAGCCGCACCGAGCGTGCGACGGCGATGCCGGCCTTCTCCTGGGCCTCGTCGGTGGAGGCGCCGAGGTGAGGCGTGGCGACGACGTTCTCGAGCTCGAAGAGCGGGCTGTCGGTGCACGGCTCCTGGGCGAACACGTCGAGCCCGGCCGCGGCGACCCGGCCCTCCTTGAGAGCGGCGTAGAGCGCGTCCTCGTCGACGATGCCGCCGCGCGCGGCGTTGACGAGCACCAGCGACGGCTTGACCCGGTGCAGCTGCTCGGCGCCGATCAGGCCGACGGTCTCGGGGGTCTTCGGCAGGTGCACCGACATGAAGTCGGCCTCGGCGAGCAGCGCGTCGAGGTCGACCAGCCGCACGCCCATCTGGGCGGCCCGGCCGGCCTGGACGTAGGGGTCGTAGGCGATGACCTTCATGCCGAACGCCGAGAGCCGCTGCGCGACCAGCACGCCGATCCGGCCCAGCCCGACGATCCCGACGGTCTTCTCGTAGAGCTCGGTGCCGGTGTAGCGCGACCGCTTCCACTCCCCCTGCCGCAGTGCGGCGTGGGCCGGCGAGACGTGGCGGGCGGCCGCGAGCATCAGGGCGACCGCGAGCTCGGCGGCCGAGACGATGTTGGAGGTCGGGGCGTTGACCACCATCACGCCGGACTGGGTGGCCGCGCGCACGTCGACGTTGTCGAGTCCCACCCCGGCCCGCGCGACGACCCGCAGCCGCGGGGCGGCGGCCAGCGCCTCGGCGTCGACCTGGGTGGCCGAGCGCACCAGCACCGCCTCGGCGTCGGCGAGCGCGGGCAGCAGCGCCGCCCGGTCGGCGCCGTCGCAGTGCCGGACGTCGAAGTCCGGGCCGAGCGCCTCGATCGTGGCGGGGCTGAGCTCCTCGGCGATCAGGACGACCGGCCGGGCAGGGGTGTCGCTCACAGGGTTCCTCGCGAGGGTGGGGTGCACGGGATGCACGGGGGACGCACGACACTGTGCCGGGCGCCACACTACCCGAGCGCGGACCGCGAAATGGGGTGCGTCCGTGACATTGCGCTCGCTACCGTGGCGACGTCCCACCCCCCACCGACGGCAGGTCCAGTTGAAGCGTTGAGGCCGTTGCCCCGTGCACGCGTCGAGCCCGTCCCGCGGCTCCGCGTGCGCATCCCCACGACCTCACCAGGAGCGCTTCCATGTCACCCCACGCTGTCGCGATCACCTTCTCCGCCGTCGGCCTGACCTGGCCCGACGGCACGCCCGTCCTCGACGGGCTCGACCTGCTCGTCCCTCCCGGCCGCTCGGGCCTGGTCGGCGCCAACGGCTCGGGCAAGTCCACGCTGCTGCGGCTCGCCGCGGGCCTGCTCTCACCCACGTCCGGCCACGTCCACGTCGCCGGCGAGGTCGGCTACCTGCCCCAGGACGTCACCGGCGACGTCGACCGCCCGGTCGAGGAGTTCCTCGGCGTCGCCGCCACCCGGCGGGCGCTGCGGGCGGTCGAGGCCGGCTCGGTCGACCCGGCCGACTTCGACACCGTCGGCGACGACTGGGACGTCGAGGAGCGGCTGGTCGCCGAGCTCGACCGCCTCGGCCTGCCCACCGACCTGCTCGACCGGCGGCTCGGCGAGCTGTCGGGCGGCGAGGTGGTGCGGCTCGGGCTGGCCCGGCTGCTGCTGCGCCGCCCCGAGGTGCTGCTGCTCGACGAACCGACCAACAACCTCGACCGCGAGGCCCGGCGCCACCTGCACGACCTGGTCGCGTCGTGGCCGCGCACCCTGCTCGTGGTCAGCCACGACCGCGACCTGCTCGAGCACGTCGACCGGATCGGCGACCTGCATGACGGCGCGGTGCGGTGGTACGGCGGCGGCTGGTCGGCGTACGCCGAGCGGGTGGCGGCCGAGCAGGCCGCCGCCGAGCAGGCGGTCACGGCCGCCCGCTCCGACCTGCGCAGGCAGCGCCACAACCGTCAGGAGGCCGAACGGGTCCTGGCCCAGCGGCAGCGCAAGGGCCGCCAGACCCAGCTGTCGGGGAGCCTGCCGCGGATCGTGTCGGGCATGCGCCGCGAGGCTGCGGAGCGGTCGGCCGCGGGCTACCGCAAGGTCCACGAGGAACGGCTCGAGCAGGCCCGCGACCGGCTGGCCGATGCCGAGTCACGGTTGCGCGAGGACCGGGAGATCCGCGTCGACCTGCCGGGGACCACCGTCGCCCGCGGCTCGCTGGTGCTGACCACCGACGACCTGGTGCTGCGCACCGGCCGGGCGGTCGACCTCGACGTCAGCGGTCCGGACCGGGTGGCCGTGGTCGGTCCCAACGGCGCGGGCAAGACCACGCTCCTCGAGACCGTGCTGGGGCTGGTGCCGCCGGCCTCCGGCAGCGCCCGCGTGCATGTGCCGGCGGCGTACCTCCCCCAGCGCCTCGACCTCCTCGACGACGCCCTCAGCGTCGCCGACAACGTCCGGCTGCGGGCCCCGCACGCCGACCCCACCGAGGTCCGCTCCCGGCTGGCGCGGTTCCTGTTCCGGGGGCGCGCCGCCGACCAGCCGGTGCACACCCTCTCCGGGGGCGAGCGCTTCCGGGCCACCCTGGCGGCGCTGCTGCTGGCGGACCCCGCGCCCCGGCTGCTGCTGCTCGACGAGCCCACCAACAACCTCGACCTGGCCTCCTACGAGGCCCTGGTCTCGGCGCTGTCGTCCTACCGGGGCGCGCTGGTCGTGGTGAGCCACGACCCGGTGTTCCTGGCCGACGCCGGGGTCGACCGGGTGGTCGACCTCGGCCCCGGCGACGTCACCACGCCCAGCGAGGAGTGACCGCGCTCCGGCCGCGCTGGCCGGGCTTGGCGGCCTTCACCTTGCCGGTGGGCCGGCTGGTCGCGCGGCCGGTCGCGTAGCCGGTGCGGGTGGCGGTGACCACGACCTTGATCCGCTTGCCCTGGTGCTTGGCCTTGAGCACCAGCTTGGCCTTCGTCGCGCCCGTGAGGAGCTTGCCGTTGGCGTACCACTGGTAGCGCACCGTGACCAGCTTGGGATCCCAGCTGCCCCGGGTGACCTTGAGCGTGCGGCCGACCCAGGGCTTGCCGGTGATCCTGGGCTTGGCGACGTTGCGGATCGCCCGCGGCGTCGCGGCCGGCTGCACGGCGGCGGTCTCGAGCGAGGTCTCGGTCGCGGGAAGGCGGCCGGCCCGGGTGGCGGTCACCCGCACCGAGAGCCGCCTGCCCACCTGCGCCGCGCCGGGCACGTACGTCGCTGCGGTGGCGCCGGCGATCGGCGCACCGTTCGCCAGCCACTGGAAGGCGGTCGTAACGTCGGCCGGCGACCAGGTGCCGGCGGTGGCGGTGAGCCGTACGCCCACCCGCGGCGTGCCCGCGATCGTCGGCCGGGCGGTGTTCTGCACCGGCACCAGCACGGGCACGACCGGCCCGACGGCCGCGGTGGTGACGACCGCGGCGGTGTAGCCCGCCCGGCTGGCGGTCACCCGCACCGAGACGTCCTTGCCAACGTCGCCGGCCGCCGGGGTGTAGGTGGCGCCGGTGGCGCCCTCGACCGGCTGGCCGTCGACCAGCCACTGGAAGGCGGTGGCCACGTCGCCGGGTTGCCAGGTGCCGGTGGTGACGGTCAGCGCCGAGCCGACCGCGGGCGTCCCGGTCACGGCGGGCGGCGAGGTGTTGGTGATGGTGCCGGGCGCGACGGTGCCCGCGGCGACGGTCACCGACTCGGGGGCGTAGCCCGCGCGCGCGGCGGTCACCCGCACCGCGAGCGGCTCGCCGACGTCGCCGGGGCCGGGCGTGTACGACGGGCCCGTCGCGCCGGGCACGTCGACGCCGTCGACCCGCCACTGGAAAGACGTGGTGACCTCGGCGGGCGTCCAGGTGCCGGCGGTGGCGGTGACCGGCTGTCCGACGGCGGCGGTCCCGGTGACGGTGGGCTCGGTGTCGACGGCGATGGTGCCGGGCGCGACCGCCGCGGTGGGCGCCGAGTCGACCGTGGCCGGGGTGTGGCCGTCCTTGGTCGCTCGCACCCGCACGGTGACGGTGCCGCCGACGTCGGCCGGCACCGGGGTGTACGACGCGCCGGTGGCCCCGGCGACCTCGACGCCCCGCACCAGCCACTGGTAGGCGGTGGCGGCGTCGGCGGGGTCCCAGGTGCCGGGCGTGGCGGTGAGCGCCACCCCCACCTGCGAAGTGCCGGTGACCGTGGGCGCCGTGACGTTGCTGACCGCCGGGATCTCGACGTCGGTCACCGGCCCGCGCGACGCGGAGGTGACCGACGAGGAGGTGTAGCCGGCGCGGGTCGCGGTGACCCGGACGGCGACGGACCTACCGACGTCGGCGTCGGTGAGCGTGTAGGTCGGGCCGGTCGCACCCGCGACCTCGGCCCCGCCGGAGAGCCACTGGAAGGTGGTGGTGACGTCGGCCGGCGACCAGGTGCCGGCCGTGGCCGAGAGCTGCTGGCCCACGACCGGGCTGCCGCTCACGACCGGGGTGGCGGTGTTGGCGATGCTGCCCGGGGTCACCGTGACGGCCGCCGACGTGGCGGTCGCGTCGGCGTAGCCGGCCCGGCTCGCGGTGACCCGCGCGCTCACCTGCTGGGTGACGTCGCCGGGGCGCGGCGTGAAGGTCGCGCTGGTCGCGCCCGCCACGGGCGCGCCGGCGACGAGCCACTCGTAGGTCGTCGTCACGTCGGCCGGCGTCCAGCCGCCGGGGGTCGCGGTCAGCGGTTCCCCCACCCGGCCCGAGCCGGTCACGACCGGTGCCGAGACGGCCTCGATCGTGCCCGGCGCCACCGTCGCGGCGGCGGAGGTCGCGCTCGCGGGGGCGTAGCCGGCGCGGGTGGCGGTGACCCGCACGGCGACCTGCTTGCCCGCGTCGCCCGGCACCGGCGTGTACGACGCGCCCGTGGCGCCGGCGACCTCGGCGCCGCCCACCAGCCACTGGAACGCGGTGGTGACGCCCGCGGGCGTCCACGCGCCGGCGGTCGCGGTGAGCGTCGAGCCGACCTTCGCCGTGCCGCTCACCACGGGCGGTGCCGTGCTGGTGATCGTGCCGGGCGCGACCTCGACCGCCGCGGACGTGGCGGTCGCGGTGGTGTGGGCCGGCTTGGTGGCGGTGACCCGCACCGCGAGCTGCTTGCCGGCGTCGGCCGGCACCGGCGTGTACGACGCGCCCGTGGCGCCGGCGACCTCGGTGCCGCCGACCAGCCACTGGAACGCCGTGGTGACGTCGGCGGGGGTCCAGGTGCCGGCCGACGCCGTGACGGACGAGCCCACCGCGGCGGTGCCGCTCACCACCGGGGACGAGGTGTTGGTGATCGTCGCCGCCGCGACCGGTGCGGTCGCGGCCGAGAACGCGGTGGCCGCGGTGTGGCCGGTCTTGGTGGCGGTGACCCGCACCGCCAGCTGGGCGCCCACGTCGGCGGGGCCGGGCGTGTAGGTCGCAGACGTGGCGCCGGCGATCTCGTCGCCGCCCTTGAGCCAGCGGTAGGCCAGCGTGACGTCGGCGGGGTCCCAGGTGCCGGGCGTCGCGGTCAGCACCTGGCCGACCCGCGCGGTGCCGGTGATCGCCGGCGGGGCGGTGTTGGTGATCGCCGGCGGCACCGAGGCGTCGGCGAGCTCGGCGGTGGTGATCGTCGCCGTGCCGCCGGCCGCGACGTTCACGGTGGTGGCGGTGGCGAGGGTGGTCCTGTCGTCGTGGAACTCCGGGGCGAGCCCCGGGTCGTGGGGCTCGAAGCCGATCCGGTAGGCACCGGCCGGCAGTCCGTCGATCTCGTAGCTCCCGCCGAAGGTGCTCTCGCGCACGACCTGGGTCCACGCGGCGTCGACCGAGCGGTAGAGCACCACGTCGGCGTCGGTCTGGTCGCCCTCGTCGTCGGTCACGTCCCCGGCGACGGCGCCGCCGGGGACCAGCCGGACGTTGGTGCCGAGCCGCTGCCCGTTGGCGGCGAGCGTGATGGTCTCGCCTCCGCCGACGTCGGCCACGTTGCTGCCGATGGTGCTGGTCCAGTACTCCCGCGCCAGGCCCGCGCCCGACCAGTCGCGGAACCCGAGGCGGTAGCTGCCCGCGGGGAGCTGGGTCAGGGCGTAGTTGCCGTTGGCCTCGCTGAACGTCGACGACACGGGTCGCCACGCGCCGCCGCCGTCCTGGGCGTAGGCGGTCACCTCGACGTCGCCGACGGCGACGTCGACCAGGCCGTTGAGGCGCACCGTCCGGCCCAGGATCCGCGCCGCTCGGGCGAGCGTGGCGTCGCGGCCGGTGACGACCTGGCCGCTGCCGACGACGATGGTGTCGGCCGTCTCGAGCATCCGCTCGTCGTCCCACCACTCCTGGGCGACGGTGGCGTCGGAGGGCTGGAACAGCAGCCGGTACGAGCCGGCCGCCAGACCGCCGACGCTGTAGGCGCCCCCGGTGTCGGTGGTGGTGACGGCGGCCAGCTCCCAGACGCCGTCGCGCTCGTCGAGGCGGTGCACCTGGACGTAGACCTCACCCGAGGAGAGGCCGCTGGGCAGGGTGACCGTGCCGGAGATCCGGGCGGCGGTGCCGAGCACGGCGTCGACCCCCGAGCGGACCTGACCGGCGACCAGCGCGATGTCGTCGGCCTCGTCGACCGCCCGCGCGTCGTCCCAGAACTCCGGGAACAGCACGCCGGTCGGGTCCTCGTAGCCGAGCCGGTAGGTGCCGGCCTGCAGCCCGGCCAGCTCGTAGGAGCCGTTGGCGGCGGTCGTCGTGCTGGCCGTCACGTCCCAGAACCCGCCGCTGGACTGGGAGTAGGCGTCGACGTGCACGCCGGCCAGCGGCTGGCCGGCGGTGCCGGTCACGGTGCCGCGGACCTTCGGCGAGAGCGCCAGCTGTGCGTTGCGCTGCGGGACCGCCGTGGTGCCGTCGACGACGACGTCGTCGGCCTCGAAGATCGACGCGGCGTCGTCGTAGAACTCGGTGGCGTAGGTCTTGGCGGGGTCGGAGAAGCTGAGCCGGTAGGTGTCGGCCGGCAGGTCGGGCAGCACGAACGCGCCGGTGGAGCTGGTGGAGGCGAACGCCGCCGGCGCCCAGCTGCCGTCGCCCGCGGGGTCGACGTAGGCGTAGACGTAGATGCTGCCGAGCGGTGCCCCGCCGACGCCGGTGACGGTGCCCGACACGGTCGAGCCGGCCGCGTGGGCGGGGGCCGGTGCGAGCAGGACGGCGGCCGCGGTGGCCAGGGCCAGCAGGCCGGCCACCCATCGAGGTCGGGACAGCGCGGTCCGAGTGCGCACGGGAGCTCCTGGGGGGTGACCGGTCGCCGGGTGCGGGGTCACCCGGTCGGGACGACCTCACGCTAGGGGAACCACGCCCCGCTCCGCGGTCGAACGCCGAACCCCGGACGGTCGCACCTGCCGGCTAGCGGCGCTGCTTGGCCTTGACCTTCGCGGTCGGGCGGCTGGTGGCGGTGGCGCCGACGTAGCCGGGGCGGGTCGCGGTGACGACGACGGTGAGCTTCTTGCCCTGCTGCTTGCGGGTGGGCACGAACGTCGCGCGGGTGGCGCCCCGGACGGCAGTCCGGCCGACGTACCACTGGAACCGCAGGGTGACCCCCGCGGGGCTCCAGGTGCCACCGCTGGCCCTCAGCCGCTTGCCGACGACGGCCTGGCCGGTGATCCGGGGGGCCGCGAGGTTGCGCAGCGGCACCGGCTTCACCACCGGCGCCCGCACCGTCTCGGTGGTCTCCGACACGGCCGAGACCGGGTCGTAGCCCGTGCGGCTCGCGGTGACCCGCACCGAGACCCGCTTGCCGGCGTCGGCCAGCACCGGCACGTAGGTCGCCCCGGTCGCGCCCGGCACCGCCACCCCGGCCACCAGCCACTGCCGGGTCAGCGTCACGTCCTCCGGTGACCAGCTGCCGTCCGTGGCGGTGAGCGAGAGCCCGACGTACGGCGAGCCGCTCACCGTCGGGGGCGAGGTGACCGTGATCGTGCCCAGCGCCACCGGCCCGGTGGCGGGCGAGTCGGCGGTGGCGGAGGTGTGGCCGGCACGGGTGGCGCGCACCCGCACCGCGACCACCTTGCCCACATCGGCGGGGCGTGGCGTCCACGTCGCACCGGTAGCCCCCGGCACCTCGACGCCGCCGACCAGCCACTGGAGCGCCGGCGTCGCGTCGCCCGGTGCCCACGCCCCGGCGTCGGCGGTGAGCGGCAGCCCGACGCGGGGGGTCCCGCTCACCGAGGGCAGGGTGGTGTTGGTGACCTCCGGTGCGGGGGCCTCGGTCACCGGACCCACCGCCGCCGACGTCACGGTCGCTGCGACGTGCCCGGCCTTGGTCGCGGTGACCCGCACGGCGATGCTGCGGCCGAGGTCGGCGGCCACCGGCGTGTAGGTCGGGGAGGTGGCACCGACGACGTCCTGGCCGTTGGAGAGCCACTGGTACGCGAGCGTGGCGTCGCTCGGCGTCCAGGTCCCGCTGCCGGCCGTCAGCCGCTGCCCCACCGCCGGCGAGCCGGCGATCGCCGGCGCGGAGGTGTTGGCGACCACGCCGGCGACGACGGGGTTGGTGAAGGTCGACGAGGCGACGTTGGAGCTGAACCCGTCGCGGGTGGCCGTCACCCGCACCGAGAGCACCTTGCCGAGCTCGCTCGGGGTGGGGGTGTGGCTGATGCCGGTCGCGCCGGCGATCGGCACGTTGTTGGCCAGCCACTGGTAGTCGCGGGTGACCTCGGCCGGGTTGAACGCCGCCTCGGCGGCGGCGGTCACCGGCGAGCCGACGCGGGGCGAGTTGGTGCTCACCGTGGGGGCGCCGGCGACGTAGATGACGCCGCCGAGCGTCGCGGCGGTCGGCTCGGAGACCGACGACACCGGCGTGTAGCCGTCGCGTACGCCGGTGACGCGCACCGTGATGGGCTTGTCGCGGTCGACCGGGCGGGGCACGAACGTCGCCTCGGTGGCGCCCGGCACCTCGACCCCGCCGGCGAGCCACTGGTAGGTCGGGGTGACGCCGACCGGCGACCAGGCACCCGGCCAGGCGCTGAGCTGGGAGCCGACCCGAGCCAGCCCCCCGATCACCGGCCTGGCGTTGTTGGTGATCAGGCCGGGCTCCACGACCGGGGCGGTCGCGGAGGTCGCGGTGCCGGGCAGGTAGCCCTCGCGGGTCGCGGTGACCCGGATCGCGATCCGCTTGCCGACGTCGGCCGCCACCGGCGCGTAGCTCTGCGCGGTCGCACCGGCGATCGGCACGCCGTCGGCGAGCCACTGCCACGCCACCGACGCCGAGGTGGGCTCCCACCAACCGGCGGTGGCGTTGAGCACCCGTCCCACCTGGGCGGTGCCGTTGACCGTGGGCAGCATGGTGTTGGCGACCTCGGGCACCTGGGTCGCGGCCAGCACGGCGGTGAGGGCCTGGCTCGCGCCGGCCCCGACCACGACGTCGACGGCGGTCGCCAGCGTGGCGCGGTCCGGGTGGAACTCCGGCACGAACGCGTTGTCGAGCGGCCGGTAGCCCACCCGGTAGGTGCCGGGCGGCAGGCCGCGGAGCACCCACGCTCCCACGAACGACGTCGTGTCGGTGTACTTCGTGTACGCGCCGTTCGGTCCGCGGCGGTAGACGTCGACAGCAACGTCGAGGCCGGTGCCGTCGGCGCCGGTCACCGTGCCGCTGAGGGTGGCGCCGGGCTGGAGCTGGGCGTTGACCAGGGTCCGGGTGGCGCCGGCGGCGAGCGAGATGTCGGCGGCGGAGGCGAGGTCGGGCTGGTTGTTCCAGTACTCGTCGGCGTAGTCGTTGCCCGACCAGTCGCGGTAGCCGAGCCGGTAGGTGCCGGGCGGCAGGTCCCCGACGTCGAAGGCGCCCAGGGCGTTGGTGACGTCGGAGGAGACCGGCTGCCAGCGCTCGGTCGTGCCGACGCGGGCGTAGGCGGTCACGTCGACGTTCGCCATCGGCAGCAGCAGCGGCCCGGTGACCAGCCCGGTGATGTGGGCCGCCGGGGCGAGCTGGGCGTTGCGGCCGGTGACGACCTGCACGCTCGCCACGGTGATGACGTCGGCGTTCTCGAGCACCGCCTGGTTGTTCCACCACTCCACGGCGTAGGCGCCGTCGGCGTCCTGGAAAGCGAGGCGGTAGCTGCCGGGCGCGAGGCCGTCGATGGCGTAGCCGCCGGTCGCGTCGGTGTCGCCGGCCGAGCTGAACTCCCAGTAGTCCTCGCCCGGCACCTGCCGGTAGGCCGACACGAAAGCACCCGGCACCGCGTCGCCGCCGGGGCCGGTCACGGTGCCGCGGATGCTCCCGCCGCTGGCCAGCAGGGCGTCCACGCCGGTGCGCACCGCGCCCGCCGCGACGGTCACGTCGGTGGCGGCCTCGACGCTGGTGGCGTCGTTCCACCACTCCCCCAGGTGGGTGCCGAGGTAGTCCTGGAAGCCGAGCCGGTAGGTCCCGGCCCGCAGCCCGGTGACGGCGTAGCCGCCGTCGGTGGCGGTCTGCACCGAGTCGACCACCTCCCACCGGTCGCCGTGCTGGTCGACCACGCGGGCGAGGACGTCGACGGTGACGTCGGGCAGCGGTGCGCCCGACCCGGTGACGGTGCCGCGGATCGTGGCGGTGCGCGCCAGCGAGGCGTTGCGCCCCGCGACCGTGCCGTCGGCGGGCACCACGACGTCGGTGGCCGCCTCGACGCTCGTGGCGTCGTTCCACCACTCGGCCGCGTGGGCGCCGGTGTCGTCGGCGAAGCCGAGCCGCCAGGTGCCGGGCGGCAGGCCGGCGAGGTCGTAGGCGCCGGTCGCGCCGGTCAGGGTCGAGGTGAGCCGCGTCCAGGCGCCGTCCTCGTTCCGCTGGTGGCCCCACACCCGGATGCCGGCCAGCGGCGCGCCCGTCGGCCCCGTGACCGTGCCGGTGACGTGTCCACCGGCGGCCGCCGCGGGCGGCGCCACCACGGTCGCGACGGCGCCCGACAGCACCACTGCCAGGGCGAGCACCAGCAGCGCGACCACCCCACCGGGTCGTCGCGTCAGCCACGGACGAGCACGCACAAAGGGCTCCCAACCTGTGTGCCGGTGCCCGGAGCACCCTCCCGCGCCCCGGATCACGATCACCGTAGGTCGGCGGCCGGGCCCGCACGACCGATCCGGGCCGGAATGACGAGGGGTGACTAGGAGGTCTGACCGATCGTCCGGACGGTGGTCTGGTCCGGTGCCCCGGTCAGGCGAACAGCGCCTGCCCGACGTGCTCGCCGGCCGCGGCCCCGGGCGGCACGGCGAAGAGCGCCGAGCCGGTCACCTTGAGGTACTCCATGAGCGCGTCGGAGCGCGCCATCGCGTTCTGGATCGGGATGAAGTGGGTGTCGGGATCGCGCACGTAGGCGAGGAAGAAGAGCCCGGCGTCGAGGGCGCCGAGGGCGTCGGTGCCGTCGACGAAGTTGTAGCCGCGACGCAGCATCCGGGCGCCGCCGTGCTGGTCGGGGTGGACCAGCCGCACGTGGGCGTCGACCGGGACCACCGGCTGGTCGTTGCTGCCCGGCATCTCGAGGTCGGGTTGGTCGTGCTCGGTGCCGCCCGACAGCGGCGCCCCGCTGCCCTTGGTGCGGCCGACGAAGGCCTCCTGGTCGCCGAGCGGCTGACGGTCCCAGACCTCGATGGTCATGTTGAAGCGCCGGGCCACCAGGTAGGAGCCGCCGGCCAGCCACGTGGCCCGCGGGTCGTCCTCGGGGGCGACCCAGACGTGCCGGTCGAGGGCCTCGGTCTCCTCCGCCTTGACGTTCATCGTCCCGTCCTTGAAGCCGAACAGGTTGCGGGGGGTGTCCTGGTTGACCGAGGTGGTCGACGTCCGGCCGAACCCCAGCTGCGACCAGCGCACCGCGACGGTGCCGAAGCCGATCCGGGCCAGGTTGCGGATCGCGTGCACCGCCACCTGCGGGTCGTTGGCGCAGGCCTGCACGCACAGGTCGCCGTAGGAGCGTGCGGGGTCGAGGGCGTCGGCGGGAAAGTGCGGCAGGGTGCGTAGCGCCCTCGGCTGGCGGTCGGCCAGCCCGAACCGGTCGTGGCCCTCGGCGTCGCGGAACAGGCCCGGCCCGAACCCGAAGGTGATCGTGAGACCACTGGCGGGCAGCCCGATCGCCTCGCCGGTGTCGTCGGGCGGCAGGTTGGTGGCACCCTCCACGGGGCCGACCGGCCCGGCCGGCAGCCCTCGCGTCATCCGGTCGGCGGCCTCGGTCCAGGCCTCCAGCAGCGCGACGAGCTCCGAGCGGTCGTCGGTGCGGACGTCGAACGCCGCGAAGTGCAGCCGGTCCTGGGCGGGTGTGACGATGCCTGCCTGGTGGGCGCCGCGGAAGGCGTAGGCCAGCGGGGTCGCCGCCGGACCCGGCTCCGGCTCGGTGGCGCGGCCGGCGACGAAGGCGCCCGCGACCCCCGCCGCGGCGACCCCGCCGCCGAGGAGGCCGCGGCGCGAGATCCGGCCGCCGTTCGCCACGGTCAGGACAGTACCGCCGCGGTCAGGCGCGACAGCGGCTCGGAGAGGGCGTTGACAGCGTCGGAGAGCGCCTTCACCTCGTCGGGGGTCAGCTCGTCGTAGTAGACGAAGCCGGTGCCGTCGCGGTGGGAGTCGAGCAGCTCCTGCAGCTCCGCGAAGCGGGCGTCGAGCTGGTCGGCCAGCGCGGCGTCCTTGCCGGCGACGATCGGCCGGACGCCCTCGTAGGCGACCCGGGCACCGTCGACGTTGGCCTGGAAGTCCCACAGGTCGGTGCGCGACCAGTACTCCTCCTCGCCGGTGACCTTGCCGGTGGCGACCTCCTCGAGCAGGCCGCGCGAGCCGTTGGCGATCTGGTCGACGGTGAAGGTGAGCTCCTGGATCCGCTCGTCGAGGGTGCGGGTGTTGGCGAGCAGGTCGTCGGCGTACGTCGCGCGCTCGGCCGGGGTCAGGGCCGTGTAGCCCTCGGCACGTGCCGGCCACAGGTCCTTCTCGATGCGGTGCCACCCGGTCCACTCCTGGCCGGGCTCGAGGTCGGCCTCGCGGGCGTCCATCTTCGGGTCGAGGTCGCCGAACGACTCCGCCACGGTCTCGATCCGCTCCCAGTGGGTGCGGGCCACGGCGTAGAGGTCGCGGGCCGCGTCGTCGTCGCCCGTCTTGTAGAGCTCGACGAAGTCGGTGGTCTTCACCAGCAGCTGGTCGGACTGGTCCTGCACGTAGGCGGCGTAGTTGGCCAGCGCCTGGTCGACGAGCTCCTGGTCGTCGGCGTCGACCTCGGGCTCCGCGTCCGACCCGGTGACGGTGAACGGCGCCCGGATACCGTCGCCCTTCATCCCGGGCTTGCAGGCGGTGAAGTAGTCGCCCGCCGGAGCGTTGACGACCAGCTCGCGGTTGAGGTTCGGGCCGATGTTCTCGACCTCGGCCACGATCCGCAGCCCGTCCTCGCCCAGCAGGTAGAACTCGGTCACCTGCGAGCCGGTGTTGGTGACGTCGAAGGTGAGGGTGCCGGCCGGCGCCTCGCCCGCCGAGACGTCGCAGGCGTCGTCGGAGGAGGCCACGGTGAGGGCCCGGGCGTCGCCGTCCTCGCCTGCGGGGCGGTCGGTGCTCTCGGTGCCGCAGGCCACGAGCGCGGGCACGGCGAGGGCGAGCGCGGCGAGGTGGAGGGACGTGCGCATGGTGAGGTCTTCCTTCGAGTGGGTCAGCGCGCGGCCGGCTCGGGCGCCGGTCGCGCGGTCGTGGGGCGTCGCCGGATCGACCGGGCGAAGAGGAGCGAGACGGGGACGACGTAGAGCACCCAGACCAGGGCCTCGAGCCTCGTCGTGCGGGGCGAGAAGTTCAGCACGCCCTTGAGCAGGGTGCCGTACCAGCTGTTGGGGTCGATGACGTCCTCGACGTTCCACGCCAGCGAGTGCAGGCCCGGGAGGAACTGCGCCTCCTGCAGGTCGTGGACGCCGTAGGCGAGCACACCGGCCGCCACCACGATCAGGAAGGCGCCGGTCCAGGTGAAGAACCGGGTGAGGTTGATGGAGATCGCGCCGCGGTAGACGAGGTATCCCAGGGCGACGGCGGTCAGGATGCCGAGCGCGCCCGCCACCAGCGCCTCCGAGGACTGCACCTGGCCGGGCGCGAGGTCGCGACCGATCGCGGCGCGGGTGTTGGTCCACATGATCAGCGCGGTCTCGAGGCCCTCGCGGCCGACCGCGAGGAACGCGACCAGCACCAGCGACCAGGCCCGGCCGTCGGCGGCGTCGTCGACGCGGCCGCGCAGCTCGGTGCCGATGGTCCTCGCCGCGCCGGCCATCCAGAAGATCATCCAGGTGACGAACCCGACCGCGACGATCGAGAGCACGCCGCCGATGAGCTCCTGGGTCTCGAAGGTGAACTGCCGCGACTGCAGCCCCAGCGCCAGCGTGACCGCGACGCTGAGCAGCACCGCCAGCCCCACCCCGGTCCACACCCTCGGCAGCAGGTGGCGCCGGTCGGACTTCACGAGGTAGGCCACCAGGATGCTGACGACCAACGCGGCCTCGAGGCCCTCGCGGAGGCCGATCAGGTAGTTCGCCAGCACGAACGGCGACTGTACGCCTGTTGGTTAGGTGAACCTAACCCGTGGGTGGTGTCGGATGGGTCACAGCCGGTCGGTCGGGCGGGGAATCCCCGGTCGACCGGGGATTCGCGGTGTTGTCGGGCATTGCCATGCCCGACAACGAGGAGGAACGCCCGACAACATCGGGCCCCCCGGCACGGTCAGATGGCGCAGCCGTCGGGGCCGCAGGCCTCACCGCCGCTGCCGATCACGTCGAGCTGCGGGTGCGCCGCCGCCCACGCCTGCTCCAGCGCCTGCCCGAACAGGGCGGCCGGCTGGGCACCGGAGACGGCGTACTTGCCGTCGAGCACGAAGAACGGCACCCCGCCGATGCCGAGGGTCCGGGCGCGGTGGATGTCGCGGCCCACCGCGTCGCCGTACTCCTCCGACGCCAGCACCGCGTCGACGCGCTCGCCGTCGAGCCCCGCCGAGACCGCCACGGCGCGCAGCACCGCGTGGTCGCCGACGTCCTCGGCCCACTCGAAGTACGCCGAGAGCAGCGCCTCCTTGAGCTCGCGCTGCTGCGCGGCTCCGCCCTCGTCGAGCGCGAGGTGGAGCAGCCGGTGGGCGTCGACGGTGTTGGTGTGCACGGTCTCGAAGAGCCGGAACGCCAGGCCCTCCTGGGCGGCCAGGTCGACGAGCTGCTGCTGCATGTCGCGCATCTCGTCCTCGCTGCGCCCGTACTTCTGCGCGATCACCGACGTGCTGAGCTCGTGGCCGTGCCGCGGGGCGCTCGGATCGAGCTCGAAGGACCGGTAGACCACCTCGACCTCGTCGCGGTGCTCGAACCCCGCGAGGGCCGTCTCCAGCCGCCGCTTCCCGACGTAGCACCACGGGCAGACGACGTCGGACCAGATCTCGATGCGCATGTCCGGGCAACACCGGACCCCGGTCCGCTTGTTCCGCCCCAGGAACGCGGTGCACCCGTTCAGGTCCGGTGTTGACGGGCACTTCTCGGTGTTGTCGGGCATTGCCATGCCGACAACACTCCGAATCCCCGGTCGGCCGGGGATTCACGACCCCCCACGACCCCTCACGACCACGACGACCCGCCACCGACCATGTCGGGGCGGGCCGTCGTACGACGATCGGGTGGCGTCAGCGGGCGGCCGTGCCCTCGACGTAGTCGGAGTCGTGCGACTTCACCCAGGCCATCAGCTTGCGCAGCTCGCGGCCGGTCTTCTCGATCGGGTGCGACTCGCCCTGCTGACGGAACTTGGTGAACTCCGGCGAACCGTTGTCCATGTCGGTGATGAACCGCTCGGCGAACGAGCCGTTCTTGATGTCCTCGAGGACGCCCTGCATGTTCTCCTTCACGCGCGGGTCGATCACCCGGGGGCCGGAGACGTAGTCGCCGAACTCGGCGGTGTCGGAGACCGACCAGCGCTGCTTGGCGATGCCGCCCTCGTACATGAGGTCGACGATCAGCTTCAGCTCGTGGAGGCACTCGAAGTACGCGACCTCGGGCTGGTAGCCGGCCTCGGTGAGGACCTCGAAGCCGTACTGCACCAGCTGCGAGGCGCCGCCGCAGAGCACGGCCTGCTCGCCGAACAGGTCGGTCTCGGTCTCCTCGGTGAAGGTGGTCTTGATGCCGCCGGCGCGCAGGCCGCCGATGCCCTTGGCGTACGACAGCGCGAGCGCCCAGGCGCCACCCGAGGCGTCCTGCTCGACGGCGACGAGCACGGGGACGCCGCGGCCGTCGACGTACTCGCGGCGGACCAGGTGGCCGGGGCCCTTGGGGGCGACCATGAAGACGTCGACGTCCTCGGGCGGGGTGATGTAGCCGAACCGGATGTTGAACCCGTGGCCGAAGACCAGGGTGTCACCGGCCTTGAGCTGGGGCGCGATCTCCTCGGCGTAGAGCTTCCGCTGGTGCTGGTCCGGCGCGAGGATCACGATCACGTCGGCCTCGGCGGCGGCGTCGGCCGGGGTGAGCACGCGCAGCCCCTCGGCCTCGGCCTTGGGGGTCGACTTCGAGCCCGGCTGGAGGCCGATGCGGACGTCGACGCCCGAGTCCCGCAGCGACAGCGAGTGGGCGTGGCCCTGGCTGCCGTAGCCGATCACCGCGACCTTCTTGCCCTGGATCAGGCTCAGGTCGGCGTCGTCGTCGTAGAACATCTCAGCCACGGGGGCTTCTCCTTCTGGTGGTTTTCTCTGTGGGGATCGTGGTTCGGGGGCCGGTCAGACCGCGGCCGGGGGCGCCGGCACGGCGACCGGGCGCAGGTTGCGCTCGGAGATCGAGCGCGCGCCCCGGCCGATGGCGACCATGCCCGACTGCACGAGCTCGCGGACGCCGAACGGCTCCACGACGCGCAGGAAGTCGGCGATCTTGCCGGCGTTGCCGGTGATCTGCACGGTGACGGCGTCCGGGGCGACGTCGACGACCTTGGCGCGGAACAGCTGCACGGTGTCGAGCACCTGGCCGCGGGTCTCGGCGGTGGCGGCGATCTTGACCATCACCAGCTCGCGGTGCACCGACGCGGTCGGCTCGAGCTCGACGATCTTGATCACCTCGACCAGCTTGTTGAGCTGCTTGGTGACCTGCTCCAGCGGCGAGCCCTCGACGTTGACCACGATGGTCATCCGCGAGACCTCGGGGTGCTCGGTCGGGCCGACGGCGAGCGAGTCGATGTTGAAGCCGCGGCGGCTGAACAGGCCCGCGATCCGGGCCAGGACGCCGGGCTTGTCCTCGACGAGGACGGACAGGGTGTGCTTGTCGCTCATGTCTACAGGTCGTCCTCGTCGAACTGGGGCGCGAGGTCACGCGCGTACTTGATGTCGTCGTTGCTGGTGCCGGCGGCGACCATGGGCCACACCATCGCGTCGCGGTGCACCCGGAAGTCGACCACGACCGGCACGTCGTTGATCGCCATCGCCTTCTCGATCGTGCTGTCCACGTCGTCGGGCGAGTCGCAGGCCAGGCCCACGCAGCCGTAGGCGTCAGCGAGCTTGACGAAGTCGGGGATCCGCTTGGAGTGCAGGTCGGTGTTGGAGTAGCGCTCGTTGTAGAAGAGCGTCTGCCACTGCCGCACCATGCCGAGCGACTCGTTGTTGATGATCGCGACCTTGATCGGGATGTCGTTGATCGCGCAGGTGGCCAGCTCCTGGTTGGTCATCTGGAAGCAGCCGTCGCCGTCGACGGCCCACACGGTGGTGTCGGGCATGCCCACCTTGGCGCCCATCGCGGCCGGCACGGCGAACCCCATCGTGCCGAGGCCACCGGAGTTGAGCCAGGTGCGCGGCTTCTCGTAGCTGACGAACTGCGCGGCCCACATCTGGTGCTGGCCGACGCCGGCGGCGTAGATCGCGTCGGGGCCGGCGATGTCGCCGAGCCGCTCGATCACGTACTGCGGCGAGAGGCCCTCGACCGGCTTGTCGTAGCCGAGCGGGTACTTGCCCTTGACGCCGGACAGGAACGCCACCCAGCCCTCGTAGTCGCCCTGGCGGCCGGCCTCGGCCTCGGCGCGCAGCGCGACGAGCAGGTCGCCGAGCACCTCGCGCACGTCGCCGACGATCGGGACGTCGGCGTGCCGGTTCTTGCCGATCTCGGCGGGGTCGATGTCGGCGTGGATCACCTTGGCGCCGGGGGCGAAGGAGTCGAGGTTGCCGGTGACCCGGTCGTCGAAGCGGGCGCCGAGGCTGATGATCAGGTCGCTCTTCTGCAGGCCGGCCACCGCGGCGACCGTGCCGTGCATGCCCGGCATGCCGAGGTGCTGCGGGTGGCTGTCAGGGAACGCGCCGCGGGCCATCAGGGTGGTGACGACCGGGATGCCGGTGAGCTCGGCCAGCAGCCGCAGCTCGGCGTGCGCGTTGGCGCGGATGGTGCCCCCGCCGACGTACAGCACCGGGCGGCGCGACTCCAGGATCAGTCGGGCGGCCTCGCGGATCTGCTTGGAGTGGGGCTTGGTCACCGGTCGGTAGCCGGGCAGGTGGAGCTCGGTGGGCCAGTCGAACGACGTCATCGAGGTGAGCGCCGACTTGGCGACGTCGACGAGCACCGGGCCGGGCCGGCCGGTCGAGGCGATGTAGAACGCCTCGGCGACCGTGCGCGGGATGTCGGCAGGGTCGGTGACGAGGAAGTTGTGCTTGGTGATGGGCATCGTGATGCCCCGGATGTCGGCCTCCTGGAAGGCGTCGGTGCCGATCAGCGAGGAGCCGACCTGGCCGGTGACCGCCACCATCGGCACCGAGTCCATGTGGGCGTCGGCGATGGGGGTGACCAGGTTGGTCGCGCCCGGGCCCGAGGTCGCCATGCAGACGCCGACCTTGCCGGACGCCGTGGCGTAGCCCTGCGCGGCGTGGCCGGCGCCCTGCTCGTGGCGCACGAGCACGTGCCGGATGGAGGAGTCCATGAGCGGGTCGTACGCCGGGAGGATCGCGCCTCCCGGGATGCCGAAGATGTCCTCGACACCCGCTGCCTCCAGCGACCTGACCAGGCTCTGCGCCCCGGTGATCTGCTCGCTCATCCTTCTGCTTCCCTGTCCTGCCCTTCGCGGGCCGTCCGTGGTGTCCTGTGCATGAAAAAACCCCTCAGTTGCGTGGGCAACGAGGGGCGACGCGTCGGCTGTCTGACGATCAGCTGGCGCGTCCCATGCGTACGAGGAGGTCGAAGTGCATGCGACCACGGTAGCCGCCGGGGCGTCGTCCCGTCACCACAGTGTGACTGGCGTCCCACCATACGGGATCGGCGTCCCATCATGTGGCGGGTTCGGGGTGGCGGCTCCGGCTAGTCCCGGACGAAGTGGTCGGGTCGCGGGCCGGTGGAGCGACCACATCGTCCGGGACTACCGCGGTGGGCGGGTGCACGAATCACGCAAAGGCGCGGTTCGCACCGGGTGACGGGGGCTCCGGCGCACCAACCACGCAAAGGCGCCGTTCAGGCGAAGCCCCGCCCCAGCCAGGTGGTGATGCAGGCCTGGTTGCCCTGCGGATCGGCCAGCACCCAGAACCGGGGTGCCCGGGCGTCGCTGACCAGGGTGCCGCCAGCGGCGAGGGCGTCGCGGATCCGGCCCTCGGCCTGCTCGGGCGGCACCCGTACGTCGAGGTGCCAGCGCTGCGGCACCGTAGCCCCTCCCCCGTCGGCGTCGGCGCCGACCGGTCGCTCGGTGGGCTGGAACCAGATGGTCGGCAGCCGCCCGGTGGGGTCGGTGAGCTCGTCGTCGCCCGAGTCGGAGTCGGCGAGGCCGAGCAGCGCCTTCCAGAACGGCTTGACCTCCGCGTGGTCCCACGTGTCGAGCGCGAGCTCGAGCACGCTCAGCTCCTCGGTCGCGCCCTTCGCACCGAGCCGTCCGGCGGCGTCGGAGATCTCGCGGGCCAGCCGGATGTCGCGCATGGTGATGCCGCGCACGTCGTGGGAGACCAGGCGTACGTCGAGGTGCCGGTAGCGCAGGTCGAGGTCGGGGTGGTGGTCGGCCGCCTCGGCGAGCGCGCCGACGTCGTTGGCCAGCCGGAGGCCGGTGGCGAAGTCGCCGGTCACGAAGCGGGCCTGCAGGGTGCCGAGGAGCGGGCGCCAGTCGTCGAGGAGCTCGGCCTCGATGGCGTGCCCGTCGAGCGGGGTCCGGTCGTCCGGCTGCGGATGGTCCGGCTGGGGCTGGTCCGACTGCCGCTGGTCCGACCCCTCCTGGTCCGACTGCGGCTGGTCCGACCCCTCCTGGTCCGGCTGCTCCTGGTCCGGCTGCTCCTGCTCGGGCTCGCTGCTCACGGCAGCACCTCCTGTCCGATCGGTCCGGGGTTGAACGCGACCTCCCACCGGTACCCGTCGGGGTCGCCGAAGTATCCGGTGTAGCCGCCCCACGCGCGCTCCTCGGCCTCGTGCACCGGGTCGGCACCGGCGGCCCGCGCGGTGGCCAGCACGGCGTCGACCTCGGCCCGGGTGGCGACGTTGTGGGCGATCGTGAAGGGCGCCACGCCCTCGCCGGTCGCGATGGTGCCGACCTCGGCCTCGAAGTGCCCGCGGTCCCACAGCGACAGCACCAGCCGCTCGCCCGCCTTGATCATCACGACGTCCCCCTCGACCTCCACGCTGGCGTGCCAGCCGAGGCCGTCGAGGTAGAAGCGTCTGCTCGCCGCCAGGTCGCGCACGGCCAGGGTCAGGAAGCTGATGCGTTGGTCCATCCCGCCAGCCTTCCAGACCGGTGCTCGGTGGGCCCGGCCGCTGGATCGGGCCGCTGGATCGGGTGGCTGAATCGACCAGAACCACGCAATTGCGTGGATCTGGCAGTTTCCTAGCCCGCGCCCACCGACCCGGTCAGTGCGGAGAGCGCGGTCCGCTGCCGTCCGTCGGCGTCGAAGTTCGCCGGGTCGAGCCAGCGCTCGTGGGCGGCGCGCACCGAGGGCCACTCGGCGTCGGTGACGCTGAACCAGTCGGTGTCGCGGTTGCGGCCCTTGGTCACCATGCGGTGGCGGAACCGGCCCTCGTAGGTGAAGCCCAACCGCAGCGCCGCGCGCCGCGACGGCTCGTTGAGGCTGTCGCACTTCCACTCGAAGCGGCGGTAGCCGAGGTCGTCGAGGGCGTGGCGCATGGCGAGGTGGACCGCCTCGGTGGCGGCCCGGGTGCGCTGCAGGCTGCGCGCGTAGAGGACGCCCGCGATCTCCACCTGTCCCGTCGTCTCGTCGATCCGCATCAGGCAGGCGAGGCCCCGGGCGCCCTCCCCCGCCGGCACCAGGGCGAAGCTGACCCAGTCGGTGGTGGCGAGGTGGTCCTCGACCAGACCGACCATCGCGGGTACGTCGGCGGGCGGCTCGGTGGGGCGGTAGGTCCACAGCGGCCGGTCGCCCGGTCCGCACAGGCTGGCGTGGAGCTCGGGGGCGTGGTCGACGGTGAGGGGCTCGAGCGCGACGTACCGCCCCTCGAGCCGCACCGCCTCGGGCCGCCGGCGCGGCGTCCACGGGGCTCGACCGGGTCGCCGACGGGCTGGCCGTACTCGTTCACCTCGGGCACCCCGTCACCCTAGGGTCGGGGCGTGACCCGAGCACGCGCCTTCCACGGCCTCACCGCGGTGGTGGCGGTCGCGGGCCTGGTCCTCCAGCTGATGCTGGTGCTCCAGGGCGGGCGGGTGCTCGACGAGGTGCGGCCGCCCGCGACCGGTCAGCGGGTCTACCGGTTCTTCGCCTACTTCACCGTGCAGAGCAACCTGCTCGTGGCATGGGCTGCGGCGACCTTGTGGCTCGACCCCGGCCGCGACGGCCCCCGCTGGCGGGTGCTGCGGCTGGCCGGCACCGCGGGGATCACCGTCACCGCCGTCGTCCACTTCGTGCTCCTGCGACCGCTGCTCGACCTGCACGGCTGGGACCGGGTTGCCGACACGGTGCTCCACCTGGTGGTGCCGACCCTCGCAGTGCTCGGCTGGGTGCTCTTTGGGCCGCGGCCGCGCGTCGACCTGCGCACCCTCGGCGGCGCACTGCTCCACCCACTGGTCTGGGTCGTGTGGACGATGGCCTTCGGCGCCGTCGACGGGTGGTACCCCTACCCGTTCCTCGACCCCGACCAGGAGGGCTGGACGGCGGTGGTGGTCGCCCTGCTCGCGATCACCGCCTTCGTCGTGGGGGTGCTGGCGGCGTACCGGTGGCTGGACGGCCGGCTGCGCCCTGCCGGGGTAGTCACGGACGTTCGGCAGGGCCGGACGGCGGATCCGCCTGCCGAACGTCCGTGACTATCCCGATCGGGCAGCCGGGCGGAGGCTCAGTCGTGGATGAGCTGCTCCCAGTCGGCGGGGACCCGGCCGGCGGGGCCGGGGACGGGCTGGTCGGCGGGGCGGGAGGTGGGCGGGGCCAGGGCAGGGCCGAGGACGCCGACCTCGCGGGAGTAGTCCCAGAACCAGTCCTCGCCGGGCTCGAAGCTCTGCACCACCGGGTGCCCCGTCTCGCGGAAGTGGGCGGTGGCGTGCTGGCCGGGCGAGGTGTCGCAGCAGCCGACGTGACCGCACTGCGCACACCGGCGCAGGTGCACCCAGAAGCCGCCGGCCTCGTCGCAGTCGACGCAGCCGGAGCCGCTGGGCGGGACGTCGGGGTCGATGCCGGTGGTCATGGCGCCAGTCTGGCGCGCCTCAGGCCACGGCGTCGAGCGCCTCGCGCACCTGCGTGATCCCGTCGCGCACCTCGGTGAACGACGTCGACAGCGGCGACAGCCCGAGGCGCAACCCGTCGGGGTGGCGGAAGTCGGGGATCACGTCGCGCTCCCAGAGCCGGGCCGTGACCGCCTGCATGGCCGGGTGGTCGAGGGTGACGTGGCCGCCGCGCCGCTCGGGGTCGCGGGGCGACGCCAGCCGGACCTCGGGGAGCAGCGCGTCGGCCAGGTCGACGGCGTACGACGTCAGCGCGACCGACTTGGCGCGGACGGCGTCGATGCCGGCCTCGTCGAGGAGCGTGACCATGTCGCGCATCGCCAGCATCCCGACCACCGGCGGGGTGCCGGACAGGAAGGCCCGGACCCCGCTCGCGGGCTCGAACCCGGGCCCCATCGCGAACGGCTCGGCGTGCCCCATCCAGCCCTGCACCGGTTGTCTGAGCCCACCCTGGTGCCTCGCGGCGACGTAGCAGAACGCCGGGGAGCCGGGTCCGCCGTTGAGGTACTTGTAGGTGCAGCCCACCGCCAGGTCGACGCCCCACTCGTCGAGCCGCACCGGCACCGCACCGACGGAGTGGCACTCGTCGCTGAGCAGCAGCGCGCCGGCGGCGTGCGCGACGTCGACGAGGGCGGGGAGGTCGGCGCGGAACGCGGAGCGGTAGGCGACGTGGCTGACCAGCACGACCGCGGTCCGCTCGTCCACCACGGTGGCGAGGAGGTCTGGGGTGATGCCCCCGTCGTGCGGCACGTCGAGCCATCGGACGGTGAGCCCGCACTCACGCGCGACGCCCTCGGCGACGTAGCGATCCGTGGGGAAGTTGTCGCGGTCGACGACGATGTCGCTGCGGCCGGGCCGCGCGGCGACCGCTGCCCGGAGCAGCTTGTAGAGCAGGACGGTGGTCGAGTCGCCGATCGCCGTCTGCCCGGGCGCGGCCCCGAGCACGACCCGGCCCAGCTCGTCGCCGAGGGTCAGCGGCAGGTCGAGCCATCCCTCGTCCCAGCCCCGGATCAGCCGACCGCCCCACTCCTCGTCGACGAACCGCCCGATCCGCTCGCCGGTCCCCCGCAGCGGCCGGCCGAGCGAGTTGCCGTCGAAGTACACGAGTGGGCTGTCGGCCCCCACGAACCGGTCGCGGTACGCCGCCAGCGGGTCGGTCGCGTCGAGGTCGGCCGGGTCGGCTGGGGTCGGGTGGTCGGTCACCGGGTGAGGCTAGCCCGGCGGTGGGGTGGGCGAATCGACCAGAACCACGCGATTGACGAGTTGCGGTCGTAACTGCCGGGGCCGGAGGTGCCACAACTCCTCGATCGCGGAGTTCCGGTCGACTCAGCCGGCGCCAAACGACCAGAACCACTCGATTGCATAGTTGTGGTCGGACCGGCTCAGACCAGGACGTGCTGCCGCCAGGCGTCGTCCACATCCGGCACGGCCGGCCAGCCGCGCCGCACTAGTGCCTCCCGAACGCGTTCGATCGTCAGCTCGGGCGTTGTGAAGTACCCGTCCGCCGTCACCACGACGAACTCGTACCCCTCCTCCGTGAGCTCGGCTCGCCGCGCCAGGTCCTCATCGCGCCGAGACTCGTGGTGGCGCCCGTCGTACTCGACGACGAGCTTCACCTCCGGGTAGCAGAGGTCCAGCCGGAACCGCCAAGCGCCGTCCTCGAAGCGCAGGATGACGTTGACCTTCGGCTCGGGCAGTCCGGCAAGCACGATCAGGAGTCGGATGCGGGATTCCATCGGCGAGTCGACACCGGCGCGGACCAACAGCGCGGCGACCAGGGCCGCGCCCGCGTAGTAGGCCGTGCTCCTCTCGCAGGCAGCGACCAGCGCGCTCGGGGCCATCCGAAACCGCTTCACCAACGCGTCACCGAGCACAACCATGTCGATCAGCCCGAGCGATCCAGCCAGGTCGATGAACGTCTCCACCGGGTCGGTGACCCGGAGGCCCTGGACGGTTGTCACCCGGCGCTGGCGTTGCGTGACGTGCGACTTGATCAAGGGATGGGGACGTCGGTCGGCCTCGTCGAAGACCAGGATGTGCTCGAAGGCGTGCTCCGGCACCGGTAGCCCGTGCAGGCGCGCGGCGCTGAACCGGCATGCGACCGCACTTTCGGGGTGCAGCATGAGCGCGGCCCGGATCCGGTTCGTCTGGCACACCGCGTCTTCGTGGGCCCAGATGCCGCGGAAGAGCTGTCGGAACTCCCGGCGCCGCAGCACCGCGACGCTCACCCCGGCGCGCTTCAGGTCATCGCGGGTGAACGGCGTCCCGAGGTCGAAGTCGTTCGGCAGCTGCATCCGGGGCCTCATCCATCGAGGGTCGGGCGCTTGTGCTGGTGCCGGCTCGGTCAGCTGCTCCGCCTGTGAGTGAGTCTCGACCGGGGGCCACGTGTGGACGACAAGTGGCGCGTGGCCAATTCACCAGAACGGCTCAATCGCGTAGTTCTGGTCGATTGCCGGCAACCCGAACGACCAGAACCTCGCGATCGAGCGATTCCGGTAGGTTGCGGCCCGACCAATCGACCACAACTCGTCAATCGCGTAGTTGCGGCACTTACTGGAAGCTCACGAACCGCACCCGAGGACGGACGGCGTGCACGGCACGGGCACCCATCCGGCGCACGTCCTCGTCGTAGAACAGCTTGAACCCCATCCGGAACGTCGCGGGGTGGGCGACGGCGCGGTAGGTGTCGAGCTTCTGGCCCGGCGTGCCGAAGCCGTCGACGTGCTGGACGAGGGCGAGGCCGGGGCGGCGGACGATCCGGTCGATGCCGGAGATCATCGAGGTGCGGAACTGGTGCAGCACGAGCAGCTTCTCCGGCAGGTCGTGCCGCGCGACCAGCCCGGACAGCCAGGCCGAGACCCGGTTGACCTCGGTGTGGGTCACCGACCCGATCCGCTGCCCGGGAACTCCGTGCCGGCCCATCCGCCACTCCGGGTCGAGCGCGAGGCCGACGTAGGGGTCGCGCAGCGCCCACTCCCACCGCTTCGCCACCGCCAGGAACCCGGCCCGCCCGGGCTGCACGTCGAGCAGCAGCAGCGCGCCGTGCCGGTGCGCGGCCCGGATGTAGCGGCGCACGTCGGCGCGCGCGATGTCGTGGTTGAAGTCGCGGCCCGGGCCGGGGTGGGGGTCGGCGACGGTGACGATCAGCTCGTAGACCGGCTGCACCGGGCGCCCGGGCCGGGCGAACGGCCGGGCCGCGCGCACCAGTCGGCGGTGCATCCGGTCGGGCGGGTCCTCCCCGAGCACGCCGAGGGCGCCCGTGCGCGCCGAGCCGTAGTAGGCGACCAGGAACCGCTCCCCGCCGAAGACCGTACGCCGGCCGCCCGGAAGCGTGGCCGGCCCGCCCGCAGGCCCCTCCCCGGCGGATCCGGGCGCCGCGCTCGGGTCGGGCGACTCGCCCGGCTCCCCCGCCACCGGCCCGGCCGAGCCGCCGGGGTCGGCCGGCGAGACCCCCGACGCACCGCTCGCCGCCGCACTCCCGGGATCGCCCGTGACGGCGGCGACGCCGAGCAGCAGCGCGAGGAGCAGGCCGGCGACGCCGAGCACCTGCGGGGGCGTCGGCTCCGGCACCGGCAGCGCGGGTCGGGGCACCGGCCGCGCCGTCAGCTGGTGACGGCGCCGTCGGAGGCGGAGCGCACCATCCGGGCGTACTTGCCCAGCACGCCCTTGGTGTACTTCGGCGGGTTCGGGGTCCAGCCCTCGCGGCGGGCCTCGAGCTCCTCGGCCGGCACCTCGACCTCGAGCGAGCGGTTCAGCACGTCGAGCACGATCGGGTCGCCGTCGCGGACGAACGCGATGGGGCCGCCGTCGACCGCCTCGGGCGCCACGTGGCCGACGCACAGGCCGGTCGTGCCGCCCGAGAACCGGCCGTCGGTGAGCAGCAGCACGTCCTTGCCGAGCCCGGCGCCCTTGATCGCGCCGGTGATCGCGAGCATCTCACGCATGCCGGGGCCGCCCTTGGGGCCCTCGTAGCGGATCACCACGACGTCGCCGGCCACGATCCGGCCCTCGGAGAGCGCGTCCATCGCGGCGCGCTCGCCGTCGAAGACCCGGGCGGTGCCGCGGAAGACCGACTCGTCGAAGCCGGCCGACTTCACCACCGCGCCCTCGGGGGCCAGCGACCCCTTGAGGATCGTCAGGCCGCCCGTGCGGTGGATCGGGCGGTCGAGCGAGCGGATGACGTCGTCGTCGAGGTCGGGCGGCGCGAGGTCGGCGAGGTTCTCGGCCATCGTCTTCCCGGTCACGGTCAGCGTGTCGCCGTGCATCAGGCCGGCGTCGAGCAGGGCCTTCATCACCACCGGGATGCCGCCGACCTTGTCGACGTCGTACATCACGTACCTGCCGAACGGCTTGAGGTCGCCCAGGTGGGGCACCTTGTCGCCGATCCGGTTGAAGTCGTCGATGGTCAGGTCGACCTCGGCCTCGCGGGCCATCGCCAGCAGGTGCAGCACGGCGTTGGTCGAGCCGCCGAGAGCCATCACCACGGTGATCGCGTTCTCGAACGCCTCGCGGGTCATGATCTGGCGGGCGGTGATCCCGTGGCGCAGCAGGTTGACCACGGCCTCGCCGGAGCGGTGGGCGAACCCGTCGCGGCGGCGGTCGACCGCCGGCGGCGCGGCCGAGCCGGGCAGCGACATCCCGATCGCCTCGGCGACCGCGGCCATCGTGTTCGCGGTGTACATGCCGCCGCAGGCACCCTCACCCGGGCAGATCGCCCGCTCGACGCGGTCGACCTCCTCGCGGGTGATCTTGCCGGCCAGGCACGCGCCGACCGCCTCGAAGGCGTCGATGATCGTCACGTCGCGGCCGTCGACCTGGCCGGGCATGATCGAACCGGCGTAGAGGAACACGCTGGAGAGGTCGAGCCGGGCGGCGGCCATCATCATGCCCGGCAGCGACTTGTCGCAGCCGGCCAGCAGCACCGAGCCGTCGAGCCGCTCGGCGTTCATCACCGTCTCCACCGAGTCGGCGATCACCTCGCGCGAGACCAGCGAGAAGTGCATGCCCTCGTGGCCCATCGAGATGCCGTCAGAGACCGAGATGGTGCCGAACTCCAGCGGGTAGCCGCCGGCCGCGTGCACGCCGTTTTTGACCGCCTGCGCGAGCCGCTGCAGCGACAGGTTGCACGGCGTGATCTCGTTCCAGCTCGACGCGACGCCGATCTGGGGCTTCACCCAGTCGTCGTCGCCCATGCCGACCGCGCGGAGCATCCCGCGGGCGGCCGCCTTCTCGAGGCCGTCGGTGACGTCGCGCGAACGCGGCTTGATGTCGGGCTGGTCCTGCCGGTCGGTCATGGCCCGAGTCTAGGCGGCGGCGGCCCCCGGGCCGGGGCTGGTCTCAGGTCCGCCTCGCCTCACTCCCGCTTCGTCCCGGACGCGGGGACTACCCGACGGACGCCGCCCGCACCACCATCACGTCGGGCAGCGACGAGACCACCTCGCGCCACGAACCGCCGTCGTCGGTCGAGGCCCAGACCGCGCCGTTGCGCGCTCCGAGGTAGAGGCCGGCCCGCTCGTGGTCGTCGGCACACATCGCGTCGCGCATCACGCCGACGTAGAACAGCTCCGGCAGTCCGTCGCCGCAGCCCTCCCAGGTCTCGCCGGCGTCGCGGGAGCGCCAGACCTGGGCCCGGCCCTCGGGCGGGTAGCGACGGTCGCCGCCGTGGAGCGGGAAGACGTAGATCGTGTCGGGCTGGTGGGGGTGCACGACCACCGGGAAGCCGAAGTCGGCCGGGAGCCCCGCCGCGATCGACGCCCACGAGGCGCCGTGGTCGTCGGAGCGGTAGACGCCGCCGTGGTTCTGGAGGTACAGGCGCTCGGGCCGCGCCGGGTGCCGCGTCACCTTGTGCACGCACTGGCCGAACGCCGGGTACTGCTGACCCTCCGGCAGGAACTCCGCCCGGATCCCCGCGTTGCGCGGCGACCACGAGCCGCCGCCGTCGTCGGTCTGGTAGACCCCGCCGGTCGAGATCGCGACCGTCACCGACGCGGGGTCGGCGGGGTGGGGCAGGATCGTGTGGAAGGCCTGCCCGCCGAACCCCTCGCCCCACTGGGTGCGGTGGGGGTGGTCCCACAGCGCCCGCTCCAGCCTGAAGGTCTCGCCGCGGTCGTCGGAGCGCCAGACCGCGCCCGGCTCGGTGCCGGCCCACACGGTCGCCTCGTCGGTGCCCGGCACCAGCTGCCAGACCCGCTCCACGGAGGCGTCGACGTCGTCGCCGAACCGGAGCCCGCCCGGCGTCTCCTGCCACGACTCCCCCAGGTCGTCCGAACGGCGCACCAAGGGGCCCAGCCAGCTCGACGACGCCCCCGCCAGCAGCCGCGGCGGGCTGGAGCGGGTGTCGACCAGGCAGGAGTAGACCTCCTCCATGTCGAAGTGGGGCCCGGTGAACTCCCACTCGGCTCGCTCCCCGTCGGAGCGCCCCAGCCACAGGCCCTTGCGGGTCCCCACCATCAGCACCGTGCTCGCACCCATCCGGGATCCTCCTGGTCGTCGCGCGTTCCCTAGGGTGACCCGGTGAGCACCCGGAACTCATCGATCGGCTCGCCGGTCGTGCTGGTGCTCGTCGGCATCCTGTCGGTGCAGCTCGGCGCCGGGGTGGCCAAGAGCCTCTTCGACGAGGTCTCCCCCACCACGATCGTCTGGCTCCGGCTCGCGGCCAGCGCCCTGGTGCTGGTGGCGGTCGCCCGGCCCCGGCTGCGCGACCGCAGCCGCGCCGACTGGCTGGTCGTGCTCGGCTTCGGGCTCAGCCTGGGACTGATGAACTGGGCGATCTACCAGTCCTTCGCCCGGATCCCGCTGGGGCTCGCGGTCACCATCGAGTTCGTCGGACCGCTCACGCTCGCGGTGCTCGGCTCCCGGCGCGCCCGCGACCTGGTCTGGGTCGGGCTCGCCGCGATCGGGGTGCTGCTGCTCGGGTTCGAGCGCACCGACCTCGACCCCGCTGGGGTTGCGTTCGCGGTGCTGGCCGGCGCCGCATGGGCGTCGTACATCCTGCTCAGCGCCCAGACCGGCAGCCGCTGGTCGGGCTTCGACGGCCTGACCGTGGCCAGCGTCGTCGCGATGCTGCTGCTCACCCCGGTCACGCTCACGTCGTACGCCGCCGAGCTCACCTCGAGCCACGTCGTGCTGCTTGGCGTGCTGGTCGGGCTGCTGAGCTCGGTGATCCCCTACACCTGCGAGCTGGTGGCGCTGCGCTCGATCCGCCCGGCGACGTTCAGCGTGCTGATGAGCCTCGAGCCCGCCGCCGCCGCCCTCGCCGGCGTCGTCGTGCTCCACGAGCTGCTCACGCCCGTCCAGCTCCTCGCGATGGCCTGCGTCGTCGCCGCCAGCGTCGGCGCCACCCGCTCCCGCGGCGGCGTCCTCGCCGAGCCCGTCCCCGACTGACGCCGTCCCTGCGCTGGTTGAGGTGCGAGCGCCAGCGAGCCTCGAAACCCCCGCACCCGAGGGTCCTCCGTCCCCACCGGACGGCATTCGTCCCACCAGCGCTGGTTGAGGTGCGAGCGCCAGCGAGCCTCGAAACCCCCGCACCCGAACGTCCTCCGTCCCCACCGGAGGGCGTTCGGGTCACCGGGTTTCGAGACAGGCGTTGCACGCCTTCCTCAACCAGCGCGGGTTGAGGAGGGACGAAGTCCCGTCTCGAAACCCCCGCACCCGAACGGCGGCCGTCCCCACCGGAGGCCGTCCGGCGATGGTTGAGGTGCGAGCGCCAGCGAGCCTCGAAACCCCCGCACCCGAACGGCGACCGTCCCCACCGGAGGACGTTCGGGTCACGGGGTTTCGAGACAGGCGTTGCACGCCTTCCTCAACCAGCGCGGGTTGAGGAGGGACGAAGTCCCGTCTCGAGACCCCCGCACCCGAACGGCGGCCGTCCCCACCGGAGGGCGTTCGGGTCACCGGGTCTCGAGGCTCGTCGCCAGGGCTCCTCGCACCTCGAC
>NZ_JAFFJT010000027.1 GCF_016924665.1 Nocardioides sp. SYSU D00038
GTTAATTGACGACGGCTCGGCGATACCCGAGTCCGCATCCGTTGGGGCGGCAGGGTGTTCGGCCGGTGGGGGTTTCGAGACAGTCGCTAGCGCGACTTCCTCAACCACCGGGCGCTGGTTGAGGTGCGAGGAGCGCTAGCGACGAGCCTCGAAACCCGGCGAGATGAACGCCCTCCGATCGCTCGGGCGTCGGGCCACTCCTGTGGTGACTCGGGGCGCCCGCGCGCCTAGCAGGCCGACGCTCGCCGTCAAGGATTCCCTGCGGCGCCTTCGGCGTCCTTGACCGCGAGCCTCGGTCGGCCTGCTGTACGGCGCACTGCCGGCACTCGCAAGCTCGCGCCGCCAGCATGCGCGGGCTTCGCGTATCGCTGGTTGAGGAAGGACGAAGTCCTGTCTCGAAACCCGGTGAGACAATAACCCTTCGGTGAGGACGGCAGGGTGTTCGGCCGGCGGAGGTTTCGAGACAGTCGCTAGCGCGACTTCCTCAACCACCGGCGACCCAGGTAACGATCGGGTCACAACGTCGAATCCCGTTGTGGACAACGCGAAAACCAGGCCGGGGACTGTCGGTGGTCGGTGCTTGGGTGGAGGCATGACAGCGAAGGTCACACCCCACGGACGGCACCGCATCTCGCGTGCCGTCGCGGAGGTGCGGGCCACGCTGGGCGAGGTTGGGGAGCTGCCGCTGTGGAGCGTGCAGGCACCTGAAGCCGCCGAGACCCTCACCGAGCTCGCCAAGCTCGAGTCCCAGGTGGCGGCGCTGAAGCTGAGGGTCGCCAGGCACGCTCAGACCCAGAAGGTCGAGGCCGCCTCCGGCGCCACCAGCACCGCGGCGTGGCTGGCGGTCGCGACCCGCGCGACCCGCCGCGAGACCGCCAGGACGATGCGGCTGGCGGAGCTGCTCGACACCATGCCCGTCGTCGCACAGGCGCTTGGACGCGGTGAGCTGCTGCTGGAGCAGGCCGAGGTCATCGCCAGGGCGATCGACAAGCTCCCCGACGACGTGGACGCCGCGGTCCGCGAGCAGGCGCAGGCCAAACTGGTCGAGCTGGCCCAGCACCACGACGCCAAGGACCTGGTCGTCTTCGGCAATCGCATCCTCGACCTCGTCTGCCCTGAGGTCGGCGAAGCAGCAGAGGCAACAGCCCTCGAGCGCGAGGAGCGCGAGGCCGAGAAGGCCTGCAAACTCACCATGCTCGACGACGGCGAAGGCCGGACCCACGGCCGGTTCGTCATCCCCACCATGCACGCCGAAGCCCTCAAGAAGGCCTTGTTCGCCCACGCCGCGCTCACCCACGAGAAGGTCACCTCGCAGACACTGGGCCAGGCGTTCTGCGACTACATCCTCCGCTACCCCGCCGACCGGCTCCCCCAGCGAGGCGGCGTCAACGCCACCGTCGTCGTCACCATCCCGCTCGCCGTGCTGGAGGGCCGGCTCGCGGCGTGCGAGCTCGACACCGGCACCCGGATCAGCCCCGGCGCCGCCCGACGCCTCGCCTGCGAAGCCGGACTCATCCCCGCTGTCCTCGACGGACAGTCCCAGGTCCTCGACCTCGGCCGCACCCGACGACTGTTCACCACCCCGCAACGGATCGCCCTCGGCCTGCAGCAGAAGACCTGCCGCAGCGAAGGCTGCGACCGACCCGCCTCCACCTGCGAGTCCCACCACAGGACCCGCTGGACCGACGGCGGCAACACCGACCTCCGCGACGGCGTCCTCCTCTGCCCCTCACACCACCAACGAGCACACGACCCGGCCTACAACACGACCTACCTACCCACCGGCAAGGTCCAGTTCCACAGGCGCACGTGAGTCGCCCGTCCCTCCTGAACTGTTTCGGACCGCAACCACGACGGTCGACCCCAGCGAACCCGCCAGCCGCCGACGGCGCGCGCCCACCCACCGCGACCAGCCACGGCGAGCAACCACATTGATCGTCCTGCGACCGCAACCCACCGCGCGCCCGGCAGCCGAACGCGCTGGAGGGCCCTCGTCTCACCGGGTTTCGAGACAGGCGTTGCACGCCTTCCTCAACCAGCGGGAGCGTTGCACGCCTTCCTCAACCAGCGGGAGCGTTGCACGCCTTCCTCAACCAGCGACGCGGTCGAGGAAGGCCAGCACCCGCTCGACGACGAGGGCGGTCGCGTCGGCGTCGTACGACGGGAGCGAGCTGTCGGTGAACAGGTGCTGGTCGCCGGAGTAGGTGAAGACCTCGCCCAGACCGGGGCCGGCGGCGGCCACGACCTCGCGGGCGGCGTCGAGGTCGCCCTCGAGGGCGAAGAACGGGTCCTGGTCCATGCCGTGCACCTGCACGGGGAGACCCGCGGGCCAGGGGCCGACGGCCCACTCCCCCGAGATCGGCAGGCAGGCCTCGAGCAGCACGGCGCCGCGGGAGCCCGGTCGGGTCTGGGCGTGGCGCTGCGCCGTGGCGACCCCCCACGAGATGCCGGCGTGGACGACGTCGGTGGGCAGGTCGGCCAGCCGGGCGTCGACCTCGTCGTCGCTCAGCGTCCGTGCCAGTGACATCCCGTCCTCGAGCGTGTCCGCCACGACGCCCTCGAACAGGTCGGGCGTGTGCACGGTGTGCCCGCCGGCGCGCAGCCGGTCGGCGAGCTCCCGCACCCCGTCGGTGAGTCCCTGCACGTGGTGGAGGAGCAGTACGTCGGCCATGGGGTCCCCTCGTCGTCAACAGCGGTCGACCACGAACGCTACGACGCCGACGGCCCCCTTGCGACAATGCCTGCGTGACCCTCGCCCGCTCGCTCGTCCTGTTCGCCGCGGCCGCGCTCGCCGAGATCGGCGGCGCCTGGCTGGTCTGGCAGGGCGTCCGCGAGCACCGCGGCTGGCTCTGGGTCGGCGCCGGGCTGGTCGCGCTCGGCCTCTACGGCTTCGTGGCGACGCTCCAGCCCGACGCCCACTTCGGCCGCATCCTGGCGGCGTACGGCGGCGTCTTCGTGGCGGGCTCCCTGGCCTGGGGGATGGTCTTCGACGGGTTCCGGCCCGACCGGTGGGACCTCGCTGGCGCGGCGATCTGCCTGGCCGGCGTCGCGGTGATCATGTACGCCCCGCGCGACGCCTGAGGTCTCAGAGCCGGACCTGGCGCACCGGCGAGGCCGACGGCAGGGTGGTGGCCGAGCCGGCGTAGCGCACGGTCAGCCGGTGGGGCCCCGCCGCCAGCCTCGTCGAGCGCACGAGGACGGTGCCGTCACGTCCGAGCCGCGCCGACCCGACCAGCCGCCTGCCGTCGTAGACCCGCACCCGACCGCTGGGCCGGGCGTCCGGTCCGGTCACCTTCACCCGGACCGTCCCCCGCGTGCCCCGGCGCAGCCGGTAGGTCGCGGTGGTCGTGGTCGGCGACTTCACCGTGACCGCCGCGACCCCCGAGCGTGACTCGAGGTGCTCCGGGCTCCGGTGCACGACGACGAGGCGGTGCGCGCCCACCGGCAGCGACACCCACAGCCGCCGGGCCGCGGGCCAGGTGCCGACCGCGCGGCCGCCGTCGAGCACCGTCAACGTGCCGGACGTGACCGGCACGCCGGCGGAGGCGACCGCCACGTCGAGCGGCACCGGGACGCGGCTGGAGGCGACGGCTGGGGCGCCCAGCCGGGTGGTGGCCGGCCGGGCGGGCGGCGCCTCGACGACGTAGTCGAGCTCGGTCATCCGCACGTGCCCGGCCCGGTCGGAGGCGAAGACCAGCACCCGGTGCACGCCCGGGCGGGACGTGTCGAAGGTGCCGTCGGGGCGGAGCCCGTCGGTCCAGCAGTCGGCGAGGCCCGACAGGGCGTCGGCGCAGGAGTACGACGGCGCGGCGACCGCGCCGAGCGCGAGCGGCGGCTGCGGGGCGACGTCGATCGTCGGGCCGCGCAGGTCGACCCGCACGGTGAGGGCCGCCTCGGGGCCGGCGGCGCCCGAGGCGTCCCGGGCCCGCACCCGCAGCGTGCTCTCACCCTCCTGGTCGAGCACGAACGACGCCAGGCGACCCTCGCGCACGCCGCTGTCCTGCGGGTTGCTCAGCTGCCAGTGCAGGCGCTCCACCAGGGCGCCTGCCGCACCCGGGAACGCTGCGACGTCGACCGTGACCGGCACCGGCCACCAGCCGTGCTCCGACGGCTCGCCGCGAGGCACGAGCGACACCGTCGGCAGCGCCGGGTCGTCGGCAGCCCGCGCCGGGGCGGTCGAGCCGGCGCCGACGAGGGCGCCGGCGAGCAGGACGCCGGCCAGGGGTGCGCCGGCGAGGCGGACGAGGCGGGTGGGGCGGGGCATGCGGCGTTCCTTCCGGTCACGGGTGACCGAACGGTGCCGGGCGGCTTGTCCCGGCCGCGAGGGCGCGCCGTCCCGCGTGGCCGCCCCTGTGTCCCGCCGTCAGCGCCGGTTGTCGACGACGCGCAGCCGGTCGGGCTCGAACCCGTGGGCGATGCCCCAGAGCACCGCCTGTGCGCGGCGCTCGACGCCCATCTTGCGGTAGGCGGTGCGGATGTAGGTCTTGACCGAGTTGATACTGAGGTAGGTGCGCTCGGCGATCTCCCGGTTGGAGAGGCCCTGGGTGATCAGCGCCACCACCTCGGCCTCGCGGGCGCTCAGCCCCACGTCGCGGCCGGGCCACTCGCCGCGCTCGGTGCCGAGAGAGGAGTCGCCGACCGGCGCCACGGTGCCGCCGCGGTGCACCTCCTCGATGCCGACCACGATCTCCTCCGCCGACATCGCCTTGGACAGGTAGCCGCGGGCTCCCCGCGCCAGGGTGTTCTCCACCAGCTCGGGGTGGAGGTTCCAGCTGAACACGATCACCTTCGCGTGCCCGTCGCGCACCAGGCCGTCGAGGTCGACGCCGTCGCCCTGCACCTGGCCGAAGGTGTCGTAGAGGATCACGTCGACGTCGCTCACGACCGGCAGCCCGGAGTCGAGCTCGACGACCGCGACCCGGTCGGAGAACGGCTCGAGCAGGGAGGCGACACCGGCGACCACGAGCTCGTAGTCGTTGACGATGGCGACGGTGATGGGCGGGGTGCTGGGCATGAGGAGGCCAGCGTAGGCCCCCGACACGCCCCGCGCCTCCCTCAGGTCGACGTCCGGGCCCGGTAGACAGGGATCGGCCCCGCGGAGTATGAGTCCGCGGGGCCCCGCACGTGGCAGGTCAGCCGGCGGCGTAGGCGTCGATCTCGCCGAGCACCCGGGCCCGCACGTCGTCCGGGGCGAACGACGCCCGCACCGCCGTCCTCGCCAGTTCAGCGGCGCCGGCGGCGTCGAGGCCGAGCAGGTCGGCCGCGATCTCGTACTCCCGGTTGAGGGTCGTCCCGAACATCGGCGGGTCGTCGGAGTTGACGGTCACGACCACCCCGGCATCGCGGAACGCCCGGATCGGGTGGTCCTCCAGGCTGGCGACCGCCCGGGTGGCGAGGTTGGACGACGGGCAGACCTCCAGCGGGATGCCGGTGGCGGCTAGGTGGGCGAGCAGCTCGGGGTCCTGGGCCGCCGAGGTGCCGTGGCCGATCCGCTCGGCGCGCAGCACCCGCAGCGCGTCCCAGACCGTCTCGGGCCCGGTGGTCTCGCCCGCGTGGGGCACGCAGCGCAGGCCGGCCTCGCGCGCGGCGTCGAAGTGGCGCTGGAACTGCGGCCGCGGGACGCCGATCTCCGGCCCGCCCAGGCCGAACCCCACCAGTCCCTCGGGTCGGTGGTTCAGCGCGATGTCGAGGGTGCCGTCGGCGCCGGGGATGCCGAACTCCCCGGGGATGTCGTAGATCCAGCGCAGCACCAGCCCGAAGTCGCGCTCGGCCTCCAGCCGCGCCGCCTCGATCGCCTCGGTGTAGCCCTCCACGGGCATGCCCAGGTCGTCGTCGTGCGGCCGCACCGAGGTGTACGGCGTGCACGTCAGCTCGGCGTAGCGCAGCTGCTGCCCGGTCGCCATCTCCCGGGCGATCTCGTAGGTGAGGTAGTGGATGTCCTCTGGGGTGCGGATCAGCGCCACCACCGCGAGGTAGACCTCGATGAAGTGGGCGAAGTCGCGGAAGGCGAAGAACTCCCGAAGCCGGTCGGGGTCGCTGGGGACGGTGCCGGGGTGACGGCTCGCGAGCTCGCTGACGATCCGCTCGGAGGCGGAACCGACGTGGTGCACGTGCAGCTCGGCCTTGGGCAGGCCGGCGATGAAGGCGGAGAGGTCGGTCACGCTCGCGATGATCTCAGCGACCCGCGGCGCCGGGGCAAATCGCAGCGGCGGTCCGAGGCCCTCCCGCGACCACGGACAGGGTGGTCGCGAGAGGGCGGTCCGGGAGCCGGCTCAGCCGACCAGCTCGACGATCCGGTCGGCGAGGTCCTCCATCGAGCCCTCCTGCACGACCTCGCCGTCCACCAGCACCGTCGGCGTGCCCTGCACGCCGGCCTCGGAGGCCGCGCGCGTCGCCTCGTCGACCCAGTCCTTGCCGGCGAGGTCCTCGATGCCGGCGGCGACGGCGTCGCGGTCGGCCCCGGCCTCGACCGCGAGGTCGACCAGCTCGCCGTCCTCCGGGAACGGGCCCTCCTCCGACGGCTGGTTCTCGAAGAGCAGGTCGTGGAACTCCTTGGCGACCTCCGGACCCGACTCCTCGAGCACGACGGCGAACGCCGCGGTGGCACGGATGGGGTAGTCGCTGATCCGGCTGAGCAGGTCGAACGGCCGGTACTCGACGTAGACCTTGCCCGCCTCGGCCAGCTCGGCGAGGTCGTCGCGCGACGCCGCCTCGAGGTCACCGCAGAACGGGCAGAGGAAGTCCTCGTAGATGACCACCTGGTGCGGCGCGTCGGGGTCGCCGATCGCCACGCCGTGGTCGCCCTCGCCCGCCGGGGCGGCGCTGACGTCCTTGCTGTCGTCCATCGACCGCACCACCAGGAACCCGAGCAGCACGATCAGCGCCAGCACGCCGGCGACGCCGGCCATCATCGTTCGGGCGCGGCGGCGCTGGGCCGCCTCGGCCTCGCGCTTCGCCTCCTCCAGCCGCGCGGCGCGCTTGGCCTGGGCCTGCTTGGACATCTCAGGATCCTTCGTTCAGGGGGACGGTCGAGCGGTCGTCGTGGTCGGGCTCGTGGTCGGGCTCGTGGTCGGGCTCGGGGTCGAGCGCCGGGGCGGGACGGCGGAGGAGCAGCGAGTCGAGCGCGAGCCGGGTGCGCGGCAGCCAGGCGACGTAGACGGAGAGTGCCAGCAGCCCGACGTCGCGCGCGATCTCCCAGGGGTACGACGACGCGGCGCCCGGCTCGTGCCCGCCGCCGCCGAAGCAGCCGCAGTCGATCTCCATGCCGCGCGCCCACACCGAGGCGATGCCGATGATGAAGGCGAGGAACAGCACCGCCGAGAGCACGCCGGAGCCGCGGGTCAGCAGCCCGAGCACCAGCGTGACGCCCACGACGAGCTCGACCACCGGCAGCAGCTGCCCGACCGTCGGCACCACCGCCTCGGGGAGCAGGTCGTAGGCGCGGACGGCCTGGACGCTGGTGGCGGGGTCGGGCAGCTTCACGACCGCGGCCCAGATCCACACGCCGCCGGTCACCAGACGTGCCAGCAGGCCCAGCCACTCCTTCACGTGCCCGGACGGTACCGGCCGATGCTGAACCGGCGCTGAGAGCAGCCACCGGGCGGCACCGTAGGCTGGCCGACTGTGAACGAACGACTGGTCTGGATCGACTGCGAGATGACCGGCCTCGAGCTGGGTGCCGACGCGCTGATCGAGGTGGCTGCCCTGGTCACCGACTTCGACCTCAACGTGCTCGGCGAGGGGATCGACCTGGTCGTGAAGCCGCCCGCCGCCGCACTGGAGCAGATGACCGACTACGTGCGGACCATGCACGAGAAGTCCGGGCTGCTCGCCGAGCTCGACTCCGGCCTCACCCTCGCCGACGCCGAGGCGCAGGTGCTCGCCTACGTGCAGGAGCACTGCCCGCCCAACAGCCGGCCCCCGCTCGCCGGCAACACGGTCGCCACCGACCGCTCGTTCCTCGCCCGCGACATGCCAACGCTCGAGTCGTTCCTGCACTACCGGATCGTCGACGTCTCCTCGATCAAGGAGCTGTCGCGCCGCTGGTTCCCCCGCGCCTACTTCCAGGCCCCCTCCAAGCGCGGCAACCACCGGGCGCTGGCCGACATCCAGGAGAGCATCGAGGAGCTGCGCTACTACCGCGAGGCGGTCTTCGTGGCCCCTCCCGGCCCCGACAGCGACACCGCCCGCGCGCTCGCCGAGAAGCACGGCGGAGCCCTCACCGGGCTGGGTGCGCCGCCCGCGGACACCGATTCCACGTCCGGGGCCTGACTCCCCTAGACTTTTCCCCGGCCCGGACGATCCGGGGCCGTGGTGGGTATAGCTCAGCTGGTAGAGCGCCGCGTTGTGGTCGCGGATGTCGCGGGTTCAAGTCCCGTTACTCACCCCACGGGCTCGAGCCCCCGCCCTGCACCAGGGTCGGGGGCTCGAGTCGTTCGCGGGCGTCGTTCGGGCGGTCGGCTCAGTCGGCCGCGGTCCAGGCCTGCTTGAGCGTGACCCGTCCCTGGGTCTGCAGCAGGGCCCGGCGGTAGAGCCGCTCGGCGAGCACGACCGTGGCCGCCATCGCCGCGCCCAGGAGCAGCAGGGCGACCACCGGCTCCCACGCGGCGGCGTCGCCGTTGAGCACCCGGATCGGCATCAGCACGATCGAGAACGGCGGCACGTACGACGCGATCGTCTGCACGACGCCCTCGAACAGGAATGCCCCGAAGAACACCGCCATGATCAGGAAGCTCAGCGGCGTGGCCGTCGTCTGGAGGTCCTCGGCGCGGCTGGCGAGCGCCCCCGCCACCGCCCACCAGCAGGCGATGAACGTGAACCCGACGAGGAAGAACGCGGCGAACCAGCCGACCCCCGCGGAGACGTCGCCGAGGAACGAGGAGTAGTCGGTGAAGGTGATGCCGACCAGACCCACCCCCACGATCAGCGCCGTCTGCCCCAGCGCGAGCAGGGTGTTGCCCGCGATCTTGCCGATGAGCAGCTGGCGCACCGGGATCTTGGTGGTGATGATCTCCACGATCCGGTTGGCCTTCTCCTCCACGATGCTGCCGGAGAGCGTGTAGCCGAAGCCGAGCGCCGCGAAGTAGAACAGGAACGCGAGCAGCACCCCCATCGCCTCCGCGAAGTCCTGCCGCTCGGCGTCGCCCTCGAGCAGCTCGGTGTCGACCGTGCTGCCCCGCTGGAGCTCCTCCAACGACGTGCCGGCCGCCTCGGCGTTGGCCGTGAGGGCGGTGGTGCGCACGACGGTCTCGACGGCGAGCGCCAGGTCGTCGTCGACCTCCTCGTCCCCCACCAGCGTCCACCCGTCGTCGGCGGGACGCAGCAGCACGTCGGCGTCCTCGTCCTCCAGCGCGGCCACGCCGGCGTCGTCGGAGTCGACCTCGAGGACCTCGACCTCGATGCCGTCGTCGACCCCCGGCACCGCCTCCTCCAGCAGCTCGGCGGTGGCGAGCCCGTCGGCCGTGGCCGCCACGGTGTAGGTGTCGGAGCGCCCCTCCGACCAGGCGGTCCAGCCAAGGAAGCCGACGAGCAGCACCAGGGTGATCGCGGTGCCGATCAGGAACGACTTGTCGGTGAGCCGGGTGACGACCTCGCGGCGGGCCACCAGCCGCCACGGACGTCGGGCAGGGGGCGTGGTGGGCGTCGTGGGCGAACTCATGCGGTGACCTCCCGGTAGATCTCCGACAGCGGGGCGCGGACGACGGCGAGCTCGCGGACCTCGCCGCGGGCCAGCCCCTCGGTGAGCAGCACCCGGCGTACGGCGTCCGCCCCGCCCTCGTCGGGGGCGGTGACCTGCACCAGGGCCTCGGGCCCGTCGACGGCGACGACGTCGAGACCGGCGACGTCGCGCACCCAGCCGGCGTCGCCGTCGGTGACCAGGCGCAGGCGCTCGGGGCCGCGGGCCCGCAGCTCCTCGACCGTGCCCTCGACGACGACCCGGCCGGCTCGCAGCACCACGATCCGGTCGCAGAGACGCTCGACCAGGTCGAGCTGGTGGCTGGAGAACAGCACGGGGACGCCGCGCGCGGTCTCCTCGCGCAGCAGGTCGACCATCGAGTCGACGGCGGCGGGATCGAGGCCCGAGAACGGCTCGTCGAGGATCAGCGCCTGCGGCTGGTTGAGCAGCGCGGCAATGATCTGCACGCGTTGCTGGTTGCCGAGGCTGAGCTTCTCCACCCGGTCGCCTGCGCGGTCGGTGAGCCCGAAGCGCTCCAGGCTCGCCGCGGCGGAGTCGCGAGCCGCGCTCGCCGTGAGCCCGGAGAGCTCGCCGAGGTAGACGAGCTGGTCGAGGATCTTCTGCTTGGGGTAGAGGCCGCGCTCCTCGGGCATGTAGCCGAAGCGCCTCCGGTCGGCAGCGGTGATCGGCCGTCCCTGCCAGCGGACCTCCCCCGCCGAGAGGGCCAGCAGTCCCATGATCATCCGCATCGTGGTGGTCTTGCCGGCGCCGTTGCCGCCGACGAAGCCGGTCAGCAGCCCGCCCGGAACGTCGAAGGACACGTCGTCGACCGCGACGTGCTCGCCGAAGCGTCGGACCAGACCCCGAGTCTCGATCATGGCCGCCACCGTAGCGACCCGGTGGTCCGGCGCCGGGGCGCGGGCGGCACGCACTAGGCTCCCCCGTGCCGTGAACGACGTCCTCCCGCCCCGCACCGCCGGCGGCCTGGTTCGTCGCACGCTCCGCCGCCAGCGTCGCCGCCTGCTCGCCAGCATCGGCCTGATCACGCTCTGGCAGGTCTGCGAGGCCGCGGTGCCGGTGCTGATCGGCGTGGTCATCGACCGGGCGGTCGCCACCGGCGACGTCGGCGCTCTGGTGCTGTGGGCCGGCGTGCTGTGCGCGCACTTCACCGTCCTCAGCCTCGCCTACCGGTTCGGCGCCCGCGTCGAGGTCCGCGCCGAGATGGTCGAGGGTCACCGGCTGCGCACCGAGGTCTCCGCCCACGTGCTGTCGCCCCGCGGCGCCCGCACCGAGCGGCTGCCGGGCGAGGTGCTCTCGATCGCGACCTCCGACGCCGAGCAGGTCGCCAAGGTGGTGCCGCAGGTCGCGACCACCGCTGCGGCGGTCGTGGGCCTGTGCGTCAGCGCGGCGGCGCTCGCCACGATCGACGTGCAGGTGGCGCTGGTGATCCTGCTCGGCGTGCCGACCGTGCTGGTCGTGACCCAGGTCCTCGCGCCCCGGCTGGCCCGCCGCAGCGGGGAGAGGCAGGAGGCGCTGGGCCGGGCCACCGGCACCGCGACCGACCTGGTGCGCGGCCTGCGTCCGCTCAAGGGCATCGGCGCCGAGGACGAGGCGGTCCGCCGCTACCGCGCGACCAGCCGCGACGCCGTCCGCGCGAGCGTCGCCGCCGCCGGCTGGCAGGGTGCGCTCTACGGCGTGACGCTGGCCATCTCCGGGGCGTTCCTCGCGCTGGTGGCGCTGCTCGCCGGGAGCCGCGCCCTCGACGGCACGCTGTCGGTGGGCGAGCTGGTCGCGATCGTGGGGCTGGCCCAGTTCGTGGCCGAGCCGATGGGGATGCTGGCCTACCTCGTCGCGGCGCTGGCCGGTTCGCGGGCCAGCGCGAAGCGACTGGTCGAGCTGCTCTCGGCTCCCCCGCTGCTGCTCGTGGGCGAGCGCGCCGGCGACGGCCGGCCCACCCTCTCGCTCGACGACGTCGCCCACGGTCCGCTGACCGGCTTCACCCTCGACGTCGAGCCCGGCTCGCTGGTCGCGGTCGTCACCGACGAGCCGGCCGACGCCGCCGCGCTGCTCGCGCTGCTGCGCGGCGAGGCCGCCCCCGAGCAGGGCCGGGTCCTGCTCGGCGGCGTGGAGCTCACCGAGCAGCCGCCCGGCAGCGACCGGCGCGGTCTCCTCGTGGCCGACCACCACGTCGACCTGTTCGAGGGCACGCTGCGCAGCAACGTCGACCCGGCCGGCCGCCTCGACGACGCCGGCCTGACCCGGGTGCTGGAGGACTCCGCGGTCGCCGACCTGGTCTCGGCCTCCGAGCACGGCCTCGACGAGCCGGTGACCGTGCAGGGCACCACGCTGTCGGGGGGCCAGCGCCAGCGGCTGGGCCTGGCCCGGGCGCTCGCCGCCGACCCGCCGCTGCTGGTGCTGCACGACCCCACGAGCGCGGTCGACGGCGTGACCGAGCAGCGGATCGCCGACGCGCTGCGCACCGGCCGGCACGCCGTGCCCGGCCGCACCACCGTCGTGCTCACCTCCAGCCCGGCGCTGCTGGCCCGCGCCGACCTCGTCGTCCACGTCAGCGGCGGCAGGGTGGTGCGCAGCGGCACCCACCGGGCGCTCTGCGACCACGCCGACTACCGGCGCACGGTGCTGCGATGAGCGCGGCCACCCGGCTCCCGGTCTCGACCGCTCGCGAGGCCGCGAGGCTCACCGGCGCGCTGGTGCTGCGGCGCCGAGGCGTCCTGACCGCCTGCGTCACGGCGTTCGTGGTGCAGGGGCTCGCCGGGCTGGTCGCGCCCTGGATGCTCGGGCGGATCGTCGACGTGGTGCGCGACGGCGGCCCGCGCGACGACCTGGTCGCCGCCGTCGCCTGGATCCTCGGCGCCGCGGTCGTGGGTGGGCTCTCCACGGTGCTCGCCACCGTGCTGCTGGCCAGGGTGGCCGAGCCCGCGCTCGCCGACCTGCGCGAGCAGGTGGTCGACCGGGCGCTCCACCTCGACTCCGCCGAGCTCGAGGCGGCCGGGTCGGGGGACCTGCTGTCGCGGGTCGGCGACGACGTGCGGCTGGTCGCGTCGTCGTTCTCCGACGTGGTGCCGTTCCTCGTCAACGCCGTGCTCGCCGTCGTGCTGACCGCGGGCGGGCTGTTCGCACTCGACTGGCGGCTCGGGCTGGCCGGCCTGGTCGCCGGGCCCTTCTACGTCGCCAGCCTGCGCTGGTACCTGCCGCGCTCCGGCCCCTACTACCGGCGCGAGCGCGAGGCCAACGGCGACCGGGCCGAGGCGTTGCTCACCGGGGTCCACGGCAGCCGCACGCTGCGCGCGTTCGGCCTGGCCGCGGGCCACCAGGAGCAGGTGGCCGCCGCGTCGTGGCGCTCCGCGTCGCTGACCATCGACGTCTTCCACCTGCTCACCCGGTTCTTCGGGCGCAACAACCGCGCCGAGCTGGTGGGGCTGCTCGCGATCCTGCTGGTCGGCTTCGCGCTGGTGCGCGCCGACGCCGCCTCGGTCGGGGCGGCGACCGCCGCGGCGCTGTTCTTCCACCGCCTCTTCAACCCCATCGGCGGCCTGGTGACGCTCTTCGACGAGGCGCAGTCGGCCGGCGCCTCGCTCACCCGCCTGGCCGGCCTCGCGCTGCTGCCGCCGCCGGTGCGACCGGCGCCCACCGGCGTCCCCGCCGGCGCCGGCCTCGCCGTCCGGGGGCTGCACCACGAGTACGTCCCCGGACGGCCGGCCATCGACGAGGTCGACATCGAGGTCCCGCGCGGTCACCGGGTCGCGGTGGTCGGCGCCTCGGGGGCGGGCAAGTCCACCCTGGGGCTGGCCGTGGCCGGCCGGCTGGTGCCGACCCGGGGGGACGTCCGGCTCGGTGGGGTGCCACTCGCGACCGCCGACACCGGCGACCGCCCGGCCGTCGCGCTGGTCACCCAGGAGGTGCACGTCTTCTCCGGCACCCTGCGCGACAACCTCACGCTCGCCGCCCCCGGGGCCGACGACGCGCGGCTCGAGGCCGCGCTGCGCACCGTCGGCGCCTGGCCCGCCGTCGCGGCCCTCCCCGAGCGCCTCGGCACCCGGGTCGGCGACGGCGCTACCCCGCTCGCCCCGGCCCTGGCCCAGCAGCTGGCCCTGGCCCGGGTGGTGCTGGCCGACCCGTGGGTGGTGGTGCTCGACGAGGCCACGGCCGAGGCGGGCTCGACCGGCGCCCGCGACCTCGAGCAGGCCGCCACCGCCGCCACCCAGGGCCGCACCACGCTCACCATCGCCCACCGGCTCACCCAGGCCCAGCACGCTGACGCCGTGGTGGTGATGGAGGCGGGCCGGGTGGTCGAGGCGGGCCCGCACCACGAGCTGGTCGCCGCCCGTGGCCGCTACGCGCGGTTGTGGGCGGCCTGGGCTGACGCCCCGGAAATACCTGACTAGAGTCAGAGATGTGACCGAGACCGCCGTGCTGCGCCACTTCAACCGGACCTGGAGCCAGCGGGTGGGGGCGCTCGACGACTCCTTCCTCGGCCTCGGCCTACCGTTGGGAGCGGCCCGGCTGGTCTTCGAGGTGGGCACCGCGGGCGCGTCGGTGCGCGACCTGCGCGAGCGGCTCGACCTCGACTCCGGCTACCTCAGCCGGTTGCTGCGCACGCTCACCGACAGCGGCCTGGTCTCCGTCGCACCCGACCCCGCCGACGGCCGGCGCCGGCTCGTCACGCTGACCGCCCGCGGGCGGCGTACGCACGCCACGCTGGAGGAGCGCTCGGAGCGGCTGGCCGCCGACCTGGTGGCGCCGTTGACCGAGCGGCAGCGCGGGCGGCTGGTCGAGGCGCTGGCCGGCGCCGACCTGCTGATCCGGGCGGCGACCGTGCGGCTGCGCGAGGTCGACCCGCGCTCCCCCGAGGCGCTCGACGCCGTGGGGCGCTACGTCGCCGAGCTCGACCGCCGCTTCCCCGACGGGTTCGACCCCGGGGAGCCCGACCACGAGGGCACCTTCGTGCTGGCCACCAGCGACGGTGCCCCGGTGGCCTACGGCGGCGTCCGGCCGCTCGACGACGGCTCCGGCGAGATCAAGCGGATGTGGGTCGACGACGCCTGGCGCGGTGCCGGGCTCGGCTCGCGGATGCTGCGCCACCTCGAGGCGCTCGCGGCCCGGCTGGGGCACCGCCGCGTGGTGCTCGACACCAACCCGACGCTGGTCGAGGCGATCGCGATGTACGAGCGGGCCGGCTACAGCCCGATCCCCCGCTACAACGACAACCCCTACGCCGGGGCGTGGTTCGAGAAGGTGCTGGCGTAGGCGGTCAGGTCTCCTCGGCCAGCAGGTCCCAGGCGGTGACGATCGGCGCGAGCCGGGCCTCGGCCCAGAGTCCGAGCTGGTCGTGGTGGTGGGGGCTGCGGGGGTCGCCCGAGGCGCCGAGCGGCACGACCCAGCCGCCGGCGGTGCGGTCGGCGAGGTCCCAGACGTAGCGGGCGACCGAGCCGCGCACGCACGCGTCGGTCACCCCGGGGACCGAGCCGGCGCAGCGCACGCAGTCGTGATCGCCCGAGACGCCGACGTCCGGCAGCTCCAGCGCCGGGTGCGGCGACAGCGTGGTCTCGAAGGCGTGCACCACCCTCAGGACGTGCACCTCGCCCCAGGTGCTGGTCTGCTCCAGCCGCTCGGACGCCTCCGCCAGCGCCTCGGCCGCGAGGGCCGCCAGGTCGAGTCCGAACGGCGCACCGTGGGCGAGCAGGGTGTCCAGTGCCTGGGCGACCCGGGTGGTCAGGTCGTGCCACGGCTCGAGCAGCGCGGGGTGGCCCGACGGCTCGGTCAGCGGCGCCAGCCGGGGTGCGGCGGCGATCCTCCGCACCAGCGCGCCGCGCCAGGCGGCGAAGGCCGCGGCGCCGCGGGAGCCGGCGTCCATCCGGCCGTCCCAGTCGAGGATCGCGGTCAGGGCCGGCAGCCCGCGCGGCTCGGCTGGCGTCGCGAGCAGCAGCGCCCGCACGGCGTCGTAGGTCGGAAGCAGGGTGTCGGCGTGCACCTCGGCGAAGTCCGCCGCGTCGAGCTCGGAGCGGCCGCTCAGCAGCGCGGCGATCCGCCGGGCCCGGTGGGGCGGGGCGAACGCCGCGCCGATCGCGTCGCTCTCGGGCCCGCGGCGCTCGTTGGCGGTGACCACCTGCCCGTCGGCCGGCACGTCGTGGGCGGGCAGCGGGTCCACCCAGCCCCGCCAAGCGGCTGCGGGGTCGTCGGCGGCCACCACGCCGCGCCGGTTGGCGTCGTCGCGCAGCGGCACCCGCCCGGCCACGCGGTAGCGCACCGCACCGGTCGAGTCGGCGACGACCACGTTGTTGACCGGCTCGACCCAGCGGTCCAGGGCCCGGTCGACGTCGTCGACGGTGCGGGCGCGCAGCAGCGGCAGCAGGGCGTCAAATCCGAGGTCGCCGAGCTCGTCGGAGGCGGTGCGCAGGCTCAGCCCGACTCCGTCGGCCACCGAGCCGTCGAAGACGCAGCCGCGCGGGGTGCGCACCACCTCGACGTCGACTGGCTCCCCGTCGCGGACGGCGACGGTCTCGCGGTGCGAGGCGGCCCGCTCCCAACCGTCGGGACCGAGCGCCTCCACGCGGCCGTCGCGGCGGCGCAAGGTCTCGCGGAAGACGTCCTGGTAGTCGCCCATCGCGTTGGTGATCGCCCAGGCGACGCCGCCGGCGTGGGCGAAGTGGGCCACCCCGGGCACGCCCGGGAAGGCCAACCCCACCACGTCGAACGCGTCGTCGGGGTCCTCGCACGCCAGCCGCACCTGCGCGTAGACGTTCGGGTGCTCCAGCGTGCGGTGCGGGTCGCCGCCGATGAGCGGCCGGCCGCTCGCGGTGCGGGCCGGGCCCACGGCCCAGGCGTTGCTGCCGCTGGGGTGGGGGCCCTCGGCCGAGAGCAGCTCGGCCTCGTCGCCGAGCACCTCGCGGGCCCGGTGGAGCCAGAGCTTCGAGGGCATCGCCGCGAACAGCACGTGCTGGGCGAGGAAGACCGCCAGCGGCGTCCACGGCTCCCACGGGGTGGGGGCCAGGTCGAGCCGTCGCAACTCGGGACAGTCGGGGTCGAGGCCGGCGTTGACCCCCTCGACGTACGCCGCCACGAACGCCGCGGTCTCGGGCTCGAGCGCCGCGGCGGCCCGGCGGGCGGTGCCGGCCAGGCAGGCGCGGCGAGCGAACACGTCCCAGCCGGTCGCCCCCGCACCGAGCGCCTCGGCCACGGTGCCGGTGGCTCGGCGCCGCAGCCACTCCAGCTGCCAGGTGCGGTCGCGGGCGGTGACCCGGCCCTGGCCACGCGCCAGGTCGGACACCGACGCGGCCCGGACGTGCGGGACCCCCAGGGGGTCGCGGTAGGTCCGAGCCACGTCGGGTGACGCTAGCCGAGATCCGAGGCCGGATCAGCCGACGGCGACCCAGCGCTTGCCGAAGGCGTGGTGGGCGGGCACCACGTCGACCGGCTTCCGGTCGGGGTAGTCGTTGCGCGCCTCGACGTTGATCCGCACGTGCTTGGGCCCCTGGTCGCCGGCCGGTCGCAGGCAGCGGCGCGGCACGCTGAAGCGGGCGACGCCGGTGTCGGTGTAGCGGAACGACCTCAGCGAGCAGGTGCGGGTCGCGTCCGGGTCGTGCCAGGTGTCGACCTTCGAGACCGTCAGCCTGGGCTCGACCTCGACCGAGGCGCCGAGGACGTACTCGGGGCCGGGGTTGCGGGCGTCGGTGTCGACGTGCACGACCCAGTAGTCGGCGGCGTCGTCCTTCTCGGGGACGACCGACACGACGACGCGGGTCTTGAGGTGCTCGACCTCGACCCGGTCGACGTCGCCGCCGAACCCGGTCCTCACCTGGTCGCCCTTCGGGTCGTCCATGGTGATCGTCTGGGCGCTCGCTGCGGCGGGCAGGGCCAGCAGGGCGGTCGTGGCCAGGGCCGCGATCGTGGTGGTGCGCATGGTGGTTGGTTCCTCTCGGTTCTTCGTCTGGTGCCCGTGTGACGACCCCTGCTCGGGAAAAGTTGCGGAGTGACGACGTGGTCGCTGGCGGATGTCCTGCGGGGCTAGGTTGGGAGCCATGAGCGACGCCCCCGCCCGACCCCGCCAGGCCCGCTACGACGTGGTCGTCGTGGGTGGCGGCCACAACGGCCTGGTGGCCGCGGCCTACCTGGCCCGGGCCGGGCTGGAGGTGCTGGTGCTCGAGCAGCTCGACCACGTGGGCGGCGCCGCGGTCTCGGCCGCGGCGTTCCCGGGTCGGCCGACCCGGCTCTCGCGCTACAGCTACCTCGTCTCGCTGATGCCCGACCGGCTGATGGCCGAGCTCGACCTCGACGTGCGGCTCGCGTCGCGCACGACGGCGTCCTACACGCCGGTCGTGCGCGGTGGGCGCCACCTCGGCCTGCTCGCCGAGCGGCCCGAGGGCCCGGCGACCCGGGCGTCGTTCGAGGAGGTCACCGGAGGCCCGGCCGACTTCGAGGCGTGGGAGCGGTTCTACGCCGACGTCGCCGGCCTGGCCGCGGCGGTCGCCCCGACGCTGATGGAGCCGCTGCCCACCGAGCAGGCCGTGCAGGAGCAGGTCTCGGCCGAGGTGTGGCGCGAGCTGGTGCTCGAGCCGCTGGGACTCGCGATCGAGCGCCGGTTCGCCGACGACGTGGTGCGCGGCGTGGTCGCCACCGACGCGCTGATCGGCACCTTCGCCTCGCTCACCAGCGAGTCACTGGTGCAGAACCGCTGCTTCCTCTACCACCTGATCGGCAACGGCACCGGCGAGTGGCGGGTGCCGATCGGCGGCATGGGCGCGGTCACGGACGCACTGGCCCGCGTGGCAGCCGGCGCGGGTGCGGAGCTCCTGACCTCGGCCCGGGTCGCGCGCATCCACCCCGGCGACGACGTCTCGGTCGTCGAGCTCGATGCGGCTTCCGGGGGCGCGTCCGTCGAGGCCCGCCACGTGTTGAGCAACGTCGCGCCCTGGGTGCTGCGCGGATTGCTCGGCGAGGAGGCCGACCCGGCCACCAAGCCCGAGGGCTCGCAGCTGAAGATCAACTTCCTCCTCGACCGGCTGCCCCGGCTGCGCTCGGGGGTCGACCCGGAGGTCGCCTTCGCCGGCACCCTCCACCTCAACGAGGGCTACCAGCAGCTCGAGACGGCGTACGCCGAGGCCGCGGCCGGCCGGGTGCCGACCGAGCTCCCCGGCGAGGTCTACTGCCACTCGCTCACCGACCCCTCGATCCTCGGCGACGTTCCGCCCGGCACCCACACGCTCACGTACTTCGGGCTGCACACGCCGGCCAGCCTGTTCGAGGCCGACCCCGCCGGCGCGCGCTCCGCCGCGATCGGTCGGGCCATCGCCGCGCTCGACGAGCACCTGCTCGACCCGATCGGGTCGGTGGTCGCGCGCGACGAGCGGGGCGATCCGTGCATCGAGGCCAAGATCCCCCAGGACGTCGAGGCCGACCTCGGCATGCCGGGCGGCCACATCTTCCACGGCGACCTCGACTGGCCCTGGGCGCCGCCCCGGTCGCGCCTCGACACCCCCGCCCAGGCCTGGGGCGTGCAGACCGACCACCCCGGCGTGCTGCTGTGCGGCTCGGGGTCGCGCCGCGGCGGCGCGGTCTCGGGCCTCGGCGGCCACTCGGCGGCGATGGCGGTGCTCGCCTCGCGGTGAGCAGCACCACGCCCTTACGATTTCGCCGGCCGCTCGCCCGCTGGTAGTGTTCACGTCGCTTGACGGCACGCGCCATTAGCTCAATTGGCAGAGCAGCTGACTCTTAATCAGCGGGTTCGGGGTTCGAGTCCCTGATGGCGTACTGATGGCCCCTGACCGGCGTTGCTGGTCGGGGGCCGCTGTCGTTCTCGAGGGCGCCTCGGCCGCGCCATCACCGGCTACGGGTTGAGGTCGGGAAGGCCCGTGGGGTAGCCCCAGGCCAGACCGCCGAAGAACCACATGCTGAAGCTCGCGACGATCATCGGCAGGCCGGCTATCGGGGAGATGGCGAGGATGGCCGGCCCCGAGATGGCCCCCAACGCCACCGTGAGGCGCTGCGCGCCGGTGAGCGGCTCACGACCTCGTCCCTTGCGGGCCATCCGAGCGCCCACCACGGTCCCCACGAACCAGAGTCCTGTTGCCGAGACCAGCGCCACGAACGGATAGGCGATGCGGGCCGCGCTTGACACCAAGACCCAAGAAGTCAAGATGCCGATTACTCCCAGGCCAGCGCAGATGTACGGCACCGGCCGAAGCTGTTGTCGGATGTACTCGGGGGTGTGCTCCTCGCGCATGCGATCTCCTCGTCCACCGTCAGGGCGTCCTGTCAGCCAGCGTCGCGAATCGGGTGGGCCCACGTCCAGCACGCGGCTGTCGGTTCGTCGCGGTCGTCCTAGTCCCCGATCACGAAGCGGTAAGTGTGAGCGGGCGACTTGCTGTCACTCACCATCCCCGTCCCGAGGGCCGAACTAGTGGGAACCGTGACGCTGGCAACGAACCCGACGTCGAGACCGTCTCTCACCACCCGGGGAGTGAACTCGCCGAGCTACATCCGCGTGCCGTCCGGGAGGGTCACCGTCAGCTCGACGGGTCTCAGGGGTTCCAGTTCGCTGCACTCCCCGGTGTCGTTGCAGGTCGAGCTGTAGCCGTGACCGTAGACCTTGAAGGTGTCCCCTGGACTGACGGTCAGGTCGGGGGCCGGGGACCGGCTGTCGGGCGCTTCGGAGAGCGAGTCGTCGTCGAGCCAGGGTCCGTAGCAGCCACCCGTCGAGTCGGAGCTGCAGTCCGTCGGGGGTGCCCCGCACCCGCCAGGAGCAGCAACGCTGTCAGAGTGCCGGCGGCCAGTTGCGGGCCATGGGTCATGTGTCTCGGACGCTGTTCCGGCAGGCCGGGTTCCGGCAGCCTCGACACCCGCCCCGCGACAGCGGCGCGGAGCCCCCAACGAGGGCACGTCGCGGATGGCGTAACAGAAGGCCCCCTGACCATCGGTCAGGGGGCCCGCTCTGCTGTCCGGGAGATGTGCGCCCGGGCAGTGGATCCGGGACCGGTCAGGCGGCGGGCGCCTGGCCCGCCTCGCAGGCGGCGAGCCGCTCGATCGCCTTGGCCAGCCGCACCTGCTGGGCGGTCTTGGACTTCTTGGCCTCGTCCTTGCGGTCCTTGGCGCGCTCGAGCGCGGCCCGGGCCCGGGCCCTCTCGACGCGGGTGTCCGCCTGGCGCAGGCCCTTGCGAGCCGTGGCGACCTTGTCCTTCTGCCGCCCGAAGACCGCGGTCACGCGGGCCAGAGCCTGCTCGGCCTTGGCGACCTGCGCCTCCTGCCGTGCGCACGACTCCGGGGCCGGGGTCGGAGCCGCGGACGCGACGGTGGCGCCGCCGAGTCCCAGGGCCAGGGTGGAGAGCAGGGCAGCGACGGACGTGCGGGTGCGAGTCATGGGGGTGCTCCTTCGTGGGGTTCGCATCACTCGCCCATGTCGGGAACGAACGGCTGCGTTACACCCGCCGGCCCGTCGAAGGGCCTCAGCCACCCGTGGCGCGACGCCGCCGACGGCGGTGGCCGGCCACGTCGGCCGCCACCCCGGCCGCGACGAGCGCCCCGAGCGCGATCCACACGAGCGGCGAGAAGTCGCATCCCGCGAGGGCGCCGACCAGGGCCGCCACGAGCACGAGCAACGCGAGCATCGACCCCGGAAACAGCAACTCGCGGCCCTCCGCCTGTGGTCGGTCCCGTCGAGGAAATGAGTAGACCCGCTGGCGTCTCGGGTCACCAGCGGGTCTGCACCCAACCCTAGGGCGGCGCCGCGGGCCGGACCATGGCCGAAGCGGGTCATCCTCGCCTAGCCCGACCGGACTACGACGTCCGGTCGGGCGCCGACCTCGACGGGACTCAACAGAACGTGCACACCACTTGCACGCCCTCGGCGCAGGCTCCTCCTGCAACCGGCCGCCACCCGCGGCCCGACTTCCGAGAGGCAACCGAGATGACCAGCACCACCACCGGCACCACCGGCACCACCGGCACCACCAACAGCACCACCCCCTCCATGGACGACCTGCGCACCAAGCAGCAGGCCGTCTGGAGCAGCGGCGACTACAACCGGATCGCCGCGCTGACCGTCCCCGTCAACGAGATGGTCGTGGCGGCCGCGGCCGTCCGCCCCGGCGAGCGCGTCCTCGACATCGCCACCGGCACCGGGCACGCCGCCCTCGCCGCGGCCCGCCAGGGTGGCGACGTCACCGGCATCGACTACGTCCCGGCGCTGCTCGAGATCGCGCGCGACCGTGCGGCGGCCGAGCACGTCGAGGTCGAGTTCACCGAGAGCGCCGCCGAGCACCTGCCGTTCGACGACGCGTCGTTCGACGTCGTGGTCTCGGCCATCGGCGTGATGTTCGCGGCCGACCACCAGGCCGCCGCCGACGAGATCGCCCGGGTCAGCCGCCCCGGCGGCCGGGTCGCGCTGGCGAGCTGGACCGCCGAGGGCTTCGTCGGCGGCATCCTCGGCACCGTCGGCCGCCACGTCTCCCCGCCGCCCGGCGCCCAGCCGGCCGTGCGCTGGGGCGACGAGGCGATCGTCGCCGGACTGCTCGGCGACCGGGTCACCGACCTCGCCTCCACGACCCACGTGGTGCCGGTGCGGTTCGCCGACGCCGCGGCGTTCGCCGACCTGTTCCTCACCTACTACGGCCCGACCTACAGCGCGGCCGCGAAGCTCGACGACGCCGGCCGGAGCGCGCTGCGTGCCGACCTGGTCGAGCTCGCGAGCTCGTCCGCCGTGTCGACCGACGGCGACGCGATCCACCTCGAGTGGCAGTACCGCGTCGTCACCGCCACCCGGGCCTGACGCGCCGGACCAGTCCCCCGATCCAGGAGTACCTCGTGAACCGCTCCCGCACCCTGTCCCGCACGGTCGGCACCGCCCTCGTGGTGCTGGCCGGGGGGCTGGTCCTGCCTCCCGCCCCCGCCACCGGCGCACCGGTGACCTCGTCGGCCCTCGCGACGATGGCCGGCGTCATGTACCGGCCGAGCGTCTGCACCGGCCCCCAGAACGAGCTGGCCCCCGAGGTCGCCGCGCCCGTGGACGGCAGCACCACGACGAGCCGCGCCAGCGCGGCGTCCACCATCACCCACGTCGCCTCGGGCGGCTCCATCCGCACCGACCAGCAGGTCAGCGCCACGACCCGGGGACGGCTGCGAGGCGGTCAGCTCTCGGAGGTACGCCTCACCGCCACCGGTCGCGTCGCTACCGACCGACGCGCCTCCGACCCGTGCACCACGATGTCCGTGGCGTACGCCGTCCGCACCCTCGACTTCACGTTGGAGCGCCCCCAGTGGGTGTCGGTGTCGCTGGGCCGGACCGGCGAGGGACAGGGGCACGTGCGCATCAGCACCGACGACGGCGCCACGGTCCTCGAGACGGGCACGCCACCGTTGCGCGGGACACCGGGTCCGGCGTACCTGCCGGCCGGCAGCTACAACCTCGCCGCCACCGTCACCTGGGGGGTCCTGGCAGACGCCTCGGACACCACGGGGTCCGGCACGAATGCCGGCACCGTGACGGTCGACGTCGGCCTGCACGACCCCGGCTCCGCGGTCACCGGCCCCACGGGCCGCGGTAGCCGTTACGCCGTCCCGGGCTCTGCGGCGTGTGCGAGCGGCACCGTGCCCGTCACCCTGCGCGGAGCGGCGCGCCGCGCCCGTTCCGTCGTCGTCAGCGTCGACGGGCGGCGGGTGCGCACCCTGCGTCGTCCCACGCCCGGCCGCACGGTGCGGGTGCGGCTCGGCTCCACCCGCCCCACCACGACGGTGCGCGCGCGCCTCGTCGTCGACCCGCCCGGTGCGCGTCGACGGGCCACCGTCACCGTCACCCGCACCTACCGGTCCTGCGCCCCGCGCTGACCACCGACAGGAGAAGAACATGGACCACCACCCCCACCGACGCCCGACGGCGGTCGCGACCTTCGCCCTGGTCGCATCACTGGTGCTGGCCCCGGCACCGGCCGAGGCCGCGGCGATCGACGAGGCGTCGATCGACGGCTTCGTCGGCGCCTACCACACCAACACGACAGGTTGCCTGACCACGACCACACCCAACCAGCCGCGCACGCCGGTCCCTCCGGGCCGGACCGTGACCCGCACCGTCAGTGGCAGCAGCACCACCAACCACACCGGTGGCGCGGTCACCCGCACCACGATGCGGGCGTCCGGCACCGCGACGGTGCAGGGGCGCGGTGGCCAGCTGGGGTCGACGCAGCTCACGGCGTCCGGCCGGGTCGAGAGCACCGAGGACCCCGGGCAGGTCTGCCGGGTCGCCGCCTGGACGCAGGTGGACCACGAGGTTGCCTTCCGCCTCGACCGTCCGCAGTGGCTGGTGCTGACCTCGTCGGCGACCCGCGACACCAGCGCCTACCTCGAGCTCGAGCCGGCCGGACCGGTCGGGAAGCACGTCTCCTACGAGGACCGTTCGGGCGGCGAGCACACCGCCACCTGGTTCCTGCCCGCCGGCTCCTACGAGGTCGACCTCGGCCTCTACTGGGAGGTGGTCGCCGAGGACGAGAGCTCGCTCCAGCGGGTGCGGAGCGGCTCGGGCCGGATCCGACTCGACCTGCACGACGGCGGGAGCGCGACCTCCGTGACCACCGGGCGGGGGCGTCGCCACGTCGCGCTGGCCGACGCCGCCACCTGCGCGAACCGGTCGGTCGCTGCGACCTTCCGCCGCACCGGCACCGTGCGCAAGGCGGTCCTCACCGTCGACGGCCGGCGGGCCCGCAGCGTGCGGCGCCCCGAGCCGGGCCGCACGTACGTCGTGCCCGGGCTGCCCGCGACGCGCGGCGCGACCGTGGGCGTCCGGCTGGTCGTCGACCCCCCGGGGCCGCGCCGTACCAAGGTCGTCACGGCCCGTCGGTCGTACCGCGCGTGCGCCCCCGCCTGAGGTCGGCGACCGGCGTTGCCGCGAAGTTCGCCGATCGTGACCCGGTGTTCACCGCGACGCCCTACCGTGGGCACGTGGCGAGAGACATGGGGTCGGGCTCGCAGGAGCACCGCTGGGTCGACGACGCGTGCGCGACGTGCGGCATGCGGCGGAGCGAGACCTGGCTGCTCGACGAGCACCAGCGCCCCGTGATGGCCCTGGTGTGGACCACCCGCGACGGCCTGCAGGGGATCCGCACCTCGCCCTGGATGAAGGGCGTGGCGCCGCCCGTGGGCCGGCTGCCCCACCAGACCGCCGAGCAGGCCTTCCCCGGCGTCGAGGTCGGCCGCGAGCCGGCCTGCCGTCCGCTGCTCGCCTCCAGCTGATCCGCCGCTGACGCGGCACACCCCGCCCGGGTGCCCGGGCGGGGTGTGCCTGTCTGGTGGCGTGCGTCAGAGGTCGGCCGGACGCAGCACCCGGTCGATGCCGTGGGCAACCTGGCGGTTGCCCCGGTTGAGGTCGAGCAGCGCCGGGATCGCCCGGGGGTTGCGGGCGTCGCGGTCCTTGTCGAGCAGCGTGACCGCGCCCTTGATGACGTGCAGCTTGATCGTGCCGCCCTGGGCGGTGGTGACCGTGCCGCCCTTCTTGGCGGCGGCGACCACCTTGGGCGAGGTCAGGGTCCGGGCCGGGACCACGTGGTAGAGCAGGATGGTCTCGATCGTGTCGACGTCGGCGGCCGCGAGGATCGCGGCGACCGTGCGCTTCTCGGTGCGCGGGGTGCTGCCGGTCAGGCTGCGCACCAGCCTCTGGAAGGCGCGGTCGGTCGGCAGGAACGCCGTCAGCCGGGTGCCGCCCCTGGCCAGCAGTCCGACCGGGCTGTCCGGCTTGGCGTCGAGGACCGCGAGGGCCGCGGCCTCCATGATGTCGAAGTCCTTCCAGTTCTTGTCGAACCGGACGCCGTCCGCGGCCAGCACCTTGACCAGGCTGCGCTTGCCGGCGGCGCTCGGGGCGGCCTCGGCCGAGGTGGCCGGGGCCAGCGCGCCGATCGCGGCCACTGCTCCGGCCACCGCCGTGACCAGGATTCGCTTCGTGCGCTGTGCGTGCATGTCTCCTCCTCCGTGGGGCAGGCCCGGCGGTCGCCGGGTCGCGAGGAACGGCCCCCGGGCGGGCCGGGCTCCTCCTCGTGGGTGCTTCGGAGCCACAGTTGTCGCGGATTGCACAGCCTGTTGAAATTTTCGGGTGGCGGCTCAGACGGCCGCGCCGTCGACGTACGCCAGCACCCGGGAGAGCAGCCGGGTGACCGACCCCGGGTCGACGGATCCGACCGGCGGCGGCCCGGCGAGCGCGGCCAGCACCGGCACCGCCCGGGCCACCCCGGCCGCCACCGCCACCTCGGCGCAGGTCCGCGCCGCGTCGCGGGCCGCCGCCGGGTCGATCGTCCAGACCGCCTCGAAGACCCGGTCGGCGTCGGGCACCCCGGCCTGGCCGGGCACCTCCCAGGCCACGAGCACCGCCGGCAGCCGGCGCGAGTCGCAGGCCACCACCCACTCGCGCAGCATCGGCGCATCGGTCGGCAGCGGCACCAGCGCCGGCCCATGTCCGTCGGCCACGGTCGGGAAGTCCGCGAACGCGAACGCCGACCCGGCGACCCGGTCGACCTCCTGCCACCGCTCGCGGGACCGGGCGTAGAACTCCCGACGTTGGAAGCCGCCGAAGACCGATGCCCGCTCGGCGGTCGAGCAGAGCTCGTCCTCGATCGCCCGGGACAAGGCGACCAGGGTGCGCTTGCGGAGCCGGTGCGCCGCGAGGTCGGGTCTGGTGCGGCGCAGCTGGGCCCACACCGACGGGGGCGTGGGCGCCTCGGGTTGCGGGGCCGCCACCTGGGCGATGGCGGCGTCGAGCCGGACGCCGGCATCGCGCCGGTCGACCACCGCGCGCACGGCCCTGACATGACCGTCGTCGTAGCGTCGGTGGCCGCTCGGGAGCCGGTGCGGCACCGGGAAGCCGTGCCGCTGCTCCCACATCCGCAGCGTCGCGGCCGCCACGCCGGTGCGCTCGGCCAGGTCGCCGATGCTCAGCACGGCGCCCTCGCCTGGCGGGCTCTGGGGCTGGTCCTTGGTCACGGTGGCATCCTATCCTCAACACCTTGTGTAGAAATCACCCTCTCGCCCCGGAGGCGGCCATGACGACGAGCCAGGCAGGATCCGTGACCCCGGGCCCGTGGCGCCCCGCCGCGGTGACGGGGGCCGACGTCGACGCCGTCGCCGTGGTCGACACCACGCTGGCCGCTGCCTGGCGGCTCGCCCGGTGCCTGGCCGGAACGCCGGCCGAGGCCGAGCGGCTGGTGGAGGAGGCCTACCGGCTGGCGTGGAGCCGGCACCCCGACGGGCCGCCGCCCCACACCAGCCCGCAGGCGTGGATCCTCGGGACCCTCTGGTCGACGTGCCGCAGCCGGGCGACCCGGCGGGCCTGACCCCGACCCCGGCTACTCCCCCCAGCCCATCGGGAAGACCTCGAAAGCGGCCGCGAACCGGGCCCCCAGCCGCTGACCGGTGGCCCGGGCCCCGCCCTCGAGGAACTCGCGGGGGTCGAAGTGGTCCCAGCCCAGGCCGTCGATGTAGGCGCGGTGGGCCTCCAGCGAGGCCACGCCGGCGTCGAAGGTGTCGGTGGTCTCGACCGCGTGGGTCGCGTCGGGCGAGCCGAACGCCCACACCTCCTCGACCCCGCCCCACGGTTCCAGCCCGTCGACGAGCTGGTCGGCGAAGACCCAGCGGTTGCCGGCGTCGCGAACGGCGTCCACGACCGCCCGGCCTACGGCGACGTGGTCGGCCTGGTTGAGGTTGCGCCCACCCCAGGTCTCGCGGAAGTTGCCGGTGACGACGACCTCGGGCCGGTGACGGCGGACGACGCGGGCGATCGCGGCCCGCAGCGCCAGGTCGTGCTCGAGCACGCCGTCGGGCAGCCCCAGGAACTCGACCGTGTCGACGCCGACGATCCGGGCGGAGTCGACCTGCTCGGCCTCCCGGACCCGTCGACACTCGTCGGGGTGCAGCCCGTCGATGCCGGCCTCGCCGCTGGTCACCAGGCAGTAGGCGACCTCCTTGCCCTGGCCGGTCCAGCGGGCCACGGCGGCCGCCGCGCCGAACTCGAGGTCGTCGGGGTGGGCCACCACGCACAGGGCGCGCTGCCAGTCCTCACGGAGGGGCTCGAGCGGGGCAGGTGTCGTCATGGCGACCACCCTGCCACCGCCGACGGCGTCCGCCCGGAAATCACGGACGGGTCAGCCGTCGAACTCGCCCTCGGCCAGTGAGCGGAGCACGCAGAACTCGTTGCCCTCGGGGTCGGCCAGCACCACCCAGGAGCGACCCTCCCCCTGGCCGACGTCGACGCGGACGGCGCCCAGGGCCTCGATGCGGGCGACCTCGTCGGCCAGCGAGGCGTCGGTGGGCGAGACGTCGAGGTGGACCCGGTTCTTGACCGTCTTGCGGTCGGGGTTGGCCACGAAGACGACCGAGGGTACGACCGGCCCGCTGCGGACCCGGCTCAGCAGCTCGGGGGTGGCGACCCGGGCCGGGGCGATCTCGACGACCCGGCCGGGGTCGGAGTCGATGACGACGTAGTCGAGCACCGCGCACCAGAACGCCGCCAGCGCCTCGGGGTCGCGGGCGTCGACCACCACCTCGGTGAGGCGGGCGGTCACGGGGCCACCCCCTCGCGCTGCTCCAGCACCGCGAGGTCACGCTCGGCGAACAGCCGGTGGTGCCACTCCTCGGAGATCACGGCGCCCAGGCAGCGGGTGACGGCGTAGGCCTTGCCCTCGGGGTAGCCCCGCTCGCGCACCGGCGTGGTGGTGCCGGCCAGCCGCTCGTCGGTGAGCTCGTCGAGCACCCGGGACACGGTGGCCTTGCGGTCGGCGCGCGCGGCCAGCACCTCGTCGAGCGACGGGCGGAGGTCAGGATCGAGCACGACGCCCACCGAGGCGGGGTCGACGTCGGTGTGGAAGAGCCCGAGCGGGTGGTAGGGCGACGGCTCCCCCAGCAGCGCGCGCAGCACCCAGGCGTCGGTGGCGAAGACCAGGTGGCGCAGCGTCTCGACGAACGACCACTCCTCGTCGACCCGCTCGTGCAGTCGCTCCTCCGGCAACCTCCTGGCCCGCGCGACGGTACCGGCCCACAGCCGCTCGAGGGCCGTCCACGCGGTGCGGTAGCCGTCGGCGGTGGTCGGCCGCATCAGCGGGCGTTCGGGGTGGCGCCGGTCGAGCTCGGCCTCGACGTAGGGCATCACGTCGACGTCGTTGACCACGAGCCGGTCGGCGTGGCCGTCGAGCACCAGGTCGGTCAGCAGCGCGCCGGTGACCTTGCCCCCGCTCAGGTCGACGTCGTGGAGGCGGGCGGCCCGGAGGTCGGCGCGCTCGACCCTCAGCCTCGACAGGTCGACGTCGCGGAAGGCCGAGCCGGACAGGTCCTCGTCGTGGTGCTCCACCATCCGGGCAGCATCGCACCGGCCGCCGACAGCCACCAGCCGCCCGATACGATGCCGCTTGATGGTTGTCGTCGACAACCGAGTCTCGTCGAGGAGCGCCACCCTGAGCAGCCTGCGCGGCCGCCCGCCGCTGACCTTCGCGGTGCTCGCGCTCGCGGTGAGCTCGTTCGCGCTGCTCCAGTCGCTGGTCGTCCCGGTGCTCGCCCAGATCCAGGTCGAGCTCGACACCGATCAGTCGACGGTCACCTGGGTGCTCACGGCGTACCTGCTCTCGGCCTCGATCTGCACGCCCCTGCTCGGCCGGGTGGGCGACGCCGTGGGCAAGAAGCGGATGCTGGTGATCACCCTGCTGGCGCTCGCGCTCGGCTCCCTCGTCGCCGCGCTGGCGCCGTCGATCGGCTGGCTGATCGCTGCCCGGGTGCTCCAGGGGGCGGGCGGCGGCGTGCTGCCGCTGTCGTTCGGGATCGTCCGCGACGAGTTCCACGGCGAACGGATGGGCACCGCGCTGAGCGTGCTGGCCTCGCTCACCGCGGTGGGGTTCGGCGTCGGCATCGTGATCGCGGGCCCGATCTTCGACCTGCTCGACTACCACTGGCTGTTCTGGCTGCCGATGATCGCCACCCTGGCGGCGGCGACGCTGGCGGCGTTCTGCGTGCCGGAGTCGCCCGCCCGCACCCCGGTACGGCTGCCGGTGCTCCCCGGCGTCCTGCTCGCCGTCTGGCTGGTCGCGCTCCTGCTCGCCCTCTCGGAGGGCAACACCTGGGGCTGGACCTCCGGCCGGGTGCTCGGCCTGATGGCCCTCGCGCTCGTGGTGGGCGTCCTGTGGGTGCGCACCGAGGTGCGGGCGCCGGTGCCGATGATCGACATGGGCATGATGCGGCTGCGCGGGGTGTGGACCACCAACGTCGTCGCCGGGCTGGTCGGCGTCGGCATGTACTCCTCCTTCGGCTTCCTGCCGCAGTTCCTCCAGACGCCGCGCAGCGAGGGCTACGGCTTCGGGGCCACGATCAGCGAGTCCGGCTGGCTGCTGCTGCCCTCGGCGGTCGCGAGCTTCCTCGTGGGGTTCACCACGGCCCGGCTGATGCGCCGGTTCGGTGCCCGCGCCGTGATCGCCACGGGCACCGGCACGACGGCGCTCGCCTTCCTCTCGGTCGCCCTCTTCCACGACCACACCTGGCAGCTCTACGCCGCGACCACCGTGCAGGGCGTGGGCTCGGGCCTGGTCTTCTCCAGCCTGGCCGGTGTCGTCATCGCCTCGGTGCCCGCCGAGCAGACCGGGGTCGCGAGCGGGATGAACGCCAACATCCGCACCATCGGCGGCTCGCTCGGCGCGGCGCTGATGGCCGGCATCGTCACGGCCCGGCTCGGGGAGACCGGGCTGCCGCTCGAGAGCGGCTACGTCGGCGGGTTCGTCTTCCTGACCGTGGTGATGGTGGTGGCCAGCCTGATGGCGCTGTTCATCCCCCCGCTGCGCCGGCAGCCGACCGCCGGTCCGCTGGAGGACGCCGAGGACGCCGCGCTCGGCCTGGTGCCGGCCGCACCGTCGCCGGCCCGGCGCCACGACCGGCCCGCGCCGTAACCTTTGCCACCCCCCGGCGTTGAGCCGTCGAGGGCCGCACCGCGCCCTCTCCTCGGGTTGTTCACAGTGGGGCCGTGCGGGATGCGGCCCCGGGGGTTGGGAGGCCTCACCACATGCTCGCTCGGACCGCCATCCGGATCGGAGCCGTCGCGACGGCCTGGTCGATCGTCGCCCTCTCGGGCTCGCCCGCCCTCGCCGCCGCCCCCGTGGCCCAGGCCAGCGCCACCGGCCTGACCCTCACCCTGCTCAGCAGCCCGGTCGACTCCGGCAGCTACCAGGTCAGCCACGACGGGGAGAAGCAGACCGCGAGCGGCAACAACGAGCCGGTGCTCGGCCTGCTCGGCGGCCAGTCCCTGATCTCGGCCGGGACCCTGGCCCAGGACGCCGTGACCCGGATCGACAAGGGCAACGGCATCTCCGAGGCCTGCGCGGGCCTGGCCGGCGACGGCGCCACCCTGGTCGCGGCCGGCGACGGCGCCTGCCTCTCGGGCGGCAACAACGTCTCGATCAGCGCGGCCGACCTCGACCTGAGCAAGCTGACCCTCACCAACTCCACCGTCCTCGACGGCCTCGCCCAGCCGCTGGTCGACCTGCTCCAGCCGGTCATCGGCCAGGTGCTGCCGCCGCTGCAGAACGCGCTGCAGACGGTGCTCACCTCCGTCGGCGACCCCAAGATCGTCGTCGACCTGGGCGCCGTGCAGAGCTCGTGCCGGGCCACGCCCACCTCGGCGACGGGTGACTCCGACCTGGCCGACGTCGGCGCCTACGTGCAGGTGCTCAACCAGCGGGTCGACCTGGTCAAGCTGCCGGTGCACCCCGAGCCCAACACCAAGCTCGTCACCGGCCTCGACAAGGTCGTCGACGCGGTGCTCAAGGCCGTCAAGACCCAGCTCACCACCGCCCTCGGCGGCACCCTCGCCCAGCTCGGTGTGGTCGTCGACCAGGCCGCGGTCGTCACCAACATCATCGGCCAGATCGCCAAGCAGCTCGGCCCGCTCGAGGAGAACATCCTCAACGGCACCCTGAACAAGCAGGTCCGCCCCTCCAAGAACGCCATCGAGGTGACCGCCCTCGAGCTCGAGGTGCTGCCGGTCGCGAAGCAGTTCGGCGTCGAGGTGCTCTCGCTCGCGATCGGCAAGAGCACCTGCGGACCCAACGGCCGCGTCGCCGCTCCCCCGGCCGACCCGACCCCCACGTCCACGCCCACGCAGCCGGTCCCGACCTCGGTGCCCGCCGGCGTGACGGGCGCCTCCGCCCCGACCGACACCGCGACCACGATGCCGCTGGCCGCCGTGGCGGGCCTCGGCGCGCTGCTCCTGCTGGCCTTCGGCGCCGGTGCCGTCAGCGTCCGTCGGGCCGTCGCCCGCCGGTGACCGACCCGGCCGTCGGCCCGGATGACGACCGGGTCGACGACGTACCGCCGGAGCTGACCCCAGGGTTCGACCTCCTCGACCGACTGGCCGGGAAGTTCAGCACGGTCACCACCGTGGTGACCGCGGTGGTGCTGCTGGCTGTCGTCGGCCTCCTCGGGTGGTCGGTGCTCGGTCCGGACGATGACGACGACGAGCCGGCCGCCGCCTCCGCGGGGGCTCGCTACGAGACGCTCAAGCCCGCCGAGCCGCTGCGCCTGATCGCCCGCTCGGTGAAGATCGCCGCGCCGATCGTCCCGATCCAGGTGAGCCCGGACGCGGTGCTCGACCCACCCCGCGACCCCAAGCAGGTCGGCTGGTGGGACGCCAGCGCCGAGCCCGGCGCGCTCACCGGCCAGACCGTGATCACCGGCCACACCGTGCACACCGGCGGCGGCGCCATGGACCGCGTCGACCGCCTCGAGCCCGGCCAGTTCGTCGACGTCCAGACCCAGCGCGGCACGATGCGCTACGAGGTCACCAAGGTCAGCGTCCTGTCGAAGGACGAGGTCGCCGAGAAGGCGGTCTCCCTGTTCGGCCAGGAGACCGGCGACGGCCGCCTGGTCCTGGTCTCGTGCGACGACTGGAACGGCAGGTTCTACGAGTCCAACGTGATCGTCTTCGGCAAGCCCCTCGGCAAGCCGGTGAAGACCCCGAAGCCCCAGGACACCACCCGCGCCTCCGCTGGTTGAGGCCGCCTCGAAACCCCGCCGGCCGACCGCCCTCCGGTGGGGACGGGAGGGCTCTCGGCTCACCGGGTTTCGAGACGGGACTTCGTCCCTCCTCAACCAGCGGTAGCCCACCGGTGGTTGAGGAAGTTGCGCTAGCAACTGTCTCGAAACCCCCGCCGGCCGAACGCCCTCCGGGGGGGACGGAGGGCTTTCGTCTCACCGGGTTTCGAGACGGGACTTCGTCCCTCCTCAACCAGCGGTAGCCCACCGGTGGTTGAGGAAGTTGCGCTAGCAACTGTCTCGAAACCCCCGCCGGCCGAACGCCCTCCGGTGGGGACGGGAGGGCTCTCGGCTCACTGGGTTTCGTGACGGGACTTCGTCCCTCCTCAACCAGCGGTAGCCCACCGGTGGTTGAGGAAGTTGCGCTAGCAACTGTCTCGAAACCCCCGCTGGCCGAACGCCCTCCGGTGGGGACGGGACGGCGCTCGGCTCACCGGGTCTCGAGGCTCAGGCCTAGCGGCCTTCGCACCTCGACCAGCGCAGGTGCCGGTGGTCGAGCAGCGAGGAGCCCCAGCGACGAGCGTCCGTCGAGACCCCTGCACCCGACCGCCCTCCGGTGGGGACGGAGGGCTTTCGTCTCACCGGGTTTCGAGACAGGACTTCGTCCCTCCTCAACCAGCGAGCTGCCGCGCCGCACGGCACGGAGGCGGCGGAGCGACGGGCGTCGTTCGGCACGTAGACGGCGGCGTGGCGCCGACACGAACGCCGGGGAACCGCAGGGCAGAGTCCGGCGACACGGCAACGAGTGCCGAACGACGTCCGGCGCGCAGCAGCCGCAGTGCCCACCAACGCGCGGCACCCCGCACCCCCGCCCACCAACAGTCACCACCCGCCCGGATCACACCAGCCCGCAGTCACCACCCGCCCGAGCACCGTCCCCGGAGTCACCCGCTCCAGGGAGGCGTTCGGCGCACCCGGGTCTCGACGACGCTCGCTGGCGCTCGCTGCTCGACCAGCCATGGCGGCTACCGCGGGGCGGAGAGCACCAGCCGCCGGACGAGCTGCTTGCGGATCTGCTTGTCGGTGAAGGCGAACCGCACCCAGCGCTTGGCGGCGAAGAGGCGGGTCTGGTCGGAGGACCAGCGGGAGGTGGGGTCCTCGTACTGGCCGTAGGTGAGGATCGTGTCGGCGCGGACCCGGCCGCGGTCGAGGAAGGCGATGGACTGGATGTGGGAGGAGCCGTAGGTGACGGCCTTGTAGCGGTCGCGGTTCTGCACCGGCTTGCGCGACGACAGGGTGTTGGCGTTGCCGACGGCGTCGCCCTCGCCGCCGCCCAGGCCGATCGCGGGCGCGCCCCGGTCGCCGGCGACCTGGAGGCTGCCCCACGTCGCGTTCAGCGGGATCCGGCGGGCCCGCAGCGAGGCGATCGCGTCGGACATCGCCTTCACCACGCCCTGGTTGGTCGTCAGCAGGCCGCGCGGGGTGTTGAGCGGGTCGGCGACGTCGAACGGCACCTTCCAGATCCCCTTCTCGGGGAGCCGCTCGACGAACTCCTCGAAGATGTGGGTGCCGCGCGAGCCGGGGTTGGAGCGGCCGTCCCAACGGCGCAGCACGGCGCACGCGTCGGTCTGGCCGGTCTTGGCGCACACCGCGTCGAGGGCACCGTCGGCGCGCATCACCTCGGCGGCGCGCAGCCGGTTCTCGTGCTGGTGGCCGCGGAAGCTGGCCGGGGTCTCCTTGCCGCGGGCCAGCCGGTCCTGCACGTAGCGGGCGACCATCCTGGTGCGCATCGTCCGCGCGCAGCGCTCGCAGCCGATGATGTGGGCGTAGCCCTCGAGCCGCTGGGCCGGGTTGGGCAGCCAGTAGGAGTCGTTCGCGTTCATCACCCAGTCGCGGCGGAACGTCGCCGGGAGGTTCCTGGGGCCGAAGACGCCCGGCCGCTGGGCGTCGGGGTCGGTGCCCCAGGCACAAGCGCTACCGGCCCGGGTGCCGTCGAGGCCGGGGAGGCCGGCGACCGAGTCGATGATCCGCCCGATGACGGTCATGCACCTGTTCGCCATCGCGTCGGTCACGTGGGGCACGACCGAGTGGTCGGCGTAGAGCACGTCGCCGGCGCGGTCGGCCGCGGTCGTGTTGACCCACGGCATCCCGCCCTCGCGGTCCTGGCGGCGCAGCAGGTCGCGCACCGAGGTGGCCTTGCCCATCTCGAGGAAGGTGTCGATGGTGCGCAGGTGCTCTGCGTTGGCGTCGCGGATCGCCCAGAAGCTCAGCGGACCCCACGGCATGAACTGAGCGGGGTCGTCGATCACGTAGCCCTGGGCGGTGCGGTAGAGGTCCTCGGTGACGGTGCCGAGCGAGCCGTCGGCCTTGCGCACGGTCACCTTCACCACGCGCCGCTCGAGCTGCTTGACGCCCTTCTCGGTGCGGTAGCCCAGGCGGCCCGCGCGGCGGTACTCGTACGGCGTGAAGCGGTACGCCGTCGACACCGTGTGGCTCCAGGCGACGGACCTGTTCCAGCCGATGTTGATGGCCGGCGAGCCGATGAGCGAGGCACCCGCGACGTCGTACTTCCCCGGGATCGTGAGGTGCTGCTGGGTGAAGTGGTAGCGACCGCGCCACGGGAAGTGGGGGTTGCCCAGCAGCATCCCGCGGCGGGTGCTGGTGGCGGCGCCGCCGACCGCGGTGGCGTTGGAGCCGAACTGGGCGGTGGGCTTGAGCGAGGCACGCAGCGCCTCGCGCTCGGCCTCGCTGAGGTCGGCGGCCTTGAGCGGCAGCTCCGGCAACCCGGGGTCGCTGAGCGTGGGCGGGGCGGCGTCGACCATCTGGCCGACGAAGACGCCGCTGGAGGCGAGCAGGTTGGCCAGGTAGACGCCGTACCAGAGGTCGAGGGTGGTGGCCCGGGTGCGGAGGTAGCCGGCGTTCTTGCAGGCGGGGTCGGTCACGCCGGCGGGGCCGCCGACCTTGCGCAGGTACTTGTTGATGCCCGCGACGTAGCCGCCGACCATGGCCCGGGCCTGGCGCCCCGGCCCGCGCACGGGGTCGGCGAGCAGCCGCTCCACGACCCGGCGGTTGCGCAGGTCGGTGACGAACGCGTCCACCTGGAGGTTGGTGACGTCCATCGACACCTGGTCGTCGTAGCGGGCCGCCGGGCCGAACCAGCGGGAGCGCTGGCCGCGCGCGGTGACCAGCGTGTCGGCGAGCGTGCACAGCGACGCGGCCGCCGCGGCGTAGCCGCTGCCGAACCCGAGCGAGCCGAAGTCCTTGGCCTTCACGTGCGGGATGCCGTGGCGGGTCACCCGGACCACGGCGCGGTACTTCTTCCCACGGCCGGGCTTCGCGGGCGACGTCACCGCGGGCCCGGCCTCGCCCACCGCGCCCGGCTCCCCCGACGCGGACGGCCCGGCGACCACCGCGAGCGGCACCAGCGGGACCAGGCAGAGAGCAGCGATCAGTACGGTGACGCGTCGGGTCATGCCCGGCTCAACGGGTGGCGCCCGTCACGGTTACGCCGGACGGACGCTCAGAGGTAGAGGCCGGTGGCCTGGTCGCCCAGTCGGTCGGCGGCGACGGCGTGGACGTCGCGCTCGCGCATGACGACGTAGGTCTCGCCGTGCACCTCGACCTCGGCCTTGTCGTCGGGGTCGAACAGCACCCGGTCGCCGTTCTCGACCGCCCGGGCGTGCGGCCCGACGGCGACGACCCTGGCCCAGGCGAGCCGGCGCGCCCCCATCGCCGCGGTCGCGGGGATCACGATGCCGCCGGACGAACGACGCTCGCCGGCGTCGACGTCGAGCTCGACCAGCACGCGGTCGTGCAGCATCTTGATCGGGGTCTTGTCGGACATGCGGGGCTCGGCGATCAGCTGACGACCTTGCGGACGACGACGAAGAACGCCACCGTCCCGAGCACGCCCGCGGCCAGCTTGACGATGTGGTCGGCGCGCGGCTGGCCGGTCTCGGGGTCGACGAACCAGGCCTTCACCTGACTGACCTCGCGGTTGACGATGGTCTTGGGGTTGGACCGGTGGAGCAGCTGGTCGATGGTGGTGGCGAGGCGCTCGCGGGTCTCCTCGATCTCGCGTTCGATGGCCGAGGTGTCGTTCGCCTTGCTCACGTGTGTCAGTCTCCCTGGCTCGGTCGGGTCGCGGTCGAATCTACCAACCCGTCGGGACCGCGCCGGGGCGGGGCGGGCTCCGGCCGGCCGGTCGTGCGAGGGTCGAAGCCCCACGGCAGCTCGAGCCGGTGGGCGCGCATCAGCTCCGTGTCGGTGAGCAGGTCGTACGTCGCCCCGTCGGCGACGACCGAGCCGTCGGAGAGCACCACCGAGCGCGGGCACAGCTCGAGGGCGTAGGGCAGGTCGTGGGTGACCATCAGCACGGTGACGTCGAGCGAGCGCAGGATGTCGGCGAGCTCGCGCCGCGAGGCGGGGTCGAGGTTGGCCGTAGGCTCGTCGAGCACCAGGATGTCGGGCTCCATCGCCAGCACGGTCGCCACCGCCACCCGGCGCCGCTGGCCAAAGGAGAGGTGGTGGGGCGGGCGGTCGGCGTACTCCGCCATGCCGACCTGCTCCAGCGCGGCCGTGACCCGGGCGTCGAGCGCGGCGCCGCGCAGGCCGAGGTTGCTGGGCCCGAAGGCGACGTCGGCCCCCACCGTGCCCATGAACAGCTGGTCGTCGGGGTCCTGGAAGACGATGCCGACCCGGCGCCGGATGTCGGCGAGGTTGCGCTTGGTCATCTCCAGCCCGCTCACCCGCACCGAGCCGGCGCCGGCCTCGAGGATGCCGTTGAGGTGGAGCACCAGCGTGGTCTTGCCCGCGCCGTTGGGCCCGAGCAGCGCTACCCGCTCGCCGGGGTGGACGTGGAGGTCGACGCCGTAGAGGGCCTGGTGCCCGTCGGGGTAGGCGTACGCCAGCCCCCGGACGTCGAGGACGGGGGTGCTCACGGCACCATCATCGCGGCATCCGGCCGGTGTAGCCGCGCGAGAGCATCGCCAGGTGGACGCGCTCGCCCCGCTCGTAGGAGCGGATGAACAGCGCTCCGGCGGCCCGGGCCAGCACCGGCCAGTGCGTGGGGTTGCGCGCCGAGAAGCCGCGCGACTCGCGGGCCACCCGCATCCGCTGCAGCTCGGTGGTGACGACGTCGAGGTAGCGGACCATGAACCCCATGATCTGCACCAGCAAGTCGGGCAGCCGCAGCCGCTCGAGCCCGGCGAGCAGGTCGTGCGGCTCGGTGGTCGCGGCCAGGGTCAGGCTGGCGAGCACGCCGAGCGTGCCCTTGGCGAGCAGGCCCCAGGCGCCCAGCAGCCCGGGCTCGCTGACGGTGACGCCCAGCACCTCGGTGTGCGGCCCGTGAGCCACGAACGGCAGCAGGAGCGCGAAGACCACGAACGGCACCTCGACGACCATCCGCTTGAGCAGGTACGACGGCGGCACCCGAGAGACGCCGATGACCGCCAGCACCACGGCGAGGTGGACCCCGAAGGCCCAGAACCACTCCCGCGGGGTGGCCACGACCAGGACGACGAACGCCAGCAGCGCGACCACCTTGAGGTGGGCCGGCGCGCGGTGGACGGGCGAGTGCCCGTGGAAGTGCAGCTTGTGCCCGTGCCCCGCACCCACCGGGTCAGCCCCGGTCTGGGCTGTCGCGACCGGGGCGGCGCCGGACGGCGTAGGCCACCCCGGCGCCGAGCACCAGCACCACCACGACGCCGACCACGCCGGCCAGCCCGCCGCTGAGCCGCTCGTCGTCGACACCCTCGGTGCCGTAGCCGGCGAACGGCCCGTCCCCGGTGCGATGCTCCTTCTCGGTGTCGGCGAACCCCTCGTCCTGGGAGACCTTGGTCAGCCCGTCGGGGCTGCTGGCGGCGTAGAAGCTCACGATGCCGGCGAGCACGACGGAGACCAGCAGGATGCCGACCGCCACCGCGCGCGTGGAGGGCCGGCGGCCGGTGCGCCGGTCGGACGACGACTGCGTGGTGCTCATGCGGAGGCTCCCGTCGCGGCGGGGCGGATCTCGAGCTCGCGCGCGGCGAGCACCCGCCGGGCGCCGTAGCAGAGGTCGGGCCGCACGGCGACGATGCTGCCCACGGCGAGGAAGGTGATCACGCCCTCGCCGATGCCGATGAGCAGGTGCACGCCGACCATCGCGGTCGTGAGGTTGTCGAGCGGCACCGGGGCGGCTCCGCCGACGGCGTAGAGCACGACGAAGAGGAGCGCGGCGGCCGGCACCGAGACGAACGCGCCGATGCCGGCCGCCACCGGCACCAGCGACGGTCGCCTGGGCAGCACCGCCTGCAGCCCGCGGAAGACCAGCCAGCCGACGAGCACCGTGGTCAGCCCCATCAGCACGATGTTGGTGCCGAGCGCGGTGACGCCGCCGTCGGCGAAGAGCAGGCACTGCACGAGGAAGACCACGCTGGTGCAGAGCACGCCGGTCCACGGCCCCACCAGCACGGCGGCGATCGCGCCACCCATCAGGTGGCCGCTGGTGCCGGAGGCCACCGGGAAGTTGAGCATCTGGGTCGCGAAGACGAACGCCGCCACCAGCCCGGCCAGCGGGGCGGTGCGGTCGTCGAGCTCGCGCCGGGCGCCGCGCAGGGCCAGGCCGACCCCCGCGGCCGCGACCGCGCCGGTGACGACCGAGGTCGGGGCGTCGAGGAATCCGTCGGGGACGTGCATGTCGCTCCTGTCGCCGGGCCGGGCCCGGGCACTGGTGGAACAGGGGTCGAGGAGTGGTTGAGTAGGGCCGCAGCCCACCGTCACCTTATTGCACGTCGTTTGCGACAAGAACAGGAGCCGTGCGTCCCATGGCCGAGACCCCGCGCCTCTCCCCCGGCGACACCGCCCCCGACTTCACCCTCACCGACGATACGGGGAGCAGCGTGACGCTCTCGTCGTTGCGCGGACGCAAGGTGATCGTCTACTTCTACCCCGCTGCCATGACCCCGGGCTGCACCAAGCAGGCGTGCGACTTCACCGACTCCCTCGACTCGCTCCGGGCCGCGGGCTACGAGGTGCTCGGCATCTCACCCGACCGCCCCGAGAAGCTGGCGAAGTTCCGCGAGCGCGACGGCCTCACCATCCGCCTGCTCTCCGACCCCGACAAGGAGGTGCTCACCGCGTGGGGCGCCTTCGGGGAGAAGAAGCTCTACGGCAAGGTCGTGCAGGGCGTGATCCGGTCGACCGTCGTCGTCGACGAGGACGGCACCGTCGAGGTCGCGCAGTACAACGTCAAGGCGACGGGCCACGTCGCCAAGCTGCGGCGCGACCTCGGTCTGGCCGCGTGAGCGCCGAGACCTACCTCGGGGCGGCCGAGGCGTTCGCCGACCTCGTCGACCGGCTCCCGGTCGACCTGTCCGGTCCCGGGCTCGGCGAGTGGGACCTGCGCGCCCTGGTCGGCCACACCAGCCGGTCGCTGGTCACGGTGATCGACTACCTCCAGCAACCGGCCGACTCGGTGGTCGCCGCCACCGCAGCCGACTACTACGTCGAGGTGGGCCGGGTCTCGCTCGAGCCGGCGGCCATCGTCGAGCGCGGCGTGCAGGCCGGTGCCGCGCTGGGCGACGACCCGGCCGCCGCCGTCCGCCGGCTGGTCGAGACGGTCGCCGACGCGCTGGTCGGCGCGGACGCCGACGCGGTCATCACGACGATCGTGGGCGGGATGAGGCTGCGCGACTACCTGCCGACCCGCGTCTTCGAGCTCGCCGTCCACGGCCTCGACATCGCCAACGCGACCGGACTGGACTGGCAGCCGCCACGGGCTGCGCTGGCCGAGGCGCTGGCGCTGGCCGGCGAGGTCGCGGTCGCGGCGGGCACCGGCCCCGCCGCCCTGCTGGCGCTCACCGGGCGCGGCGAGGCGATCAGCGTCGTCTGAGGCCCCACCCTGGCCCCCGCCTAGACTTCGCCGCGCACCACCAGCGCCCGTAGCCCAATCGGTAGAGGCACCAGGTTTAGGTCCTGGCCAGTGAGAGTTCGAGTCTCTCCGGGCGCACCGATCCGGCTCACTCCGAGGTCGCCCGGTCCTCCTCGCGCAGCCGCGGCACCGTGGTCAACTCCGGACGGATCGCGACCTTGTCGGCGTAGAACGCGCGCACCCGGTCCATGTCGGCGCGCACGTCGCCGGTGACCGCGAACGTCGGACCCCAGCCCACCGTGCGCGTGCGGGCGTCGAGGTAGGCCAGCGTGATCGGGATGCCGGTCTGCTGGGAGATCCGGTAGAAGCCCGACTTCCAGTGCTCGACCTTGCCCCGGGTGCCCTCGGCGGCGATGCCGAGCAGGAACGTCTCGTCGCTCTCGGCGTCCTCGAGCAGCTCGCGGATCGTGGCACCGGGGTTGGCGCGGTCGAGCTCGACGGCGCCGGTGCGCCGCATGAACCAGCCGAGCGGACCCTTGAAGAACGAGTCCTTCACCAGCAGCCGGATCTGCACGCTGCTGTCCCAGGCCAGCAGCATGGTCAGCACCCAGTCCCAGTTGGAGGTGTGGGGGGCGCCGACCAGGATGCCCCGTCGCGGCACCTGCCCCGCCGTCCGCCAGCGGGCCAGGCGCAGCAGCACCCGCGCGATCGTGCGGCGGACCAGGAACGGGTGGCGGGACACGCTCGGAACCTACCCGACCCCTTGTCGGCCCCCTACAGTCCCGGCATGGACTCCGCCCTCACGACCGTCGGGCTGCCGCTGGCGCTCGCGATCATCATGTTCGGCCTGGGGCTCTCGCTGGTGCCCGACGACTTCCGACGGGTCGCCCGCCACCCGCGCGCGGTCGTGGTGGCGCTGACCTGCCAGCTGGTGCTGCTGCCGCTCGTCTGCTTCGGCCTGGTCAAGGGACTCGACCTGCCACCGCTGCTCGCGATCGGCATGATGCTGCTCGCGGCCTCGCCGGGCGGCACCAGCGCCAACCTGTTCAGCCACCTCTTCCACGGCGACGTCGCCCTCAACGTCACACTCACCGCGATCAACTCGATCGTCGCCATCGTCTCGCTGCCGATCATCACCAACCTCGCCATCGCCCACTACGACCAGGGAGACGAGGTCTCCCTCCAGTTCGGCAAGGTGGTCGAGGTCTTCGCCGTGGTGCTGGTGCCGGTCGCGATCGGCATGCTGGTGCGGGTCCGGGCCAGCGGGTGGGCGCTGCGGATGGACAGGCCGGTGCGCACCGGCTCCGCGGTGGTCCTCGCCGTGCTGGTGCTCGGCATCCTGGTCGACCAGCGAGAGAACGTCGGCGACTACCTCGCCGACATCGGCGTCGCCGCCGGGCTGTTCTGCGCGATCAGCCTGGTCGTCGGCTACGTCGTGCCGCGGGCGCTCGGCGTGCGCGAGGCGCAGGCGATCGCCTCGTCGATGGAGATCGGGGTGCACAACGCGACGCTCGCGATCTTCGTGGCGGTGGAGGTGCTCGACAACACCGAGATCTCGATCCCGGCGGCCGTCTACTCCCTGTTCATGTTCGTCTACGCCAGCCTGTGGGGCATGGTGATCACCCGCTGGATCGCCCGCCGAGGAGCGACGCCGCCTGCGGCGCCAGCTCCCTGAGCGCCCGCCCCCGGTGGGAGATCGCGTCCTTGTCCTCGCGCGAGAGCTCGGCGGTCGTGAGCCCGGGGTGGTCGTCGGCGACGAACAGCACGTCGTAGCCGAACCCGCCGCTGCCGCGCACCTCGCGGATCACCCGGCCGTCCATCCGGCCCTCGACGACGAGCTCGCCGCTGTCGTGCACGAGGGCGACCGCGCAGCGGAAGTGGGCGGTACGGCGCTCGTCGGGCACGTCGGCGAGCTGGGCGAGCAGGAGCTCGTTGTTGCGCGCGTCGTCCTTGGGCGGACCGGACCAGCGGGCCGAGAGCACGCCGGGCATGCCGTTGAGGGCGTCGACGCACAGCCCGGAGTCGTCGGCGACCGTGGGCAGCCCGGTGGCGGTGTGGCCGGCGCGGGCCTTGAGCAGGGCGTTGCCCTCGAACGTCGGCTCGTCCTCGACCGGCTCGTCGTAGGCCGGCACGTCGTCGAGACCCACGACCTCGATCCCGGGCAGGTGCTCGGCGAGGATCCGCTGCATCTCCTCGAGCTTCTTGGCGTTGCGCGAGGCGAGGTGGAGCCGGGTCACGACTGCGCGAGCGCTTCGTGCTGGAGGCGGGTCAGGTCGGCGCAGCCCTTCTCGCCGAGCGCCAGCAGCGCGTCGAGCTCGGCGCGCGTAAACGCCGCGCCCTCGGCGGTGCCCTGCACCTCGACGAAGGTGCCCTCGCCGGTCATCACGATGTTCATGTCGGTCTCGGCGCGCACGTCCTCCTCGTAGGGCAGGTCGAGGCGGGGCGAGCCGTCGATGATGCCCACCGAGACGGCCGCCACCGAGCCGGTGAGCGGCTCGCCGGTGAGCGCGCCCGTCGTGCGCAGGTGGGCGACGGCGTCGGCGAGCGCGACGTACGCACCGGTGATCGCGGCGGTGCGGGTGCCGCCGTCGGCCTGGAGCACGTCGCAGTCGAGCTGGATGGTGTTCTCGCCGAGCGCGGAGTAGTCGATGACCGCCCGCAGCGAGCGGCCGATCAGCCGGCTGATCTCGTGGGTGCGACCGCCGATCCGGCCCTTCACCGACTCGCGGTCGGAGCGGGTGTTGGTGGCCGCCGGGAGCATGGCGTACTCCGCGGTGACCCAGCCGAGCCCCGAGCCCTTGCGCCAGCGCGGCACGCCCTCCGACGCCGACGCCGCGCAGAGCACCCGGGTGCGGCCGAATCCCACCAGCACCGAGCCGGCGGCGTGGTCGAGCCAGTTGCGGGTGATGGTGATCGGGCGGAGCTCGTCGTCGGCGCGACCGTCGGCACGTGTCATGGCGACGAGGCTATCGAGCGGCCGGCGGTCGGAGGTCGGCGGTCAACGGTCAGCGAGTGCTCGCTACCAGCTCAGCGTCGCACCCATCACCAGCAGCGTCCCCGTGCAGGCGTCCAGGTTCGCGGCGGCGTTGCGCAGCAGCCGCACCACCACCACGTCGCCCGGCACCGCGGCGGCCGGCAGGGCGGCGCGCACGGTCACCCGGCCCAGTCCCGGCGACCGGGGCAGCGCGGCCAGGTTGCCGCCACCGACGAGCGAGGTGGGGACCGGCTCGGCGCTGGTCCCGGTCCGCAGGTGGTCGGTCGTGGCGATCAGGGACACCACGCACGGCACGTTGGGCGTGAAGATGTCGAGGGCCACGGTGAGGGGCCGCCCGCGCACGTAGGTCGGCGGCAGCGGCACGACGGCACTCACCGACGGCACGCCGGCGTCGGCCAGCGGGTGCCCCGTGAAGTCCTCGTTGGCGCTGTGCAGGGCCGAGGCCGGAAGCACCAGCGACCGGAACGCCGTGGCCGGGACGCCGCCCAGCCGCGCGGAGTCGGGCGCCTGCGCGATGATGTTGTTGGGCAGCCGGCCGGTCTTCCGCGACGTGGCGACCAGCTTGCCGCGTCGCTTCTTCACCGACGCCGAGGACTTCACGGCGTGCAGCCCGTCGACCTTGTCGGAGTTGACGGCCTTCTTCACCGCCGCGGCGGTGGCGGGAGCGACCAGGCCGATGACCAGGCAGGTCGCCGCGAGCAGGACGAGCTTCGCGTTGTCACGGATCATGGCCGAACGCTAGACCTGTCCGGGGGTCGCCGTCGCCCCTCGCCGACCATTCCCGGCCCGGTCACGGGTCTGGTCGTGGCCCGGGGCAACCGACGACCGGCCCGCTCCGGTCAGGAGGGTGGAAGGAGGCCACATGGACACGTCCCGACGGGACACCGAGTTCACCGCGTTCGTGGTCGCCCACCGCACCGACCTGGTCCGGATGGCGACCCTGCTCACCACCGGGGACCCGGCGTGGGCCGAGGACCTCGTGCAGGGCACGCTGACCCGGCTCTACCTCGCCTGGCCGAAGGTGCGGCGAGCAGACAACCCGGTCGGTTACGCGCGGCGCAGCCTGACGAACCTCTTCGTCGACGAGAGCCGACGGGCCCACCGGAGGCGGGAGGCCACCACGGCCGACCCGGCGCTGGCCGGGCCCGAGCCCCGCTCGTCCGCACCCGACCCCGACCTGCGGGCGGCGGTGCTGGCCGCGCTGCGCGACCTCGCACCCCGGCAGCGGGCGGTGGTCGTCCTGCGGCACTGGGTCGACCTCGACGTCGCCGAGACCGCGCGGGTGCTCGACCGGCACCGTGAAGTCCCAGAACGCCAAGGCCCTCGACCACCTGCGGCGCACCCTCGCGCCTCAGCTGCGACCCCTCACCCTGGAGATGCCATGACCGACCTGCACCGCACCCTCGACCTCGCCGCCGGCACCGGCGGCGACGCCCCCGCCGCCGACGCCGACCTGGCCCGCGCCCGGCAGGCGCTCGTGCACCGCCGTCGCCGGCGCTACACCGGCGGCCTCGCCGCGCTCGCGCTCGTGGCCGTGGGCTCGGTGGGCGTCACGGTCGCCGTGAGCAACGACGACCCGGCCGGACCGGCCGCCACTCCCCCCACGACCCCGCCCGCCGCCGACCCCGGGGTGCGCCTGGTCGCGGAGTCCTTCGACGCGGCGCCGTACACCTTCGGCCTCACGCCCGAGGGGTGGTCGGTGCAGGCGAGCAACGACTTCGGCGTCGTCATCGCGCCCGACGACGGGTCGGTCGACGACAACCCCGACAGCTTCCTCGGCAAGCTGGTGGTCATGTTCGACGCCAACCCGCTCGGCGACGGCCGGGTGGAGCACGACGGCCGCACGTTCAGCATCCGCGGCGACAGCGACCACACGACGATCTCGACCCGCACGCTGCCCGGCGAGCCGGAGGGCGTGGTGCGGATCCAGTACCCCGACTCCGCCGGCTGGTCGGAGGAGTCGATGCTCGACTTCCTCGGCAGCGTGCACGTCGGTGAGGGCGCACGGCAGAGCGTCGGCTGACCCTGCTCCCGCGGACCGGCCGCCGTCGGACCCATCCGGTCCGGGGGCGGCTCCGAACACCACACGAGCGCCGGACGCGACCCACCACGGAGAGGTCGCGCCCGGCGTTCGGTGCTCGGTGCTTGGTGCTCCGCGCTCGCTACTTGAACTCGGTGCGCAGCAGGCGCATCACGCCCAGCACCAGTGGGATCACCAACCAGATGAAGCCCGAGGTGGCGATCTGCGCCCACTCCTCGCCCGAGGGCACGTAGTCGCCCTCGAACAACGGCACCTGGGCGGTGTTGAACTCGATCCACGGCGCGATCCGGTCGAAGCCGTCACTGAGCGCGGACAGGAACCCCACCGCGACGGGCAGGATGATCGTGTAGGCGAAGTAGGCCACGATCGCGCCCGGGGTGCTCATCAGCAACGTCGCGATGGCGAAGCCCACGAGGACGCCGATGGCGTTGGCGAGCACGAAGCCGTTGAAGACCAGGTTGCCGTCGACCGACCAGTCGGCGTCGGCACCGGTGGCGATGGCGATCGCGTTGGCGACGACCGCCATCACCGCGGCCAGCACCATGACGGTGGCGGCGAGCGTCGCGCCGGCGAGGAACTTGGCCACCACCACCCGCGAGCGGCGGGGCTCGAGGGTGAAGGTCACCAGGCCGTTGCGCTGGCTGGCCTCGCTGGTCACCAGCATGATGATGATGATCGGCATGAAGTAGCCGAGCACGCCGCCGGCGATCGACAGGAAGTTGTCGAACTGCTTGAAGCTGTCGGTCGCGACCAGGGCCACGATCACGAGGACGACCAGGACCAGGCCGACGATCGAGGTCGTGAACCAGAAGCCGGCACGGGTGTCGAGGGCCTTGCGGACCTCCACCTTCGCCAGCCGCAGCATCGAGACCTGGGGCGTCGACGCGAGGTCGAGGATCTGGGGGGCGGTGGCACTCATGCCTGGACTCCTTCGGGGATGTCGTCGCGCTGGGTGGCCGAGGTGAGCTCGAGGAACAGGTCCTCGAGGCCGCCGTCACCCGCGCGAAGGTCGGTGAGGACGATCGTGTTGTCGGCGGCGACCCGGCCCACCTCGACCGCGGGGGCCTCGACGCGCAGGCCGGAGCCGGCCGTCGTGACCGCGAAGCCCTTGCGCTGCAGCGCCTCGGCGAGCAGCGTGTTGTCGAGCGAGGTCACCAGCGTGGCCTGCTGCTTGGCGCCGCTCAGCAGCTGCTCCTTGTTGCCCTGGGCCACGATCCGGCCCCCGCCGATGAGGATCATCTCGTCGGCGATCAGCTCGACCTCGTTGAGGAGGTGGCTCGAGAGCAGCACGGTGCCGCCGCGGTCGGCGTAGGACTTCAGCAGCTGGCGCATCCACCGGATGCCGGCGGGGTCGAGCCCGTTGGCCGGCTCGTCGAGGATCAGCACCGAGGGGTCACCCAGCAGCGCGTGCGCGATGCCCAGGCGCTGCTTCATGCCGAGCGAGTAGTTGCGCAGCCGGCGCTTGGACTCGGCGTCGCTGAGCGAGACCAGCGCGAGCATCTCGTCGACCCGGCTGGCCGGCAGGCCCATGGTCTCGGCGCCGATGGTCAGGATCTCGCGGCCGGTGCGGCCGGCGTGCTGGGCCGAGGCGTCGAGCAGGACGCCGACGTGACGGCCCGGGTTGGGGATGTCGTGGTAGTCGTGGCCGCCGATCGTGACCGACCCGCTCGTCGCCACGGTCAGCCCGACCATCACCCGCATCGTCGTGGTCTTGCCCGCACCGTTGGGCCCGAGGAACCCGGTGACGCGCCCGGGCTGGCAGCTGAAGCTGACGTCGTCGACGGCGGTGAAGCCGCCGTACTTCTTCGTGAGTCGTTCGACCTTGATCATGGGCCCAGCCTGCCCGGTCACGGGCGCCGGCACATCGGTCAGCGGTACGGGACGGCACCGACCAAAGTAGGTGTGTCGCGAGACCCGGGGCTCCTGCGCGGGCGCTACGGCGCCGCCTAGCCTGCAGGGGTGCAGCGACCCACGCCCGAGGAGTACCAGCCGCGCCTGTCGGCGTGGGGGCACGGGTGGCGCACCGCGCTGGTGCTGTCGATCAGCCTCGTCGTGTGGTTCACCATCGCCGAGCGGCAGAGCGAGGAGATGTTCGTCCTCGACGTCGCGCTGGGTCTGCCGTGCGTGGCGCTGGTCTACTTCCGGCGTCGGTGGCCGATGCGGGTCGCCCTGGTGACCGCCGTGCTCAGCGCCGTCTCGTCGCTGGCCGCGGGACCGGCGACGCTGGCGGCGGTCTCGCTCGCCACCCGGCGTCGCTGGCCGCAGGTGCTGGTCATCTCGGCGGTCAGCCTCGTGGCGGCCTGGGGGTTCACCGAGGTGCAGCCCGCGACCGACGAGGAGCCGTTCTGGCTGATCACCTCCACCAACGTCATCTTCGTCGCCGCGGTGATGGCCTGGGGCATGTACGTCGGGTCGCGGCGCGAGCTGATCTGGACGCTGCGCAACCGCGCCGAGCGGGCCGAGGCCGAGCAGGAGCTGCGCGTCGAGCAGAGCCGCGGCAACGAGCGCGCCCGGATCGCCCGCGAGATGCACGACGTGCTGGCCCACCGGATCTCGCAGATCGCCATGCACGCAGGCGCCCTGAGCTACCGCGAGGACCTCACCCCCGAGCAGGTGCGCGACTCCGCGGGGGTGATCCAGGAGAAGGCCCACGAGGCGCTGACCGACCTGCGCGGCGTCCTCGGCGTGCTGCGCGACCGGCAGGGCGACCCGGCCGCCGCCCCGCAGCCCACCTGGTGCGACCTGCCCACCCTGGCCGAGGACGCGCGCCGCTCCGGCCTCAACGTCGAGCTGCACGACCGGGTCGAGGGCGGGCCGGTGCCCGACGTGCTCGGTCGCACCGTCTACCGGATCGTCCAGGAGGGCATGACCAACGCCCAGAAGCACGCCCCGGGCGCGGCGCTGACGATCCTGCTCACGGGCTCGCCCGACGAGGGCATCCACGTCGAGCTGCGCAACCCGCTCGGCTTCGGGCGCAGCACCACCCCGGGCGCCGGGCTCGGGCTGATCGGGCTCAGCGAGCGCGCCGAGCTGCGCGGCGGCCGGCTCGAGCACCGCATCGAGCGGCGCCCCGACGGGCCGCTGTTCGTCCTCAGCGGCTGGATACCGTGGGCCGCATGACCGAGCCGCCCGTCCGGGTCCTCCTCGTCGACGACGACCCGTTGGTCCGCTCGGCCCTCGCGCTGATGCTCGGCGGCCAGTCCGACCTCCAGGTGGTCGGCGAGGCCGCGACCGGGCGCGAGGGTGTCGACCGGGTGGCGGAGCTGGGCCCCACCGTGGTGCTGATGGACATCCGGATGCCCGTGCTCAACGGCCTCGAGGCGACCCGGCTCCTGCACAGCCGCCCCGACCCGCCCCACGTGATCGTGCTGACGACGTTCGACGCCGACGACCTGGTGGTCGAGGCGTTGGGCGCTGGTGCCGACGGGTTCCTGCTCAAGGACACCCCTCCCGCGCAGATCGTCGAGGCCATCCGCACCGTGGCCAACGGCGACCCGATGCTCTCCCCCTCGGTCACCCGCACGCTGATCGACCGGCTCCGCACCACCGGCCCCGTCGACGACCGCGCCGCCGTCGCCGAGCGCCGGCTCGCGCTGCTCACCGAGCGCGAGCGCGAGGTCGCCCTCGCCGTGGGCCGCGGACTCAGCAACGCCGAGATCGCCGCCGAGCTGCACCTCTCGGTGCCGACGGTGAAGGCCCACGTCTCGAAGCTGTTCGAGAAGATCCAGGTCACCAACCGGGTCCAGATCGCGATCTGCGTGCACGACGCCGGGCTGGTCTGAGGCGCGTCCGGAATCCCCGGTCGACCGGGGGTGCTGGGAGCTGTCGGGCATGGCCATGCCCGACAACACAGGGAACCGCCGGTCAACCGGGGATTCGAGCGCCCCGGCGGGCTGCCCCCAGGCGCCTCAGCCGTGGAGCTCGTAGACCGCCCCGGGCCGCGCGAGCTCGATGGGCCCGGAGTAGACGGCGGTGGCCTCGGCGAGCATCCCCTGCGGGTCGAACCAGGGCGGGATGTGGGTGAGCACCAGTCGGCGGGCACCGGAGCGGACGGCGACGCCGCCGCAGTCGGTGCCGGTGAGGTGGAGGTTCGCGGGGTTGTCGTCGCCGTCGCGGAACGACGCCTCGGCCAGCAGCAGGTCGGCGTCGGCGGCGAGCCGGTCGAGCGCCTCGCAGGGGCCGGTGTCGCCGCTGTAGGCCAGCGCGGCACCGTCGCACTCCACGCGCAGCCCGTAGGCCTCGACGGGGTGGTCGACCGGAACCGCCTCGACCCGGAACGGGCCGACCTGCACCGGCTCGCCCCAGACCCGGAAGTCGAACTCCTCGCGCATGCCCGGCTCCTCGGGCAGGTCGTAGGCGCGGGCCATCCGGCCGGCGGTGTCGCTGGGCCCCCAGACCGGGATCACCGGCGCGTGGCCGTCGGGGTGGTAGCGGCGCAGGACGTGGTAGCCGCAGAGGTCGAGGCAGTGGTCGGCGTGCAGGTGGCTGAGCAGCACGGCATCGATGGCGAGCGGGTCGGCGTAGCGCTGGAGCTGGCCGAGCGCGCCGTTGCCGAGGTCCATCAGCACCCGCCAGGTGCGCGGCCCGGTGCCGTCGTCGTGCTCGGCCTCGAGCAGGTAGCAGCTGGCTGACGACTCCGGCCCGGGGTAGGACCCCGAGCAGCCCACGACGGTGAGCCTCATGCCCGGCCCCTGTCGGACCTCGTGCCGGACCTCGTGCCCGTGCCAGCCCTCATGCCTGCCCCCTCGTCGGCTGCCCCGCCGTCCCCGACCCTCACACCGGTCCCCGAAGTCCGCCGGCGTACTGCCGGGCCTCGACCATCTCCGCCCCCAGGAACCGGCGGCCGATCGTCTCGAACTCCGCCGGGGAGCCCGTGGTCGAGAACGAGTACGACGGCTCGCCGGACTCGCGCATCAGGCCGGTCGTGGCCAGCATCCGGTAGACGTCCTTGGCGCACTCCTCGGCGCTGCTCACCAGGGTGACGCCGTCGCCCATCACGTAGGAGATGACGCCGGTGAGCAGGGGGTAGTGGGTGCAGCCCAGCACCAGGGTGTCGACACCGGCCTCGGTGAGCGGGTCGAGGTAGTCGTGGGCCGCCGCGAGCAGCTCGTCGCCGGCGGTGACGCCGGCCTCGACGAAGTCGACGAACGACGGGCAGGCGCGGGTGAGGAGCTCGACGTGCGGCGCGGCGGCGAAGGCGTCGTCGTAGGCCAGCGACTCCGCGGTGGCGCGGGTGCAGATCACGCCGATCCGACCGTTGCGGGTCGCGGCGACCGCGCGGCGGGCCGCGGGGAGGATCACCTCCACCACCGGCACGTCGTAGCGCTCCCGGGCGTCGCGCAGCATCGCGGCGCTGGCGGAGTTGCAGGCGATGACGAGCGCCTTCACGCCCTCCTCGACCAGGTGGTCGAGGCACTCCAGGGCGTACTCGCGGACCTCGCCGATCGGCTTGGGGCCGTAGGGCTGCCGGGCGGTGTCGCCGACGTAGCGGATCGACTCGTGGGGCAGCTGGTCGATCACCGACCTGGCCACGGTGAGCCCCCCGAACCCGGAGTCGAAGATGCCGATCGGCGCGTCGGTCGACGCGGTGGGGGTCACGGGCGGCACAAGAGCCAAGGCTAGGCCATCGCCCCCGGCGCATCGAGGCGTCGAGAGGTGGGTCACGCCCCGCGCGCCGGGCCGCGGGCGAGCATCTCGCCGGCGTGGTCGGCGACCCAGCCCAGCAGTGGCACCAGGTGGTCGGCGAGCTCGCGCCCGAGCGGGGTGAGCGAGTACTCCACGTGCGGGGGTACGACGGGTCGCGCCTCGCGCAGCACCAGCCCGTCGTCCTCGAGCTGGCGCAGGGTCTGGGCGAGCATCTTCTCGCTGACGCCCTCGGCCCGACGGCGCAGCTCGCTCCAGCGCAGGGCGTCGCCGTCGGACAGCGCGGCCAGCAGCAGCGGCGCCCACCGGCTCATGACGTGGTCGAGCACGGTGCGGGTCGGGCAGCCGGCAGTGAAGTCGCCGTCTCGGAACGCCGACGCGAGGGGGGTGCTTACCTGCATGCCAGTACCTTACTTCAAAGTTGGTACTAACTCACGGGAAGTATCGCGGCCGGGTCCCGGTTGGGGCGGGTGACACCCACCTACGACCGATCGGAACCAGCTCATGACCTACCTCGTCACCGGCGCCAGCGGCCACCTCGGACGCCTCACCGTCCGCGCCCTCCTCGACCGGGGCACCCCCGCGGAGCGCGTCGTCGCCACCGCCCGCGACACCACCGCGATCGCCGACCTCGCCGACCTCGGCGTCACCACCCGGCGGGCCGACTACGACGACCCCGCGTCGCTGGCCGCGGCTGTCGACGGGGTCGACCGCCTGCTCCTGGTCTCGGGCAACGCCTTCGGCGAGCGGGTCCGCCAGCACCGCGCCGTGATCGACGCCGCCGTCGCCGGCGGCGTGGGCCACCTCGTCTACACCAGCGCGCCGCACGCCGACACCGCGTCGTACCTCATCGCGGTCGAGCACCGCGGCACCGAGGAGGCCCTGGCCGCCAGCGGCCTCTCCCACACGGTGCTGCGCAACAACTGGTACCTCGAGAACTACACCGACAACGCCGCGACCGCCCTCCAGGTCGGCGCGGTGCACGGAGCGGCCGGCACCGGCCTGGTCAACGGCGCCACCCGCGCCGAGCTCGCCGAGGGCGCCGCCGCCGCGCTGCTCGACGACGCCCACGACGGCCAGGTGCTCGAGCTCGGCGGCGACGAGGCGTTCTCGATGGGCGACTTCGCCGCCGTGCTCAGCGAGGTCTCCGGTCGCGAGATCCCCTACGTCGACCTGCCGGCCGACGACTACGCCGAGGTGCTCGTCGGGGCCGGCGTGCCCGGGGACATGGCCCGGGCGCTCGCCGACTCCGACGCCGCGATCGCCCGCGGCGAGCTGCACGACGACTCCCGGGCGCTGAGCCGGCTGCTGGGCCGCCCGACCACCTCGCTGGCCGAGGCCGTGCGCGCCGCGCTCGCCTGAGCCACGCCCGCCGGCGGCGGGAGGGGTCTACGGTGACGTCGTGCGCCGACTCGCGACCTCCCTCCCCCTGGGCCTCCTCGGGGTCCTGGCCCCCCTCGCCGCCGTCCTCACGCCCGTGCCCGCCGCGGCCGCGCCGGCCGCGCCGGCCGAGCCGTCCGCGACCGCGGCGCGGCTGAGCGGCAAGGTCGTCGTCGCCATCTCCGTCGACGGCCTCAACCCGCGCGCGATCACCCGCCTCGGCCCCTCGGGCGCCCCCCACTTCCACCGGCTGCTGGGCGAGGGCATCGGCACCCTCAACGCCCGCACCGCCTACGAGCAGACCGTCACCCTGCCCAACCACGCCAGCATGATGACCGGCCGCCGGATCAACCCCCGCAAGGGCGGTCACGGCGTCACCTGGGACGACGAGCGCCCGGGCATGACGGTCCGCAAGGCGGCCGGCCACTACGTCGCCTCGGTGTTCAGCAAGGTGACCGGCTCCGGCGGGCGCACCGCGCTGTTCTCCACGAAGCCCCGCTTCGGCCTCTACCAGCGCTCCTGGCCCAAGGGGATCGGCCGGTTCGTGGTGCAGGAGAACCAGTCCAAGCTGGTCTCGGTGGCCCGCAACGACCTGGTCTCGCACAAGCGCGAGCTGACGTTCCTGCACTTCTCGCTGCCCGACAAGGCCGGTCACGACCACGGCTTCATGTCGCCGGCCTACGTCGCCGCGGTGGCGCGCACCGACCAGCTGCTCGGCGTCGTCCTCGACGCGATCACGGCCCGGCCCCGACTGCGGTCGCGCGCCGTCGTCGTGCTCACCTCCGACCACGGCGGCCAGGGGCGGCGCCACCGGGACATGACCCGGTTGGCCAACTACCGGGTGCCGTTCGTGGTCTGGGGCGCCGGCGTCGGGTCCGGCGACCTCTACGCCGCGAACCCCCAGCTGCGCGACCCGGGCACCCGGCGTCCGTCGTACGCCGGGCGGCAGCCGGTGCGCAACGGCCTGGTCGCCAACCTCGTCACCCAGCTGCTCGGCATCGGCCGGGTGCCGGGCAGCGAGGTGGGAGCCGACGCCCCGCTCGTGCTCACGGCCCCCTGACCGCCGGGGTCACTCCAGGTCGACCGGCGCCGGCACCGCGACCCGGCCGGACCGGGTGCGGCTCAGCACCTCGCGCCGGGTGGGGAACGCGTTGAACCGGCAGCCGTGCAGGCCCTTGCTCTGCTGCATCATCACCGGCGCCGGCCGGCCCCGGCCGGGGCAGGTGGCGTGCCCGAGACCGAGCCAGTGGCCGGTCTCGTGGTTGACGACCATGTGGCGGTAGCCGCGCAGCGGCCCGCCCGCGGCGTTCCAGGCGCGCGAGGCGTGCTTCCAGCGCTCCTGGTTGATCACGACGAACCGTCCCACCCGACAGCTCCACTCCCGGCTGCAGCCGCTGCTGAACCGCGGCAGCCACGACGCCTCGGCCAGCACCAGCGTGAACGCGGCGCCGCGCCGCACCCGGCGGAAGTCGATGCCGGCCGAGCGCCAGCCGCGCGCGTCGTCGTAGGTCTCCTGGGCCAGGCGGGCGAAGTCGCGCACGCTCGTGGTGATCCGGCCGCGGGTCTCGACGCGGTAGCGCACCACCCTCCGTACGCCGACCCGGTGGCGCACCAGCCGCGCGGGCGACTCGACCGCGACGGTGCGGTGGCCGGCCCGGGCCAGGGTGGCACGCACCCGCAGCCGGTGCCCGACGTCGGCGGGCCGCACCCGGTGCCGTCGGCCGGTGGCACCGGCGATCGGTCGGCCGTCGCGGAGCCACTGCCACGACACCCGGTCCGGCCGCGGTGACCACGAGCCCGCAGTGCGGGTGAGCGTGTGGGTCCAGCGGGCGGTGCCGACCACCGCGGGCCGCCGGCCGACGGTGAACGCCGCGGGGGTGACGGGTGCGGTGGGTGCCGACGTCGCGCTGGCGCTGCCCTCGGCCCCGGCGGCCGTGACCGTCACCGCCAGCCGGCGCCCGAGGTCCGCCAGCCCGGGCCGGTACGTCGAGGCGGTCGCGCCGGGCACGGGCGCGCCGTCGCGCAGCCACTGCCAGGCCCACGACGTGGGGGCCGGCGTCCACGTCCCCGGGCTCGCGACCAGCGTGGCGCCGTACGTCGGCGGGCCGGTCACGGCCGGGGCGACCACGACGGCCGGCGGGCCGGCGGCGACGGCCGGCGCGGCCGGGAGCAGCAGGGCGAGCAGGAGTGGAGCGAGCGTGAGTGGGACGAGCACGAGCGGGGCGGGACGGGCGAGGAGGCGGGTCCTCACGCCCACAGCTGCCCCTCGAGCGCGTCCTCGGCCTCGTCGACGGTGCCCTCGTAGGCCCCGGTGGACAGGTACTTCCAGCCACCGTCGCAGACCACGAACGCGATGTCGGCGCTCTCCCCCGCCTTGACCGCCTTGGCGGCCTGGCCGAGCGCGGCGTGCAGGATCGCGCCCGTGGAGATGCCGGCGAAGATGCCCTCGAGCTCGAGCAGCTCGCGGGTGCGGCGCACGGCGTCGCGGGGACCCACCGAGAACCGCGCGTCGATGAGGTCTGCGTCGTAGAGCTCGGGGACGAAGCCCTCGTCGAGGTTCCGCAGGCCGTAGACCAGCTCGCCGTAGCGGGGCTCGGCGGCCACGATCCGCACCTCCGGCTTGGCCTCCCGGAAGAACCGGGAGACGCCCATCAGGGTGCCGGTGGTGCCGAGGCCGGCGACGAAGTGGGTGATCGAGGGCAGGTCGGCGAGCAGCTCGGGGCCGGTGCCCTCCTGGTGGGCCAGCGCGTTGGCGGCGTTGCCGTACTGGTAGAGCATCACCCAGTCGGGGTGCTCCTCGGCGACCTGCTTGGCCACCCGCACGGCCTCGTTGGAGCCGCCGGCGGCCGGCGAGGAGATGATCTCGGCGCCCCACATCCGCAGCAGCTGGCGCCGCTCCGCGGAGGTGTTCTCGGGCATCACGCAGACGATCCGGTAGCCCTTGAGGGTCGCAGCCATCGCCAGGGAGATGCCGGTGTTGCCCGAGGTCGGCTCGAGGATCGTGCAGCCGGGCCGCAGCACCCCGGCCTTCTCGGCCTCCTCGATCATCTTCAGGGCCGGGCGGTCCTTGATCGAGCCGGTCGGGTTGCGGTCCTCGAGCTTGGCCCACAGCCGTACGTCGGGGCTCGGCGACAACCGCGGCAGGCCGACCAGCGGGGTCCCGCCGACCGAGGCGAGCAGGTTGTCGTAGCGCATGGCTCCAGCATGACATCCGCCGAACGGCGGTCGCCCGGCAGCGCCCGGTGCCCGGGTCGCGAGACGTGCCGCCGCGCGGAGGAGGGGGTCAGCAGCCGCCGGCGACCGCGGGGAGCACGACGACCTCGTCGCCGTCGCTGAGCTCGGCCTCGAGCCCGCCGATGAAGCGCACGTCCTCGTCGTTGACGTAGACGTTGACGAACCGGCGCAGGTCGCCGTCGTCGATGAGGCGGTCCTTGAGGCCGGGGTAGCTCGCCTCGAGGTCGTCGATGAGCGCGCTCAGGCTGGCGCCCTCGCCGGTGACGACCTTGGCGTCGGCGGTGTAGGTGCGCAGGATGGTCGGGATCTTGACCTCGATGGCCATGGTTGCGGTGCTCCTCAGCTGCTCTCGACGGGGGCGAGCTCGGGGACGACCGTGACCTCTTCCTCGGTCACCTCGCCGTCCACGATCCTGTACGACCTGAACTCCACCGGGCCCTCGTTATTCCCGTGCTCACGTGTGCTGACCAGCACGTAGTGGGCGCCCGGCTCGCTGGCGAGGCCGATGTCGGTGCGGCTCGGGTAGGCCTCGGTGGCGGTGTGGGAGTGGTAGACGACCACCGGCTCCTCGTCGTTCGCCCACATCTGCTTGTAGAGCGCGAGCAGCTCGGTGGAGTCGAACTCGTAGAACGTCGGGCTCCCGGCGGCGTTGACCATCTCGACCAGCCGCTCGGGCCGGTCGCTGCCCTCGGGGCCCGCGACGATGCCGCACGCCTCGTCGGGATGGTCCCGCTTGGCGTGCGCGATGATCGCGTCGTAGGTCGCCTGGTCGATCGTCAGCACCCCTCCAGCGTAGGCGGGTCGCGACCCGCCATCCGCGGCGGTCCGGACCGCGGGAGCCGATCGGCTCCCACGGGCCTCGCGGTGCCCTACTGTCCGATCATGACGACCCTCGACGGCGCCGGGGCCGCGGCGTGCGCCCGGACCGCGCTGCCCCACCTGCTCGTCGCGCTGGGCAGCGGCCTGCTCGCGGGCGGCGCCGTGCTGACCATCGCCTACTCCCGCGCTCGCCCCGATCTCGACACCTCCAACGTGGTGGTCGCCGTCGCCGCGACCCTCGTCCTGCTCGGGACCGCGCTGCTCGCGCCGGTCGTGGCGCCCGGAGCCGAGCAGCGCGCGTCACTGCGCAGCTGGCCCGGCGCGACGGGTGCGTTGAGTGCCGGGTTCGTGATCATGCAGCTCGTCGACAGCGATCCCGAGGGGACCTACGCAGGCGCCGCCGCCGTGGTGCTGCTCTCGGTGGCGGGCCACCGTCTCGTCGAGGGCCCGGCGTTCGTGCTGACCGGCCTGGCCGGCTCGGCCGCCGCCTTCGCCCAGGGCGTCGGCGACGCGATCGGCACCGGCGACGGCGGCGACACGTTCCTGGCCGCCGGGCTCGCGGTGGCGTGCTTCGTGACGCTCGCCACCGCGATCGGGTGGGCCTTGCCGGCCACCCGCGTGGTGTCCGGCGTGGCCGTCGGGACGGCGGGTCTGGTCGTCATGACCGGGCTGCTCTACGCCGTCCTCTACGCCGGCGCCTTCTACGGAGCTTCCGTCGAGGGCGACTACGACGGGACGGGTGACGATCCCTACGACAGCAGCCTCGAGCTGACCTACGACAACCCCTTCGTCGACGACACCTACGTCCTGCTCGGCTGCTGCGCCGCCCTCGTCGTCGTCTGGTCCGTGGCTGCCCTGGTGAGCGGCCACGTCGGCTTCCGGCTGCTGGTGCTCGCGCAGTGCGTGCTGGCCGTGCCGCTCGGTGCGTACGCGGTGCGCGCCGACCACCCGACCTGGTGGGGTGTCGTGGTGGGCACCGTCGGCGCGATCGCCCTGGGCGCGGTCGTGCTGTGGTTGCGGCGCCCGCGGCCCGAGCGGCCCGTGCCGTACGGTCCCCCGGACCCGGCCGACCCGCCGGTGACGACCGTCACCTAACCTCCCCGGGTGGCCACCATCGACCCGCTGCTCCAGGACGACTTCGCGACCGTGCTCGCCCGCAACCCCGGCGAGGACGAGTTCCACCAGGCGGTGGCCGAGGTGCTCGAGTCGCTCGGCCCGGTGGTGCGCAAGCACGCGGAGTACCACGAGCACTCGATCATCGAGCGGCTCTGCGAGCCCGAGCGCCAGCTGATCTTCCGGGTCCCGTGGGTCGACGACCAGGGCCGGGTGCGGATCAACCGCGCGTTCCGGGTGGAGTTCAACTCCGCCCTCGGGCCCTACAAGGGCGGGCTGCGGTTCCACCCGTCGGTCTACCTCGGGATCGTGAAGTTCCTCGGCTTCGAGCAGATCTTCAAGAACGCCCTGACCGGGCTGCCGATCGGCGGCGGCAAGGGCGGCTCGGACTTCGATCCCAAGGGCCGCTCCGAGGGCGAGGTGATGCGGTTCTGCCAGTCGCTGATGACCGAGCTCTACCGCCACCTCGGCGAGTACACCGACGTCCCCGCGGGCGACATCGGCGTGGGCCAGCGCGAGATCGGCTACCTCTTCGGTCAGTACAAGCGGATCACCAACCGCTACGAGTCCGGGGTGCTCACCGGCAAGTCCATCGCACACGGCGGCTCGCAGGTGCGCACCGAGGCCACCGGCTACGGCACGGTCTTCTTCACCGAGCAGATGCTGGCCGAGTCGGGCTCCACGCTCTCCGGCCGCCGGGTCGTGGTGTCGGGCTCGGGCAACGTCGCGATCTACGCCGCCCAGAAGGCCGCCGAGCTCGGCGCCCAGGTGGTGGCCTGCTCCGACTCCTCCGGCTACGTCGTCGACGAGCAGGGCCTCGACATCGCCCTGCTCCGGCAGGTCAAGGAGGTCGACCGCACCCGGATCTCGGCGTACGCCGAGCAGCGCGCGGGCGCGACGTTCGTCGCCGGGGGGAGCGTCTGGGACGTGCCCTGCGAGGTCGCGCTGCCGTGCGCCACCCAGAACGAGCTCGACGGCGCCGCGGCTCGCACCCTGGCCGACCACGGCGCCATCGCGGTGGCCGAGGGCGCCAACATGCCGTGCACGCCCGACGCCGTCCGGCTGTTCCACGAGCGCGGCGTGCTGTTCGCGCCCGGCAAGGCCGCCAACGCCGGCGGCGTCGCGACCAGTGCCCTGGAGATGCAGCAGAACGCCTCGCGCGACTCGTGGAGCTTCGAGCACACCGAGGACCGGCTGCGCGAGATCATGCACGGCGTGCACGCCCGGTGCGCGGCGGCCGCCGACGAGTACGGCGCGCCCGGCAACTACGTCGCCGGCGCCAACATCTCCAGCTTCCTCCAGGTCGCCGACGCGATGCTGGCGCTCGGCGTCGTCTGAGCCGACGCCGGCACCGGCATCGCCGGGAGCGGCGGGAGATGGGTCGGTCCCGGGCGCACGAACGGCGCAGAGGCGCGGTTGGTGCACCCCGTCCACCTGCCGGTGCGCAGGCGAGCAGGGCGCCGCCCGGGCTACGACGTCAGCGCGTCGACGAGCGTCTCCTGCAGCCAGCCCACCCACTCGTAGATGTCGTGGGCCTGGCCCCGCGGGTCGTCGTCGGGCAGCGTGTGCCAGTAGGCCTCGTCGCCCTCCTCCACGCCGAGCCGGGTGGCGAGGGCCAGCCGCAGGTCGGTGAACGAGCGCAGCCAGGTCTCGGCCGTGGGCTCGTCGAGCTCGACGTCGATCACCAACCCGTCCTCGGTGAGCTCGGGGGGCAGCCCGGCCTCCTCGAGTCCGTCGATGATCGCGACGGCCGCGGCGGCCTTGCCGTCGCGCAGCGCCCCCTCGGTGAACCGGCGGAACTCCGAGGCCGCCTCCTCGTCCTGCAGGTACGCCGTGGGGAACAGCCGGGCGAGCACGGGGTCGTCGGGCTCGGTGGTGGGACCCGAGAAGTCCATCAGCGCCTCGAACGGGTCGACGTCGTCGCGCGGCACCGCCGCCTCGTTGCGCAGCAGCTCGACCAGCTGGGCGGCCAGCGACCGCAGCAGGTCGGCCTCGAAGCCGGCGAAGTTCGCGATCACCAGGCGGCTGCGGCGGTGGCGGGTGAACCCGCTCATCGGCTCACTCCTGCTTGTCCATGGTCGCCCAGAGGCCGTACTCGTGCATGGCCTGCACGTCGCGCTCCATCTCCTCGCGGGTGCCGGAGCTGACCACGGACTTGCCGTCCTCGTGGACCTCCATCATCAGCTTCTCGGCCTTGGCCTTGTCGTAGCCGAAGTACTTCTGGAAGACGTAGGTGACGTAGGACATCAGGTTCACCGGGTCGTTCCACACGATCGTCACCCACGGCTTGGCCGTGAGGGTGATCTCGTCGGGTGTGGTCGTCGGCTCGACCTCGACCGGGCTGGCGGCGGACACGCGTCCATGGTGGCACACCGGTGGGGTTGGCAGACTGGGGCGGGTGACGCCCTCCACGGCCCTGCTCACCGACCACTACGAGCTCACGATGGTGCAGGCCGCGCTGTCCGGCGGCACCGCCCACCGACGGTCGGTCTTCGAGCTGTTCCCGCGGCGGCTGCCCGAGGGCCGGCGCTACGGCGTGGTCGCCGGGGTGGGCCGCGCGCTCGACGCGATCGAGGCGTTCAGCTTCGGGGACGCCGAGCTCGAGCTGCTCCGCGACGTGGTCGACGCACCCACCCTGGAGTGGCTGTCGGCATACCGCTTCACCGGCGACGTCTGGGGCTACCCCGAGGGCGAGGTCTACCTCCCCCACTCCCCGCTGCTGGTCGTCGAGGCGAGCTTCGCCGAGGCCGTGCTGCTGGAGACCGTGCTGCTCTCGATCTACAACCACGACTCGGCGATCGCCTCGGCGGCGTCGCGGATGACCGCCGCGGCCGGTGACCGGCCGTGCATCGAGATGGGCTCGCGGCGCACCCACGAGGAGGCGGCCGTGGCGTGTGCGCGCGCGGCGTACGTCGCGGGGTTCACGACGTCGTCGAACCTGATGGCCCGCGCCCGGTACGGCGTGCCGACCACCGGCACCAGCGCCCACAGCTTCACGCTGCTCCACGACTCCGAGCGCGACGCGTTCCGCGCCCAGGTCGACTCGCTCGGCGTCGGCACCACGCTGCTGGTCGACACCTACGACGTGGCCGAGGCGGTGCGCACCGGCGTCGAGGTGGCCGGCCCCGGCCTCGGCGCGGTGCGCCTCGACTCCGGCGACCTCGGCGACCTCGCCCACGAGGTGCGCGCGCAGCTCGACTCGCTCGGGGCCACCAGCACCCGGATCGTGGTCACCAGCGACCTGGACGAGCACGCCATCGCCGCGCTCGCGGCCGCGCCGGTCGACGGCTACGGCGTCGGCACCCAGCTGGTGACCGGCAGCGGCCACCCGACGTGCGGGTTCGTCTACAAGCTGGTCGCCCGCGAGGGTGCGTCCGGTGAGCTCGAGGCCGTCGCGAAGAAGAGCATCGACAAGGTGTCCGTGGGCGGGCGCAAGTGGGCGCTGCGGCGGCGCAGCGCCGCCGGTGTCGCCGAGGCCGAGGTGGTCGGCATCGGGGCGCCGCCGCAGGACGACGGCGACGACCGGGCGCTGCTCGTGCCGCTCGTGCGCGACGGCGAGGTGGTGGGTCGCGAGCCGCTCGAGCAGTCGCGGACCCGCCACCTGGCCGCGCGCGCCGAGCTGCCCCCCGAGGCCCGGCAGCTGTCGAAGGGCGAGCCGGTCATCCCCACGCTGCTTGGCTAGGTTGGGGCCATGAGCACCGCGCTGATCGTCGTCGACGTCCAGAACGACTTCTGCGAGGGCGGTTCGCTGCCGGTCACCGGCGGGATCGCGGTCGCCGAGAAGGTGGCGGCCCTGCTCGCCGGCGACCCGTCGTACGACCACGTGGTGGCGACGCGCGACCACCACGTCGACCCCGGCAGCCACTGGTCCGAGACGCCCGACTACGTCGACTCGTGGCCGGTGCACTGCGAGGTCGGCACCGAGGGCGAGCAGTTCCGCCCGGAGCTCGACCCGGCGCGGTTCGACGAGGTCTTCCTCAAGGGCGAGCACCAGGCGGCGTACTCCGGGTTCGAGGGCAGCTCCCCCGCCGGCGCCGGGCTCGCCGACTGGCTGCGCGAGCGCGGCGTCGACCGGGTCGAGGTGTGCGGGATCGCCACCGACCACTGCGTGCGGGCCACAGCGCTCGACGCGGTCGCGGCCGGCTTCGCGACGACGGTGCTGCTCGACCTGTGCGCCGGGGTGGCGCCGGAGACCACCGCGGCCGCCCTCGACCAGCTCCGTTCGGCCGGCGTGGCGCTGGGGTGAGCGAGCACGTCGACGTCGAGACCCGCGGCCCGGCGCTGTGGATCACGCTGCGTCGCCCGGAGGTGCTCAACGCCCTGGACGAGCGGATGGTGCAGGCGGTCGCCGAGGCGCTGGAGTCGGCGCGCGGTGACGCGGAGGTGCGGGTCGTCGTGCTGACCGGCACCGGCGCGGCGTTCTCGGCGGGTGCCGACCTGACGACGCTGCGGCTGGCCCAGCAGCACCCGGTCGAGACGATGGACGCCGCCAACCGGGTGGTGCGCACCGTCGTCGGCCTCGACAAGCCGGTGCTGGCCGCGGTCAACGGCGTCGCGGCCGGCGTGGCCTGCTCGGCCGCCCTCGCCGCCGACCTGGTGGTGGCGGCGGAGTCGGCGTCGTTCCTGCTCCCGTTCACCCGGCTGGGCCTGATGACCGACGGCGGCTCCTCGGCCACGGTCGCCGCCGCGATCGGGCGCCCCCGAGCCATGCGGCTGGCCCTCCTCGGCGAGCCGCTGCCCGCCCCCGAGGCCCTCGCCGCCGGCCTGATCACCCACGTCGCCCCCGACCCCGACCTCCCCGCCCTCGTCGACCGTCTGGTGACCCGTCTGGCCGCCGGCCCCGCCCTCGCCCAGTCCGCGATCAAGAAGGCGATCAACGCCGCCACCCTCCCCCACCTCGAGGACGCCCTCGCCCGCGAGCACTCCGGCCAGCGCGCCCTCTTCACCACCCACGACCACACCGAGGGCCTCGACGCCTTCGAGGCCGGCCGGCGGCCGGTCTTCCGGGGCGAGTGAGGGTCGCCGCGGCACGCTTGTAACGCTGGTTTATCCGAACTGGCGCGCCCTTGTAGAGGCGCACCAGTTCGGATAACTGCGCGTTACAACGGCGGGCGTGCCTCAGGCGGCCGGCGAACGACTCACCCGGTACGGCGCCAGGTCGTCGATCGAGTCGCCGTACCGATCCTTCGTCCGGGCGTGGTCGGAACGCAGCCGGGCCTTGGTCGCCTCCCACCGAGACGGCGCCAGGTCTGCCCACACGACTCGGGAGATGCCGAGCTCGAAGGAGGCGATGAAGTCCTGCCGCAGCTTCTCCCGCCAGAGCACCTCCCCGGGGTCGAGCCCGGCCACCCCGCCCTCGCTCTCCGGCTGGTACTTGATCCGGCCGTCGAACTCGACCACGTGCCGGCCGACCCGGAGGTCGCAGAACACCGTGCGACCATCCGCCCGCAGACCGAACTGGGTCTCGATCGGTCCCAGACCCAGCTCCACGAGGAGCAGTCGGGTCAGGGACTCACCCGCGTTGGCCGCCCCCGGGTCGGCCAACCCGACAGCCGCTCTCGCTCGGGTGACGTGGGGCCAGTACTCCATCGCCGCCACCGCGGCGGAGAGCTCCAGCACGCTCGTACCGAGGCGGCGTGCCGAGTCGCACGCCGCGAGCCCGTGCCGGAGTCCGTGCTCTCGGGCGATGTCGACGGCCGTGCGTGCCGGGTCGAGCATCCACTGTCCGTCCAGCTCGACGAGCTGGCGGGGCGTGAACGGCGCCTTGTGGTGCTTCACCCCGTGCCGGGTACGGCCGCCCAGAACACCAAGGCGGGTGAAGTGCACCAGTCCGCGGGGTTCGGCCAGCAGCGAGAACCCGTGCGCCAGCCCTGCGCTGTCGTGGCTCCACAGGTGCGGCATGACCGCGCTGAGGCTGGCCGCCCGGGCTCGGGCGATCGGACGGCCGACGTACTCGTCGAGGGCTGCCCAGTCATCGCCTCGCATGTAGACGCCTCGGCGTAGGGCGACCCACTCTCCACGAGCGAGCAGGGCACCCATGTCCTCGGTCGTCATCCCCCTCTCGCGCGCCTGCCGCCGCAGGACCAGACCGTGCTGCGCGGCCATGACCTCGACTACCCCGGGTGTCATGACGACACCCTGAACCGGGCGCCTCCCCAGCGCACCCCGCCGGCGCCTCCCCTGTGGACGACCGCGGCGGACCCGCGCCGGCCACGCTTGTAACGCTCGTTTATCCGATCTGGTGCGCCGTTGTAAGGGCGCCCCAGTTGCGATAAACGGGCGTTACAAGCCGCGGACCGCTCAGCGCACCCGCACGACGTTCGTGCCGGCGGCCTTGTCGTGCAGCGCCTGCTTCTTGTCGTCCCACAGCGGCCACAGGACGTCGAGCAGGCTGAACAGGGAGCCGAAGGTGCCCACGAACGGGACGAAGCCGGAGACCTGGCCGATCGACTGCACGCCCCACCGCTTGGCGATCGCCGACCAGGGCAGGCGGCCGGGGGTGTCGCGGAGGCGGACCCGCAGGCCGAGGAGCAGCTTGCCGGGCGTGGCGCCGAACGCGCGCAGGAACCCGAACGTCCACACCAGGCTCGTCAGCAGCCACACCAGGCCCACCGCCAGCATCGGGCCGGCGATGTCGGTCATCAGGTCGGTGACCGGCGGGGAGGCGCCGCCGCGCTCGGCCGCGTCGAGCGCCTCGTCGAAGTAGTCGCCGTAGGCCTCGACGATCCGGCCGGTCCAGGGCCATGCGAGCGCCAGCACGATCGGGGTCAGCACCAGCCCGTCGACCAGCGTCGCCACGACCCGCAGCCACCAGCCCGCGAGCCGCTGCCCGTCCGGGGTCGTCGCCGCCGACGTCCGCGGCGAGCCGTACGCCGGCGGCCCGTACGGCGACGACGCGGGCGCCGGGCCCGGACCGGGCGCGGTCGACGCCGGGTACGCCGCGGGCGGGGCGGCCGGCGCGGTGTGCTCGGTCCAGCGGGTGCCGTCCCACCAGCGGAGCTGGCCGGGCTGGGTGGGGTCGGGGTGCCATCCGCCGGGGGTCTGGGTCACGGGCGGGAGTCTCCCACGCTCAGCACCACCGCTCCGCCACGGCCCGGATCACCGAGATCGTCCGGTTGGTGGCGACACCGAGCCGTTTCTCCACGGTGTCGTTGGTGATCCGGGCGGCCTGGTAGGCGTCGCCCAGCAGCAGGTGCACCGCCCGCCCGCTGACGACCGAGCGCTCCGTCTCGCTGTCGTGCGCGGCCAGCAGGGCGACGTCCTCGGGCGACGGCTCCGACTTCAGCAGCGACACGTAGTGGCGCCCGTCGTGGTCGATCCGGTCGGCCTCCTCGACGATCGCCACCACCTCGGCCGGCGTCAGCACGATCGTCGGCACCGCGAACCCACGGTCGGCCAGGAACGCCGCCTCGAGTGCCGTCTCCACCTCGGCCCGCGACCGGAGCGGGGTCGTGACGCGCACGTTGCCGGTGTTGATGTAGGTCGCCACGTCGGCGAATCCCGCGCCCTCGGCCGCCGCGACGATCGCGTCCTTGGGGAACTTCCGCCGCGCGCCGAGGTTGATCGCGCGCAGGAAGGCGACGTAGGTGGGCATGCCCGGATGATGCCACCGCCGGCGGACGGGTGCGGAAAACCGTTGGCACACTGGCGATCCGGTGCCCTAGCGTTCTCCACCTCGGGATCAGCAGGTCCGGCGGGGGTACCCGACCGGGTCCCTGCGCGTCGTACCCCGAATCCACTGGCGAAGCTCTCGAAGCCCGCGGTTCGACTCCGCTCCACCACGGCGGGCGGGGGACGCCGCCAGCGGACGCCCACCCTGAGGCCCGGCCGGTCAGCACGACGGCCGACGCCCCGTGTGCGTCCGTGGCGTCCCCCGTCCGTCCCCCGTCCCTGTCCACCCACACACCGAACGCCCACGTACCACGCCCGGCACCGCACGACCGGGAGGAGGCAGCCATGTCCCTGTTCACCATCACCGTTCCCGCCCCCGAGCGCGCCGTCGAGTACGTCGACGGGGCCTGCACCCGGGTGCTCGGCCCCGGCCGCCACCGCCGGCCGTCGCGGGCCCGCTACGAGTCGGTCACCGTGCTCGAGCGGCTCACGACCACCGCGCCGCAGGAGGTGCTGACCTCCGACGGCGTCGCGGTGAAGGTGACCGCGGCACTCCGCTGGCGGGTGTCCGACCCGCGTGCCTACCTCGAGGGCGCGCTCGACCCCGCCTCGACCCTCCAGCTGGCCGTCCAGCTGGCGCTGCGCGACGCGCTCGTCGACGTCGCCGCCGACGACGTGGTGCGCACCGCCCGGCGCGAGCTGGGCGCCGCGCTCGCCGAGGCGGCGCGGGGCGCGGCCGACGCGCTGGGCATCGAGGTGCTCGACGTCGTCGTCAAGGACGTCGTGCTGCCCGCCGACCTCCGGGCGGCGTACGCCGAGCAGGTCACCGCCCGCGCCCGCGGCGCGGCCCAGCTCGAGGCGGCCCGGGCCGAGACCGCGGCCCTGCGGTCGCTGGCCAACGCCGCCCGGATGCTCGACGAGTCGCCCGCCCTGGCGCGGTTGCGGCTCGTGCAGGCGCTGCCCCACGGCTCGACGGTCGAGCTGACGTCCGGGGACTGATCCCCGGTCGTCGGGTCGAGCCAGGACGGCGACGAGGCCCGGTGTGGCGACCCCACACCGGGCCTCGGTGGTCGTAGGTTCGGCGGCATGCCGTGCGACTACTGCGGACGCGAGTTCGACCCCATCTCGACCCGCTGGCTGTGCCCCCACTGCCACATGAAGGCCAACTGCTGCGACGGCGCGCCGCTGGCCGAGCGGGTCTGCGAGGTACCCGTGACGGAGCGGCCGGCCTGAGCCGCGGGTCGAGGCACCGGTCGGCTCACAGGTTGCCGCGGGCCTCCTGCTCGCGCTCGATCGCCTCGAACAGGGCCTTGAAGTTGCCCTTGCCGAAGCCCAGCGAGCCGTGCCGCTCGATGAACTCGTAGAACACCGTGGGCCGGTCGCCCATCGGCTTGGTGAAGATCTGCAGCAGGTAGCCGTCCTCGTCGCGGTCGACCAGGATCCGCCGCTTCTTGAGCTCCTCGATCGGCACCCGCACCTCGCCGATCCGCGACCGCAGCTCGGGGTCGTCGTAGTAGGAGTCGGGGGTGTCGAGGAACTCCACGCCGTTGGCGCGCAGCACGTCCACCGAGCGCAGGATGTCGTTGGTGGCCAGGGCGATGTGCTGGCAGCCGGCGCCGGCGTAGAACTCGAGGTACTCGTCGATCTGCGACTTCTTGCGCGCGACCGCGGGCTCGTTGAGCGGGAACTTCACCCGGTGGTTGCCGCTCGCCACCACCTTCGACATCAGCGCGGAGTAGTCGGTGGCGATGTCGTCGCCGATGAACTCCGCCATGTTCGTGAAGCCCATGACCTTGTTGTAGAACTCCACCCACTCGTCCATCCGGCCGAGCTCGACGTTGCCGACGCAGTGGTCGATGGCCTGGAACAGGCGCCGGGGGTGGCCCTCGGGGCGGACGACCGTGGTGGTGCGGGCGACGAACCCGGGCAGGTAGGGACCGGTGTAGCGCGACCGGTCGACCAAGGTGTGCCGGGTCTCGCCGTACGTCGCGATCGCGGCGGTGCGCACGGTGCCGTGCTCGTCGGTCTCGTCGTGGGGCTCGACCAGGATCGTGGCGCCCACCGAGCGGGCGTGCTCGACGCACCGGTCGACGTCGGGCACCTCCAGCGCGAGGTCGACCACCCCGTCGCCGTGGCGCCGGTGGTGGTCGAGCACCGGGCTGTCGGGCGTCACGCCCCCGGTGAAGACGAAGCGCGCGCTGCCCGAGCGCAGCACGTAGGTCTTGGCGTCGCGGTGACCGGTCTCGGGGCCGCGGTAGGCCTCGAGGTCCATGCCGAGCGCGAGCTGGTAGAAGGTCGCCGTCTGGGTCGCGTTGCCGACCACGAACACCACCGCGTCCATCGCCGTCACCGGGAACGGGTCGCGGCTCGCGTCGTACTCCACCAGGCCGACCAGCTCCTTGAGCTGCTCGAGGGTCAGGTCCGCCTTGAGCTCATCCGGGGTCAGGGTCATGCCGCCAGCCTGCGACCACAGCACAACCTGTGCAACAGTACGACGACACACTGGTCAACCTGCACAGCAACGAGGCGGAGAATGGACGACCTGGACCGCACCCTGATCAGCCTGTTCGCCGTCGAGCCGCGGATCGGCGTGCTCGAGGCCTCCCGGCGGCTCGGGGTGGCCCGCGGCACCGTGCAGTCCCGCCTCGACAAGCTGGTCGCGCGCGGCGTGGTCACCGGCTGGGGGCCGGACCTCTCCCCCGCCGCCCTGGGCTTCCCGGTGACGGCGTTCCTCACCCTCGAGATCCGGCAGCGGGTGGGGCACGCCCCGGTGGCCGAGCACCTCGCGGCGATCCCGGAGGTGCTCGAGGCGCACACGATCACCGGCGCCGGCGACCTGTGGGCGCGGGTGGTGGCCCGGTCGAACGACGACCTCCAGCGGGTCATCGACCGCGTGCTCGACACCGACGGGATCGTCCGGTCGGCCACCGTGATCGCGCTGGCCGAGCAGGTTCCCTACCGGGTGCTGCCCCTGGCCCGCGCCGACCCCGGCGACCGCCTCGGCTGACCGACGGGCTGACCGGCCGGCTGACCGGCCGGGCTGACCGGCGGGCTGACCGGCGGGCTGATGGGCGGGGGCAGGGGGTAACGGTCGGCCCATGACACGTCCCCTGGTGGTCATGGGTGTCTCCGGGTCCGGCAAGTCGACGGTGGCCGCGGCGCTCTCGCAGCGGCTGCGGGTGCCGTACGCCGACGCCGACGACCTCCACCCGGAGGCCAACGTCGCCAAGATGAGCCGGGGTGAGGCGCTTGACGACGCCGACCGCTGGCCCTGGCTGGAGGTGGTCGGCGCCTGGCTCGCCGACCACCCAGGTGGGGGCGTGATGGCCTGCTCGGCGCTGCGCCGCACCTACCGCGACCACCTGCGCCACCTCTGCCCCGACGTCGAGTTCGTCCACCTCGAGGGCGACCCCGACACGATCCGCCGCCGCCAGGCCAGCCGCCCCGGCCACTTCATGCCGGCCAGCCTGCTCTCCTCCCAGTTCGCCACCCTCGAGCCGCTCGCGCCCGACGAGGGCGGCATCACCATCGACGTCGCGCAGAGCGTCGACGCCATCGTTGACGAGTACGTCGCCCGTTCCGACCAGTCCCCGGAGGACGTCCGATGACCGAACCCCTGCTGCTCCTCGCCGCCGACGAGCCCGTGGACCCGGTGGCACCGGGCTGGCAGCTGGTGCTGGCCGCGCTGCTCGGCATCGCGGTGATCGTGCTGCTGATCACGCTGCTCAAGGTCCACCCGTTCCTCGGGCTGGTGCTCGGCAGCGCGACCGTCGGCCTGGTCGCCGGCCTCGCCCCGCTCGACGCGCTCGGCTTCTTCACCGACGAGTTCGGCGGCACCGCGGCCGGGGTGGGCATCCTGGTCGCGCTCGGCGCGATCTTCGCCCGGCTGCTGGCCGACTCCGGGGGTGCCGACCAGGTGGTCGACACGCTCGTCGGCCGCGCCTCGCCGCGGGCGCTGCCGTGGGTGATGGCGGGCGTGGGCGCACTGATCGGGCTGCCGATGTTCTTCGAGATCGGGCTCGTGCTGCTGATGCCGGTCATCTACCTCGTCGCGCGCCGCGCCAACGTCTCGATCATCGGCGTCGGCATCCCCACCCTCGCCGGGCTCTCGGCCATGCACGGCTTCGTGCCGCCCCACCCCGGCCCGGTCGCCGCGATCGACTACCTGGGCGCCGACCTGGGGCTCACCCTCGGCCTGGGGCTGCTGGTCTCGATCCCGGTGATCATCGTGGCCGGCCCGATCTTCGGCGTGATCGCTGGTCGCTGGGTGCACGTCGAGGCGCCGGCCCGGGTCGGCGCGGCGGCGTCCGGCGGGGCGGGGGGCGCGGGCTCGGGCTCGGAGACCGGCGAACCCGGCGACCCGGACGAGCGCTCGGGCCTGCCCGACGACGGGGAGGAGCGGGCCGCGACGACCCGGCGCCCGTCGTTCGTCATCACGCTGGCGACGGTGCTGCTGCCCGTCATCCTGATGCTGGCCAAGGCGATCGCCGACATCACCCTCGACGACCCCGAGCACGGCGTGCAGCAGACCCTCGACGTGGTGGGCGAGCCGGTGGTGGCGCTGCTGATCGGCGTGCTCGTCGCGATGTTCACCCTGGGCCTGGGCTCGGGGATGAACCGGCAGGGCCTCTCGGACACGGTCGGCGCGTCGCTGGGCCCGATCGCCGGCATCTTCCTCATCGTCGCCGCCGGCGGCGGCTTCAAGGGCGTGCTGGTCAACACCGGCGTCGGCACCCTGCTCGCCGACTGGGCCTCCGACGCCGACGTGCCGGTGACCGTGCTGGCCTGGACCCTGGCGGTGCTGATCCGGCTGGCGACCGGGTCTGCGACGGTCGCCACCATCACCGCCTCGTCGCTGATGATCGACCTCGTCGCCGGGATGCCGGCCGCGGAGGTGTCGCTCGTGGTGCTCGCGGTCGGCGCCGGGTCGGTGTTCTTCTCCCACGTCAACGACGCGGGCTTCTGGCTCGTCAAGGAGTACTTCGGCCTGACCGTCGGCCAGACCATCCGCACCTGGTCGCTGATGGAGACGGTGCTCTCGGTCACCGGCCTGGTCGTGGTGCTGCTGATCGGGCTCGTGGTCTAGCCCTGCCGGCCACGCCGGCGGACGCGCCGGTCAGCTGAAGATCATGCAGGTCGACGTGGCGTGGGCGACCAGCCGCCCGGCCGCGTCGAAGAGCTGGGCCTCGGCCAGCGCCGTGCGGCGGCCGCGCTGGATCACCCGGCCCTGGGCGCGCAGCCGGCCGGAGTCGACGGTGACCGGGCGCAGGAACTTCACGGTGAGGTCGAGCGAGGTGTAGCCCTGTCCGGCCTCGAGCGTGGAGTGCACCGAGCAGGCCGCCGCCGTGTCGAGCATCGTGGAGAGCACGCCGCCGTGCACGGTGCCGAGCGGGTTGTAGTGGCCGGGCCGCGGCACCAGCTCGACCGAGATCGCGCCGTGCTCGCCGTCGAAGTTCTGCATGCCGAGGGTCTCGGCGATCGGGGCCGGCGGCAGCACGCCGTCGCGCATCGCCATCAGCAGCTCGAGGCCGGTCATCGCGGCCAGGTCGGGAGTCTGGGTCTCGGTCACGGACCCAGACTGGCGACCTTGGCTGGGTCTGTCAACAAGACCTAGACTGTGACCATGACCACCACCACTCCCCCGGCACTCGCGTGGTCGACCGACAACTGCCAGGTGGCGCGGGCGATGAGCGTGCTCGGCGAGCGGTCGACACTGGTGGTGCTGCGCGAGGTCTTCAACGGCGTGCGCCGCTTCGACGACATGCAGCGGCACAGCGGCGTCGCCCGCCAGGTGCTGAGCAACCGGCTGGCGATGCTGGTCGAGCACGGCATCCTCACCCGCACGCCGTACCGGCCCGAGGGCGGCCGGGTGCGCCACGAGTACCGGCTCACCCCCAAAGGATTCGACCTCTACCCCGTGCTGGCCGCGGTCGCCGACTGGGGTGCCCGCTACTGCGCCGACCCCGAAGGCCCGCCCGTCGAGCTGGTGCACCGCGACTGCGGCCAGGTGGTCCGGGCCGCCCTGGTCTGCGACGGCGGCCACCACCTCGACGACAACCGGCAGGTCGTCCCCCGTCCCGGGCCCGGGGCCCGGCCGTTCGGGGGGTGACGGGGCGGTCGCGGCTACGACGAGCGCCGCACCGCCCAGTCGCGCACCCGGTCGATCCGGGCCTGCAGCTGCTCGGCGTTGGCGACCGCGGCGGCGGGGCCGCCGCACTCCTTGCGGAGCGCGGCGTGCACGACGCCGTGGGCCTGCCCGGTGCGGTGGTGCCAGGCGCCCACCAGGCCGTTGAGCTCGCGCCGGAGCACGGCCAGCTGCTCGTGGGTGGAGACTTCCGTGAGCGAATCGGCTGCCCGGGCGTTGGCGTCGGCCTGCGACCGCTGCTTGCGGGCCCGGTCGCTCTGGCGCTGGGCGAGCAGCTCGCGCATCTGGGCGGGCTCGAGCAGGCCCGGGATGCCGAGGAAGTCCATCTCCTCCTCCGAGCCGACGTGCACCTCGCCCGCATGGCCGAACTCGCCGCCGTCGAAGAGCACGCGGTCGAAGCGGGCCTCCGAGCCCAGCGCCTGGAACGGCAGCGCCTCGAGCTCGTCGGAGGCGCCCTCCCCGGCCTGGGCCTGGGCGAGCAGGTCCTTCTCGGCGGCGAAGATGTCGCCGTCGTCGGAGACCCGGCGGCCGAGCACGTGGTCGCGCGCGAGCTCGAGCTCGCCGGCGTACTGCAGCAGCGTCGGCACCGACGGGAGGAACACCGACGCGGTCTCGCCCCGGGTGCGCGCCCGGACGAAGCGGCCGACCGCCTGGGCGAAGAACAGCGGGGTGGCGGTGGTGGTGGCGTAGACGCCGACCGCGAGCCGGGGCACGTCGACGCCCTCGGAGACCATCCGCACCGCGACCATCCAGCGGCCGTCGCCCTGCGCGAACTCCGCGATCTTCTTCGAGGCCTGCTTCTCGTCGGAGAGCACGACGGTGGGCGCCTCGCCCGCGATCGCGCGCAGCGTCTTGGCGTAGGCCCGCGCGGAGTCCTGGTCGGTGGCGATCACCAGGCCCCCGGCGTCGGCGACGTGGCGGCGCACCTCCGAGAGCCGCTTGTCGGCTGCGGCGAGCACCGACGGGATCCACGACCCCTCGGGGTCGAGCGCGGTGCGCAGCGCCTGGTTGGTGAGGTCCTTGGTCAGCGGCTCGCCGAGGCGCGCCGACACCTCGTCACCGGCCCGGGTGCGCCACTGCATCTCGCCGGAGTAGGCCATGAACAGCACCGGGCGCACGACGTGGTCGGCGAGCGCCTCGGCGTAGCCGTAGGTGTAGTCGGCCACCGAGCGCGGCACGCCGTCGTCGCCGGGCGCGTAGGTGACGAACGGGATCGGGTTGACGTCGGAGCGGAACGGCGTGCCGGTCAGCGCCAGCCGGCGGTGGGCGGGGTCGAAGGCCTCGCGCACGCCCTCGCCCCACGACAGCGCGTCGCCGGCGTGGTGCACCTCGTCGAGGATCACCAGCGTCTTCCAGCGCTCGGTGCGGATCCGCATCGCCAGCGGGTTCACCGCGACGCCGGCGTAGGTGACCGCGATCCCGAGGTAGTCGGAAGAGGTCCTGCCCTTGCCCGCGGCGTAGGCCGGGTCGATCGGGATGCCGGCCCGCTCGGCCGCCTCGGCCCACTGGGTCTTGAGGTGCTCGGTGGGCGCCACGATCGTGACCCGGTCGACGATCCGCCGGCCCAACAGCTCGGAGGCCACGCTGAGCGCGAACGTCGTCTTGCCGGCGCCGGGCGTGGCCACGGCGAGGAAGTCGCGCGGCTGGCGGGCGAGGTACTGCTCCATGGCGGCGGACTGCCAGGCACGGAGCGACGGCGCCGTGCCCCAGGCCGCCCGCTCCGGCCAGGCCGGGGTGAGGGCGGAGTTCAAGACCGGCTGCCGCCCGAGCCGTCACCGGAGTCGTCGTTGAGCGACTCCCAGACCTCCTTGCACTCCGGGCAGACGGGGAACTTCTCCGGCGCCCGGCTCGGCACCCACACCTTGCCGCACAGCGCGACCACGGGGGTGCCCATCACCATCGCCTCGGTGAGCTTGTCCTTCTCCACGAAGTGGGAGAAGCGCTCGTGGTCGCCGTCGTCGGTGGGGACGGTGTGGCGGTCCTCGCGCACCCGCTCGTCGACGGCGGTGCCGGTGCCGAATCCGATGGTGCTCACGGGTCCCACCCTACGTGAGGACGGGAGGCGCCCCGACCACGACGGGCGGGGCGCCGGGTCAGTTCAGGCCCGGGTCGGCCGGTCGCGTCGAGTGCCACGCCAGCTCGCCGGGCTGGCGGCGCATCACCTCGCGCCACAGGTCGCCGGCGTCGAGGCGGAAGGCGTCGGCGGCCTGGGCGGGCACGACGTACCAGCAGCCCTCCTCGATCTCGCCGGCCAGCTGCTCGGCCCCCCAGCCGGCGTAGCCCGCGAAGATCCGCAGCCCGGCCAGGCTGCCGTCGACGAGCTCGACGGGGGTGTCGAGGTCGACCAGGCCGAGCCGACCGTCGACCTCGCGGAAGCCCACCGGCTCGTCGTCGGGGTCGCGCAGCAGCCCGACGGCCAGCGCTCCCTCGGTGCTGACCGGGCCGCCCTGGAAGAGCACCTCGGGCTCGGCGACGACGTCGCCCCACGGCTCGAGCACCTCGTCGACCCGCACCGCGGAGGGTCGGTTGAGCACGACGCCGAGCGCGCCGTCGTCGTCGGAGTCGAGCACCAGCACGACGGTCTCGGAGAAGTTGGGGTCGAGGAGCACCGGCGTCGCCACCAGCAGCATCCCCGCACGCACCTCGGCCATGGCCCCATCATCGCGCAGCGACGGTGGGCGGGGCCATGGCCGAGGGGGTGGCTGCCTCCGGGGAGGGCGGTCAGGCAGCCAGCACGGCCCGCAGTCGGGCCAGGAGGGTGGGCCGGTCGGCGTCATCGTCGACCAGGTCGACCGGGAGGTACGACGCGCGCGCCGCGGCCTCGATCCGGCGGCCGGCCGCGACCGAGGCGGCGTCGCCGGTGCTGCCGCCGGCGCTGCCCTGGCCGGCCATCACGGCCAGCAGGAGGTGCTCCTTGGCCTGCGCCTTGGCCAGGGCCGAGGCCATGGCGTCGTCGAGGGGGTGCTCGAGGTGGTGGTCGAGCACCCGGCGGATGCCGGGCAGCTCGTCGGCCGTGGCCTGCCAGGCCCGCTGCACGGCGCGCTCGAGGTCCATCGGCTGCGAGACCAGCTCGCGTTCGATCCGGCCGGAGAGCCGGGTGTGCCAGCGCAGCGACAGGGCGCCGAGCAGGGTCAGCTCGTCGCCGAAGGTCTCGGCGACGCCGGGCACGTCCATCGGCAGGACGCCGTCGCGGCGCCGGTCGGCGGTGCGGATGACGTCGCGGAGGATCTCCCCGCGGTTGTGGAAGGACTTCCAGGTCATGGTCGTTCTCCTGTCGGGAGGGACTCACATACCGTGAGTACGTACCCACAGTAGGGCAACGTACTGACGGTATGCCAGCCGTCAGGTCCGTTCCGGTCGGTGATCCTCGCCACCCGGCGTGTGACGATCGTCCCTTGCCTGCTTGGGGATTCGACGTCGTGGCGGGGTCGAGGCCCGACCCGCGCACCGGAGGCCGGCGGCGCCGTGCATCGGCTGCTGTGACGGAGGCCACTAGGGTGGACCCGTGCCGAAGTCGTCCGTGAGCAAGCTCGTGCCCAAGGTGCCCAAGCCCAAGGTGCCGAGCGTCCCCGGCGGCTCGCGGCGCCAGCAGTACTCCGCCAGCACCAAGCGAGCGCTGGTGGAGGTCGCCCAGGAGCTCTTCACCGAGCACGGCTACGCCGGCACCAGCCTCGACGCGATCGTCGCCGGGGCCCAGGTCACCAAGGGCGCGCTCTACCACCACTTCAGCGGCAAGCAGGCCCTGTTCGAGGCGGTCTTCGAGCGGATCGAGCTCGACGCCAGCAAGCGGATCCAGAAGGCGATCAAGGGCAGCCGCGACCCGTGGGTCAAGGCGCTCTCGGGACTGCGGGCCTTCCGGCTGATCGTGCAGGAGCCCGACTACCGCCGGATCGTGATCCAGGAGGGGCCGGCCGTCCTCGGATACGAGCGGTTCCGCGAGCAGGAGGAGCGCTCGACGTTCGCGACCGTGGTCGAGATCGTCCGCTCGGTGCTGACCGCCGGCACCTGGGAGCTCGACGAGGAGATGACCCAGACGTTCTCGCGGATCTTCTTCGGCGCGATGTCGTCGGCCGGCGAGTCGGTGGCGGCCTCCGACGACCCCGAGGCGGCCGCCGACCGGGTCGAGACCGCGATCGCCTTCATCGTGGCCGGCTTCCAGGCCCTCGCCGCCAACGGTGTCGAGCTGCCGACCAGCACCGACACCTTCACGCTGCCGGAGGACCCCGCCTAGCCGGTCGGCACTCCTAGCGGCCGAAGGTGACGTCGCCGCCGTTGGCGGGGACCAGCTCGATCCAGGTGCGCCCGGCCGGGACGGTCAGGTCGCCGGCCTTGGTCGCGAGCTGGATGTGGCCGTCGAGGCCGTCCTTGCGCCAGGTGCCGCGCACCAGGCGGCCGTCGTGGAAGAGCAGCGCCGGGCCCTTGCCGTCGAGCTTCGACTCCGGCACCGGGTTGCCCGCGGGGTCGGTGTAGCCGGCGTCGCCGACCTGCACCCGCAGCACCAGCACCGTGTCGGCCGGGAACTCGTCGCCGTCGGCGGCGTAGGAGTTCTGGTTGACGTACTTCTTGCCGTCGAAGATCCAGTCGGTGGCGTGGCCGCCGGAGAAGCGCGCCGAGAGCCGCTTGGCGGGCTGCCCCTGCGGCAGGTCCTCGGTCGTGCCCCACGGCAGGTAGTCGTCGGGGCGGGCGGCGTCGTCCTCGACCAGGGTGGCGGTCTGGCGCAGGTTCGCGAACAGGTTGTACGGCGCCGAACGGCTGTCGTCGCGGAAGAAGCCCTTGTCGCCCTCCTGGAAGAACGCGATGCCGGCCTTCCGGATCCGGTCGATCGTGACCTGGGCCGCGCCCGAGGTGACCATCACGCCGCCGGTGGGCCGGACGATGCCGATGTCGGTGGCCCGCATCGAACGCACCGGACCGACGTCGCCGGGGATCTTGGAGTAGAAGAACGCCGCGAGCCGGGTCATCCCGCCCTCGACCAGCTCCTCCACGACCAGGTCGGCGGTGCCGAGCCCCTGCTGGGGCGCGCTGGAGGCGGTGTTGTCCATCTTCAGGACCATCACCGGGTGCTCCTGGGCCGCGCTCTGCTCGCCGGTGACCTCGAGGCCGGTGAGCGGCCAGGTGGAGTCGAGCACCCCGCCGCCTGCGGTCGCCTGGGGGTCGGGGGCGCCGTCGCCGTCGTCGTCGCCGCCGCAGCCGGCGAGGGCCAGCGCTGCGGTCAGCAGGAGCGCGACCGGCAGGGCCGCGCTGCGGTGTCCACGAGGTGCAGGCACGTCGGGCTCCGTTCGATCGGGTCTGGGTGCGTGGGCTCGGTCGAGCTCGGGGTGCGGGTCCGGTCCGCGGTCAGTATGCGCCGCGGGGGCCTCAACCCAGCTTCGCCCCGCCGTCGACGTAGAGGGTCTGGCCGGTGACGTAGGACGCCTCGTCGCTGCAGAGGAACGCAGCAGCGGCGGCGATGTCCTCCGGGAAGCCGACCCGGCGCACCGGGTTGGCCTCGGCGTTGAGCCGGCGGAACTCCTCGACGTCCATCTTCAGCCGGGCCGCCGTGGCGTCGGTCATCTCGGTGGCGATGAAGCCCGGCGCGATGGCGTTGGCGTTGATGCCGAACGGGCCGAGCTCGATGCCGAGGGTGCGGGTGAAGCCCTGCACGCCCATCTTGGCCGCGGAGTAGTTGGCCTGCCCGCGGTTGCCCAGTGCAGAGACGCTGGAGAGGTTGAGGATCTTGCCGTACTTCTGCTCCACGAAGTGCTTCTGGGCGGCCCTGGTCATCAGGAACGCGCCCTTGAGGTGCACGCCCATGACCAGGTCCCAGTCGTCCTCGGTCATCTTGAACAGCAGGTTGTCGCGGGTGATCCCGGCGTTGTTGACCAGCACGTGGATGCCGCCCAGGTCGGCCACGACCCGCTCGACCGCGGCCTCGGCGGAGGCTGCGTCGCTGACGTCGCAGCCCACCCCGATCGCCCGGGCGCCGTCGACCACGGGCAGCCGGCCCGCGGCCTCGGCGGCAGCGGCCTCGTCGAGGTCGAGCACCGCCACCGACGCGCCCTCCTCGGCGAACCGCGTGGCGCAGCCGAACCCGATGCCGCGCGCGGCTCCGGTGACGACGACGACCCGACCGTCGTAGCGACCCATGGTGTGACCTCCTGCTGATCCGCGCTGCTCGTCGGCGCTGCCTGGTGGATGCTGCCCGGTCACTGTAGAGCGGCGCGCAGCCGCTCGGCGTACCGCCCTCGCTCCTCGAGGTCGTCGTACTTGTGCCGAGGCCAGAAGAAGCCGCGCAGCCCGTCGCCCTTGGTGCGCGGCACCACGTGCAGGTGCAGGTGGGGCACCGACTGGCTGACGACGTTGTTGATCGCCACGAAGCTGCCCTGCGCGCCCAGCCCCTCGACCACCGCGGTCGCGATCCGCTGACCCGCGGCCAGGAACGGGTCGCGCAGGCGCGCCGGCAGGTCGGGCAGGGTCACGACGTGCTCGCGCGGGACCAGGAGCACGTGCCCCTTGAACACCGGGCGCTGGTCGAGGAAGGCGAGGAGGTCGGGCTCGTCGAGGACGACGTCGGCCGGCACCTCGCCGGCCACGATCCCGCAGAAGACGCAGTCGGCCATGGGTGCAGCCTAGGAACGACGCGGTCAGTGGCACACCACCCCGCGGCAGTCCCGCGGGAGCACCACCCGGCCGTGGTGGGCGGCGTCGAAGTGCTGGGTGTCGCCCCGGCCGTAGGTCCAGCGCAGCCCGTGGCGGGCCATCAGCCGGACGACGACGTGCGCCCTGCTACGCCACGCGATCCGCGGGTGCGACCGGGGCTGCCACCAGGCGTTGGGCACCAGGCCGGTGGCCGAGCGGTAGGGGTTCTCCCAGGTGTTGACGTCGAGCGAGCGTCCCCACGAGTGCGGCGACCGCACGCCCGGGCGGTTGACGACGTCGCGGCAGTTGAAGGCCGAGGTGTTGCCCGCCGCCATCGAGCGGTAGTCGTCCGCCCCGCCCAGCCGGTGCGACCAGCCGAACCGGTCGACGCGGTACATGGCCCGGATCGGCAGCCGACGCCGGTACATCTCGGCCAGCGCACCGGCCATCCGCTCCGCCGCCCCTGCCGCGGCCACCACCTCGCCCCGGCGGCGGTAGCCGTCGTAGTCCCAGTAGTTGACCCGCACCAGCCGCAGCCCGGCGCGGCCCACGGGGCAGCCCCGGTGCCACGACCGACCCACCATCGAGCGCCAGACCCGGTCGGGGATGCGCACCACGACCGGGGCGGCCCCCGGCGCGGTGGCCCGGGCCTGGGGCGGCAGCGCGATCCGCGGCCGCGGCGCGCCGACGGGCCAGCGAACCGCCCGGCCCGGCGGCCGGTTGTCGAGGCGGTGGACGTCGCTGCGGCCGGCCTCGAGCCACGGCAGCCGGGGAGTCTCGACCCGCCAGCGGGTGTCGACCCGCGGCGCGACCCGCACCCGGGCCCGGCCGTCGGCGCCGACCGCGACCGCGCGGCTGACCCGCCACCCGCCGCCCCCGGTGCGGCGCAGCAGGCGCACGGTGCCGGTCGCGGGGCGGCCGTCGTCGCCGCGCCAGCCGACCAGCAGCACCGCGGAGCGCTCGTCGACGAACGACGCCGGGCCGGTCAGGGTCACCACGCTGCGCCGGAGCAAGAGCCGGACGGCCACCGGCCCGGCCGTCGCGGCGTCGTGGGTGTCGTCGCCGGCGTACGACGCGCGGAACAGGTTCTCGGCCGGCCGCGGCGAGAGCGGCGCGGAGGTGGTCGCCGTGCCGTCGGCGCCGGTGACCACGGTCGCCAGGGGCTGCCACCCGCCACCGACCTGTCGCTCCACGACCACGCCGGCCCCTGCCACCGGGCCGCCCGACGACGACAGCGACACCCTGATCGTGCTCGGGTCGCCGGCCCGGGCGTCGGCCCCCGACAGCACCAGCTGGGTGGGCGTCGCGGCCGCCGCGACCGGGGGCGCGAGCCAGCCGAGGGCGAGCACGCAGACCACGACCAGGACCGCACGCCCGAGGTTCATCGGGTCAGTGTGGTGGCCGGCCGCGCCGGCCACCACACCCGTTCGGTCAGGCCTGGCGCTTGACCTTGCCCGTGCGCGCGCTGACCTTGACGACGGTGGCGTACGACGCCCGGGCTCCGGTCACCCGCACGCTGATCCGCTTGCCGACGTCGGCCTTGCGCAGCGTGTAGCTCGCCCTGGTGGCCCCCGCGATCCTCGTGCCGTTGCGCAGCCAGGTGTAGGTGAGTCGCACCGGACCCGGCGACCAGGTCCCGAGCTTGACCGTCAGCTTGCGACCCTGCCGCGCGGTGCCCGTGATCCTCGGCCTCGGGGCGGTGAGCAGCCCCACCGACGCCGCGGTGGGTGCCGAGTCGCGGACGACGGCGGCCGCCCCGGCCAGGGTGCCGGTCACGCGCACGCTGATCCGGCGTCCGGCGACCGCGTTGGTGACGACGTACGACGCGCCCGCGGCGCCCGCGATCGGCGTGCCGTCGGCGAGCCACTGGTAGCCGAGGGTCACCCCGGTCGGGCCCCAGCTGCCGGGCCGGGCGGTCAGCCGCTGACCCGTGCGCGCGGTGCCGGCGACGGTCGGCGTGCCCGCGGAGACGGCCGGCGCCTCGGGTGCGGCCGCGACCGCAGCCGTCGCCGCGGAGGTGCGCTCGGCCGGGGTGTGCCCGGCCAGGGTGCCGGTGACCCGCACGGTGACCGGCTGGCCCTGCTGGGCGGCGGTCAGCGCGAGGGTGCTGGCGGTCGCGCCGGCCACGGGCTGGCCGCCGGCGAACCACTGGTAGGCCAGCGCGACGCCGTCAGGGCCCCAGGCGCCGGGCACCGCGGTGAGCGTCGAGCCGACCTGGGCGGTGCCCGAGATGGTGGGCGTCGAGGCGCTGACCGCGGGTGCCGCCGCGACCGCGGCCGTCGCCGCGGAGGTGCGCGCCACGGTGCTGTAGCCGGTCAGCGAGCCGGTCACCCGCACCGTGATCGCCTTGCCCTGCTCGGCGGCCGTGGGCACGAAGGTCTGGGCGGTGGCCTGGCCGACGGCCTGGCCGGCGGCGTACCACTGGTAGGCCAGCGCGACGCCGGACGGACCCCACGCGCCGGGCACCGCGGTGAGCGTCGAGCCGACCCGGGGCGTGCCGCTGATCGTGGGGCGGGTGAACGACACCGGAGGGGCGCCCGCGGTCACCGGGCCGAGGTACGGCGCGGCCCGGTCGACGGCGTCGGCGCCGGCCTTGGCCCCGGTCACCCGCGCGGTGATGTAGGACCCCTCCAGGTCGGGGGTCAGCGTCAGCTCGCGCTCGGTCTGGCCGGGGATCACGAACCCCCCGTCGAGCCACTGCACGTCGAGGTCGACGGCGCCCGGGCCCCAGGTGCCGGGCACGAGGGTGAGGGTCTGCCCCACCTTGGGCGTGCCGGTGATGGTCGGGCTGCCGGCGCTGATGGCGGGAGCGGCGCCGAGCCGCACGGTGTAGCTGCGGTTCATGGCCACGCCCTGGGGGAAGTCGACCACCGCGGCGTCGCGCAGGGCGTAGGCGCCGTCACCGGTGGGCCCGTCCCAGTACTCTCCGACGCCGGAACCGGTGTAGCCGGCCGGCGTGCCGAAGTAGACCTTCACCGAGCGGCCGGGGTAGCCCACGAAGCGGTAGCGCCCCTCCTCGTCGGTCTCGTGCGGGCCGGACTGGATCGGGCCCCAGCCGCCGAGGTCGCTGCGGTACTCCTGGATGTTCAGCGGCGCGTTCGCCAGCGGCGAGCCGTTGGTGTCCTGGAGCGTGAAGACCACCTGGGGCAGCCGCTTGAGCACGAAGTCCCTTTGCACGCCCGCATTGGCGGCGATCGCCACGTCGGCCGACGAGGACGTGTACACCGGGCTGTCGATGTCGCTGCCGTAGGAGCCGGCCTCGACGCGGTAGCTGCCGGGGATGGTGTTGTCGGTGTAGTCGCCGGTGCGGGTGTCGTAGCGGCCCTGGGCGTCGGTCACGATGCCGTAGCCGCCACCGCGTCCGGGCGTCTGCGAGAGGGTGACCGTCGCTCCGGCGATCGGCTGGCCGGCCTCGTCGCGCACGGTGCCGGTCACCCAGCCGGTCGGCTGGAGGACGACGTCCTTGCCGAGCGTGGTCGCGCCTCCGGCGACGGTCACCAGGGTCACGTCGTAGGGGCTCCAGCGGTCGTCGAAGTACTCGTGGCCGAGCGTGCCGGGCCCGGCGAAGCTGCCGGGGTAGACGCGCACCCGGTAGCGACCGTCGGCCAGGGCCGGCGAGGCGAAGGCGCCGCCCGCGCCGGTGGTCACGCTGGCGACGGAGTTCTCGAAGCTGGGGTCCTCGCCTGCGGTCGTGGCCCGGTCGAAGACCACCTGCGCGCCGGCGTGGCCGACGGGCTGGCCACCGACGGCGCGGACCTTGACCGTGCCGGAGATCGTGCCGGTCGCGGCCGACGCGGGTGCGGCGACGAGCCACGACCCGATCAGCGCGGCGACCGCGAGGACGGCGGCGAACAGCTGGCGTGTGGACGCCATGGGCATGGGGGTCCCTCTCGAGTGATGGGTCTAAGGAGTCCGCTTTAGTCAAGCGGCCCACCCACCTACCCCCGCACCCCCCTGCCAAACCTGTGGCCCGGCTCACAGGCCGACCGGCGCGCGCCCGGCGTCGCGCGGACGGCTCAGCGGCCGATCCCGTGCAGGAGGTTGTCGAGCAGGCGGTCCACGAACACCTCGTCGAGGTCGTGGCCGGGCAGCAGCAACCGGTGGTAGCAGGCCCCCCACAGCTGGTCGACCACCGTCTGGGCGTCCACGCGCTCGCCGAGCTGGCCGGCGGCCCGGGCGGCCTCCAGCCGCTCGACGGCCAAGCGGCGCCGCGGCTCGGCGTACGAGTGCAGGTAGGCCTCCATCAGCGCCGGGTCACGCTGGGCCTCGGCGATCAGGCCGCGCACCACCGGGCCGGCCGGGGTGCCGGTCAGCAGGCCGACGAACGAGTGGAGCTGCTCGCGCAGGTCGTGCTCGAGGTCGCCGGTGTCGGGGAACTCCAGCGCCTGCTCGACCGCGGCGAAGTAGCCCTCGAGCGCCAGGGCTCCCTTGGAGGGCCACAGCTTGTAGATCGTGACCTTGCTGGCGCCGCTCTCGGTCGCCACCCGCTCGATCGTGAACCGGTCCATGCCGTCGGCGAGCAGCAGCCGGCCGGCCGCGGCGAGCACGTCGCGGCGGACGTCCTCGGTGGGGCGTCGTCCTCGGGGCATCGGGTCTCCTATTGAACGATTCGTTCATATATGCTTATATGAACACAGCGTACACATTCCGGTGCGCGTCCACCAACCGGAAGGAAGGCCCGCCATGACCACCACTGCCCACCCCAGCGACACCCCCCGTCCCAGGGTCGCCCTCGTCACCGGCGGCTCCGGCGGCATCGGCACCGCGGTCGTCGAGCGGCTCGCGGCCGACGGCTTCGCCGTGGCCGTCCACTACGTCGGCAACCGCGACCGGGCCGAGGAGGTCGCCCGCACCGCCGCGGCGGCGGGCGCCCGCACCGTCGTCGTGGAGGCCGACATCGCGGACGAGGCCGCGGTCGCGGCCATGTTCGACGAGGTCGAGCGGACGCTGGGCGGCGTCGACGTGCTGGTGCACAGCGCCGGCATCATGCTGCTCTCCCCGCTCGCCGAGCTCGACCTCGACGACTTCGACCGGATGCACCGCACCAACGTGCGCGGCACCGTCGTGGTCGCCCGCGAGGCGGTGCGCCGGCTGCGCGACGGCGGGGCGATCATCACCTTCTCGAGCTCGGTCGTGAAGCTCGCGCTGCCCACCTACGCGGCCTACGCCGCCACCAAGGGCGCGGTCGACGCGATGACCATGGTCCTCGCCAAGGAGCTGCGTGGCCGCGACATCACCGTCAACGCCGTCGCCCCCGGCCCGACCGCCACGCCGCTGTTCCTCGACGGCAAGCCGCAGGAGGCCGTCGACCAGCTCGCGAAGATGCCGCCGCTGGAGCGGCTCGGAAAGCCGGCCGACATCGCCGAGGTCGTGGCACACCTCGCCGGGCCGGCCCGCTGGGTCAACGGCCAGGTCGTCTACGTCAACGGCGGCATCGCCTGACCGCACCACCCACTCGTCCGCTCACCACACCGACCGAAGGAGAACCGCCATGACCACCCCCAGCTCCCCGGACCCCACCGCTCGCACGGTCCTCATCACCGGCGCCTCCGGCGGCTTCGGCGCGCTGACCGCGCGGGCGCTGGCCGACGCCGGCCACACCGTCTACGCCGGGATGCGCGACCTCGGGGCGCGCAACCGGCAGGCCGCCGAGGACGCCCGCAGCTACGCCGGCGAGCACGGCGTCGACCTCCGACCCGTTGAGATGGACGTCGTCGACCAGCGCTCGGTCGACCGCGCCGTGGCCACCGTGATCGAGGAGGCGGGCCGGATCGACGTGCTGCTCCACAACGCCGGCCACATGACGATCGGCCCCACCGAGGCGTTCGAGCCCGAGCAGCTCGTGGAGCTCTACGAGACCAACGTCGTCTCCACCCAGCGGGTCAACCGCGCGGTGCTGCCGCACCTGCGGGCCCAGCGCGACGGGCTGGTGCTGTGGATGGGGTCGTCGAGCACCCGCGGCGGCACCCCGCCGTACCTGGCGCCGTACTTCGCGGCCAAGGCCGGGATGGACTCCCTCGCCGTGAGCTACGCCGCCGAGCTCGCCCGGTTCGGCATCGACACCGCGATCGTCGTGCCCGGCTCGTTCACCGTCGGCACCAACCACTTCGCCCACGCCGGTCATGCCGCCGACACCGAGGTCGTCGCGGCCTACGAGAGCGAGTACGCCGGGCTGGTCGACCAGGTCGCCGCCAAGCTCGCCGACCTCGCGCCCGCCGACCAGGACCCTGGCGACGTCGCCCGCGCGGTGGTCGACCTGGTCGCGACCCCGAAGGGCCACCGGCCGTTCCGGGTGCACGTCGACCCCGCCGACGACGGTGCCGAGGTGGTCAACGCCGTGGGCGACCGGGTGCGGCGCGAGTTCTACCGCCGGGTCGGTCTCGAGGACCTGCTCCAGCCAGCCCTGGCGTGACGCGTCAGGGCGAGCCGACCCGGGAGACCGGCCGGGCGCCCACCTCGCCGTAGGTCACGGCGCGTGGATGGTGGCGCGATGACCGAGTCCGCCCGAGGGACGGGATGGCAGCCGCTCGGCGGGCCGTGGGCCCGGGTCACCGTCCTCTTCCAGCTGGCGATCTTCGCCCTCCCGGTGCAGCGCGCCCTGTCCGGCGGCCTGGACAGCACGTTCTGGCTCCCCGTCGCCGCCCTGGTGACGACCGCAGCGGCCGGGCTGCTGGTGCTCGTGTCGCCGCCGTGGCGCCGCGTCGGCCTCCGGGTCACGGGCGCCACGGTCGTCGCGGCGCTGCTCGAGGCGCTGCTGGTGGTGGGTCTCGTGCTCGTCCACGCACAACGGACCGGCTGGCGGCTCCACTGAGCTCCCATCACGACGACGAAGGGCCCCGACCGGACGGTCGGGGCCCTTCGTCGTAGTGTCCTCGCGAGGGGTGCCACGTGGCATGGCGGTGGTGGAGCTGGCGGGAATCGAACCCGCGTCCTCGAGCGTCGAACCAGGTCTTCTCCGGGTGCAGTCAGTGATGTCGTTCTGCTCGGCCCCGGCGCTCGCACTGACACGTCGCCGACAGGCCCAGTCACGGAATAGTCCCGCTCACCCTCCGCGACAAGGAATGAGCAGCAAGTCTCCTAGATGACGCCAGGGTCCGGGCCGGAGACGGATACCCGGTCTGACGCTTCGATCACCGCTCAGGCGGCGAGAGCGAAGGAACTGCGCTTAGCGTTGGCAGTTATTGGTTTCCAGCGATCGTTTACGAGATGACGCTGGCTCCTCGACCCGCTTCCCCTGGAACTAACGTCCCAAGTCGAAACCGATCAGCCCCTCTTGAGTTGTGCTTCCACTCTAGTGGGTGCAACCGACCAGACCCAGCCCTTATGCCCGCGGCTCAGCTCAGCCGCGCGCCGTGGGCGCTCAGCGCCCGGGCCAGCGCGTCGGCGTACCCGCTCTCGCGCAGGTCCTTGACCGGGTTGTCGACCACCCGGTTGAGGTGCTCGCGGCTGGCGTTGCAGCGGATCTCGCCCATCGGCCCGACCAGGCGTAGCGACGCGACCGCGAACGGTCCCAGCCCCTGGCGGATCACGTGGAGGTCGCGGCAGGCGACCGTCCAGGCCGGCCCGGTGGCACCGTCGACGGTGAACGACGCCCGGCCGTCGTCGACGTGGAGGGTGCCGTAGATCGCGTTGAGGGTGCCGCCCATCGCGCCGATCACGCCGCCGCCCAGGACCTCGAGGTTCCACGTCGACGCGACGGCGGGTGCGAGCGGAGGCACCGGCCCCGGCGGGACGGCCGGCGGCGAGCGGAACGACCGCACCAGGGCGACCGCACCCGCGACCACCACGAGGAGGCCGAGCGCACCCACCACCAGCAGGGCCAGGACGAGGACGGACACTCAGGCACCACCCTCGCCGAGCAGCCGGACGGCGTTGTGCCAGCAGACCGAGCGCAGCCAGTCGTCCCCGAGGTCGAGCCGGACCAGCCCGTCGAGCTGCTCGGCGTAGGGGTCCGGGATGGTCGGGAAGTCGGAGCCGAACAGGATCCGCGGCTCCAGGTCGCGCAGCCGCGGCACGACGCGCTCGTCGAAGTGCTCGCGGAAGAAGTAGCTGACCGCCATCGAGGTGTCGAGGTGGACGCCCTCGTGGCGGTCGGCCAGGTCGAGGAAGGCCATCGACTCCGGTGCGCCGAGGTGGGCCACCACGACGGTGAGCCGCGGGTGACGGGACAGCAGCCGCGCCATCGACTCGGGACCTGTGAACTCGGTGCCGACCGGCCCCGACCCGGCGTGCACCAGCACCGGCGTGCCGGCGTCCTCGAGCACTCCCCACGCCTCGTCGAGCAGCGGGTCGTCGAGGTGGAAGCCGCCCACCTGCTGGTGCACCTTGACGATCTCGACGCCCTCGGCGACGAGCTCGCCGACGTACGACGCGACGCCCTCCTCGGGGTAGAGCGTGGCCGACCAGAGCGCCTCGGGCACCTCGGCGGCGAAGGCGCGCGACCAGTCGTTGAGGTAGGCCGCGACGCCGGGCTTGTGGGCGTAGGGCAGGGTCGGGAACCGGCGTACGCCGAACGCGCGCAGCAGCTCGACCCGCTCCTCGGCGGGCTGCCGGTAGCGGATCGGCCACTCGCGCCCGATCAGCGGGCCGGCCTGGTCGAACTGGCGCCACACCGCGGCCTCGATGTTGGGCGGCAGGAAGTGCGCGTGCGCGTCGAAGAGCCCCGGGAGCCCGAGCGCGGTCCAGAAGGCGCGGACCGGTGCGACGTCGGGGTGCGCCTCAGTCACGCATGCCCTTCAGCCGCCGTCCGACGGCCTGCTCGACCTCGCGGTTGGCCTGCCGCTCGGCGATGGAGTGGCGCTTGTCCCACGACTTCTTGCCCTTGGCGAGAGCGATCTCGACCTTGGCGCGGCCGTCGAGGAAGTACAGAGACAGGGGTACGACGGTCAGGCCGCGCTCGTTGACCCGCCGCTCGATCTTGTCGATCTCCTCGCGGTTGAGCAGCAGCTTGCGCTTGCGGCGCGCGGAGTGGTTGGTCCAGGTGCCCTGGGAGTACTCGGGGATGTGGACGCCGTGCAGCCACGCCTCCCCGCGGTCGATGTCGACGAACCCGTCGACCAGCGAGGCCCGGCCCTGCCGCAGCGACTTCACCTCGGTCCCCTGCAGCACCAGCCCGGCCTCGAAGGTGTCCTCGATGGCGAAGTCGTGACGCGCCTTCTTGTTCTGCGCGATCATCTTCCGCCCCTGTTCCTTCGGCATCCCCCCATTCTCGCAGGCGCGGGCAACGGGGTTTGCCGCAACCGCCCGCTGGTTGAGGAAGCTGCGCCGGCGGTGGTTGAGGTGCGAGCGGAGCGAGCCTCGAAATCACCGCCCCCGAACGTCGGCCGTCCCACCGGAAGGGCGTTCGGCCCACCGGGTTTCGAGGCTCGTCGCTGGCGCTCCTCGCACCTCAACCAGCGCCGGCGGTGGTTGAGGTGCGAGCGGAGCGAGCCTCGAAACCACCGCACCCGAACGGCTACCGTCCCCACCGGAGGGCGCTCGTCCCACCGGGTAACGAGGGAAGGACCTCGTCCTTCCTCGACCAGCGTCGATCAGAGGTAGCCCATCGGGTCGACGGCGTTGCCGTCGCGCAGGATCGTGAAGTGCAGGTGGCAGCCGGTGGACCAGCCGGTCGAGCCGACGTAGCCGACGGTCTGGCCGCGCTTGACCCGCGCCCCCTCCCCGACCCGGTACGACGTCGCGTGGTTGTAGACCGCGGTGATCACGTGGCCGTTGACCCGGCCGACGTTGACGTAGAGGCGGTTGCCGTAGACCGAGCTGTAGTAGCTGGAGACCACGGTGCCGTCGGCGACGGCGCGCAGCGGGCTGCCGCAGCCGGCGCCGAAGTCGGTGCCGTCGTGGAGACCCCAGTAGCCGTAGATCGGGTGCTTGCGGTAGCCGAACGGCGAGGTCACCGAGCCGGTGACCGGGTCGAGCAGCAGGCCGTCGCTGTTGCCGGTGTAGCCCGGGCTGTCGTCCTGGGCCGCGGCCGCCATGATCTGCTGCTTGATCTTCTCCTCCTCGCGCTTGAGCTTGGCGAGGAGCGCCTCGTCGGCGGCGCGGGCCTGCCGGGCCTTGGCCTCCGCGGCCTTGGAGGAGTCGACGAGGGTGCGCACGCTGGCCTTGGCGGCCCGCGCCTCCTCGAAGAGGCCGGCGATGACCTCGAGGTTCTGCGCGGCCTCACGGCGGCGCAGCTCGATCTCGCGCTTGGTCCGCGCCACCGCGGCCTTCTGCTCCTCCAGCTGCGCCTCGATCTCGGTGAGGCCGGCGAAGGAGATGCTCTCGCGGTCGACGACGGCCTGGTTGAGGCCGAGGCGGCGCGAGAGCTCCTCGGGGCTGCTCGACTCCAGCAGCGTCGAGAACGCGATCAGCTGCGAGGGGCCCTGGGTGTACTGGTCGGTGACCGTGTCGACGACGACCTCGCGCTGCGCGGCGAGCTCGGCCCGGCCCTGCGCCAGCTCGGCCTGCGCCTGCTCCAGCCGGGCCTCGGCCTCGGTGAGCTTCTGCTGCATCTCGGCGTCCTTGGCGCGAGCCTTGACCAGCTGGGCCTCGGTCTCGGCGAGCGACGCCTTGGCCCGCTCCAGCCGGACCCGCGCCTTCTCCACGGCAGCCGCGGCGGCGCGCACCTCCTTGCTGGAGTGCTCGAGCTCGTCGTTGGCCTGCGCGATCTGGTTCCGGACGTCCTTCTGCTTCTGCTCGAGGTCGTCGGAGTCAGCGGCGTAGGCGATGGGGAGGGCCATCGCGCCGACGGCGAGGGTGCTGACGACCGCGGTCGCGAGCACGCGCCGGCGGGCGGCGCCGGGGAAGTAGCGCACGGATCTGCCTTCGGTGTTCGGGGAAGTGAACCCCTCGACCGTAGGGCAGCGAGGTCAGACTTTGATGTATTTGCCCGTCAGCGCGAGTGTCGGGATCACCGTCAGCACCGGAGCCAGGATCGCGATCACGACCAGCGCCACGGTGTAGTCCTCCATGCCGATCCACGGCATGAACGAGATCGACTCCGAGATCCGTTCCTGCACGCCGAAGTACATGAACGCTGCCAGCGCTCCGCCGGCCAGCACGACGGCGATCACCGCGCTCACGATCACCTCCATCACGAACGGGATCGCGATGTAGAGCGTCGAGGCCCCGACCAGGCGCATGATGCCGATCTCGCGGCGTCTGGCCATGGCCGCGAGCCGGATCGTGTTGGCCACGAGCAGCAGCGCGGCGAGCACCAGGAACGCCGCGACACCGAGGGCGCCCCACTGCAGGATGCCGAGCCACTCGTACAGCGGTTTGAGGTCGTCGCGCAGGTCGCGCAGCTGGGAGACACCGTCGAGGCCCACCACCTCGCTGGTGATGCCCTCGTACTCGTTGGGGTCGTTGAGGGTGATCCAGTACGACTCCGGCATGTCCTCGGCGCTCATCGCCGCCAGCAGGCTGTCTCGGCGTTCGTCGCCGTAGAGCTCCTTGACCTTGTCGAACGCCTCGGTGCGGGACTCGAACCGGTAGTCCTTGACCTCGGGGTTGTTCTCGATCACGTCGGTGATCTGCTGCTTCTGGGCGTCGGTCGCCTCGCCGGCGCAGGAGGGGTTGGGGTCGCGGTCGCGGCAGAGGTACGCCGTGACCTGCAGCTCGTCGCCGAGGTAGCGCACCGCGATGTCGGACTGCTGGCGCAGGAGCACGCCGAGGCCCACCAGGGTCATCGACACGAACAGGGTCAGGATCACCGCGATGTGCATGGAGAGGTTGCGGCGCAGCCCCTGGCGGAGCTCGGAGAAGACGTATCGCAGCTGCATGGGAGGGGGCTCTCTGGTTCCGGGGGAAGGTCAGCTCTGGACGTCGTAGGCGCCCTGCGCCTCGTCGCGCACCACGCGGCCGTCGACCAGCTCGATGACCCGCTTGCGCATCTGGTCGACGATGCTCGCGTCGTGGGTGGCCATCACGACCGTGGTGCCGGTGGCGTTGATCCGGTCGAGCAGGTTCATGATCCCGGCCGAGGTGGTGGGGTCGAGGTTGCCGGTGGGCTCGTCGGCGATCAGGATCATCGGCCGGTTGACGAACGCCCGGGCGATCGCGACCCGCTGCTGCTCGCCACCCGACAGCTCGTCGGGGAACCGGTCGCCCTTGCCCTCGAGCCCGACCAGCTCGAGGGTCGCGGGCACGTCGCGGGCGATGTCGCGGCGCGACTTGCCGATCACCTGGAGCGCGAAGCCGACGTTCTCGGCGACGGTCTTGGTGTTGAGCAGGCGGAAGTCCTGGAAGACGGTGCCGATCTGGCGGCGCAGCCGCGGCACCTTCCAGCCGGCCATCCGGTTGATCTCCTTGCCGGCCACGTGCACCCGCCCCGAGGTGGGACGGGTCTCGCGCAGGATCAGGCGCAGCGCGGTGGACTTGCCGGAGCCGGAGGCGCCGACCAGGAAGACGAACTCCCCCTTCGCGATGTCGGCTGAGACCCGCTCGAGAGCGGGGCGCCGGGTGCCGGGGTAGGTCTTGGTGACCTGGTCGAAGCGAATCACGTGGACCGAGGCTACGCGCCGCACCCAGTGTTCCCCGGGAGGCTGGGCCGCGGGCGCGTGGGCCGTGTCCCGGCTCACCCCGCGCCGGTCTCTACGCTGGCCGCATGCGCCTGCCCGTCGGCTCGACCCTGGCCTCGCTGGTCGCGACCGCGGCCGCGGTCGCGGCGGGCGTCGCGGTGCTGGGACCGGCGGCGGGCACGGGCGAGGTGCCGAGCGCGGCGCCCACGCCGCTGACCGGCTACGACACCTCGACGGTGACGATCGAGCGGGCGCCGTTCTGCGACGACGTGCCGGACGCCGCCATCACCCGGGCCCTCGACGCCGACGCGACCGGCGCCGAGGCGTGGGGCAACGGCGACCCGGTGCCGCTGCCGTCGGGCGCCGACACCGCCCACGAGTTCGGCTGCACCTGGACCGCCGACGACGGCTCGGCGGTCAGCGCCTGGGTCTTCGCCCCGCAGGTCGACCGCCGCACCGCGCGCTCGCTGGTCAACCAGGTGCGGCGCACCGAGGGCTGCACCACTCCCCCGGGCCCGGCGTACGGCGACCCGACCCTCGCCTCGACCTGCACCTCCGGCGGCACCGTGGTGGTCGGTCACCGGGGCCTGTTCGGCGACGCCTGGCTCACCTGCACCGTGTCGGCGCCGGTCGCCGGCACCGCCGGCACCGCCGGCACCGCCGGCACCACACGGACAGCGCTCACCAGCCGGGCGGGCGAGTGGTGCGTGGCGGTCGCCGAGGCCGCGCGGGCCTGAGCCCCGCAGCGGCGGGCGGGGACTAGTTCGACTCGGCCTTGTCGGCGCCCCGGCGCCAGCGGATGCCGGCCTCGAGGAAGCCGTCGAGCTCGCCGTCGAAGACCGCGGTGGGGTTGCCGGTCTCGTAGCCGGTGCGCAGGTCCTTGACGATCTGGTAGGGGTTCAGCACGTAGTTGCGCATCTGGTCGCCCCACGAGCCCTGCACGTCGCCGCGCAGCTCGTCGAGCTGGGCCCGCTCCTCGGCCTTCTTCAGCGCCAGCAGCTTGGCCTTGAGGATCACCATCGCGCTGGCCTTGTTCTGCAGCTGGCTCTTCTCGTTCTGGCAGCTGACGACGGTGCCGGTGGGGATGTGGGTGAGGCGCACGGCGGAGTCGGTGGTGTTGACCGACTGCCCGCCCGGGCCCGACGAGCGGTAGACGTCGACGCGGATCTCCTCGTCGGGGATGTCGATGTCGTCGGTCTGCTCGAGCACCGGCACCACCTCGACGGCCGCGAACGACGTCTGCCGGCGGCCCTGGTTGTCGAACGGGCTGATCCGCACCAGCCGGTGGGTGCCGGCCTCGACGCTGAGCGTGCCGTAGGCGTACGGCGCGTGCACGGCGAAGGTGGCCGACTTCAGGCCGGCCTCCTCGGCGTAGGAGGTGTCGAAGACCTCGACGGGGTAGCTGTGCTGCTCGGCCCAGCGGACGTACATCCGCATCAGCATCTCGGCGAAGTCGGCGGCGTCGACGCCGCCCGCGCCGGAGCGGATCGTGACCAGCGCCTCGCGGGCGTCGAACTCGCCGGAGAGCAGGGTGCGGACCTCGAGGGCCTCGACGACCTTCTTGACCTTCTCCAGCTCGGCGCCGGCCTCGGCCAGCGAGTCGGCGTCGCCCTCCTCCTGGCCGAGCTCGACGAGCGCGCCGAGGTCCTCGATCCGGGCCGACAGCTCGGTGAACCGCTCGACCTCGCCCTGGAGCAGGGACAGGCGGCCGGTCACGCGCTGGGCGTTGTCCTGGTCGTCCCACAGGTCCGGCGCCGCGACCTGGTCGCCGAGGTCGGCGATCTCGCGCCGCATCGCCTCGATGTCGAGCACCTGCTCCACGGTGTGCATGGTCGCCTGGAGCTGCTTGATCTCCGCTTCGAAGTCCGGTCCTGCCACGTGGAGCAACACTACGGGGCCGGGCACCACGGTGTCGCCACCGCACCCTCGCGGTGGGGACGGTCGGCTCAGGCCCGGCCGAACACCTGCACGGCGTACCACCGGCCGCCGGCCCGGCGCGCGGCCAGCCCGAGCAGCCGGTAGCGCGGCTCGAGGATGTTGGCGCGGTGTCCGGGCGAGCGCATCCAGCCGGTCACGACCGCCCGGCCGGAGGGGAAGCCCACCGCGACGTTCTCGCCGACCATGCTCAGCCGGCAGGTGCGCAGCACCGGCCCGAGGTCCTGGTGGAACATCCGGCGCTGCTTGGCCATCCGCACGGCCTGGCGGCGCGCGAACCGCTGCACGCAGTCCTGCTTGACCAGCCTGGCCAGACCCGCGGCGGTGCGCTGGGCGTTGGTCGCGGCGACGGCCTGCGCCTGGTAGCGCGACTTGGCGTCGGCGTGCGCCGGCTGGGTCGCGGGTACGACGAGCGCCAGGCCGAGCAGGAGGGTCAGGACGAGGCGTCTCATGCCACGACGCTACGTCGCCGGGGCCGACTCCGCACGCGGAACGTCGGAGTGGCGCACCGGGCAGCCGCGCACGCCGGGGGTCGGGAAGGTGCCGAGCCGCTCGACGTCGTGGCCGTCGGGGTAGCTGCGGATCCAGGAGATGTCCTCGACCAGCTTGGGCCGGCGCCGGACCGGGAACGCCCGCAGCACCACGCCGCGGCCCCGCAGGGCGGCCCGGCCGGCCCGCTCGACCCAGGCCGGTGGGGCGTCGTAGCGCAGCGCCTGGCGCAGCGGCTCGTCCATCAGCGCCCGCGCGAACACCCCGGCCGGCCGCGCGAGGGGCTTGGCGTAGAAGGTCTTCATCAGGTCCAGCGTCGCGTCGGCGACCCGGCGCCCGCCCTCGTCGTAGGCGAAGTGGTCGCGCTCGTAGTCGTCGAGGTAGGTCGCGAAACCGTGGTAGGTCGTGGGCACGTCCTTGATCCCCATGTGGCGGCCGAGCGTGCGGTAGTAGTGCACGGAGGCCTCGACCTCCGCGTGGGTCAGCGGGCGCTTGCCGTAGTCGTCGAGCCAGCGCTTCGGCACCACCACGAACGTCGCCAGCACGTAGAGCATCTCGTGGTTGGGGATGTCGTAGCTGCGGTGCATCTGGTTGATCCGGCGGATCGCGGCGCGCGACTCCGGGTGGTCGAAGCCGAGGCGCGCGGGCGGGTCGAGCAGCAGCGCGGTGTCGTCGTAGCGCTTCTGCACGTTGCCGGTGAACTCACCGGTCTCGTCGAGCAGGCGGCCGATGCCGGGCACGGCGTAGGTGCGGAACAGCGCGAAGCTGAGCGCCTGGTTCATGTCCCAGGGGAACTCGTGGGCGACGACGTTGTAGTAGATCTCGGTGCAGTCGCGCTCGGGGTCGAGCGACTCGTTGCGCCGCTTCCAGTGGGTGCGCCTCATGGCGACAAACTAGAGCAGCCGCTCCATTCCGTCTAGGCTCGCCGCATGCGTACGCCGCAGCAGGAGCGCTCCACGACGTCGGCCGACCGGATGCTCGACGCGACGCTCGACCTGCTCGCCGCCGGCGGGCTGGCCGCGGTCACCGTCGCGGGGGTGGCCCGCGCGGCCGGCACGTCGAACGGGTCTCTCTACCACCGCTTCGGCGACCGTCGCGGGCTGCTGGTCGCCGCCCAGGACCGGGCGCTGGCCCGGGTGGAGGCCGAGACGCTCGCGGCCTTCGGAGCCGTCGACGCCCTGCCCGACGACGAGGCGGTGGCCCGGCTCGCCGAGGTGGCGGTCGCGATGTTCGGCGACCACCGGGCGGTGCTGCGGGCGTTCCTCGTCGAGGCGCAGGACGACCCCGACTTCCAGGCCCGCAGCGAGCGCTGCACCCACCTGATCGCCACCACGACGACCGGGTGGCTGCAACGGCGGCTCGGCGCGGGGCCCGAGGAGGCCGAGGCGGCGTACCGGGTGATCGTCTCGCTCGGCATCACCTCGGCCCTGCTCGACGAGGGCGGGGTCTCCCCCACCCCGCTGGCCCCCGCGGCGCTGGCCGCCGCGCTGGCCAGGGCGGTGCTGGCGATCGTGTCGACCCCCAGCACCGCCTGACCCCCGCTCAGTCGCGGCAGAGGATCCTCGGGGCAGCGAGGGTGACCACGGCGCCGGACTGGTCGGTGGGCGTCCCCTCGGTGTTGGTCGACGCCCACTCGAAGGTCAGCCGGAACACGTTGGTGACGTCGAGCAGCAGCGGCTGCGACTGCGTGAGCTGGTAGGAGCCGGTGAACTTCTCCGTGCCGTCGAGCTCCAGCCGGGCGGTGCCGGTGGCGGTGATCTCGGAGGTGTCGTCGAGGCCCACCCGGGTCGAGAGCTGGGTGCAGCGGCGCAGCAGGTTGTACTCGGTCTTGCCGTCGTTCTTGTGGGCGTCCGCCCGCACCGACGGGCCGTACGCGACGCCGTTGATCGAGGCGCTGCCGTACTCGTAGGTCGACGAGCCCGACACCGGGCTGAGCTGCGTGAGGTAGCGCCACGAGTAGACGGTCACCGGCAGCACCTTGCTGGTGCTGGCCTTGCGGGTGCGGCTGGCGGGGCGCAGCACGCGGTAGCTGCGGGTCTTCGTGCTGGACACCTTGTCCATCAGCACGAACCGGCGCTTGCCGTCCAGCTTGTCGGTCATCTTCGTCGTCTTCCACGCGCCGCCGGCGTACCTGATCTGGAGCTCGACCTTGTCGCCCTTGGTGCCGGGCCTGACGGTCCCCCGGATCACGACCCGATCACCCTGCTGCACCACCTTCGGCGCGCTGGTGACGGTGACGGTGAACTTCTTCTTCGGCGGCGCGGCCTCCGCGGTGGTGGCCGTGGCGGCGAGCGTGGTGGCGGTGACGGCCGTCGCGAGGGCGGCCCCGAGCATGCGTGTGATGGTCATGCTGGGTCCGATGCACGGGTGTGCGGTTTGGTTCTCAGCTGGTTCCGCTGGTTGAGGAAGGACGACGTCCTGTCTCGAAACCCGGCGAGACGAACGCATTTCTGGTGGAAGCGACTCCGTTGGGGTGACTCGGGGCGCCCGCGCGTCTAGCGGGCTCGGGTATCGCTGGTTGAGGAGGGACGAAGTCCGTCTCGAAACCCAGTGAGGTGACAGCCCTCCCGCAACCACCCCGGGGCGACTCACCGGTGGTCGAGCAGCGAGCGCCAGCGAGCGTCGTCGAGACCCCCCGTACGACGACAACCGGTCCTGGGGCCACTGGGTGGTGCTGACTCTTGGGGCCCGCGCGCCTAGCAGGCCGACGCTCGCCGTCAAGGATTCCCTACGGCGCACTGCCGGCACTCGCAAGCTCGCGCCGCCAGCACTGCGCGGGCGTTCCGCTGGTTGAGGAAGGACGAAGTCCTGTCTCGAAACCCGGTGAGACGACAACCGTCCAGCAACCACCGCGGGCAACCCAGGCTTCGCCGAGCCGTCGTTGATTGACGCCGGGTCGGCGATACCCGCGCCCGCATTCAGTGCGAGCCGGAGGGCGTTTGGCCCGCAGGGGTTTCGAGACAGTCGCTTGCGCGACTTCCTCAACCAGCGGTGGGACGGCGGGCGCTGGTTGAGGTGCGAGTGGCGCTAGCGACGAGCCTCGAAACCCAGCGCCCCCCCAAGGTAACGATCAGGTCAGAACCCCCAATCCCCTTGTGGACAACGCGAAAACCGACCAGGGACTGTCGGTGGTCGGTGCTTGAGTAGGTCACATGACAAGCCCGCACACCACCCGCTCCCGGCACCGCGTCACGCGTGCCGTCGGTGACGCGCGTGGTGTGCTCGAGGAGCTCCGCGACCTGCCCCTGTGGTCGATGGACGCCGCCGAGGCCGGCCACGCCCTGACGGAGCTCGCCAAGCTCAAGAGCCAGGTCGCAGCACTCGAGCTCCGTCTCGCCAAGCACGCCCAGACTGAGAAGGTCGAGGCCGCCTCCGGCGCCACCTCGACCGCAGCGTGGCTGGCGGTCGCCACGCACGCCACCCGCCGAGAGACCGCCAGGACGATGCGGCTGGCGGAGCAGCTCGACACCATGCCCGTTGTCGCCCAAGCCCTCGCGCGTGGTGAGCTGCTGCTGGAGCAGGCCGAGGTCATCGCCAGGGCGATCGCCAAGCTCCCCGACGACCTCGACCCTCGGATCCGCGAGCAGGCACAGACCAAGCTCGTCGAGCTGGCGCAGCACCACGACGCCAAGGACCTCGTCGTCTTCGGCAACCGGATCCTCGACATCGTCTGTCCCGAGGTCGGCGAAGCAGCCGAGGCCAAGGCCCTCGAGCGCGAGGAGCGCGAGGCCGAGAAAGTTTGCAAGCTCACGATGCTCGACGACGGCGAGGGCCGGACCCACGGCCGGTTCGTCATCCCCACCATGCACGCCGAGGCGCTCAAGAAGGCGCTCTTCGCCCACGCGGCGCTGACCCACGAGAAGGTGACCTCGCAGTCGCTCGGTCGGACGTTCTGCGACTACATCCTCCGCTACCCCGCAGACCGGCTTCCCCAGCGCGGCGGCGTCAACGCCACCGTCGTGATCACCATCCCGCTCGCCGTCCTCGAAGGACGCCTCGCCGCCTGCGAGCTCGACACCGGCACCCGGATCAGCCCCGGCGCCGCCCGACGCCTCGCCTGCGAAGCCGGCCTCATCCCCGCCGTCCTCGACGGCCAGGCCCAGGTCCTCGACCTTGGCCGCACCCGCAGGCTCTTCACCACCCCGCAACGCATCGCCCTCGGCCTACAGCAGAACACCTGCCGCAGCGAAGGCTGCGACCGACCCGCCTCCACCTGCGAAGCCCACCACAAGACCCGCTGGACCGACGGCGGCAACACCGACCTCAAGGACGGCGTCCTCCTCTGCCCCTCACACCACCAACGCGCCCACGACCCCGCGTACAAGACGACCTACCTACCCACCGGCAAGGTCCAGTTCCACAGGCGGACCTGAGCGGCGCTATCCACAGATTTACCGCCGCCCACTTCCCGAGCCCGCGACCTCGTTCTACGGTGCTGCCCTCAGCACTCCTACTCGGGACGGAGGCCGCTGGTGGCGTTGACGCACGCTGAGTCGCTGGTCGAGGAGCTCGACCTCCACGTGCGCGAGCGCGTCCGCCGCGAGGGCGTCGACCCGCAGCGCGACGCGCCTCTCGTGCGCCGGATCGCCGAGGACGTCGTGCGCGACCACGACCAGCGCAGCCTCACCGGCATGGTCGCTCCGGTGCCCGACGTCGACTCGATGGTCGGCGAGATCGTGGCGCGGGTGTCCGGCTTCGGCCCCCTCCAGCCGTTCCTCGACGACCCCACGGTCGAGGAGGTCTGGATCAACGACCCCTCTTAGGTTTACAAGGGGTAGCGTAGTGGGTTCTGATGCCGGACGCTACTGGCGACAGAGTTCGTAAAGGACCCGCCAAGGTTCGACCTGAGGTCTAACCTCCCCTCATGGCAGTTCCATCGGCTTACCTCACCAGCACGAAGAACACGAGCAAGATCCTGGAAGCGATGCAGAAGGCATCCGTACCGGCGTCGACTGGTTTCACCTACGAGTTCTTGAAGCAGTTGGGTTTCTCCAGTTCCTCTGATCGCCCGATCATTCCCGTACTGAAGGCAATCGGTTTCCTCGATCACTCTGGGACGCCAACGGAGTTGTACCGGACCTATAAGGACCCGGCGCTCGCCGGTAAGGCCCTGGCTCAGGGTCTCCGGACTGGGTACGCCGATCTTTTCGCGGTCGACAATGACGCGAACAAGAAGTCCGCTTCTGAGTTGGCGGGCATCTTTGCGCGCCTCACTGATAAGGGTGAGGCCGTCACGGCAAAGATGGGGTCGACGTTCCATGCGCTTGCCCAACTGGCGGACTGGACGCCAGAGCCATCGGTCGAAAATCAGCAAGATGAACCCGACGAGCAGTTGGACGGTAGGCAGAACGGCGGCGAGGGCAAGGACGAGCGTCGCGACCAGAACGGCGGAACGTTCTCACTCCGGCACGACATTCACGTCCATCTGCCACTTTCTACTGACGTCGCTGTCTACGACGCGATTTTCAAAAGCCTCCGAGAGAACCTAATGTGACCGAGACTCTGCAGGCATTTCTGTTTCGTTCGATGGCCACCAATCGCCTTCTCGGAGTCAACGATGAGCCGGATTTGAGCCTCGCCCAACGCACCATTGACAGTTTCTCGCGGGAGGCCCGAGAGCAGGCAGCTGCTATGGGGCGCGTCTACGAGTTGCTCTACTGTCTGGAGAACTCGATACGAGAACTGATCGAGACGACGCTCAAGGAGGACCTCGGCCAGGACTGGTGGGTCAACGGTGTCGGTCCCTCGATTCGCAAGGGTGCTGAGAAGCGCGCCGATGACGATAAGAGGGCTCGTTGGCACGGACCTCGGGGCGACTCGTTGCTGGTGTATGTGGACTTCCCGCAGTACGGCGACATCATCCTGAGCCAGTGGTCGCTGTTCGAGCCCGTGCTCGGTGACCAAGACTGGGTGACGGCCTACTTCGCTGAGTTGAATCGGACGCGTCGCGCCCTGGCGCACACAGGCCGTCTCACGGAAGCCGATGTCGAGCGGATGGACGTGCGCGTCAGGGACTGGCTGCGGGTAGTCGGTTAGGTCCCCGTTGACGAATCCCAGCAGTGTGACTTACCGTCAGCCATAGTCGAAGCGCTGTTACCCACTGGGAATGCGTGAGGCCTGACCGTCGAGGCACAGGCGGTCCGACAGACATCGTTGGCACGTCCCCGAGGATCCCGGCCAGGGCGCCCCTCTCAGAGAATCATTCCTGAGACGAGGCCGCATGAACAGGCTCACCGACAAGACCCGCGCCCGAGTAGACGAGAGTCGCGAAGCGCTGACTCGTCTGATCGAGATGCAGGCGACGGAGGGCCGGATCGACCCCCGTGAAGCCAGCCTGCTGCTCGACGCGATCGGTCGGCTTGACCAGGCTCTGGCGACGCACGCCCACGCCGTGGCGGCTGACCGATGAGCGACAGTTGGCCTCCGGAGCCCGGCGACCGGTTCAGCTTCAAGCCCGCCGGTGGGTTCATCCACTGGCACGAAGTCACTCGCGTGTTGCCTGGGGGAGACATCGTGACCTACGAGTCGCGCTGCCTCGCTCGCCGCGATTGCGGTCGCTGACCAGCGCGCGAACTAGTAGCCGGTCGGCATCGCCAGCACCGCGTCGATGGGCTGGGTGACGGTCTCGTAGGTGGCCGTTGTGAAGGTCGAGCCGATGAGGCCAGCTTCCTTCGCCACGACCGCGAGCATGGCGGTGTGGGCGGCGGTGCCAGCAGTGCCGCCGCCCGCGACGGACTCCGCGAGCCGGGCGGCGGCGCCAGCGCGGAGGTTGTGCTGCCGTGCGGTCTCGGAGGATGCGGGGTTGGTCACCGCGGTCAGATTGATCAGGGCCGTCCCGATCGCGGTGGCGGTGGCGGTGATTGTGTCGGTGTCGCGAGGTCGACGCCGTCCTTCGACAGCACGAAGTAGTTGACCGGCGTGGCGTGCTCCTAGCGGTGTCGGGTGTGGCGCTTGGTGGCGAGGTCGTCCGGCAGCAGTTGCCACTGCCGGTCCCATGCGCCGTCGTCGTGGAGGGGGCAAGTGGTCGGGTCGAGCCCGCGCCATGAGCAGCCCTTGACGGTGCAGGGCTGGAGGTCCGGTGCGGGCTCGGTGGTCACGTGACGACTTCCGTCCAGCCACCGTGGCCGCTGGCCTTCTGGTGGGCTCCGATGCCCGCCGGGGTCGAGACGACGCCGCAGTTGACGCAGCGACGTCGGCGGGAGTTGTTCAGCTGAGCGACCTGACGTCCGCGCTCCTGTAGCCCGAGGAGTCCGGCGGGGCTGACTCGGCCCGTGACCCATCGTCGGGACAGTCGGTCGTGCTTGCCGACCCGGACGTGCTCGTCCAGCCCGACCTGGGTGAAGAAGCCGTTGCCGCAGGTGGGGCAGACCTTGGTCGCCAGGTCGATCTCCTTCAGCGCGGGACCCCGACTCACTTCAACATCTCCAGGGCTTCCCGGATGTGCTTGGGCGGACGGTCGGACATGCTCTCCGTGACGTGCACGGTGTGCGGGTCCGGCTCCGAGGCGGGGTCCTCGACCCACTCGGCCTCGAACACGTCGTCGTCCTCGCCCAGCGCTTGGGGGTCGGCTCCGCGGTTGAGAGCGGCGATCTCCGGGCGCGGGACGTAGGGCACGGGGGATACAGGGTCGAGCCCGTCCGAGTCCTGGAGAACGGCTCGAAAGAGCGCCTCGACCGGGTCGACCTCGGCCACGCCCACCACCAGCTTGCCGGTCGCGTTCAGCCCGGCCCGGTCGAGCATGTCCTGCATGATCTTGGAGCGCACGGCGTGAGGCGTCTCGGGGTCGTCCAGCATGGCGAACAGCCGCTTGACCATCTCGTCGGCGGCGTTCCCGATCCGGGCAGCCGCCCGCTCGCGGACCTGCTTGGCTGCGCCGCCGTGCTGGCTACAGACCGTCCCGCCCAGGATGGCCTCCCGGCGGCACTGCTCACCGCTCTGGAGGGTCCCGCCGCACCGGACGGCGGTGGGCGGGGCGAGCATCGCCCACCAGTCCTCCGAGTGGCTCGCGGTCTTCCGGCGTGACATGTCAGCACCAGACGAGCGAGGACCGGACGCGTGGTCGAGAGACCGGGCGGTCGTAGGCGTGCAACTTGCAGGACCAGCAGAGCGCGACCACAACGACCGAAGCACCCGCCGGGATCCAGAGCCGGTCGGTGACCTGGCGCTTGGTGGTGCCGCACCGGTCGCACGACTGGGAGTCGTGCCGCGGGAGGGGGTCCTCCAGCATGGCCTCCAGCAGGGGCATCGCCATGACGCCCTCGGTGGCGAAGCGGAGCAGCGGGACGCCTACGGCGCAGTCGTCGGGCACCGGCCCGCCGAAGGCGCGGCGCACGGCCTCGTCGGTCTTCTCGTCCAGCAGGGCGATCTCGTTCCCTTCGGCCCACGGGACCAAGGCGGCGGCGTCTTCCATGGCAGACATGAACATCGTTCCTCCAACAGGCGACCTCGCGACCTGATCCCGGCCCAGCGGAGGTAGGTCGCGAAACCCTCCACCGGGCCGGGTGTCTCAGGCGACGTACAGCGCCGGGGGCGTGTACGACGGGTTGGAGGTCACCTGCATGACCATGCCGGCGAGCCGGTGCCGGATTCCCGTGCCGAACCCGTGGCTCCAGTAGGAGTCGATGAGCGGGTAGTCGCCCCGGTTGCCCTGCACCAGGGTCAGGCCGGGGAACTTCGGGTGGACCCGGAACATGATCGGGTTGGAGTTGGCCAGGGCACCGCCCGACGCCAGCGCCGTCACGTACCCGGCCGGGATTCGGGCGGACTCGATGATGATCGCCTCGTCGTACGACCCCTTGACTGGGAAGCCCGCGAAAGTCGCCGGGACCTGCTGGCCGACCAGGTCGCCGTCGGTGGCGAAGAACCGCTGACCGGACGAAGGGATGAAGTCGGCTCGGGCCCCGTTCGCAACGCGGAAGCCGTTGATGACGTTGCCCTCGGACGCGTTGACGAAGATGACGATCTGGGTGCCGTTCTCCTGGCTGTAGCCGTGGGACTTGAAGTCGTCCACGATCTCGTCCAGGTCGCCGGAGTTGATGGTGTTCGCGCCGGTGGTCCGGAAGTGGGTGTGCGTCCCGGCGAAGGACTGCCCGGCGTACTTGGGCGGGACCCAGCCGTCGCCGTTGGCGAAGGCGAACACGTTGTAGGTCGTGTTGGTCCTGTCGTCGGTGACGCTCCGGTTGGTGTGCCGGAAGACCGTCGACATGACCTCCTTGAAGACCTTCTCCTCGTCCGCGTTGATGATGGCGCTCGCGTTGGCGACGATCTCGGCCTCCGTTGCGTCGGCCAGGTAGCGCCACGTCGCCTTCCAGGCCGCGTCGTACCAGCGGAACGTCGCGCCCATGTCCAGCACGTCGTGCTTGATGCGGGACCCCTGGGGGACGCCGTACTCGGAGGCCTGCTCGAAGATGTCCGATCCGCCGCCGACGGTCTGCAGGACCGACACCACCGGCGAGGTCACCTGGTAGGAGAACAGCGAGAGGAAGTTCTGCTGCTGCTGGTTGGCGATGTCGACGGCGGCACGGGCCTCTTCGAACAGCGCGTCGAGGTCGCGTCCGTCCGCGGTGGTCCGCATCAGGTCGGCGTGGGCGTTGTAGCCCCGTGCCATCATCGTGGCGCCGCCGTACAGCGAGCGGTTGAGGGCCAGCAGGCCGCGGACGTCGCCTGCGGCGAGGAGGGCTCGCTTCTGGGTCGTGAGATTCATGGGGTGCTCCAGTGAGGCGGCGGGATGGGTGCGAGACGTGCTCGCTGCTCCGGTTCCTTTGCGCCCACACTCGGGCAGTGGGACGACTTGCGTCCCCTGTCAACCAACTGGTTGTCAACGGCAACTATACCTCGACCTCTTGTCGAGGACTAGTGGGACGACAGTGCGCCCATTGCCGGGAGGACTCGCGTTCCGCGCACCCCTGTCGGCGGCTGGTGCCATGCTGCCGCCATGTCCATTGCTATCTCGCTCGTGGCGCTCTCGCTAAGCGTGGTGTCCCTCGCCTGGCAAGCCTGGTCCTGGAAGAACAGCGGGCCGGTGATCAAGGTGAACGTGAGTAACGCCGTCACGGATGCAGTGACAGGAACCGCCGAGCACTACGTCGTGGTCGAGGCCGTGAACAAGGGTCGAGCGGCGGCCACGATTACCGGTTGGGGCTTCGGCATGCCGGACGGTGGCAACGTTCACAAGATGGTCCCGCTGCGCATCTCAGACCCCATCCCGCATCGGCTAGAGCCGCACAGCAAGGCGACGTACTTCATCGAGGGCGACGCACTCCGTGACGTGCACCGCGATCGAAGCATCCCGTTCAACAAGATGCGGCCCTGGGTAGACCTGGCCTCGGGGAAGCGCGTGCAATGCAAGAAGTCTGTGCCGTTGAAGGACTGATGTGCCGGTCGTGGGCCCCGTTCGCGGGGCGAGCACCGCTAAGGCGTATGGATCTGAAGCGATGAGTCCCCAATGGGATGGGAAGTCGAGTCGAAGAAGCTGACGTTATGATCCGGCAACTTTCTGAGGATGCGCGCCTTCTCCGCAATTATTGCGTTGTGGTCCCCGCTTGGGAACATCGAGATGGCGATTCGCCTACGACCGCCCTCGTTGAGCGCTTCGGCAATATGCGAATCCTGATCGGCGAGAGACTGTCCGAAGAGGACCGTTGGCCGGTCGTCGTTACGCAGTTCCTCGAGGCAGAACGTGAGGTAGGTCGACTGGCGAATGGTTCGCGACTTGGCTGCGGAAGTTCCCTCGCTCACGAAAAGGGGACGACGACTCGAGGTCGGGCCGTACTTGCTTCGAAGGTCGAGCAAGGAGCCGTCGGCATTGGTCCACTTGCCATTATCGTCCGTCATGTCGTCCTGCCAGAGGTGGAGGCCGCCGTGCAGGTAGAAGACACGTGTCGCGTTGGCACTTCGAACTCCGACGTTGTCCGGGTCGAACTGGCGACCGGCGGCCCAGAAGAAATCAATCATGTTGACTTGCTTCGATGTTTGTAGATGACTCCAGTAGAGGCAGAGGTCGTAGCTGGTCGTGAAAACTGCCTTGTGTTGGTTCATGGTCTCTGCGAGCAGGTCATGTGTGGACTGAGGGAAGTGGCCCCAAGGGACATGCACGTCGCCAACGGTCTCGAACAGCGCATCCCGCACTTCTGCGTACGTCTGATCGACCTTAGTCGTTGACTTGTGTAGCGCGCGAAGCGCAATGTTCGCGTGGTGTAGGCATTCCAGGCATTGTTCGAAGTTGGTCGTCCCGAGTTCCGCGAAGATGGCTTGCGCTTCAGGAGTTAGTGACGCACTCGCGTACAGGCTGGCGTACCTGAATCCCGACCAAAGATTGATGCTCAGGCCATTTCCAAGAAGCAGGGTTGGCCAGTCCTTTGAAGAGAGTCCCGCCCAATCTTGGAGATCGGCATCTATCGGTCCATCCATCGTGCTCCCATTCGGTTGGGTACGGGGCATGGAGCGTATCCAGGAGCCTGGCCTCCTCGCAGTCAAATGCGGAACGCACGCGCCTCGGCGCGGACCTCCACGCGCCGGACGGCGGCGAGGATGTGAGAGTGGTGCCAGGACTTGGACCGGGCGGTCGGGCGAGCCACGCCTTCGTCCTCCATCAGCTGAGCGATCGCTGAGGCAGACAAGCCCTCGCTGTGCAGGTCGTAGATGCGGTCCTCGACGTCGCGGGGGATCGCGGACGGTCGGCCCATGTGCTTGCCGGTCGTCGCTCGGATCGTCGCCATGCCCTCCCTGGTCCGGCTGGCGATGATGCGGCGCTCCCACTGCGCCACGGCGGCGCGGATGTCGGCGACGAGCCGCCCGCTGTCGGTGCTGGTGTCCACTCCAAGGTCCAGGCACACGACGGACCAGCCCTGCCGCTCGCTCCGGTCGAGGACGTCGGCGAAGTCGCGGGTGCTGCGGGCGAGCCGGTCCAGGGCGGCGACGGCGAGGGCGTCGGCCTGCCCGGCTTCGAGGTCGGCCATCGCCTCGGCCAACACCGGGCGACCGTCGAGGCTCTTGGCGCTCGCCGCGTCCTCCTCGCGGATCGTCAGGTCCCAGCCGAAGATGTCGGCGGCGTCGCGCAGGCGGCGGGCTTGCGTCTCGGGGGACATTGCCTGCTTGTCGGTCGAGCGGCGCACGTAGCCCAGCACTCGCATCGTCGTCGTGGTCATTAGAGCCTCCTGATAGCGCGAATGCGGGCGTCGTGCTCCCGGCTCTCGGCGACCCGGCGCGCGCGCCATTCGGCCTGGTTGATGGCCGAGGACGAGCGCGAGTGCCGGACGATGCCAATGACGATTACGGCGATGCCGATGGGCGCACCGATGACTGTCAGGCAGAGAAAGAGCCCAACCGCGACGTAGGTGACGAGATCTTGTCGGGTCTCCCTGCGGGCGCGTGTGATCCGAGTTTCGTACCGGTAGCTGGGCATGGGCTCTCCTAGTCATCGCGGGTAAGGGTCCCCTTGCCCGCGAACCTACCCGCACATGTGTTCGAAGGCTAGGTCGAGCCGGGGGTCCACTTTTGAGACTCGGTGGCTCTCGAGTGCGAGCGCGTATGAGGTTCCTGACCCACACGGCACGGGCTGCCTCGGTCCGGAAATGCCGAACGCCCGGCTGATAAGACCGGGCGTTCTTGGTGGCTCCCGTGGGTATCGAGCCCACCTCTCCGCGGGTATCAACCGGGCGCTAATCCATCTCAGCTAGAGAGGAGGAGAGCATACAATTTTTCGCCAGGCCTGACGTTTGTGGGCTAACCGGTCTGCTCCCACCACTGCCTCGCACGTTCTCGGGCCATCTCCAGGCCTTGGACGTACCGAGGCTCACGAGTACCCGGCCCAGCCGATCGAGGCTGCCGAACCGAGCCGGGTAGTTCTCGGAAACTCCGCAGCCAGCTTCCTTTCTCTTTTCCGGAACTCGGGCCACCCAGCTACGCCGAACCGGGGTGACTCCAACTTCCACCCCCCAGGCCGACCGAGGCCCACCGACCTGCTACCGGGGTGGGGGGGGGGGGGGGCCCCCCCCCCCCCCCCCGGCCCCCCGGGGGGGGGGGCGCGGGG
>NZ_JAFFJT010000028.1 GCF_016924665.1 Nocardioides sp. SYSU D00038
CCCCCCCGCCCGCCGGCGCCCCCCCGCCCGGCGCGGGGGGGGCGGGGGACTCACCACCCCCGCCACCCCGGTTAGACAGGGGCCGGGGTGACCGGGTTGTCACCCCGGTTCACCCCGGTCACCCCGGTAGCCGTCGACCGGCTAGTTCTCGACGTTCTGAGGCTCCTCGCCGGACAGATAGTGAGTGTGCTTCTGTCCGACCTTCACCTGCGCGACGTCTCCCCGAGAAACGAGAGCCCGGATCGCCTGGCGCTTCGCCGCGTCGTCGCCGGTGACGCTGTCGCGAATCTCGTTCGTCCCGCAGCCCGGGTTGGCCGTGATGTACATCGTCACGTCGGCCTCAATCCGAGAGACGGTGGCCTGTTTGCGGCTGCCACCGTCCACGGTCAGGTGCCGGTTCTCCTCGTTGAAGTGAAGCCGGACCTCGCTCTGGTCGACGTCGCGGCCGAACGCCTGGAAGTAGCGCGGGCTGTTCGGGTCGTCGGCGTTCTCCTTCACGATCTTCCACTTCGCGTCGGGCCAGTCCTCTAGGCGGGAGTCGCCGCGCGACCGTTCGTTGCTGTGGCCCATGTGGTGGACCACGAGCAGTTCCGGAATGGCGCACGCCGTCACGAACTCGTCCAGCGCCTCCAGGAACCGGCCGGCATCCTTGTCTTCCGACAACCCGAGCGCATCGAGCGCCGGACGAAGGCAGTCGAAGATCGCCACGTCGGCCGGGCCGATGCGTTCAGCCCACTGCTTGCGGACCTCAGGGTCAAGGATGTTGAAGGACGACAGCCGACCCCGCAGCGTCACCACCTCCACCGCGTCGGTGTTGCGGATGCCCTGGTCGCGGAGCCAGCGGCGGATCTGGCTGGGGCTCATCTCGTTGTCGAGCAGGACGACGCGGGCCACAGGCTCCACGGCAAACCGGCCGACGAAGTCGTCGCCGTCGGCCAGGCTGCGGATCAGGTTGCCGGTGAGGGTCGTCTTGCCGGACTTGTTCTGCGCCGCGAGGACGATTCGGCCGTCCACCGGCCACAGCCCATCGACCCGGTAGCGGACGTCTTCGTCGGGCTCCTCCAGGAAGGCGGTGAGGCTCACGACGTCGGGCGGCTCCACCTTCGTCCCGTTCATCTGGTCGTAGAGACGGTCTGCGGCCTCCCGCTCCAGTCGCTCGTTGAGCCGGTTGAACGCACCGAGCCGCCTGCCGGACGCGATGCCGGGGAACAGTGACTCCAGTTGGCTCTCGGCCGACATCTCCGACCGGAGCCTGCGCAGGAGGCGGACCTGGTCGCCCTCCGGACGTGCGAGGGTCCATCTGGCAAGGTCGTCAGTGGACACGCCGCCGCGCTCGTCGATCAGGTCGTCGATGAACTCACAGTGGGCCTCTTCCGCGGCGCGCTTGTCCTCGTCCTCCTCGGCGCGCTCCTGGCTCCGCAGGTAGCGCTCGCCGTTCTCTTTGGCGCGAGCCAAGCGCGCCTCAACCGAATCGTCAGACTGGTCCATCGGTACGGCGGAGAACACCCGGCGAGCATCGTCGTCAGCGGCGCTCATTCGTCCGCTCCTCACTGGCGAAGTGCTCGGCCAGGGCCGCGAGCCGATCCCGCGCGTGCTTGTCGGCGTACTTGTCGTCGTGGGCGCGGCGGCGCTCGGCCTGCTTCGCCCGCTTGCGCTCGAAGCCGTTCATATTTTGTCGCTTGCCGCTCATCCCTGACCACCAGGCCGCAGGAGGTGCGCAACCTTCTCCTTCGCGTCTTCTGACAGCGGAGGAAACAGCGCCACAGCCTGAGCGACGGCCTGGTCAAGAGCCGTCGCGGCGGTCACTTGTGCTCCCCGGCCCGCTTGATCAGTCCGACCAGGTACTCGACCTGGGCGGGGTGAAGCGGTACGGGGTAGGCGTCGAAGGCCTGGCGGATCGCCTTGTCGATGCGGGCCGTGACCATCTTGCGGCGAGCGGCCTGCTCGGCCTCGGGCTCCGGGGGAGTGGAGCCACGGTAGAGAGCGGCGTACTGATTTCGAGCGGTGATGGGGTCGACCGGCTCGAACTGCGAGTCAGACATCGGAGTGCCTTATGAATCCACGGCCTACACCGCCCCTTCCGGGGGCAGTTGGTCCTCTAGGACCATCCGTCGCCCCTCCGCTGTGGACGACACACCCTCCGACGGACCCGGATCTTCCGGACGCCGGGCCTCACGCGTTCCGGGCGGGGCTTTATCCCACTCACCGGGTTACAACCGTTACGGCGCTGACCTTGGTGGAGCCAATCCTAACCGACAGGTGCAGGGTCACTCCCTTCCATTCTCCATCCTCGTAGCGAGGGTCGAAGCCAGGCCTCGGAGGGCCGAGCAGCCCACGGCCCGGTGGCCCGGCTCTAGGTTGCGAGTTCGGGTGGGAGAGGGGCTGTCTCAGGCTTTCTCGGGCGCGATCGTGACTGAGGCGGGGTCGTAGGCGCGCCCGTTGCCAGGGCCGACAGGGTGGATGGTGATGCGCATGCGGAGTAGCCGGATGATGCGCTTCCTGGTCTCAACGTCGGCAGCGGCCCACGCGTCGGCCACGCCCGCTCCCGCGAACTGCTGCAGGGAGTCGTCGGCGGGCTGGGCGGCGCGGAGCCGGTCGCGCTCGGTCTGCAACTGCGGGCGCACCTGCGCGGTGATTCGGGAGACCATGTCGTCTGTCCACTCGCCGGACGCGAACCGGTCGGCAGCGACAGCCAGCTTGGCCTCCAACTCAGCGATGCGAGTGCGAGCGGATTCCGCTGCGACGGGGTCGCCGCCGAGTAGCCGCACGCCGTCTCTCGCGAGGAGGCCGACCACCACGCGTGACACGTGGTCGTCCACGTCGGCCATGCGCCGCTGCACCTTCATGCACCCGGCACGGGGGCACTTGTACGCGTGCGGGTAGACGCGGGTCTTGCCGGACTGCAGTCGGTAAGTGAACTCGTTCGTCCCGACGACGTGCCCGCCGCACTCTCCGCAGTACGCCACCGACGTCAGCAGGTACTTGGGCGCGGTGCCACGGTTGTTTGACTTCCGCGCCGGATCGGTCAGGAGAGCCACCACGCGGTCGTGCGTCTCTGCGTCGACGATCGGCTCCCACTGGCCGCGGTAGAGCATGGGGGAGCCCTTGGGCTTGCCGTCCTTGCCGAGCGGCTGGTGTTTGCGCATGCCGTAGTTCCGGTCGCGCAACAGCACGCGGCGGAGCACCTGCGTTGCCCAGGGCTTGCCCGTGCTGGTCGGGATGCCGCGAGTGTTGAGGTCGTTCGCGATCTTCCACAGGCCCTCGCCGGCAAGCACTCGCTGCACGCACTCCCGCAATACAGCCGCCTCGGCCTCGTTGACAGTAAGGCGCTGGTCGACACCCTTGCCCTCGATGTTCCAGCCGAACGGACGCGGTCCGTTGTGACGGCCGGACTCCGCGAGTTCCTGCTGCTTCCGGCGAGCGAGTTCAGCCGTGCGCTCGGCCTCGCCCGCGTCGACGCTTCCCAGGACGCGGGCGTTGAGCCGGCCAGCTGCTGTCGCGAGGTCGAGCCAGCCCGCCGCAACAGTGAGAAAGCGGGTCCCGGCCTGCTCGTGCAGTTCGATGAGGTCTTCCTGCTCCCGCACCTTCCGAGTCAGCCGGGAGGTGGAGTAGGCGATCACGACGTCGAGACGACCGGCCTCCGCGTCGTCCAGCATGCGCAGGTAGCCGGGCCTCGGGGTGCGGCTGTTAGTGGAGGCAGAGATGTCGTTGTCGGAGTAGACCTCAACCACCTGCATGCCCTCCCGCTCGGCGAGCGCCCGGCAGTCCTTCTCCTGCCGGGCGACGCCGAGTTCCCGCCCCTCCGAGTCGTTGGAGATGCGGGTGTAGATAGCGGCACGCAGACTCACGCCGAGGCCTTCCGGGCAGCCGCGCCAGCCTTCAGCGCCTCGGGACGGATCGCCCGGTCCATGTCCTTCGCGAACGGGACGACCGGAGCCTTCTTGGCGCCGGTGACCTCGCGGACGACCGCACCCAGGTAGCCCGCCAGGAACGACCGGTTCTGGTTGAACTTCTCCATGTCCGTCGCCTCCTTGCGGTCGAGCGTCTTCTGCCACGCCTTCAGTGCGGCGAGGGCCTGCGTCTCAGTCTCGCTCAGGGAAGCGCTGAGACCAGCCGCGCCCGGCCCGGCGATATGGGTCTGCCGGAGCATGGTCGACACATTCACGGTCCAGGCATCGACCCCGTCCGTGCCCGTCGCGATCATCTTGGCGGCGGGGGCGAACACGGTGTTGTAGTTGCCGCGCCAGTCCCGCACCGCGTCCGCCACCTTCTCCGGCTGCTCCACCGGCTCGGCGGGCGAGTCAGCGGCGGCGGGCTCCTCGGCCCTCGAAGCGGCCTCGACGGGCTGCCCGGGGGCGCGCTCGCTGATGGGGGTGGTCGTGCCGCAGGCCGGGCAGTAGTCGGCGTCGTACGCCGGGTGCTCCGGGCAGGGCTCCGGCTCGGTGCAGCATTCGCACGCGCCGCAGTGATCGCCGTTGTCGCAGCCGCCGCAGGTCAGGTCGGCCAGCAGCGCCTCCAGGTCCCCGATCGTCTTGCGCCTAAGAGCAGGCTCCGCGAGGTCGGTGCCGGTTGCAAGGATGCAGGTGATCAGGTCGGACTTCTTACTCATGTCGGTTCCTTCGGTACGTGGGCCGAAGGTGGCGCTACCTCTAGCGTACCTGTGACCCGTCCCGCGTCTTCGTCGCCCGCAACGGCCGCCACGAGCTCACCAACCTCGTGCTCACCACGGCCCAGGTCGCCGAGCTTGTCGAGCGGATGCTGAAGTCCAGCGGACGCCGGCTCGACCTCAGCACGCCGTTCGTCGACGCGATGCTCCCCGAGGGCCACCGGCTGCACGTGGTGCTCGAGGGCATCAGCCGCGGCTTCAGCGCGGTCAACATCCGCAAGTTCGTGCTCCGTGCTGCGCGGCTGCCCGATCTCGTCGAGCTGGGCTCGATCAGCCAGCGGGCGGCGGCGTTCCTCGATGCCTCCGTGCGAGCGGGCCTGAACATCCTGGTCGCCGGCGGCACCCAAGCGGGCAAGACGACCATGTTGAACTGCCTGGCCGCGGCGATCCCCGGCGGGGAGCGGGTGGTGAGCGCGGAGGAGGTCTTCGAGCTGCGCTTCCCCCACCCCGACTGGGTGCCGCTGCAGACCCGGCAGGCCGGGCTCGAGGGCACCGGCGGCATCCGGCTGCGCGACCTGGTGAAGGAGAGCCTGCGAATGCGGCCGAGCCGGCTGATAGTCGGCGAGGTGCGCTCGGAGGAGTGCCTCGACCTGCTGCTCGCCCTCAACGCGGGCCTGCCGGGCATGTGCACCATCCACGCCAACAGCGCCCGCGAGGCCCTGGTGAAGGTATGCACGCTGCCGCTGCTCGCCGGCGAGAACATCTCCGCCCGCTTCGTGGTGCCGACGGTCGCGGCGTCGGTCGACCTGGTGCTCCACCTGGGGCTCGACGAGCACGGCGTACGCCGGGTCAACGAGATCGTGGCGGTGCCGGGCCGGGTGGAGAACGACGTGATCGAGACCGAGCCGATCTTCGTCCGCCACGGCGGCGAGCTGCGGCGCACCGGCGGCCTGCCGCCCCGGCTGGAGCAGTACGAGCGGCTCGGCATCGACGTCCACGGCATCCTGTCGGGCGCACCGCTCCGGAGCGCGTGATGGGCGCGCTCGTCGGCCTCGGCGTCGGGATCGGGCTGCTGCTCGTCTGGTCGGCGTTCACCCTGCCGGTCGAGCGCCCCGCGGCTCCCCGCGACGGCTGGGTCCGACGGCTGCTCGCCCACGCCGGCCTGGCCGAGGTCTCGGCGACCGGTTTCGTCCTGCTGTGCGCGGGATGCGGGGTCGGTGCGGCGTTCGTGATCCAGGCGGTCTCTGGCACGCCGCCGGTGGCGCTCGCGTTCGGCGCGATGGGCGCCTGGACGCCGGTAGCCGTGGTCTCCGCACGGGCACGCCGCCGCCAGCGCGAGCTCGCCGAGGTCTGGCCCGACGCCGTCGATAACCTCGCGAGCGCCGTGCGCGCCGGCATGTCGCTGCCCGACGCCCTGGCCGCGCTCGGCGTGCGCGGGCCCGAGGCGCTGCGGCCGGCGTTCGCGGCGTTCGCCCTCGACTACCAGGTCACCGGCCGATTCACCGACTGCCTCGACCGGCTCAAGGCCACCCTGGCCGACCCCGTGGGCGACCGCGTGGTCGAGGGACTGCGGGTCGCGCGGGAGGTCGGTGGCGGCGAGCTCGGACGGCTGCTGCGCAACCTGTCGGGCTACCTGCGCGACGACGCCCGCACCCGCAGCGAGCTGGAGTCCCGCCAGGCGTGGACCGTCAACGGCGCCCGCTTGGCGGTGGCGTCGCCGTGGCTGGTGCTGCTGTTCATGTCCTTCCAGTCCGAGGTGATCCGCCGCTACGCCTCGCCCGGCGGCGTGCTCGTCCTCGCCGTCGGCGCGGGTCTGTGCCTGGTCGCCTACCGGATGATGATGCGGATCGGGAGGCTCCCCACCGAACGCCGGATCCTGTCGTGACGCCGGCGCTGTGGGGCGCGTTCCTCGGGCTCACCGCGGGCGCCGGCGTGCTGCTGGTGGCGAGCCGGGTGCAGGCGATGCGCAAGCCGCGCCTCGCCGACCGGGTGCTTCCCTACCTGCGCGACGTCACGCCGCTCGGTGCCTCGCCGGTCGCCGCGTCGCCGCGCGCTCCGACGAACGCCGCGGCCGGGGTGTTCGGGCCGTTGCTCTCGTCGGCCGCCGAGACGGTCGAGCGGGTTCTCGGCGGGGCGGCCTCGGTGCGCCGCCGGCTCCTGCGCGCCAACCTCGACCGCACCGTCCACGAGTTTCGCATCGAGCAGGTGGTCTGGGGGCTGTGCGGCTTCGGCGTCACCGCGGCCTACTCGCTGGTGAAGGCGCTCACCGACCCCGGTGGGGTGCTGCCCGCGGTGTTGCTGTGTGCCGTCGGGTTCGTCCTCGGGGTGCTGGCCCGCGACTCCCACCTGACCAGCCAGGTCAAGCTGCGCGAACGCCGCATCCTCGCCGAGTTTCCCACCGTCGCCGAGCTGCTCGCCCTCGCGGTCGCCGCCGGCGAGAGCCCGGTGGCGGCGCTCGACCGCGTCGTACGACGCAGCGGCGGCGAGCTCTCCGCCGACCTCGCCCGAGTGCTCGCCGAGGTCCGCACCGGCGAGCCGGTCGCCTCGGCGTTCGACCGGATGGCCGCCGCCTCCGGACTGCCGCTGGTCGCCCGGTTCGCCCAGGGCATCGCGGTGGCCGTCGAGCGCGGCACCCCGCTCGCCGACGTGCTGCACGCCCAGGCCGCCGACGTCCGCGAGGCCGGGCGCCGCGAGCTCATCGAGTCCGCGGCACGTCGCGAGGTCTTCATGATGGTGCCGGTGGTGTTCCTCGTGCTGCCGGTGACCGTCCTGTTCGCGTTCTGGCCCGGCGTCGTCGGGCTCTCCCTGACCACGCCCTAGCCACGAACTGCTCCACCACCTCTCGGAAAGGCACCACCATGGAACACCGCCTCACCCTCCTGGTCCGGCTGCACACCGACCTCGCCGGGCCACGCGAGCGCGACGACCGCGGCGACGTGCCGGGGTGGGTGCTCGTGACCGTGATGACCGCCGGACTGGTGATGGTGATCTGGGGCGTCGCCGAGGACCAGCTCCGCTCGATGCTGACCTCGGCGCTCAACCGGGTGCGGTGACCCCACCGCGCGGCCGGCGCCGCGACCGGGCCGGGCGCGGCGCGGCGGTCGTTGACTTCGTGCTGGTCCTGGTCGTCCTGGTGCCGGTCTTCCTCGGCATCCTCCAGGTCGGGCTCGTGCTCTTCGTGCGCAACACCCTCGCCTCCGCCGCCTCCGAGGGCGCCCGGGTCGCCGCCACCGCCGACCGCGGTCCGGCCGACGGCGAGGCCGTCGTACGCCGGCAGCTGGCCGGCGTGGTCTCGGGCCGGTTCGCGCGCGACGTGACCGTCCGCGAGGCCAGCGTCGGCGGGGCACCGGGCATCGTGGTCACGATCCGGGCCACGGTGCCGGCCCTCGGGCTCGGCGGTCCCGGGGTCTCGGTCGAGGTCTCCGGCCACGCGGTCGAGGAGGACCCGTGACCCGCGTCCGCCGCCGTCAGGCTCGCGACGACCGGGGCAGCGCGCTGGTCGAACTGGTCTGGCTCGGCGTGCTGCTGCTGGTGCCGATGCTGTGGATCGTGATCAGCGTCTTCGAGGTGCAGAGCGGTGCGTTCGGGGTCTCCGGGGCCGCCCGGGCCGCGGGCCGCGCGTTCGCCCTCGCCCCCGACGACGCCACAGGCCGAGCCCGCGCCGAGGCGGCGGCCCGCCAGGTGCTCGACGACCACGGGCTGAAGGACGCGCCCCTCGACGTCACCGTCACCTGCCGCCCGTTCCCCCGCGACTGCCACGCCGGCACCTCGGTCGTCACCGTGCGGATCGCCTCGCGGGTCGACCTGCCGCTGCTCCCCGACGTCCTCGGCGGCGGCGCCCCCAGCTTCTCGCTCGACGCCTCGCACACCCTGCCCATCGGCCAGTACCAGGAGGTGCCGCGTGCCGCGCCGTGACAGCCGTGAACGCACGGATCGGGGTCAGGCCACCGTGCTCATCGTCGGGCTCGCCGGCTTCCTCGCCATGACCGTCGCCCTGGTCGTCGACGCCTCCGCCGCCTACCTCCAGCGCCAGGCCCTCGACACCCTCGCCGACGCTGCGGCCCTCCACGGCGCCGACGCCGGCGCCACCGGCCGCGACGTCTACGAGGGCGGCGTGCCCGACGAGCGCCTCGAGCTCACCGCTGCCCGCGCCCGCGCCGCCGTCGCCGACTACCTGCGCACCACCGGCGCCCACGCGACGTACCCCGGCCTCAGCCACACCGTCACCCTCGGCGACGACGACCGGATCCGGGTGCGCATCACCGCACCCCTCGACCTGCCGCTGACCATCCCCGGCTCCCCCGAGCGCGCCACCATCGGCGCCACCGGCTCGGCCGTGGTCGGCGTCGACCCCTGAGCCGCTCGCCGAGGCCCGGCGGCGCGGCTAGGGTCGAGCGATGGAGCGTCCGACCTGGCTGGTGGTGCTCGTCCTCGTGATCGTCGTGCTCGCGCTGGCAGCCGTCTTCCTCCTGGGAAACTCCGTGGAGACCGTGCCGGCCGAGGGCTCGTGGCGCGCCACCGATGTCGCCGCCTGACGGCACGAAACCCTCAGGGGCGCCGGAACAGACGAGAGTGACTGGACGGCAACGAGACCCGTGACAGGGTCGACCCAACCCAGCGACAGGAACCCCGCGGCACGGGGCAGGCCTTCAAGACCCGACGCCGACCGGCCCTCGTCTCGACGAGCACCAGCCGCTTCGACCCCCACCCGAGGAACCGGTGCTCCTGACGCGGCTTCGGCACGGGGACCCTGCCCACGACACGACCGTCCGCCATCCGCCGGATGGTTCCGCCGGCGCCAAGCACCAGACGCCCGTCCGGCGACATGACGACAGGGCTGAAACGTGCCCGCCACCGCGGTTGGCCGGGACTGCGCAGGGCCGTGGGACCGACCCGGCCGGGCTCCCGCCCGGTGCCCACGAAGATGGTGTCGTGCTGCTTGGCCACCATCGCAGTGGGCCGGGTGACGACACGGGTGACGTGGGTCGTCCCCTCCCACAGTCGCCGGGTGCCGGCCGGTCCCCCGACGTAGACGATGCCTGCACCTGCCTCCAGCAGTTCGCCCGGGAGGTCGTCGAAGCGTCCGTCGAGCAGCACCTGCCCCTGCAGGTCGACCACCCGCACCAAGGCGGTACCGTCGCTGGCCCTCGAGAACGAGGTGATGCGCCGCCCGTCGTCCGACAGCGCCTCGGTCACGCTCGGACTGGTCAGGTCGCGGACACCGACGGTCCTGACCTCGCCCGTCGGCCGAATCGCGAGGAAGCTCCCACCAGCTGCCACCACCCAGTTGCGTGAAGCGGTTCCGAGAAGCACCGGTGACCGACCGACAGTGCTGGGCAGCCTGAACACCCGGCCACCTACGACGTGAATGTCGCGCCCAATCAGACTGACCGCTCTCGGGACTTGCCCCCCACGCTCCGTCAGCGAGGGCGACGGAACCGGGGCAGCGGTTGCAGCCGGAGTGGCCATCAGGACCCCGGCGATGGTTGTGGACACCGTCAGGAGGATCGAGGTGTGGCTGAGGCGGTCTGTCGGCATACCTCGTGTGATGCTCGAACTCGCCCACCGGTTCTCGCGCGGCGGCCCTGCACCAAGCAGTGCGTCGACCCCTGACGGATCAGGCTCTCCCGATCGCCCGCCCGGCCTCGCGACCGGAGAAGATGCAGCCGCCGAGGAACGTGCCCTCGAGCGAGCCCTGGCCGTGCACGCCGCCACCGCCGAAGCCGGCGACCTCGCCGGCGGCCCAGAGGCCCGGCACCGGCTCGCCGTTCGCGCCCATCACCTGACCGGCGAGGTTGGTCTGCAGGCCGCCGAGGGACTTGCGGGTCAGGATGTTGAGGCGGATGGCGATGAGCGGTCCGTGCTGCTCGTCGAGCAGGCGGTGCGGGTTGGCGGTGCGGACGATGGAGTCGCCGAGGTTCTGGGAGAAGTTCCGGATCCCCTGGATCTGCACGTCCTTGGTGAACGAGTTGGCGATCTCGCGGTCGCGCGCCTCGATCTGCTCGCGCAGCCGCTGGGCGTCGATGCGCTGCGAGCCGACGAGGTCGTTCATGCCCCGTGCGAGGTCCTCGACGGTGTCGGCCACGACGAAGTCCTCGCCGTTGTCGAGGAACGCCTTGACCTCGGCCTGGATGCCGTTGATCTGGCGCTCGGCGAGGAAGGCGACCATGTTCTTGTTGGTGAGGTGGCGGTTCTGCTCCGACCCGGAGAGCACGAACTCCTTCTCGATGATCTTCTGGTTGAGCACGAACCACGAGTAGTCGAAGCCCGACTGGCGGATCATCCGCAGCTGGGCCAGCGAGTCGTAGCCCGGGATGCCGGGCGTCGGGAACCGGTTGCCGTTGCCGTCGAACCAGAACGACGACGGGCCCGGGATGATCCGGATGCCGTGCTCGGGCCAGATCGGGCTCCAGTTGCGCATGCCCTCGACGTAGTGCCACATCCGGTCGGCGTTGACCACCCGGCCGCCGGCCTGCTCGGTGATCGCGATCATCCGGCCGTCGACGTGCGCGGGCACGCCGGTGACCATGTGCTCCGGCGCGGTGCCGAGGCGGTCGGGCCAGTTCTGGCGCACCAGGTCCTGGTTGCCGCCGATGCCTCCGGAGGTCACGAGCACGTGCTCTGCGCGGAGCTCGAAGTCGCCGACGACCTCGCGCGAGGTCTTCACGCCGCGCGGCGCCGTGGTGGGCACCAGCCGCTTGCCCTGCACGCCGACCACCCGGCCGCCCTCGACGACCAGCCCGTCGACGCGGTGGCGGAACCGGAAGCCGATCCGTCCCGCGGCGTGGTGCTGGCGCACCCGCTTCTCGAACGGCTCGACCACGCCGGGGCCGGTGCCGAGGGTGAGGTGGAAACGCGGCACCGAGTTGCCCGGGCCGTGGGCGAGCTGGCCGCCGCGCTCGGCCCAGCCCACCAGCGGCACCCAACGCATGCCGAGCGACTGCAGCCAGTGGCGCTTCTCGTGGTGGGCGAACTCGAGGTACGCCTCGGCCCACTTCGCCGCCCAGTAGTCCTCGCCGAGCGGGCTGGTGACCCCGCGGCTGAACTGCGCGGTGCCGTACCAGTCCTGCCGGGCCAGCTCGATGCTGTCCTTGATCAGGTTGAGCCGCTGCTCGACGCTGTCGACGAAGAACAGCCCGCCCAGCGACCAGAACGCCTGCCCGCCCAGCGACTGCTCCCCCTCCTGGTCGAGGAGCAGCACCTTCTTGCCCATGGCCGCGATCTCGTTGGCGGCGACCAGGCCGGCGAGGCCGTGGCCGACCACGATCACGTCGGCCGTCGTACCGCTGTCGCGCCAGTCGGCCGACGTCACCGCCGCTGCCGCGGTGGAGAGGAACCCGGGAACGGCGACTCCCGCCGCGCCGAGCGCTGCCGCCTGGTTGGCCGTACGACGAGTGAGCTGGGGCATGCCCGGTCAACGAGCGACTGTGACGGCGGTTACTCCGGGGTAGCCGGGGCGCGGTAGTCCGTGACGTTTCGGCCCTCGGCGGACCACGGAGGACCCAAACGTCACGGACTACCGCAGCAGGAGGACCCGAACGTCACGGACTACCGGGGCGGGATCGGCGTGAAGGTCCGCCCCGCCACCCACCAGCCGTCGTCCTCGCGCACCAGGGTCCAGGTGACGACCATGGAGGGTGCGGTGGAGGCGGCGGAGACGGCCTCGGTGGTGACCACGGCGACGTCGGGGCGCAGCATCTGCAGGTCGACGACGGGGAAGCGAGCACCGGGCGGGGTGCCGCCGGAGGCGAAGACGTCGACGTGGGCCTGCCGGACGGCGGCGCGGCCGACGACCCGCACCCCGGCTCCGGTGACGAACCGGGCGTCGGGGGCGACCCGGGCGATCACCCGGTCTGGGTCGCGGGCGTCGAGGGCGGCGGCGAGGTCGTCGATGACCGCGGTGACGGCGGCGAGCTCGGAAGAGGCGGTGAGGGTCATGCCTGCCAGTGGACTACCTCGAGCGCACTAGAGGTCAAGGGTCGCGGCGTCGACCATCGGCACCACGTCGGCGATCGAGTCGACCACCAGCGACGGCCGGTAGGGGAACGTCTCCACCGCGTCCGGCGGCGTCGACCCGGTGGTCACCAGGATCGTGCGCAGCCCGGCCTCGAGGCCGCTGATGATGTCGGTGTCCATCCGGTCGCCGATCATCACCGTGGTCTCGGAGTGGGCGTCGATCCGGTTCAGCGCGCTGCGCATCATCAGCGGGTTCGGCTTGCCGATGAAGTACGGCGCGCGCCCGGTCGCGGTCTGGATCAGCGCCGCCACCGACCCGGTGGCGGGCAGCTTGCCGGCCTGGCTCGGGCCGCTCGGGTCAGGGTTGGTCGCGATGAACCGGGCGCCGGAGTCGATCAGCCGGATCGCGCGGGTGATCGCCTCGAACGAGTAGGTGCGGGTCTCGCCGAGCACCACGTAGTCGGGGTCGCGGTCGGTCATCACGTAGCCCACGTCGTGCAGCGCTGTGGTCAGCCCGGCCTCCCCCACGACGTACGCGGAGCCGCCGGGCCGCTGGTCGGTGAGGAACTGCGCGGTCGCCAGGGCGGAGGTCCAGATCGACTCCTCCGGCACGTCGATACCGCTGCCGAGCAGCCGCACCCGCAGGTCGCGCGGGGTGAAGATCGAGTTGTTGGTGAGCACGAGGAACGGCCGCCCGGAGTCCTTGAGCCGGCGGACGAACTCCTGCCCGCCGGGGATCGGGATCTCCTCGTGGACGAGCACGCCGTCCATGTCGGTCAGCCAGGACTCGATCGCGCGCGGTTCGGTGGCACGGGGTTCGGTCACGCCTCCATCCTCGCGCATCCGGGCGTCCGGGGTTGACCAAGCAGATGCTTGGTCGCTCTACTCGAGGGGTGGACGATCTCCAGCACGACTTCGCCGACCGGCCCGGCGCCGCGCTCGTGGTCGGCGGCAGCGGCGGGATCGGGGCCCGGGTGGCGACGCTGCTCGGCGCCCGCGGCAGCACGGTCGCGCTGACCTACCGCGGCCGCCGCGACGCCGCCGAGGCGGTCGCCGCCGCGGTGCCGGGCGCCACCACCTGGCGGCTCGACGTCACCGACGACGCCGCGTGCGCCCGGGTGGTCGCCGAGGTCACCGAGCGCCACGGCGGCCTGCACACGCTGGTGCACGCGGCCGGCCCCCACGTGCCGCTGCGCCACCTCAGCCGCACCAGCCCGGCCCGGATGCGCGACCAGCTCACCGACGACGCCGCGGGGTTCTTCAGCGTCGTGCACGCCGCGCTCCCCCACCTGCGGGCGAGCCGCGGCTCGGTCGTCGCCGTCACCACGGCGGCCACCGCGCGGTTCCCGGTGCGCGACGGCCTGTCGAGCGGGCCCAAGGGCGCCGTCGAGGCGCTGGCCCGCGGCCTCGCGGTCGAGGAGGGCCGCTACGGCGTCCGCGTCAACTGCGTCGGGCCCGGCATGCTCACCGACGGCATGGCCGAGCGGCTGATGAGCGACGGCGACCTCGACGAACGGGCGCTGGCGACCGCCCGCGCGAGCATCCCGCTGCGCACGTTCGGCACCGCCGACGACGTGGCCGAAGCGGTCTGCTTCCTGGCCAGCCCGCGCGCCGGCTTCGTCACCGGCCAGAAGCTCGACGTCGACGGCGGCTTCGCCACCTGAGTCGCCGGCCCGCTCGACGGAGCGGGCCCGGTCAGCGCTGCGGCAGCAGGACGACGAGCCCGTCCATCGGGTTGTCGCCCTCGAGCCGGCCGCCGAGCGCGCTCACGACCGCCCGGGCCTGCACCAGCGGCACCTCGCGGCTACCGCTGCGGGTGGGCTTGAGGTCGCCGGCGCAGACGACCCGGATCTTGAGGTGGCCGTCGGGCGAGCCGTCGAAGACCAGCCGCACCGCACCCTGCCCGCGGCGCAGCACGTCGACCAGCAGCAGGTCGAGCACGTGCTCCACCGGCCCGGGCGTGTACGTCGTCTCCAGGCTCCCCTCGACCGCGGCGGTGAGCGGCCGGTCGTGCTCGGCGAGGGCGTCGGCCCAGCGCTGCGCCACCTGGGTGGCGAGGTCGCGCAGCGGGATCTCGGCGCCGGCGACCAGCGCGCCGCGGCGCGAGATCTGCACCAGCTCGCCCGCGACGACGTCCATGCTCTCGACCCGGTTGAGCGAGCGGGCCGCGGCCTGCCGGGCGTCGTCGGGCAGGTCGTCGCGCATGGTGAGCTCCTCGAGCTCCAGGCGCAGGCCGGTGAGCGGGGTGCGCAGCACGTGGGAGGCGTGCTCGGCGAACTCCGCCTCCTGGGTGAGCCGCTCCTGGAGCCGGCCCGCCGAGCCGCGCAGCGCCTGGCTGATCGCCTGGGCCTCGGGGATCCGGCTGCGCGGCAGGTCGAGGTCGAAGCGACCGCGACCCAGGGCGTCGGCGGCCACGGCGAGCTGGCGGAACGGGTCGGCCAGCAGCCGCGCGATGAGGAAGCCGACGACGCCGGCGAGCAGCCCGATCAGCACCACGAGCAGCGCGATCGAACGACGGTCGTCGGCCACCAATCCGGACATCGACTCCGAGGACTGGCTCAGCGTCATGGTGCCGCCGGCGGCGGGCAGCGTGACCCAGGGGGCGTCCTTGGTGTCGCCCTGGGCGAACTCGCGGCCCTCGGCCGCGACCGTGGTCTGGCCCTCCCGGGTGTACTCCACCTTGTGGTCGCTCCCGACCAGCTCGGCGAGGAACTGGCGGTCGACCTTGCGACGCAGCTCCACCCGCTGCTCGATGGCGACCCGCACCACCACGGCGTCGGTGCGCAGCTCCTCGGCCTCGTGGTCGCGCAGCAGACCCTGGAGCGTCCAGGCCCGCACCAGCAGCGCGCCCAGCAGGAGCACGACGGTGAGGACGACGAAGCTGACCGTCAGCCGTTCACGCATCGGTGGGGCTGCCCTCGAGGCGGAACCCCACCCCGCGGACGGCAACGACCTTCTCGGTCACTCCCACGCTCTCGAGCTTCTGGCGCAGGCGTCCGATGGTGACGTCGAGGGTCTTGGTCGAGCCGTACCAGTTCTCGTCCCACACGTCGGCCATCAGCCGGGTGCGCGAGACCACCTTGTTGCGGTTGGCGGCCAGCACGGTCAGGACCTCGAACTCCTTGCCCGTCAGCGACACCTCGTCGTCGCCGGCGAACACGCGCCGGGCCGCCACGTCGATCCGCAGCGCCCCGTCGTCGGCGCCCTCGTCGCTGCTCGCGGACGACGTACGTCGCAGCAGCGCCCGCACCCGGGCCTGGAGCTCGGCGAGGCCGAACGGCTTGGACATGTAGTCGTCGGCGCCGTAGTCGAGCCCGACCACCCGGTCGAGCTCGCCGGCGCGCGCGGTGACGATCATGATCGCGCCCTCGAAGCCGGCGTCGCGCACCTTGCGGCAGACCTCGAGACCGTCCATGTCCGGCAGCCCGAGGTCGAGGATGACGACGTCGGCCGGCCGGGAGGAGAGCTCGTCGAGGGCCTTCTGGCCGGTGTCGACCCACTCGACGTCGTAGCCGTCGCGCTCGAGGGTGCGGACGAGGGGGAACGCGATGTCCTCCTCGTCCTCGACCACCAGGACTCTCTGCGCCATGGGCCCGAGGATAGTCGCGCTCCCCGGGTCCGCGTGGCGAATGGGGCACGACGCGCGCCCCGACCGGGCCTCATCCGAGGGGAACCCGCGACCCCGGCCGCGGGCCGGGCTGCGGACGGGCCTGCCAGGCCATCGCCAGCGCGCCGATCGCGGTGAGGATGAGCGCGACCCACATGCTCCGGTCGACGGCGCCGAGGAACGGGTAGCCGACCCACGGCACGTGCACCAGCACCCGGGAGTACGTCGCGCCGTCGACCGGCAGCGTCTCGGTGAGCGACGCGGGCTCGGTGTCGCCCCGGGTGACCAGCCGCCGGTCGTTGACCGCGACGACCCGCTGGGTGACCAGCACCGTGGTGCCGACCTCGCGGGTGCTGGGGAAGGTGATCACGTCGCCGACGACCAGGTCCTCGGCCGGCGTGGGCCGCTCGATCGCCAGGGAGCCGCGGTCGATGTCGCCCTGCATCGAGTCGGTGGAGATGACGTAGCGCTCGAGGCCGAGGACGCTGGGCAGGAACGCCAGCAGCGTCACCGGCAGCAGCACGAGGGCAGCCACGACCGCCAGGCCACGGTTGCGTGCCCTGGTGGGGTGGGGAACAGGTTGGAGCTCCACGAGTCCTTCCCGAGTCTGGCCGGGGTCGACCCGCCCGGCGTCCGGAGATCGCCGGGCGGGACGCCCCAGGGTGCTCCCGAACGACACATCCCCCCGGTTGCGCCGGTCGTTACTCCCGCGGCGGCCGCCGACCCCCCGTCGACCTCCTGCCGCGTCTCCACCCGACGCTAGCGGGACCACGCGCACGGCTCGCCCACACCGGATCCACCACGACGGAACAGTTCGGTAACACCGGCGGACCGGGGGCGCCGGGTTCGTCAGGAGGCGTCGGCGGCGAACAGGTCGCCGTGGTCGGCGATCCGCTCCAGGACCTGCTCGAACCGCATCTGCTCCAGGCCCAGCGGGTCGTCGGCGCCCACCTCGACCTCGGCCCAGGTCACCGGGGTGGCCACCCACGGTCGGTCGCGGCCGCGCAGCGAGTACGGCGAGATCGTGGTCTTCGAGCCGGCGTTCTGCGACCAGTCGAGGAAGACCTTGCCCGAGCGGCGGGCCTTGGTCATCGTCGCGGTCACGAGCGTGGGGTGCTCGGCCTGCAGGTGCTCGGCGACCTCCTTGGCCAGCGCGGTGGAGTCGTCGGAGGGCAGCCGCTTGGGCAGGTCGGCGTAGAGGTGCAGCCCCTTGCTGCCGCTGGTCACCGGCTTGGCCGCCAGCCCGCGCTCGGCGAGGACGTCGCGGACCATCAGCGCGACCTGGCAGCACTCGTGGAGGGTGGCCGGCTCGCCCGGGTCGAGGTCGATGACCAGGCGGTCGGCGTTGCGGGGGCGGCCGTTGCGCCCCACCGACCACTGGTGCACGTGCAGCTCGAGGGCAGCCAGGTTGACCAGGTAGGTGAGCGTCGCGAGGTCGTCGACGACGGGGAAGGTGATCGCGTCGGCGCCCTTGCCCGAGCGGCGGCCGCTGGTCGGCACGGTCACGGTGCGCACCCACGACGGCGTGCCCGAGGGGGCGTTCTTCTCGAAGAAGCTGGAGCCCTCGACGCCGTGCGGCCACCGGATCCGGGTCACGGCCCGGTCGGCGAGGTGGGGCAGCATCGTCGGCGCCACCTGCGCGTAGTAGCTCAGCACCTCGCCCTTGGTGGTGCCGGTGCGGGGGTAGAGCACCTTGTGGAGGTTGCTGATCCTCAAGGTGCGGCCCTCGACGTCGACGAAGACCTCCTCGGCCTCGGGCGGCGTCACAGGTCGGCCGCCGTGAGGTCGCTGCGCACGCCCTGGTACGACGGCTGGCGCAACCGGTCGTAGCCGGCGCCGTGGCTGTCGACGTCGACGACGACCACCGGCTCGACCCACCGGGTGCCGCGGGCGTCGACGCGCGGCACCTCGTCGACGAACGGGCTGCTCGACGTGGTCAGCGGCTCGAGCAGGCGCTGGAGCACCGGGCTCTGCTTGGGCCCGATGCCGCTGCCGACCCGCCCCCGGTAGAGCAACCCGTCGGGGGTGGGTTCGCCCACCAGCAGGGTGGCGAGCCGATCGCCGGTGCCCTCCTGGGGCCGCCACCCGCCCACGACGTAGGAGAGCCGGTGCCGGTGGGCGAACTTGCGCCAGTGGGGGCTGCGCTCGCCGAACCGGTAGGTGGAGGAGAGCCGCTTGCTGACGATTCCCTCCAGACCCTGCTGCCGGGTGGCGTCGAGCAGCATCGCGCCGTCGTCGTAGGCGTCGGGCACCTGCCAGACCCCGTCGAGGCCCAGGGCGCGGAGCCGCTCCCGGCGCTCCTCGAGGGGCAGCCCGGTGAGGTCGGCGCCGTCGAGACGCAGCAGGTCGAAGACCATGTAGGTGGCCGGCACCCGCTCGCTCAGCGCCCGGGCGGTGGTCGCGCGGCGCACGTGCATCCGGTCCTGGAGGGTGCGGAAGTCGGGCAGCCCCCGCTCGTTGAGCGCGATGATCTCGCCGTCGACGAGCAGGTCGCGACCGGGCAGCGGGTGCTCGGTGACCTCGGGCCAGGCGACCGAGACGAGGTTGGCGTTGCGGCTGGTCAGCCGCACCTCGTCGCCGTCGGAGTCGGCCAGGATGCGCACGCCGTCCCACTTCACCTCGTGGGTCCACCCCGCGTCGGTGGGCACGTGCGTGCCCTTCGTGGCCAGCATCGGCTGCATGGGCCCATCCTGCCCGAACCGGCCACGCCCCCACCGGCGCCGGAGCCCGCGACCGATGACGTGACCGATGACTCCGCGCATTCCCATGGGTCACACTGGGCACCGACAGCACCACGAGGAGGAACAACATGCGAGCGATCTGGAAGGGCGCGGTGTCCTTCGGGCTGGTCAGCGTGCCCGTGAAGCTCTACGCCGCCACGGAGTCGCACGACGTCTCCTTCCGCCAGGTGCACGCCAAGGACGGCGGCCGGATCAAGTACCAGCGGGTCTGCTCCCTCGACGGCGAGGAGGTGCCCTACGCCGACATCGCGAAGGGCTACGAGACCGAGGACGGCGAGATGGTCATCCTCACCGACGACGACCTGGCCGAGCTCCCGTCGACGTCGTCGCGCGAGATCGCGGTCGAGAAGTTCGTGCCCCGCGACCAGATCGACCCGATGCTGTTCGAGAAGAGCTACTACCTCGAGCCCGAGAAGTCCGGCGCCAAGCCCTACGCGCTGCTGCGCCAGGCGCTCCAGGACGCCGACCGGATGGCCGTGGTGACCGTCGCGCTCCGGCAGCGGACCACGATCGCGGTGCTCCGGGTGCGCGACGACGTGATCGTGCTGCAGACGATGATGTGGCCCGACGAGGTGCGGGTGCCCGACTTCTCCGTCGAGACCGGCGAGGTCAAGGACGCCGAGGTCAAGATGGCGAACATGCTCGTCGAGACCCTGGCCGGCGACTTCGACGCCGAGGAGTTCGAGGACGACTACGCCGAGGCCGTGCAGGCGGTGGTGAAGGCGAAGATCGAGGGCGGCGAGGTCAAGCGCACGCCGACGTCGACGAAGTCCTCCGGCGAGGTGGTCGACCTGCTGGCCGCCCTGCAGCGCTCGGTCGACGCCGCCAAGACCGCCCGGGGCGAGGACACCGACGACGACTCCGACGACTCCGACGACTCCGACGCCGAGTCGTCGGGGTCGCGGGCGAGGTCGACCGCGAAGAAGTCGACCGCGAAGAAGGCCGCCACCAAGAAGGCAGCGGCGAAGAAGACCGCCACCAAGAAGTCCCCGGCCAAGAAGACCGCGTCGAAGTCGACGGCCAAGAAGTCCACGACCAAGAAGACGGCCGCCAAGAAGGCACCGGCCCGCAAGGCCAGCTGACCCGCCGGCCGACCCGCCGGCTAGCCGCGATCGCCCGGCGCCGGCGCGTCCACGCCGCGGGCGGCCGCGGAGTCGGGCACCCGACGGTCGAGCACGCTGAACGCCAGGTCGCTGAGCCGCGGCAGGGCCAGGTTGACCACCTCGCCCACCCGGCCGGCCAGCCCGTCGACGGTGACCGGCCGCTCCTCCATCGCGCGGACCACCCGCTCGCCGGCGTGCTCGGCGCTCTCGCCGGGCAGCCCGCGGTAGGCCTCGGTGGGGGCGATCATCGGGGTCCGCACGATCGAGAACCGCATCGCGGTGAAGGTGACGTTGTCGGCGTAGGTCTCGCGCCCGGCGATCCGGCCCCACACGTCGAGGGCGGTCTTGGAGGCGATGTAGGCCGAGAACTTCGGCGCCTTCATCTGCACGCCCCAGGTGACGACGTTGACCACGTGGCCGAACCGCTGGGCGCGCATCGCCGGCAGCAGCCCCAGGGTCAGCCGCACCGGGCCGAGGAAGTTGACCGCCATCGACCGCTCCACGTCGTGGAACCGGTCGGTGCTCAGCGCCAGGGAGCGGCGGATCGAGCGGCCCGCGTTGTTGACCAGGTGGTCGACGACGCCGTGCTCGGCGAGCACCTGTGCGACGAGGGCGTCGACGGCGTCGCCGTCGGTCAGGTCGCAGGCGTACGCCGTCGCGCGGCCGCCGTCGGCCTCGATCTCCGCGCGCACGCGGGCCAGCTCGTCGGCCCGGCGGGCGACGAGCAGCACGGTGGCGCCGCGCCGCGCGGCCGCACGCGCGGTCGCCTCGCCGATGCCCGACGAGGCTCCGGTGACCAGCACCACCCGCCCGGCGAGCGGGCTCGGCGCTCCGGGCCGCAGCAGCCGGCGCAGCCGGGCCAGCGGGGTGTGGAGCAGCAGCACCCGGTCAGTCTGGCAGGCCCTGGGCGGCGCCCGTCGCGGCGCCCGTCGCGGCGTGCAGCCGGTGCGCCACCTCGGCAGCGACCGCCAGGGCCAGGGTCTCCGCGGTGTCGTCGGGCCGCTCGGGCACGACGACGTCGACGGTGCCGTCGGCGAGCAGGTCGACCGCCCGCACCCGCTGGGCGGCGGCCATCTCGGCCGCGTGGCCGGTGTCGCCGTGCACGATCACGCTGGCCCCCTCGGGCGGCAGCGGCGAGAGCCAGGCCTGCTCGGCGGCCACCACGTTGCGGGCCGGCAGCAGCGCCAGCGCCCCGCCACCGCAGCCCTGGCCGAGCACCACCGAGATGGTCGGGACGGTCATCGTCGCCAGGGTGGCCAGGCAGCGCGCGATCTCGCCCGCCATCGCGCCCTCCTCGGCCGCCCGCGACAGCTCGGCGCCGGGGGTGTCGATCACGGTGACCAGGGGTAGGCCGAGCTCCTCGGCCAGCGCCATCGCCCGCCGGGCCTCGCGCAGCGCCGCCGGGCCCATCGGGTTGGTGGGGCCCTGCCGGGCGCGGTCCTGGCCCACCACCACGCAGGGCTGGCCATCGAGGCGGGTGAGGGCGAGGATCACCGACTCGTCGCGCTCCCCCTCGTCGGTGCCGGCGAGGCGCACCGTGCTCGACCCGGCGTGCCGCAGCAGGTCGCGCACGCCGGCCCGGTCGGACGCCCGGGTCGCGGTGATCGCGTCCCAGGCGTCACGGCCGGGGTCGGGGTCGCCCTCGCGGGGCGTCAGCGAGGGTGGCGCCGGTGGGTCGACCAGCACGCCGAGCGCGCGGTCGACGAGCACCGGCAGCTGCTCGACGGGGACGACGGCGTCGATCACCCCGCGGGCCGCGAGGTTCTCGGCCAGCTGGACCCCCTCGGGGAACGGCTCGCCGTTGAGCGCCTCGTAGACCTTCGGGCCGAGGAAGCCGATCAGCGCGCCCGGCTCGCCCACCGTGACGTGGCCCAGCGAGCCCCACGAGGCGAACACCCCGCCGGTCGTGGGGTGGCGCAGCTGCACCAGGTAGGGCAGCCCGGCCGCCCGGTGGTCCACCAGGGCGCGGGAGATCTCGACCATCCGGACGAACGCCGGGGTGCCCTCCTGCATCCGGGTGCCGCCGGAGGAGGTGGAGGCCAGCACCGGCAGCCCCTCGGCGGTGGCACGGCGTACGGCCCGGGTGATCCGGTCGGCCGCGGCGACGCCGATCGAGCCCGCGAGGAACCGGAACTCGTTGACGACCACGACCACCGGCCGGCCGTGCACGAGCCCGCGCCCGGTCAGCACCGACTCGTCGGTGCCGGCCCGCTCGGCGGCGGCGACCAGCTCGGCGCGGTAGGCCTCGGGATGCCCGGCGGTGTCGACCGGCTCGTCCCACGACTCGAACGAGCCGTCGTCGAGCACCAGGTCGAGGAGGTCCGAGGCACCCCAGCGACGGGTCACGCGTCGCCCTCGAGCCAGGCCCGGATGTCGGCGGCGTGCTGGTCGAGCACCGGCGGGGCGGCGTGGTCGCGGCGGGTGACCTCCTCGCCGTCGGGCCCGAAGAACCGCAGCGGCGGCCCGGGCAGGGTGACCGGGCCGAGGGTGGCGTGCTCGACCTCGAGCGCCAGCCCCTGGCTGAGCGCCTGCTCCCAGCCGTAGACCTCGTCGAGGGTGCGCACCTTGCCGGCCGGCACCCCGGCCTCGGCCAGCCGGGCCAGCAGCGGCTCGGCGTCGTGCTCGGCGAACGCCGCCTCGACGACCTCGATCACCCGCTCGCGCTGAGCGACCCGCACCGCGTTGCTCTCCAGGCCGGTGGGGTCGAGGTCGAACGCCGTGACCAGTCGCTGCCACAGGCCCTCGCTGCCGACCGCGATCTGCACGGCGCCGTCGCGGCACCGGAACAGCCCGTAGGGCGCGATCGAGGGGTGGTGGTTGCCCTGCGCCCGGCCGACCTCGCCGGCCACGGTCCAGCGGGTGCCCTGGAAGGCGTGCACCCCGACCACCGCGGCGAGCAGCGAGGTGCGCACTACGGTGCCGACGCCGGTGCGGGCCCGCTCGTGGAGCGCGGCGAGCACGCCGTAGGCGCCGTACATGCCGGAGAGCAGGTCGGCGATCGGCACCCCGACCCGCTGGGGGTCGTCGGGGCCGGAGCCGGTGAGCGACATCAGGCCGGCCTCGCCCTGGGCGATCTGGTCGTAGCCCGCGCGGCCGCCCTCGGGGCCGTCGTGGCCGAAGCCGGTGATCGAGAGCACCACCAGCCGGGGGTTGCGGGCCTGGAGCGACTCGATGCCGAGGCCGAGCCGCTCGAGCACGCCGGTGCGGAAGTTCTCGACCAGCACGTCGGCGCGGTCGACCAGCCGCAGCAGCAGGTCGCGGTCGGCGTCGTCCTTGAGGTCGAGGGCGATCGACTCCTTGTTGCGGTTGGTGGAGAGGAAGTACGTCGACTCGCGGCCGTCGTCCTCGCCGACGAACGGGGGGCCCCAGCCGCGGGTGTCGTCGCCCGAGCCGGGCGCCTCGACCTTGACGACCCGGGCGCCCAGGTCGCCCAGCATCATCGTCGCGTGCGGCCCGGCCAGGGCGCGGGAGAGGTCGACGACGAGCACGCCGTCCAGGGGTCCGGTCACGGGGCACTCACCATCCCGGCAGCACGAGGGCCGCCCACACGAGGAGCGGACCGGCGAGGACGACGATCACGCTGTAGGTCAGGATCTGCTTGTAGTAGACCGGCTCGCTGATCGAGTCGGGCTTGTTGGCCAGCATCAGCGCGCCGTTGGTCGAGAACGGGCTGACGTCGACGATGGTGGAGCTCACCGCCAGGGCGGCCACGAAGAACGCCGCGCTGATGCCGCCCTCGGCGATCAGCGGCACGCCGATCGGGATGATCACCGGCAGCAGGGCGGTGGACGAGGCGAACGCCGAGACCACGCCGCCGACGTAGCAGAGCACCAGCGCGCCGATCGCGGCGGCGCCGAGCCCGGCGGCCCAGTTGCCGACGAACTCCGGCGACCCGGCGGCCTGCAGGATCGCGGCGTAGGTGCTGACGCCGGCGACCAGCAGCACGGTCGGCCAGGCGATCTGCTTGACGGCGTCCTTGTGCTCGTTGGGGGCCATCATCGCCAGCAGCACCGCGGCGGTGATCGCGACGAAGCCGATGTTCTTGTCGAAGGCCAGCGCGATGGCGGCCACGCCGACGAACGCGAGCAGGGTGAGCGTCTGGTCGAGGCGCACGCCGCGGCCGGCGCTGGTGGTGGTGGGCGCGCTGGCGCCGAAGCCGCGGGCCGGCACCGACGCGCCGCCGCGGTGGAGGTCGTCGTCGGTGTGCTGGAGCCCCGGGTCGTCGGGATCGATCCGCAGGCCGATCAGCTTGCGACCGCCCAGCACGACGAAGAGCACGGCCGCGAGCACCAGGTTGACCACGAGACTGGCGATGAACACCGTCATCTCGCTGCTCGGCAGGCCGGCGTCGCGCATCACGCCGTTGGTCAGCGAGCCGTAGATGCTGATCGGCGAGAAGCCGCCGCCCTGGGCGCCGTGCACGACGAACATGCCCATCATCAGCGGGCTGATGCCGTAGCGGCCGGCGAAGCCGAGGGCCACCGGGCCGATGATCGCGCAGGCCGCGGGGCTCACGGCGCCGACGCCGGTGAGCACGCCGGTGACCGCGAACATCACCCAGGGGATGAGCGCGACCCGGCCGCCCACGGCGCGCACCCCCCACCTGACGATCAGGTCGACCGTGCCGTTGTTGCGGGCGATCGCGAACAGGTAGGTGACGCCGATGATCGTGAGGATCAGGTCGCCGCTGACGCCGGCGAGGATCTCCTTCTCGTCGAGGTCGAGGGCGTACATGCCCACCAGCCACGCGGCGACGTACGCCAGCGCGCCCATGTTGATCGGCAGCACCGTGCCGACGACGAACAGCGCGACCAACGCGAGGATCGCGACCCATTCCGCTCCCATGCCAGCTTCCTTCCGTCGCCCCCGCGTCCACGCCCGAGTGACCGCGATCACGTGGTGGCTCAGTGGCCTAGCCAATAGGTCAACGGGTCACCCTGTCAATAGTCTGGGGGCATGACGGACCGCGCCGACTTCCCGCCCCGGCTGCTGCGCACCCGCCTGTACGAGCAGGTCGCGGAGCAGATCACCGCCTGGATCGAGGCCAACGGGCTGCGCCCCGGCGACAAGCTGCTCCCCGAGCGCGAGCTCGCCGCGCGGCTCGGTGTCAGCCGGGCGACGCTCAGCCAGGCGCTGGTCGCGCTCGAGGTGATCGGCGTGGTGACCGTGCGCCACGGCGACGGCACGATCGTCACCGAGGCCGGGCGCGGGCAGGGGCGGATCGTCGACGCCATCCGCGCCCACGCCCACCGGCTCCCCGAGATCATCGAGACCCGCGACGCGCTCGAGACCAAGATCGCCATGCTGGCCGCCACCCGCCGCACCGACGACGACCTGGCCCGGATCGACGACGCGCTCGCGGCGATGGAGGCCGACATCGACGGCGGCGGTCGCGGCGTCGAGGGCGACGAGCGGTTCCACGGCGCGGTGACAGCGGCGGCCCACTCGCTGCTGCTGGCCCGGCTGATGGGCGAGATCGGCGACCTGATCCGTGAGTCGCGCATCGAGTCGCTCTCGCAACCCGGCCGCCCGCGCGACTCGCTGGCCGGCCACCGGGCCATCGCCGAGGCGATCCGCGCGGGCGACCCCGCCGCCGCGGCGGCCGCCATGCACGCGCACGTCGAGATGGTCAGCGACGTCGCCCTGCTGCGTGACACCGCACCGGACGCGTGAGCGGGCCCGAGCAGCTCCTCGTACTCGTCGCCGGCCTCGGCGCCGGGATCATGACGTCGACGGTCGGCGTGGCCTCGCTGCTGAGCTTCCCGGTCCTGGTGGCCGTGGGGCTGCCCCCGGTCGTGGCCAACGCCTCCAACACCGTGGGGATGACCCCCGCCGGGCTGAGCGGCTCGTTCGGCTACCGCGCCGAGCTGAGGGAGCATCCGCGCGCCACGGCCGCGGTGCTCGCGACGTGTGCGGCCGGCTCGGTCGGCGGCGCCGTGCTGCTGCTCGCCCTGCCGCCCGGGGTCTTCGAGGCGGTGGTGCCGTGGCTGATCCTGCTCACCTGCCTGCTGGTCGGCGTCTCTCCCCGGCTCAACGCCTGGCTGCGCCGCCACACCGGCCCGGACCAGCCCGACCGCCTCGACCTGTCCCCCACGACGACGTTCTTCGCCACCCTCACCGGTGTCTACGGCGGCTACTTCGGCGCCGGCTCGGGGGTGATGATGATGGCCGTCCTGGGCCTCGGCACCGACCTGCCGTTCCGCATCGTCAACGCGCTCAAGACGCTGGCGGTGATGGCGGCCAACGTCGTGGCCACCGTGATCTTCCTGGCCGTGGCCGACCTCGACTGGCGCGCGGTGCTGCTGCTCGCCGGCGGCTCGGTCGTCGGCGGCTACGTCGGCTCGAGGATCGGTCGGCGGCTCTCGCCCACCCTGCTGCGCGGGCTGGTCGTGGTCTGCGGCGTCACCGCCGCCGTGACGATGCTGGTCTGAGGGCTGGTCGGGCGCACGAACCGTGCAAAGGCGTGGCTGGTGCACCGCGGCGGGGGTGCGAATCGACCGGAACCACGCAATTGCGTGGTTCCGGTCGATTCACCCGCCGCCAATTCGCCACAACTACGCGATCGAGCGATTCCGGTCGATTCACCCGCCGCCCAATCCCCCACAACCACGCGATCGAGCGATTCCGGTCGATTCGCCCTAGCTCGTCTCCCACCGGAAGAGCCGAGCGGCGACGAGCGTGACGACGACCGCGAACGCCGCCAGGATCCCCATCGGCAGCAGCGCGGCTGCGGGGCCCTGGCCGCGGACCATCACGTCGAGCATGCCGTCGTTGAGGTGACGCAGGGGCAGGGCCTGCGAGACGACCTGGAGCCAGCGGGGCGAGCCCTCGAGGGGGAAGAACGAGCCGCTGAGGAACGCCATCGGCAGCACCATGAAGTTGGCCGCGTTGACCGCCCCCTCGGTGGTGGTCGTGATCGCTCCGGCGAGCAGCCCGATCGACATGAAGCAGAGCGTGCCGATGACGACAAGCGGGATCGCCATCCACCACGAGCCGGTCAGCGTGAGACCGAACGCCGCGGCGCCCAGGCCCACGAAGATCGCCATCTGCACCAGCGCGATCCCCACCGTCACGGCCACCCGCGCGCCGACCACGGTGCGGGTCGAGACCGGGGCCAGCTGGAGGCGGCGCATCAGCTTCGACTGCCGCCAGCCCTGCAGCGTCGCGGCCGCGCCGAACGCCGCGCTCATCGCCACCGCCCAGCCGAGCAGCCCCGGGGTGACGTACTGGATGGTCTCCAGGGAGTCGTCCTCGACCTGCTCGGTGCTGAGCGAGAACCGCGGCGGCTGGCCCGACTGCGCGACGTTGGTGCCGTCGACGAACGCGCGCAGCGCGCCCTGGGTGATCGCGGCCTTGGTCGGGTCGGTCTGCGTGTAGTGGGCGACGAGCACGTCACCGCGCATCTCGATCGCCACGTCGGCGTCGCCCTTGCGGACCTCCTCGACGGCCTCGTCGAGGTCGTCGAGGCGGGACACCTCGAAGGTGTCGTCGAACGCCGCGCGCGCCGCTGGCGACAGCTCGTCGACCAGCGCGACGTCGCCGACCTGGATCAGGTCGACCTTCGACTGGCCCTGGCTGCCGAAGATGCCGCCGAACAGCACGAGGAACATCAGCGGGAAGATGATCGCGAAGAAGACCGAGGCCTTGTCGCGAAGGAAGCCCAGGACGATCGCCCGGCTCAGCGCGACGAACGGGCTGGTGCGGCCGGCGCTCATGCGCGGTACTCCCGCCCGGTCAGCGAGAGGAACACATCCTCGAGGGTGCCGGTCTGCACCCGCACGCCGTCGAGCAGGTCGCGCTCGGCGAGCGTGGCGACGACCCGGGCGGGTTCGCGGGTCGTGAGCACCACCCCGTCGGGCGCCTCGTCGGCGTCGGACACCCCGGCCAGCCCGCGCGCGTCGGCGACGTCGAGCTGACCCGGCGCGACGGTGATCCGGGTCGGGCTGTCGAGCCCGCGCACCAGCGCCGCGGGGGTGTCGAACTGCAGGATCCGGCCGGCGTCCATGATCGCGACCCGGTCGCAGAGCACCTCCGCCTCGTCCATGTAGTGGGTGGTGAGCACCACGGTGCGCCCGGAGTCGTTGAGCCCGGCGAGCAGGTCCCAGAGGTTGCGCCGGGCCTGCGGATCGAGCGCGGCGGTCGGCTCGTCCAGGAAGACCACGTCGGGGTCGTGCACCAGCGCACAGGCGATCGAGAGCCGCTGCGCCTGCCCGCCCGACAGGTCCTCGACCCGGGTGTCGACCTTGTCGACCAGCCCGACCCGCTCGAGCCAGTCGTCGGCCGCGGCGGTCGGCACCGAGTACAGCGAGGCGAAGGTGTGGATCTGCTCGCGGGCGGTCAGCCGCTCGAAGAACGACGACGCCTGCAGCTGGACGCCGATCCGCGGCAGCAGCCCGGCGTTGCGCGGCCAGACCTTCTCACCGAGCAGCTCGACGCTGCCGGAGTCGGGGCGGCGCAGGCCCTCGATGATCTCGAGGGTCGTGGTCTTGCCGGCCCCGTTGGGCCCGAGGATGCCGACGAACTCGCCCTCCCCCACCTCGAGGCTGACTCCGTCGACGGCACGCAGGGACCCGTAGGTCTTCACCACGTCGTGCACCGAGATGGCGGCCATGCGCGGCAACCTACCGAACCTCAGCGGGAGGCCGCGGCCACCTGGGGCCACGGGCGGGCGGCCTCGATCTGGGCCGAGAGCGAGAGCAGCGTGGTCTCCTCGTCGGTGCGCCCGACCAGCTGCACCGCCAGCGGCAGGCCGTCGGGGCCGAGGCCGGCGGGCACCGACGCGGCCGGGTTGCCGGCGACGTTCCACAGCGCGGCGTAGGCGATCGCCGGCATCGAGGCGAGCGCCGAGCGCACGGTGCCGCGCCCGTCGAGGATGCCGGTGCGCGGCGGCCGGTGCGCGATCGCCGGCGTGAGCAGCACGTCGACGTCCTGGAAGACCCGGTTGGCGCGGGCCGAGACCTGCTCGGTGTGCCGCAGCGCCCACTCGACGACCCGGGGCCCCACCCAGGAGCCCAGCCGGTAGGTCTCCCGGGTGCGCCGCTCGAGGCGCTCGGGGTGCTCGACCGCGTCGGCCTCGGCCCGGATGCCGGCGAAGAACTGGGGCACGAACGCCGCGGTGGGGTCGGGGTAGCGGGGGTCGACCTCGCGGACGTCGTGACCGAGGTCGGTGAGCAGGCGCGCGGTCTCCTCGACCGCCCGCACGTGCAGGGGGTCGGGCCGGACGCCGGGACTGACCGGCCGCACCGACCAGCCCACCCGCAGCCGGCCCGGCACGCGGCCGGCTGCCGTGACGAACGAGCCCCTCTCTCCGGCGGTGTAGAGGTCGCCCGGCAGGTTGCCGCGCACGGCGTCGTAGACGATCGCCGCGTCGAGGACGCTGCGGCTCAGCGGCCCGACCGTGCCGAGCGCCCACCACAGGTGCGGCTCCGGTGCGGTGGTGACCCGCCCGCGCTGTGGCTTGAGGCCGAACAACCCGCAGCAGGCGCTCGGGATCCGGATCGAGCCCCCGCCGTCGCCGCCGAGGCCCACCGGCACCATGCCCGAGGCGACCGCCGCCGCCGTGCCGCCGCTGGAGCCGCCCGGGCTGCGGGTGGGGTCCCACGGGTTGCGGGTCAGCCCCCGGCTGGTCGACTCGGTGTAGGGGAACGCCCCGAACTCCGGCATCGTCGTCTTCGCGACCACCACCGCCCCCGCGGCGCGCAGCCGGCGCACCACCTCGGAGTCGCGCGCCGCCGGCGTGCTGTTGGCCTCGCCGCCGAACGTCGTCACGGTGCCGGCGACCGCCAGCTCCTCCTTCACCACGACCGGCACGCCGTGCAGCGGCCCGAGCCGGGCGCCCGCGGCCTGCTCGGCGTCGCGGGCCTCGGCCTCGGCCCGGGCCTCCTGGGCGAGCAGCCGCGAGACCGCGTTGAGTGCCGGGTCCTGCTCGGCGATCCGGGCCAACGCCGCCTCGGTGGCGGCCCGGGCGGTCAGCTTGCCCCCGGCGACGAGGCGGGCGGTCTCGGCGACGCCGACGGTGCGCAGGTCTGACATGGGTCGTCAGGGTAGGGCGTCGGGGCCAGGATGGCTCCCCCGGCCCTCGTCCGCCTCCCTGCTCACAGCAGCCCGCGCACCACCCGCAGCCCGACCGAGAGCCGGGCCAGGTCGGTCTGGTCGTCGGCACAGATCTGCTGGAGCGTCTCGGCCGCCCGCCCCACCACGACCAGGTCGGAGTCCTCCCAGGCCGCGATCCGGGCCGCCGCCGACTCCTCCGGGCTGGTGCCGCGCAGCACCTGCGCGGTCAGCTGGGCGTGCACGGCGTGCAGGTCGTCGCGCAGGGCGGCGCGCGCCATCGTCTGCCACTTGTCCTCGCGTGGGAGCTGGACGATCTTCTGCAGCAGCATGGGCAGCCCGAGCCGCTCGCCGAGCGCGAAGTGCACCCGGGCCACGGCCGCGGGCTCGAGCCCGTCGGCGTGCGCCACGTCGACGATCCCCAGCAGCATGTACGACGGCGGCAGCACCGCCACCCGGGTGGCGAGGTCCTCCGCGACCCCCCGCTCGACGAGCCGGTCGCGGCGCTGCTCGAACGCCGCGAGCTCGCGGCCGCTCATCAGCTCGGGCAGCCGCAGCATGGTGCTGCGCACCGGCTCCGAGAACGCCTCCACCGTCGCCCGGCTGTCGAGCGGTGGACGCCGGGTCGTGACCAGCCAGCGCGAGGCCCGCTCGACCAGGGTGCGCATCTCGATGCGCATGCCGGTCTGCACCGAGGCGTCGAGCACGTTGTCGAGCCGGGCCAGCTCCTCGCGCAGCTCGAGGGAGCCGAAGATCTCGCGGGCCACGAAGTTGGCGCGGGTGAGCTCGGCCGCCGAGGCGCCGGTCTCGTCGGCCAGCCGCGGCCAGAACGTCATGCCGGCGCCGTTCACCAGGTCGTTGACCACCTGGGTCACGATGATCTGGCGTCGCAGCGGGTGCTCCTCGATCTGGTCGCGGAACCGCTCGCGCATCGGCGTCGGGAAGTAGCCCACCAGGTCGTCGGCGAGGTAGGGGTCGTCGGGAAGGTCGCCGGCCAGCAGCTCCTCGGCGAGGACGATCTTGGTCCAGGCCAGGAGCACCGACAGCTCGGGGGCCGTGAGCCCCTCGCCCCGGTCGAGCCGCTGCCGCACGGTCCGCGACGACGGCAGCCCCTCGACCTCGCGGTTGAGCACGCCACCGCGCTCGAGCCGCCGCATGAACTCCTCGTGCACGTGGAGCAGCGACGGGGCGTGGGCGGCGGCGTTGGCCAGGGCGAGGTTCTGCTCGTAGTTGTCGCGCAGCACCAGCTGGGCCACCTCGTCGGTCATCTCGGCCAGCAGGGCGTTGCGCTGCTTCTCGGTGAGGTCACCGGCGCGGACCACCTTGTCGAGCAGGATCTTGATGTTGACCTCGTGGTCGGAGGTGTCGACCCCGGCGGAGTTGTCGATGAAGTCGGTGTTGATCGCCCCGCCGCCGCCCTCCGGGCCGCCGCGCAGCGCGTACTCGATCCGCCCCGCCTGGGTGAGCCCGAGGTTGCCGCCCTCGCCCACGCAGTGGGCCCGCACCTGGTGGCCGTCGACCCGGATGGCGTCGTTGGCCTTGTCGCCCGCCGCCCCGTGGCTCTCCTCCTCGCTCTTGACGTAGGTGCCGATGCCGCCGTTCCACAGCAGGTCGACCGGCGCCTGGAGGATCGCGCGCATCAGCTCCGCCGGCGTCATGGTCGTGGTCGCGGGGTCGATGCCGAGGACCTCGCGCACCTGGTGGGTGAGCGTGATCTTCTTCAGCGACCGGCTGAACACACCGCCGCCCTCGGAGATCAGCGAGGTGTCGTAGTCGCGCCAGCTCGATTGCGGCAGCTCGAACAGCCGGCGCCGCTCGGCGTAGGAGGCCGCCGGGTCGGGCGCGGGGTCGAGGAAGATGTCGCGGTGGTCGAAGGCCGCCACCAGCCGGGTGTGCTCGGAGCGCAGCATCCCGTTGCCGAACACGTCGCCGGACATGTCTCCGATGCCGACCGCGGTGAAGTCCTCGGCCTGGCAGTCGATCCCGCGCTCGCGGAAGTGGCGCTCCACCGAGACCCACGCCCCGCGGGCGGTGATCCCCATCGCCTTGTGGTCGTAGCCCACCGAGCCGCCGCTCGCGAACGCGTCGCCGAGCCAGAAGCCGTAGTCGTGGGCCACGCCGTTGGCGATGTCGGAGAACGTCGCCGTCCCCTTGTCGGCGGCCACCACGAGGTAGGAGTCGTCACCGTCGTGACGCACCACCCGCGTCGGCGGCACGGTCTCGCCGTCGACGAGGTTGTCGGTGAGGTCGAGCAGCCCGGAGATGAAGGTCCGGTACGACGCCACCCCCTCGGCCAGCCAGGCCTCGCGATCCCCCGGGTCGGGCAGCTGCTTGCAGTAGAAGGCCCCCTTGGCCCCGACCGGCACGATCACGGTGTTCTTGACCATCTGCGCCTTGACCAGGCCCAGCACCTCGGTGCGGAAGTCGTCGCGCCGGTCCGACCAGCGCAGGCCGCCGCGCGCCACCGCGCCGAACCGCAGGTGCGAGCCCTCGACCCGCGGCGAGCAGACGAAGATCTCGTACCTCGGCCGCGGCTGGGGCAGGTCGGGGATCGCCGAGGGGTCGAGCTTGAACGACAGGTACGGCCGCACGGCGCCGTCGCGGCCGGGCTGGAAGTAGTTGGTGCGCAGGGTGGCGCGGACGTGGGTGAGGTAGGAGCGCAGGATCCGGTCGTGGTCGAGGCTGGCGACGTCGTCGAGGGCGCGCTCCACCTTCTCCTCGATCGCGCGCTCGCGCTCCTCGCTGTGCCGGTCGGGGTCGAACCTGGCCTCGAACAGCTCGACCAGCAGCCGGGTGATGTCGGCGTTGCTGCGCAGGGCCTCCTCGATGGAGTCCTGGGCGAACGGGCTGTTGCCCTGGCGCATGTACTTCGCGTAGGCCCGCAGCACCGAGACCTGCCGCCAGGTCAGGCCGACGCCGAGCACCAGCGCGTTGAAGCCGTCGGTCTCGCTCAGCCCGTCCCACGCGGCGCGCAGCGCGTCCTGGAAGAGGTCGCGGACCCCCTCGGGCATCGACCGGCCGGAGCGCAGGCCGAACTCGTAGACGTGCGAGCGCCGCTCGAGCCCCTCGAGCTCGTAGGGGCGCTCGTCGACCACCTCCACGCCCATCGAGGAGAGCATCGGCAGCACCTGTGACAGCGAGAGCGGGTCGCCGATGCGGAACACCTTGAGCCTGGCCTCACCGCGACCGGCGTCGAGCCGCTCGTACAGCGAGAGGTCGATGCCCTCGTCACCCGGGACCGCCTCCAGCCGGCCGAGGTCGGAGGCCGCGGTCCGGGGCGAGAAGTCCTCCTTGTAGGCCTCGGGGAACGAGTCGACGTAGCGACGACCCAACGTCGAGCCGACCTCCTCGCCGTACTCGGCGATGACCGCGTCGGTGAAGTCGTCGCTCCACGACCGCGACGCCTCGGCGAGCCGGCGCTCGAGGTCGGCGGTGTCGACGGTGCGCAGCACCCCGGTGTCGACCTGGCTGTCCTTGGCGAGGTGGACGACGAAGTGGACGCGCGCGGTGGTGGACTCGCTGATCCGCACCGTGAACTCGACCGACTCGCCGCCGAGCCGGTCCTGCAGGATGCGGGCGAACCGCTCGCGCACCGCGGTGTTGTAGCGGTCGCGCGGGAGGTAGACGAGCACGGAGACGTAGCGGCCGTAGGTGTCGCGGCGCAGGAACATCCGCACCGAGCGTCGCTCGCTGGCCTGCATCGCCCCGACCGCGATCCGGGCCAGGTCGTCGACGGGCGTGTGGAACAGCTCGTCGCGCGGGTAGGTCTCGAGCGTGTCGACCAGCGCCTTGCCCGCGTGGCTCTGCGGGTCGAAGCCGCTGCTGGTCAGCACCGCCTGCATCTTCTCGCGCAGCAACGGGATCCGGGCCAGCGACTCGGTGTAGGCCGCGCTGGAGAAGAGACCGAGGAACCGGCGCTCGCCGGACACCTCGCCGCTGGCGTCGAAGGTCTTAACGCCGACGTAGTCGAGGTACGCCGGGCGGTGCACCGTGGCGCGGGAGTTGGCCTTCGCCAGCACCAGCAGGGTCTTCTCGCGGGCCTTGGCCTTCACCGGCTCGGGCAGCCGCCCGAACGACTCCGAGCGCTCCTGGTCGAAGCGGAGGATGCCGAGGCCGGTGCCGGGCACGGCCCGCAGCACGTCGTCCTCCACGCCATCGATCAGGGCTCGCTCGAGCCGGTACTCGCGGTAACCCAGGAAGGTGAAGTGGCCGTCGGCCAGCCACTGGAGCAGCTCGGAGGACTGGCGCACCTCCTCCTCGGCCAGCGGCGGCGGGTCGGCGCGCAGCCCGGCGACCACCGCCTCGATCTGGGCCTGCATCTTCGACCAGTCCTCGACCGCCTCGCGGACGTCCTGGAGCACCCGCTGGATGTCGGCGACGATCGCCGCCGGGTCGTCGCCCTCACGCACCCGGCTGATCTCGACGTGCATCCACGACTCGCGCACGGCTCCGTCGGCCGGCGTCCGCGTCGCGTCGTTGACCGGCGCCAACGACTGCAGCTCGCCGGTGATGTCGCGCACCGCGTCGAAGAGCGGGTGGACGACGAGGTGGACCTCGCGCAGCTGCCGCGAGAGCTCCATGGTCAGCGAGTCGACGAGGAACGGCATGTCGTCGACGACGACCTCCACCACGGAGTGCCCGCTCGCGGACCAGCCGTGCTCGGCGGGGGTTGGCGTGAGCACCCGCACCTGGGCGGTCCCCTGCGGCCGGACGGAGGCCAGCCGGTGGTGGGAGGCGAGGGCACCGTAGACGTCGGCGTGGGAGCGCTCCGCGAGGTCCTCGGGGTCGACGTAGCGGTAGTAGCCCGTCAGTAGGTCGGCCACCTGGTCGTGGGGCGGTCCGCCGGTGCCCTTCCCGGCTCTCGCCAGCTCGGTTGCCCTGGCCAGGAGGTCGGCCTTGTCCGGAACGTGCGTCGTCGTTGACACGCTCCCGACCCTAGGCCCCGGGCTGGGCGGCTCCAAGCCGCGGGAGGGGTTACCGGCCAGTGTTCACCGGGCCGTGCTCCGGGGGCTCCTCGGCGACCCCGTCGTCGTCTCGCCGCGGTGGCCGGGGCGGCCCGGACCTCTCGGCCAGAACCTCGACTTCTCGGCCGGAGTTCTGGCCGACAAGTGGGGGTTTCCCCGGTGCACCGGGGAAACCGCGCCCCGGTCAGAGTCCGCTGCGCAACCGCCAGAGCAGCGGGTAGTACTGCAGCGGCAGCCGGGAGCGGAGGTAGCCGGCGCCGCTGGAGCCGCCGGTTCCGGACTTGCTGCCGATCATCCGCTCGACCATCACCACGTGCCGCGCCCGCCAGCCGGCGGCCAGCTCGTCGTGCTGGAGCAGCGCCTCCGACAGCGCCCAGAGCTCGGCGTGCCGCGACCGGTCGTGGGCGGCGCGTCGCAGCGACCCGAGCAGCTCCTCGTCGGTGTCGGCCGGCAGGCCCCGCGCACGGACCACGCCGACGAACGCGTCCCACAGGCTCGGCTCGGCCAGCCGGCGCGCGAGCCGCTCCCGCTCGTCGTCGGTCAGGCCGCGGAAGCGCTCGACGTAGCCGGGGTCCTTGGCGCCGGAGAGGAACTCCAGCTCGCGGAACTGCACCGACTGGAAGCCGCTGGCCGGCGCGAGTCGCTGGCGGAACTGCAGGAAGTCCTGCGGCGTCATCGTCTCCAGCACGTCGACCTGCTGCACCAGCAGCCGCTCGACCACGTGCACCCGCTGGAGGAGGTGCTGGGCCCACCACAGCCGCCCGTCCGTCATCGCCTCGCGGACGGCGGTCAGCTCGTGGAGCAGCTGCTTGAACCAGAGCTCGTAGACCTGGTGGATGGTGATGAACAGCAGCTCGTCGTGGGCAGGCGGGTCGGACTCGAGGTGCTGGCTGTCGAGCAGCTGCGGCAGCCGCAGGTAGCTGCCGTAGGTCAGCTGCGCCCCCTGCTCGCCGAAGCCGACGAAGCCCTCCTCGCTCGCCCCGGGGTCACCCATGCCCGCCAACCTAGCCCGGCCGGTGAGCCGGCGGGCCGTCGACCGCGAGGCTCCCGTCGGGGCAGGCACCTCCTCTGGCACGATCACCCTGCAGCCGGCCCGGGGTCGGCATCGCCCACCTGAGAGGGAGAGACCGATGGCGAAGACGATCACCCACGACCTCGTCTACGACGCGCCGCTGGAGCGGGTCGCGGCGATGCTCGCCGACCCGGCGTTCCGCGAGGAGGTCTGCGACTTCCAGGGCGTGCTGCGGCGCACGGTCACGATCACCGACGAGGCCGACGGCCGCCACGTCACCATCGACCAGGTGCAGCCGGCGGCCGGGATCCCGTCGTTCGCGGCCAGGTTCGTCGGCGACGAGATCAACATCGTGCAGAAGGAGATCTGGCACTCCGACGCCGACGCCGACATCTTCGTGGAGATCCCCGGCAAGCCCGGCGACATGAAGGGCGGCGCCCGGCTGGTCGAGAACGGCGGCACCACCACCGAGACCGTGACCCTGACGGTCAAGGTCGGGATCCCGCTGGTGGGCGGGAAGATCGAGGGGCTGATCGCCGAGATGCTGGTCAAGGCCCTGCGCGCCGAGAACAAGGTCGGCGTCTCCTGGCTGCTGCGCTGAGGTCGGCCGCCCCGCGTCAGCCGCGCGGCTCGCGCTCCTCGGCCACCACCCGGTCGCGCCGCTCCTCGGCGCGGTCCTGCCGGCGGCGCCAGGCGACCACCAGCCCCAGCACCACGAACGGACCGAACGCCAGCAGCAGCGTGAGCGCGCGCTCGTAGGCGTGCATCGGACCCAGGTGCCACGCGACCGCGTGGACCAGGAGCAGGGACGAGGGCTCCACGACGTCCACGGTAGTCGCGGGCCCGGGTCACAGGAGGTGGGGGACCTCCTGGGTGGCGTACCACGCGAGGTCGTCGTCGGGGTCCGCGCCGGCGGGCCGGTCCTCGGGGTCCGCGTGCACGGCGACCACGTCGGCCAGGTCGACGGCGGCGTCCTCGTCGTCGACCTCGGCGACCACCACCGCCCGGCGGCCCGCGCCGCCGTCGAGCAGCGTGGCGGAGGCGGCGGCGGCGGCCATCAGCGCGGCGTACTCGCCGTCCTCGCTGTCGTCGGGGGCGACGAAGCGCTCGGCGCTCGCGGGCAGGCCGCGCGCCTCGAGCAGCTCGGCGAGCCCGGCGACCGTGGTCGGCAGGTAGATCCGCGCGGTCACGAGCGGCTGGGCTTCCGGGCGGGGCCGGCCGGCTTCTTCCGCCCGCGCGGCACCTTGGGGCGGGCGCCCGTGGCCGTGTCGAGCAGCTCCACCAGCGCCTCGTCGATGCACTGGCCCAGCACGTCGGCGTCGGGCACCAGGTCGCGGTCGGCGGTGATGCCGTACATCACCCAGCCGTCGTACGACGTCACCCCGATCGCCAGGGCCTGCCCGGGGAGCAGCGGCGGGACGGGGTAGGTGCCGACCATCCGCGCGCCCGCGGCGAAGAGAGGGGTCTGCGGCCCGGGCACGTTGGTGATCGGGATGGAGAAGCCGCGGCGCAGCTCGGCCGCCGCCACCCGCGACCCGATCGCGTGGAAGGTCGCCGGCGCGAAGCCGGCGAGTGAGGCGAGCCGGCTGGCGGCGACGCCGCGGCCGCCCTCCTTGTGGGCGAGGAACGAGTACGACACCTGGTGCAGGCGCACGACCGGGCTGGCCTCGCCGATCGGCAGGTCCACGAAGTGAGGGGCGATCTGGGTGCCGAGCGAGGTCGCCTCGAGCTCGGGGTCGATCACCGAGACCGGCACCACGGCACGCACGGTGCGCAGCCCGGCCAGCGACTCCGAGCGGGTCATCAGCCAGGCGCGCAGCCCGCCGGCGACCGTGGCGAGGATGGCGTCGTTGATGCTGCCGCCGTGGGCCTGCTGGATCGTCTTGTAGGACTCGAACGGCGTGCGCACCGCGACCACCCGGCGGTGCTGGGAGAGCTCGCCCGAGATCGGGGTGCCGCGCTCGGGGCGGCGCCCGGCCAGGCCGCTGACGACCCGGCGGCTGCCGCGGGCCATCCCCTCGGCGGTGCGCAGCAGGCTGCTGGTGGCGCTGGTGAGGGTGCCGAACGCCGTCTCGGGGTCGGTCAGGTTGTCGCGCACCGCCCCGCCGACCAGCCCGAGCGCCGAGGGCCGCCCGCGCGGCCGCCAGGTGTCGTCGTCGGGGTCGAGTCGCGGCTCGGGCGAGGAGTCCAGGAGCACCTGGCCGAGGTCGACGGTCTCGACGCCGTCGACCAGCGCCTGGTGGGTCTTGTGCAGCAGCGCCACCCGGCCCTCGGCGAGCCCCTCGACGACGTACATCTCCCACAGCGGGCGGTGCCGGTCGAGCGGGCGGTTCACGATCCGGGAGACGAGCTCGCGCAGCTGGTCGAGCGTGCCCGGGCGCGGCAGCGCGGAGCGACGCACGTGGTAGGCGAGGTCGAAGTGGGGGTCGTCGACCCAGACCGGGTTGGCCAGTCCGCCGGGCACCCACTGCACCCGCTGGCGGTAGCGCGGGACGAAGGACAGCCGGTCCTCGACCAGCGCCAGCAGCCGGTCGAAGGCGAAGCCGGACTCGCCCGGCTCGAAGATCTCGACCGTCGCGTTGTGCCGGGGCGTCGATGGGGTCTCCTCGGCCAGGAAGGCCAGGTCCCGCGGCCGCAGCCGCTCGCTCATCGGCATAGCCCTTCGTCCCCGGGGACGGCCCACTGCCACCCCGCTTTGTCGTCCGTGCGATTCTGGCAGAGGCGTGGACGCCTTCCGGGACCCACGTTCCACCGCGCCTGAGAGCACGTATCAACGTGCCGACATCGTTGCACGACTGACGAGGAGCAGCCTGATGCGCCGAGTGCTGGTGACCCTGACGGTCGCGGTGCTGACCCTGGCCGCGGCCACCGCCTGCGGCGACGACGAGCCCGCCCCGCCGGCCGGCGGTGACGGCGGCACGGCGGAGACCAAGACCATCGAGATCACCTTCGACCAGGGCACGGTGACCCCGAGCGGCGAGCGGGTCGAGGTGGCGGTCGGCCAGCCCATCGAGCTGGTCGTGACCGCCGACGTCGCCGGCGAGCTGCACGTCCACTCCACACCCGAGCAGGAGCTGGCCTACGGCGCCGGCACCTCCACGCTGCCGCTGACCATCGACCAGCCCGGCGTCGTGGAGGTCGAGTCGCACGACCTGGACCAGGTCGTCGTCCAGCTCGAAGTGTCCTGACCCGTGCTCGGCCAGTGGGTCTCGGCTCACGGACTCGGTGGTGCCAAGGACCTCCCGATCCCGACCGAGCTCGCTATCGCGGGCGCGGTCGCGGCGCTGACGGTCTCGTTCACGGTCCTGGCGGTCGCCTGGCGGACCCCGCGCTACGACGCAGCCACGAGTGGCCGGCCCGCGCCGGCGTTCCTCGCCCGGCTGGTCGACGCCCCGGCGTTCCGCCTGGCGCTACGGGCGATCGGCCTGCTCGGCTTCGCCTACGTCGCGATGGTCGCGGTCCTCGGCGAGGACCTGCTCACCAACCCCGTCTTCGGGATGTTCTACGTGTGGTGGTGGGTCGGGCTGGTCCCGCTGTCGTTGCTCTTCGGCCCGGTGTGGCGCTCGATCAGCCCGGTGCGCAGCATCAACGAGCTCTTCGCCCGGGTCGCCGGCACCGACCCCGAGCGCGGGATGTTCGACTACCCCGCGCGGCTCGGCTACTGGCCGGCGGCCGTGGGGCTGTTCGCCTTCGTGTGGATGGAGCTGGTCTACCCCTACTCCACCGAGCTCGGGCCGGTGCGGCTGTGGCTCGCGGCGTACGTCGCGATCATGCTCATCGGCGGCGCGGTGTTCGGCAACACCTTCTACGAGAGGGCCGACCCGTTCGAGGTCTACTCCAGCCTGGTCGCCCGGCTGTCGCTGTGGGGCCGCCGCGACGGCGTGCTGCTCGTGCGCAGCCCGCTGGCCAACCTCGACTCCCTCCAGCCGGCCCCCGGCCTGGTCGCCGTGGTCGCGGTGCTGTTCGGCTCCACCGGCTTCGACTCCTTCAAGGAGTCGCCGCCCTGGGTGCGGTTCGTGCAGACCAACGGCTGGGTGACCTCCCACGACAACGGCCCCAACCTCGCCAACAACGTGGCCCTGCTGGTGTTCTGCGTCGGCGTCGGGCTGGTGCTGGCCATCGGCACCATGCTCACCGGGGTCGAGGACGACGGGGACGGCGCCGGCCGCTCCGGGCCGTTGCGCTGGGTGCGCCGCCGGCTGCACCTGCCCGCCCAGTTCGCCCACTCGATCGTGCCGATCATCGTCGGCTACATCGTGGCCCACTACCTCACCTACCTGATCGAGGTCGGGCAGGCGACGCTGATCCAGGTCAGCGACCCGTTCAGCCGCGGCGACGACTGGTTCGGCACCGGCGACTGGTCGGTGAACTACTGGTTCAGCTACCACCCCACGCTGCTGGCCAACATCAAGGTCGGCGCGGTCGTGCTGGGGCACGTGGTCGCGGTGGTCGCGGCGCACGACCGGGCGATCCGGCTGCTGCCGCGGCGCCACCAGCTCACCGGCCAGCTCTCGCTGCTGGTCGCGATGGTCGGCTTCACGATCGGCGGGCTCTACCTGCTGTTCGCCGCCTGACCCGGGCGACCGGCTCGTCGGGAGCCGGCGGCACCAGCCCGGCGGCCAGCGCCCCCAGGGCGGTCGCCAGAGGTCGCTCGGGCGCGGCCTCGACCAGCGTGCGGCCGGTGACCAGAGCCCGGTCGCAGGAGGCGACGTCGTCGGGCAGGAACCACACCTCCTGTGGCCGGGCGTAGCGCGCCACCAGCGCCGCGACCTCGCGCTCGCCCCAGGCGACACCCGGCCGCATCCGGTTCACGACCACGTGCACCGGACGGCCCCCGGTGAGATCGGCCAGGTCGGCCAGCCCGCGGGCCAGCCGGGCCAGGCCCACCGGGTCGGGCGTGCCGACGACGACCAGGTCGTCGGCGGCGTCGATCGCGGCCAGGGTGAGCTGGTTGCGGCCGGGGCGGCCGGCCAGGTCGGCACCCGGGTCGTCCTCCAGGGAGAAGCCGGTGTCGACCACCACCGTGCCACGGCGGCGGGCGGTGCCGAGGATCGCCTCGGCCGCCCCCGGACGCAGCTCCGCCCACCGGTCGGCGCGCGGCAGCCCGGTCACCACGCCGAGGTGGCCGCCCAGCGATCGCTCCACGCTCGCGAACCGCTCGGCCAGCAGGCCGGAGCCGGCCAGCCGGGCCGCGGAGAGCAGCCCGGACACCTCGTCGAGGATGCCGAGCGCCTGTCCGACGGTGCCGCCCCACGGGTCGGCGTCGAGCAGCAGGGTGCGCCGGCGGCGCCGGGCCAGCTCGGCGGCCAGCCCGAGGGCGACGGTGGTGCGCCCCGGAGCGCCGGCCGGTCCCCAGACGGTGACGACCCGCCCCGGCCCGTCCGCGTCGGGGTCGCGGGTGGGTTCGGCCGGGACCGTGGCCGCGGTCGGGCCTGGAGCCGGCTGGTCGGCGGCGAGCAGGGCGTCGGGCAGCGCGTCGAGGCCGCCCTCGGTGACGACCGCCGCCACGCCGATGCGGGCGGCCCGGAGCCGGCCCGCCTCCTCGGCGTCGTCGGCGACCACGCCCACGGCCCGGACACCGTGGTGCCGCAGCAGGTCGGTGGCGGCGGCGTCGAGACCGGTGGCGGCGAGGTCGACCGCGGCGGCCCCGGCCTGCCCGGAGGCGGCCGTGGCGAGCAGGTCGGCGACGTCGACGCAGCGCTTGAGGACCACCAGCCGCGGGTGGGCGCCGAGCCGGGCCAGCGCGGCGCTCTCCCAACGGGCGCCCGCGGCGAGCACCAGGACGACGACCTTGTCGGCCATGTCAGTCGCGGCGGACGACGGTCAGGCTCGGCGTGTCGACGTCACCGAGCAGCGTGAAGAACGCGGCCGCGTCGTCCTCGGGCACCGCGACCACGAGCTGGCGGCGACCGCCGGCGCCGAACCCCGCGTCGGCCGGCGGCGCCTCGAGCACCGCCACCCCGGCCAGCGCGGGGCCGGCGTCGCCCCCGGGTCGGCGCTGCGCGCTCGGCGCCGCCACGACGTAGACGTCGACGACGGCGCCGGGACGCACCGAGCCGGGCACCAGCTCGGGCTCGACCGACAGCGGCACGTGGACCAGACCGCTGCCGCCCGCCGAGCCCACCGCACCGCGGGGCAGCAGCTCGCCGGCGTCGAGGGGCCGGTCGACCTCGAGGTCGGCGGGCAGCTCGTCGTCGACGGTGAAGTAGGAGTCGACGGCCCCGGCGTCGGCGAAATGGACCCGCTCGGCGACCAGGTCGGACTCGGTCAGCTCGTGCCCGGCGGCGACGTCGCCGGCCAGCGACCAGACCTGCACGGTGTCGTCGGCAGCGGCCAGCAGCCGGGCCCCGCCGACCACCGAGGCGGCGACGATAGCGACGCCCAGCCAGAGCCTCGGGTCGCGCCACCCTGGTCTCGCCGTGCGCAGCGCGGGCGGTGCGGACGCCGGCCCGTTGGTGGGTGGGGACGGCGGCAGGGAGGTCCCGAGAGAAGTGACCACCCCGACATGATGCAGGTCCGCGGGCGCAGCGTCACGCGCTCGTCCACAGGGTCCCGGCCCGGGGTCGGCCGGAGGTCGGCCCGGGGTGCGACGATGGACCCATGGCCGACCAGCCGCGGTTCCTCACCCTCGCCGACGTGGCCGAGGTGCTCAACACCTCCAGCGCCCAGGTCTACGCCCTGGTGCGCCGGGGCGAGCTGCCGGCGATCAAGATCGGCGGGCGCGGCCAGTGGCGGGTGGAGGCCAGCCGGCTGGAGGACTACATCCAGCAGGCCTACGCCGAGACCGCCGAGTTCGTCGCCTCGCACCCGTTCGTCGAGCCGGAACAGCCGGTCCAGCAGGAGGGCTGAGCGCAGGGGCTGGGCTGCTCAGCCCACCTCGGAGTCGAGCTCGATGTCCAGCACCCGCTCCTCGCCGTCACGCAGCACGGTGAACTCGAGCGTCTCGCCGCCCTGGTGGGTGCGGATCGCCACGATCAGCTGGATGCCGTCGGAGATCCGCTCGTCCTCGAGCCGCACCACGACGTCGCCCTTCTCGAGGCCGGCGGCCTCGGCCGGGGAGTCCTCGACGACCTCCTGGATCTGGGCGCCGTCGCCGTCGCGCTGGCCGGTGACGACCTGCGCGCCGATGACGGGGTAGGTCGCCTCGCCGGTGCGCAGGATCTGGTCGGCGGTGATCCGCACCTGCTCGACCGGGATCGCGAACCCGACGCCGATGTTGCCCGACTCGCCGCCGCCCAGGCCGCCGCCGGTGGTGGCGATCGCCGAGTTGACCCCCACGACCTCGCCGAGGAGGTTCACGAGCGGGCCGCCGGAGTTGCCGGGGTTGATGGCGGCGTCGGTCTGCACCGCACTGATGTACGACGCGTCGTTCTCCGCGTCGCCGGTGGTGACCGGGCGCTGCAGCGCGCTGACGATGCCGGCGGTCACGGTGGAGCTCAGGCCCAGCGGCGACCCGATGGCCACCACCGACTCGCCCACGCGGAGCCGGCGCGAGGCGCCGAGCGCCGCGGGCTGGAGCTCCTTGGCGTCCTCGGAGTAGAGGACCGCGAGGTCGTAGACCGGGCTGCGGCCGACGATCGTGGCGTCGTAGCGGTTGCCCTCCTCGTCGACGACCTGGATCGCCCCGTCGTCCTCGGCCGCGGAGGCGACCACGTGGTTGTTGGTGACGACGTGGCCCTGCCGGTCGAGCACGAAGCCCGAGCCGGTCGCTCCCCCGGCCTCGCCGTTGAGCTCGGCGCGGATCTGGACGGTGCTCGGGAGCAGCTCCTGGGCGACCGCGGCCACCGAGGCGGTGTCGGCGTCGAGGGGCGGCAGCTCGGCGGTGTCGACGTCGCCGAGGCCGCCGGCGACGGTGCCGGCGCGCGGCCCCTCGTCGTCGACCCGGTCGTAGAGCGCGCTGCCGGCGAACCCGCCACCGAGGCCGAGCACCAGGGCCAGCGCGGCCACCGCGGGGACCCGCCACCCACGGCGGCGGCGGACGTGCGGGCGCGGCGCGGCGGGCAGCAGCCGGGTCTGGTCGGTCTGGCCGGGCGGCCCGGGCGGGATCCAGGCGGGCGGCAACGACGAGGTAGCCGACGAGGGAGCCGACGAGGGAGCCGACGAGGGAGCCGGGGGCAGGGTGGGCGGCGCGCTCGGGCGGGGACCCAGCACGGGCTGGGTCGGCTCGGGCTCGGCGATCGGTCCGGGTCCGGGCGACGCCGGCTGCTGCTCGTCGTTCACGCGCCCATCCTCCCCGAGGCACCCAACCCCGGCCACATCCGGCCGGCTCCGAGGCGGTGCCGGCTCAGGGCTCCTGGCGGCGCTGCGGACCGACCAGCCCGGCCGGCGCCGGCGTCGGCACCGAGACCGTGGGCGCGCGGCGGTCGAGGGTGGGTGCGTCGGCGGGCGCGGCACCGAGGGCCAGCACGCCCATCACCGCGGCACCGACCGCGCCACCGCCGAGGGCGACCATGGCCGCCCGCCGGGGCCGGTGCTCCTGGTGGAGCGCGAGGTACACGTCGCCGGGTGGGAGCCCGAGCAGCGAGCCCTTGAGGTGGGCGGGGGCGCCGCCGCAGTCGAGGGACAGCCCGGTCAGCCGGGTCTTGACCCAGCCCTCGCGCTCGACGAGGTCGCGGCACTGGTGGCAGGTGTGGACGTGCGCCCAGGCGCGCTCCTCCTCCTCGCAGCCCATCTGTCCGTCGAGGAGGGCGCTCACCCGGGTGCCGAGGTGCCCGATCATCCGCGTCCCTGCACGGCGATCGGCCCGGTGGCCGGGCCGGAGTAGCGCACCCGGCCGGCGGTGGGCGCCCGGTGGGCGAGCGCGGTGCGCAGCATCGCCCGGCCGCGGTGGATCCGGGAGCGCACGGTGCCGATCTTGGCGCCGAGGATCTGCGCGATCTCCTCGTAGGAGAGGCCCTCGACGTCGCAGAGCACCACCGCGGCGCGGAAGTCCGGCGGCAGGGTCGCGAGCGCGCGCTCGACGTCGTCGTCGAACTGCTGGTCGGCGAAGGCCAGGTCGGGGGCCGGGGTCGCGGCGGTCAGCCGGTCGGCCCGCTCGTCGGAGAGCGCATCGAAGCGGATCCGCTGCTTGCGGCGGGCCTGGTCGAGGAAGAGGTTCGTGGTGATCCGGTGCAGCCAGCCCTCGAAGGTGCCGGGCGTGTAGGTCGACAGCGAGCGGAAGACCCGGACGAAGACCTCCTGGGTGAGGTCCTCGGCGTCGTGGCGGTTGCCGGTGAGTCGGTAGGCCAGCCGGTACACGCGGTCGGAGTGGCGCTCGACGACCTCGTCCCACGTGGGCACGCCCTCGGTGGGCGGCTGCTCCTGCGGTCGGCTCATCTCACGTCTCCCTGCCCCGAACACTCTGCTGACCTCCCTGAACCTAGGTCTCGTGCCTGAGGAAACCCTGTGAGCGGTGAACGAACGGCGCCCCGGTGGTGTTCCCGCCGTGCCAGCCGAGGTCCGCGGCGCCGCGACCGCACCGCGATACCTTGACCCCATGCCGAACCCGACCCCGGTCAGCGCCGACAGCTGGAGGTACGCCGAGGACTTCGTCGTCGAGGACGAGGTGCTCACCTCGGCCCGCGCCCGCGCCGAGGAGGTGGGGGTCGTGGCCATCGGCTCCGGCACCGGCGCCGTGCTGCGCTTCCTCGCCTCGGTGCTCGACGCGCGGGCGGTCGTCGAGGTCGGCACCGGCACCGGCGTCTCGGGTCTCTGGCTGCTGCGCGGCATGCGCGAGGACGGCGTGCTCACCACCGTCGACATCGAGACCGAGCACCAGCGCCTGGCTCGCGAGACCTTCGTCGAGGCCGGCATCCCCAACCAGCGCGCCCGGACCATCGCCGGGGCCGCCCTCGACGTGCTGCCCCGGCTCACCGACGCCCACTACGACCTGGTGTTCGTCGACGGCGACAAGGCCGAGTACAGCGCCTGCCTGCGCGAGGCCGTCCGGCTGCTGCGCCCCGGCGGCGTCGTGGCCTTCGACAACGCCCTGTGGCACGACCGGGTGGCCGACCCCGCGCAGCGCGACCACGAGACCGTCGCGATCCGCGACCTGGGCCGCGAGGTTCAGGCCCACGACGACCTGGTGCCGGTGCTGCTGCCCGTCGGCGACGGCCTGCTGGTCGCCAAGAAGGAGTGGGCGCCCGACCCGGAGTGAGGCCGGCTCAGCCGCCGACGCCCGCCAGCGGCTCGGGTCCGCCGAGCCACTCCAGCAGCAGCCGGGCACCGAAGCCGGTGGGTCCGGTGGTCCACTCGTGGCTGTCGGCCGGCGCGTCGCCCACCGAGGCGACGTCGAGGTGGGCCCAGGGCACGTCGCCCACGAACGCGCGCAGGAACAGCGCCGAGGTGATCGCCCCCGGCCCGCCGGCCGCGTTGTCGGCGTCGGCGACCTTCGAGGACAGCTTGTCGGCGTAGCTGTCGCTGAGCGGGAAGCGCCACAGCGCCTCGCCCGAGGCGTGGCCGGCGCCGTCGAGGGCGGCGGCCAGCACGTCGTCGGTGGCGAACAGGCCGCCGACCTGCTGGCCCAGCGCGACCTTGATCGCGCCGGTGAGCGTGGCGACGTCGACGATCGCGGCGGGCTTGAGCCGGTCGACGGCGTAGGCGAGCGCGTCGGCGAGCACCAGCCGCCCCTCGGCGTCGGTGTTGGTGACCTCGCTGGTGCGGCCGCCGTAGTGGCGGATCACGTCGCCGGGCCGCAGCGCGTCGCCGTCGACGGCGTTCTCGGCCGCGGCCACCAGCCCCACGACCCGCACCGGGCAGCCGACGCGGCGCAGCGCGCCCAGGGTCGCGATCACGACCGCGCCCCCGGTCATGTCGCGCTTCATCGTCGCCATCGCCTCGCCGGGCTTGATCGAGAGGCCGCCGCTGTCGAAGGTGATGCCCTTGCCCACCAGCACCACGGTCGGCGTCCGGCGGGTGGCCTTCTCGGGCGTGTAGTCGAGCCGCACCAGCCGGGGCTCGCTGGCCGAGGCTCGGCCGACGGCGAGCAGCCCGCCGAAACCGCCCTTCTCGAGCGCGGCCTGGTCCCACTCACGGAAGTCGAGCCCCGCCTGCTCGGCCACCAGCCGGGCCTGCCCGGCGAGCCAGGGCGGGTCCTTGAGGTTGGAGGGGACGGTCGCGAGGGTGCGCGAGAGCCAGGCCGCACCGCCGATCGCGACGGCGGAGTCGAGGACGTCGCGGTCGGCGTCGGGGTCGAGGCCGGTGAGCACCAGGCTGGCCGGCGGGCAGCCCTCGGGCGGCCCGGAGCGCCACTGGAACGAGAACGCGCCAAGCATCGCCCCGGCCACGAAGGGTCGCAGCGCGGTCGCGGGGTCGAGCGACGGGATCGCAGTGGCCACCGCCCGCCGGTCGCGGGCGGCCCGGGCCAGCGCCGCACCGGCACGCCGGAAGTCGGTCGCGGTCTGCGCGCCGACGCCGACGAGCAGCACCCAGCGCAGGTCGGCGTTGTCGGGCCCGCCCAGGGGGACGGGCACCGCGGTCACCTGGCCGGTGCGACCGGTCGCGGCGTCGAGCTCGAGCACGGACAGCAGGTCGAGGCCGAGTCGGTCGCCCACCTCCTCGGCGCCGGGGCCGAGGAGCACGCGCGCCTCGTCGCCGTCGGCAGGGTCGGCGGGCAGCACCGGGAGCGCCACCACGTCGACCCCCGGGACGGCGTGCGGCAGCAGCGGGCTGAGCGCGAGCTGGGGTGGGGTGACCCGGGACGGGAGGGCGGCCTGTCGCGCCACGGACGTCAGCGGCTGACCGGGCGGCCGATCACCCGACGACGTCCTTGAGGGCGTCACCGAGCGCGCCGGCTTCCTCGGCGTTGAGCTCCACCACGAGGCGGCCACCGCCTTCGAGAGGGACGCGCATCACGATGCCGCGGCCTTCCTTGGTGACCTCCAGGGGACCGTCACCGGTCCGGGGCTTCATCGCCGCCATGCGGCACCTCGACTTTCTCGCCGTTCCAGGGCCCGCCCGAGGACAGGGCAGTGCGGGCCGATCTGGGTCCAGTATCCCCTATCGCACCCACCTGCGCCGACCGCAGCCACCGAACCGGGGGTCGACGGGCCGGGTGCGGCCCTCCGGCGTCGGGGTCGGGCAGACTGCCCCCCATGACCGAGACCCCCTCGACCGGCCCGGTGACCTACACCCTCGTCGACGGCGTCGGCACCATCACGCTGTCGCGTCCCGAGGCGATGAACAGCCTCGACGTGGCCACCAAGGAGCTGCTGCGCGACACCGTGCAGCAGGTCGCCGACGACCCCGCGGTCCGCTGCGTGGTGCTCACCGGCTCCGGCCGCGCGTTCTGCACCGGCCAGGACCTCAAGGAGCACATCCGGATCCTGGAGAGCTCGTCGTCGGACCAGCTCTTCCGCACCGTCGAGGAGCACTACAACCCGATCGTCAGCGCCCTGGCCTCGATGCCGAAGCCGGTGATCGCGGCGGTCAACGGTGTCGCGGCGGGCGCCGGGGCGAGCCTGGCCTTCGCCTGCGACCTGCGGGTGGTGGCCGACACGGCCGGCTTCAACCTGGCGTTCGCGAACGTCGCGCTCTCGTGCGACACCGGTGCCAGCTGGACCCTGCAGCGGCTGGTCGGGCCGGCCCGCGCGCTGGAGCTGCTCTACTTCCCCCGCACGATCAGCGCCACGGAGGCACTCGAGCTCGGGCTCGCCACCCAGGTGGTCGCGGCCGACCAGCTCGAGGCGACCGTCGGGCGGCTGGCCGCCCGCCTGGCCGAGGGCCCCACGGTCGCGCTGGGCGCGATGCGGCGCTCGGTCTGGTACGCCGGGGCGCACACCTTCGAGGAGTCGCTGGCCTTCGAGGGCGAGCGGATGACCGAGACCGGCGCCACCGCCGACCACCGCGCCGCGGTCGCAGCGTTCGTCGCCAAGGAGAAGCCGGCCTTCGAGGGGCGCTGAGGGAGGCTGGGCCGGTGCCGGTCAGTCCCGGTCGCCCGCCCGCCAGGCGCGGAAGACCCGCAGCACCCGGCCCGGCGCGACCTGCGTCATCAGCCGCCGCGAGGGGCGGGCGCCGTACTCCACGGTGAGGGCGGCGCCGCGGAACCGGGCGTTGTACCAGCTCGTCATGGTGCCGTGGCAGACCCCGCCGCAGGTCAGCGAGCGGCGCGGCAGCCGCAGCACCCGGGCCACCCGACGCGCGAACGTCGGGCTCTTGGTGTCGGTGTCGACGCCGTGCAGCGGCTGGTGGAAGCTGAGCAGCCGGTCGGGTCGGACGTCGCGGAGGAAGCGCATCACGGCCCGGGTCTCGGGCTCCGAGCCGGGGCGCGGACCGGACTCGTAGCGCCCGTCGAGGTCGGCCCAGCGGTGCGGGAAGTTGCGGTTGAGGTCGACGCCGCGGGCGTTCCTGCGGGTGCCGCGGGCCAACCCGTCGGGGTTGACGACCGGCACCACCCACAGGTCGATCCCGTGGATGCGCCGGCCGTCGCGCAGGGCGGCGAGGATCCGTCGGGTGGCCGGTTCGTCGCCGTGCATGGTCGAGAGCAGCACCACCCGGGGCTTGCCGCGGTCGGGTACCCCGAGGTGCCAGGCGCGGATCGGCCGGCCGCGGACGCTGCGGCCGATCGTGCGCACCTCGAGCACGGCCTCGCCCCGTGGCGCCGGTGCGGCCCCGGCGGCGGTGCCGGCGGCGGTGCTGGCGGGCGCCGGCGAGCCGGTCGCCGTGCCCGGCGCGATCGCCGCGAGCAGGCCGGCGACCAGG
>NZ_JAFFJT010000029.1 GCF_016924665.1 Nocardioides sp. SYSU D00038
CCGCCCGGATCACACCACCCGGAGTCAGCCCGCGCCCGAGCCCCGTCCGCGGAGTCGCTCCCCCAGGGAGGGCGGTCGGCTCAACGGGTCTCGAGGCTCAGGCCTAGCGGCCTTCGCACCTCGACCAACGCCCAGCGGTCGGCTCACCCAGCAGCAGGAGAGGGCTGCATCGGCGTGCGGTTGCGGCCGAGCACCCACAGCATCGCCCCGAGGGCGGCGAGCTGGAGCGGCCAGCCCATCACGATCTTGAGCACGCCGAGCATCGCCACCACGGTGTCGGCGTCGATGGCGCTGCTGTTGCCGGCGAGCCACAGCGGGCCCTGGGCGACCACGCGGACCAGGCAGGGCAGGGCCAGCAGCCAGGTCAGCCGCGCGCACAACCGGACGACCTGGCGGTCGTCGTGCCAAGCGGTCGGGTCGCCGGTGACGCTGCCGACCATGAACCCCACCAGGGGCCAGCCGACCAGGCAGCTGAGCGCCAGCAGCACGGTGTAGCCGGAGTTGTAGAGGATGCCGGGCAGGAAGTAGGCGAGCGCCTGCTCGTCCTCGCTGCCGCCGTTGCGGGCGGCCATGGTGACGAACAGCCACCCGATCCCGATGCCCACGAGCGCGTTGACGACGAACTGCACCGTCGAGCGCTGCACCAGGCGCACCACCAGCAGCACGACGGCCGCGGCGATGCTGACCGCCAGCGCCAGCCGGAGCTCGCGGGTCGTGAGCCAGAGCGCGGTGAACACCACCGTCGGCACGGCGGCTTCGACCATCCCCCGCCGCCCGCCCAACGCCTTGGCGAGCTGGGCGCGGACGACGGCCTCGACGGTCTCGCCGGTGGGGGCGTTCACGGCATCAGCTCGTAGCGCGGGTTGTACATGATCCGGTGGCCGTCGTGGGCGCCGATCCGGCCGCGCACCTCGAGCGCCCGGCCGGGGTCGATCCCGGCGATCCGGCGGCGGCCGAGCCACACGACGGTGATCGCGCCGGTGCCGTCGTACATCTCCGCCTCGAGCGCCGGTACGCCACCACGCGGGCGGAGGGTGACCGTGCGCAGGGTGCCGCGGATCCGCACCGGCTCGCGGTCGGGCGCCGAGGCGATCCGGTCGACGCCGGTGGCCACCATCGTGCGACGCAGGTCGCGGTCGTGCTGGTCGCTGCTGCTGGCCCAGGAGGAGATCGTGCGCCGCAGGCGGCTCTTGCCCATCAGTCCACCCGGCGGGCCTGCGGCGGCATGGTGACCGGCAGCGGCTCGCCCGGGGGCAGCGCCTGCTCGCCGCGGCGCACGGCCACCGAGGCCAGCGCGTCCTCCCACGGCCCGGCCTTCGCGGGGTCCATGGCCGGCTCGCCGAGGAGGGTGGCGCGCAGCAGCCAGCGCGGGCCGTTGATGCCGACGACCCGCGACGGCTGGGTGCCGGTGCGGCCCTCGCTGTCGGTGACGGTCATCGAGCACGACAGCTCGGGGCCGAACCGGCCCTCCTGCTCGGTGGCGGTGCCGCCGCGCTGGGACATGTCGGCCGCGATCTGGGGGCGCACCTCGCCCCACAGGTCGCCGTTGCGGGGGGCGGCGAAGGCGCGCAGCTCGATCATGCCGCGCTCGCTGGCCAGCAGTACCGCCTGCACCTGCTGGGAGGCCTCGTCGACCTGGAGCCGCAGCTCGAGCCCGGCGGGCGGGGCGACCAGCAGCGAGCCGAGGTCGATGCGCTCGGGGTCGTCGGCCGGCAGCTCGTCGGCGTCGTAGGGGCCTGCGGCGGGCACCTCGACGACGTCGTCGGCCGGAGCGGTGATCTCGTCGACGCTCGGGCCGGCGGTGTTCTTGCGGCGGAACTTCACGTGGTGCTCTCCCCTGGGTCTGCGGCGGGTCCGAAGCCGCCGGTAGAACCGTAACCCCCGGCGCCACGCGCCGACCCCGGCAGTGCCTCGACCTCGACGAACGCCGCTTGCTCGACCCGCTGCAGCACGAGCTGGGCGACCCGGTCGCCGCGGCGCAGCTCCACCGGCTCGCGCGGGTCGAGGTTGACCAGCAGCACCTTGATCTCCCCGCGGTAACCGGCGTCGACCGTGCCGGGGGTGTTGACGATCGAGAGGCCGTGCCGCGCGGCCAGCCCGGAGCGCGGGTGGACCAGCGCCACGAACCCCTCGGGCACCGCCAGCGCGATGCCGGTCGGCACCAGCGCGCGCTCCCCCGGCGCCAGGGTCAGGTCGACGGTGGTGTGGAGGTCGGCGCCCGCGTCGCCGGGGTGGGCGTACGACGGCAGCGGCAGCCCGGGGTCCAGGCGCACCACCGGCACGGGCAGCCGCGACGTCGTGGGCCCGGGATCAGGGGTCTCGGTCACGGGCGGACCCTACCGACGTCACCCGACGCGGGCACCCGCACCCGGGGATGGGAAACTCTTCGCCGTGGATGCCCCGGCCTACAGCGAGCGCCTCGGCGTGCCGCTGCGCTGGTGGGTGCAGGCCACGATGCTGGTGGCCAGCCTCTGGCTCGCGGTCGTCGTCGCCGTGCCCGGCGTGCTCGCCTGGGTCGTGACCGCGGTCGCGGTGGGCCTGGTGGTCTCGGCGTTCCTCTCCTACGGCGGGGTGCGGGTCGGGGTCGACGGCGAATGGTTCACCGCCGGCCGGGCGCGGATCGGCGGCGCGTACGTCGGCGAGGCCGTCGCCCTCGACGCCGAGCAGACCCGCCGGGCCGCAGGGGTGCAGGCCGACGCGCGCGCCTACCTCCTGCTGCGTCCCTACCTCAAGCGCGCCGTGCGGGTGGAGGTCGTCGACCCCGCAGACCCCACGCCGTACTGGCTCGTGTCGAGCCGGCACCCCGACGAGCTGGCCCGCGCCATCGCCGCCCTGCGTTCCGGCGCAGCCCGTTCCTGAGGCTCCCCACCTGCGCCCGCGGCGTATCGCCGCCTTCGGCGCTGGGTAGGGTCACGGCATGGCATCCGACAGCTCGAAGGTCTGGTCGGCGTTCTCCGTCGGCGCCGCGCTGGGCGCGGCCGCCGTGGCGCGCAAGGGGCTCAACACCTCGTGGAAGGCCGCCACCGGCAAGAAGCCGCCCGAGAACCCCGCCGACCCCGACGTCGACATCTGGGAGGCGGTGCTGTGGGCCACGGTCAGCGGCACGATCATCGCGCTGGCCCGGATGTTCGCCCAGCGCCGGGCCGCCAGCTACTACCGCCGCTCGACCGGGCACCTGCCGCCGTCGCTGCGCAAGGACGGCGAGTAGCTCTCCAGCAGCAAGCCCGGAAATGACACGGACGGCCGCCCCGAGGGGCGGCCGTCGTCACGTCGGCTCCGGCTCCTGACCCGAGGGGCTCCCACCTCTCGGGCGAGGGTCAGGCGCAGTCGAAGCAGATCATCTTCTTCTGGTCCGCCAGCTGGCTGCGGTGGTGGACCAGGAAGCAGCTCATGCAGGTGAACTCGTCCTCCTGCTTGGGCTTCACCTCGACGGCGAGCTCCTCGTGCGAGAGGTCGGCGCCGGGCAGCTCGAACGACTCAGCTGCCTCGGTCTCGTCCTCGTCGACCTTGCCGGAGTTCTTGTCGTGACGGCGCGCCTTGAGCTCTTCGATGCTCTCCTCGGACTGGTCTTCCTCGTTCTTGCGCGGGGCGTCGTAGTCGGTCGCCATGTCACTCACTCCCTTCGGCCGTCAACCATGTGGTGCCCTGCCGGACAGCGCTGTACGGCGCCGCAGATTGTGCACCATCGGCTGAGGGAGGCACACACCGGTATCGGACGTGCGCCAGAACAGCGTCCGACACCCGGCTATTCCTCGACGCGACCTGCAGTGCCCAGATGTGTCGCAGGCCATGCCTCAGAGGCGTCCTACCCCCTCACCGGGCGTCAGGGCGCCGCGAACCCGGCCTCGTGCACGGCCGCCCAGAGCTCCTCGAAACCGTGCTCCGGGGCGCAGACCACGAGCGTGCGCCCGGCGACGCCGGTGGTGGTGGCGAACCGGGCCCCGGCCCCCTGCGCCACCAGCGCCCCGGCGGCGTGGTCCCAGAGGTTGACGCCCTCCTCGAGGTAGCCGTCGAGGGTGCCCTCGGCGACGTGGCAGAGGTCCAGGGCGCACGAGCCCATCCGCCGTACGTCGCGCACCCGGGGCAGCAGCCGCACCAGGGCGGCCGCCTGCTGGGCACGGACGCCGGCGTCGTAGGAGAAGCCGGTGCCGACCAGCCGCTCCGACAGCGGCGCCGGGCCGCGTACGGCGAGCGGGCGGCCGTCGCGCTCGGCGCACAGCCGGCCGTCGGGCTCCTCCCAGGCGGTGTACTCCGCGCCCGTCGCGGCGTTGACGACCACCCCGGCCACGACGCGCGGCCCGTCGGCGTCGGTCACCTCGGCGGCGATCGACACGGCGTACTCGGGGAGCTGGTAGAGGTAGTTCACCGTCCCGTCGATGGGGTCGATGATCCAGCGGACGCCGGTGCTGCCTGCCACGGAGTCGCCCTCCTCGCCGAAGAACGCGTCGTCGGGACGGTCCTCCGCGATCAGCGCGCGGATCAGCTCCTCCGAGGCGCGGTCGGCCTCGGTGACGACGTCGACAGAGCTCGACTTGGTCGCGGCGACCTCGACGCCGCCCCGGGCTCGCTCGGTCACCAGGGTGGCGGCGGCGCGGGCCGCCGTCAGCGCGACCTCGAGCAGCTCGCGGCTCACGCGTCGACCCCGTCGGCCCCGCACAGGGCCGGGCGCGGCGACCGGGCGTTGGCGCAGCAGCCGCCCGGGCAGCGGTCCCAGGTCGGACCGAGGGCACCCACCGCGGCCCGGGCGACGTCCTCGCCCCGCTCGGCCGCGGCTCGCTCGAGCAGCAGGTCGCGCACCGCGGCGACGAACCGCGGGTCGTCGCCCGCGGTCGCCGAGCGCCGGGCCGGCAGCCCGAGCCGCTCGGCGGTGGCCAGCGCCTCGGTGTCGAGGTCGTAGATGACCTCCATGTGGTCGGAGACGAAGCCCACCGGCACCATCACCACCGCCGACGCGCCGCCCTCGTGCAGCGCCTCGAGGTGGTCGTTGACGTCGGGCTCGAGCCACGGCACCTGCGGCGGCCCCGAGCGCGAGCAGTAGACCAGCGCGTGGGAGTGGTCGACCCCGGTCGCAGCCCCCACCCGGGCCGCGACCTCGGCGGCGACGTCGAGGTGCTGGGTGACGTAGCCGTCGCCGTCCGGCCCGCTGGCCGCGGCCATCGTGTCGGGGATCGAGTGGGTGACGAACGCGAGGTGGGCGCCGTCGCGCACGTCGCCGGGCAGGTCGGCCAGCGCCGCCAGCACTCCGTCGACGACCGGCTCCACGAAGCCGGGGTGGTTGAAGTAGTGGCGCAGCTTGTCGAGCACCGGTGCGCCCTCGACACCGGAGACGGCGTCGTAGAGGTTCTCGCGGTACTGCCGGCAGCTGGAGTACGACGAGTAGGCGCTCGTCACGAAGCAGGCGGCCCGGGTGACGCCGTCGGCGGCCATCTGCGCGACGGTCTCGGTGAGGTAGGGGTCCCAGTTGCGGTTGCCCCAGTAGACGGGCAGGTCGATGCCGGCCTCGGCGAGGTCGGCGCGCAGCGCCGCCAGGAACGACCGGTTCTGGTCGTTGATCGGCGACCGCCCGCCGAAGAGGAAGTAGTGCTCCCCCACCTCCTCGAGGCGCTCGCGGGGGATGCCGCGGCCGCGGGTGACGTTCTCCAGGAACGGCACCACGTCCTCGGGCTTCTCGGGCCCGCCGAACGACACCAGCAGCAGCGCGTCGTAGGGACGGACGTCGGGGCTGACCCCCGGGCGGACGGCTTCCATGCTGGCCATCGTAGGAGCGCGATATGGATTGGCTGAGTGCGGCCTCCACGGCCTACGGTGACGGTCCGATGGCCAGCACGTCCGCGTTCTCCAACTACCGCCGGGTCCTGGCCGAGCCCGGCGCGATGCTGTTCTCGGTCACCGGTCTCTTCGCGCGCCTGCCGATCTCGATGGTGGGCCTGGGCATCGTGCTCCTGGTCGAGGGCGGCACCGGCTCCTACGGCATCGCCGGCGCGGTCTCGGCGGCCTACATGGTGGCCCAGGCGGTCGTCACGATCTTCCTCGGCCGGCTCGTCGACCGGCTCGGCCAGGCTCCGGTGCTCACCGCGGCCAGCGTGGTCTTCGGCGTGAGCATGTCGTTGCTGGTGACGTCGGTCGAGGCCGACTGGGCGATCGCCACCAGCTACGCCTTCGCGGCCCTCGGGGGCGCCTCGCTGCCGCCGGTGGGCTCGTGCGTGCGCGCCCGGTGGGCGCACGTGCTGGAGCAGCCGACCGACGTGCAGACGGCGTTCGCGCTCGAGGCGGTCTTCGACGAGGCGGTCTTCATCCTCGGCCCGATCCTGGTGACGGTGCTCGCCACCTCGATCGACCCCGTGGTCGGCATCGGCACCGGCATCGTGGCCGGCGTGGTGGGCAGCCTGGCCTTCGCCGCCCAGCGCGGCACGGCGCCGCCGCCCCATCCCCACGACCGCACCTCCGGCGACCGGCCCCGGATGCCGTGGCGCACGGTGGCGCCGCTCGGCGTGGTGGGCGCGATGCTCGGCATCCTGTTCGGCGCCGCGGAGGTCACCACGGTCGCGTTCGCCGACGAGCGCGACGCCAAGCAGTACGCCGGCGTGCTGCTCGCGCTCTGGGCGCTGGGCAGCCTGCTGGCCGGGCTGGTCAGCGGCGCGATCTCCTGGCGCCGCGGGCCCTCGGTGCGGGTCAAGGTCGGTGCGCTGGCGATGGCCGCCGCCATGTCGCCGCTGGTGCTGGTGGAGTCGATGCCCGTGATGGGCGTGCTGCTGCTGTGCGGCGGCGTCGCGATCGCCCCCACCCTGATCGCGTCGCTCTCGCTGATCGAGCGCACCGTGCCGGCGGCCCGGCTCACCGAGGGGATGTCGATCATGCACACCGGCATCGTGGCCGGGGTGGCGCCGGGCGCCACCCTGAGCGGGTTCGTCGTCGACCACCGGGGCGCCTCCGCGGCGTACCTCGTCTCCTTCGGCGCCGGGCTGGTCGCCGCACTCGCCGCGCTGACCCTGCCGCCCGAGCGGTCCGACGCCCCGGCGTCCGAGGAGGACCTCGAGGCGCCGGGAGGGGTGCTGCGGTGACCTGGACCAACTGGTCGGGGCTGGTGACCGCCGATCCGACCTCCACCCTGGCGCCTCACGGCACCGAGGCGGTCGTCGCCGAGGTGCGCGCCGCTCGCGAGGCCGGCACCACGGTCAAGATGGTCGGCTCCGGCCACAGCTTCACCGCGATCGCCGCCGCTCCCGACACGCTGCTCACCCCCGGTGCGCTCACCGGCGTCATGGCCGTCGACCGCGAGGCGATGACGGTGACCGCTCGCGCCGGCACCCGGCTCGCGGACTTCAACGTCGCGCTGGAGCGGCTCGGCCTGAGTCTGCACAACATGGGCGACATCGCCGAGCAGACCCTCGCCGGCGCGATCTCCACCGGCACCCACGGCACCGGCGGCACCGCCGCCGGGCTGGCCGCCCAGGTCGTCGCCGTCGAGCTGGTCACCGGCACCGGCGAGGTGCTGCGCGCCAGCGCCGACGAGCACCCCGACGTCTTCGCCGTCGCCCGGGTCGGGCTCGGCGCACTCGGGGTGATCACCACGATCACCTTCGCCGTCGAGCCGCTGTTCGTGCTCGAGGCCTCCGAGCAGCCGATGGCGTGGGACGAGGCGCTGGCGACGTTCGACGAGATGACGGCGACCAGCCACCACGTCGACATGTACTGGTTCCCCCACACCGACCGGATGCTCACCAAGCGCAACGACCGGCTCGACGTCGACCTCGACGAGGCGCGCCCGCTGCCGCGCTGGCGCTCGTGGCTCGACGACGACTTCCTCGCCAACACCGCGTTCGGCGCACTCACCGCCGCCGCCAACCGCGCGCCGCGGGTGATCCCGACCATGAACCGGGTCAACGCGCGGCTGCTCGGCGCCCGCACCTACAGCGACGTGCCCCACAAGGTCTTCACCGCCCGGCGCGACGTGGTCTTCCGCGAGATGGAGTACGCCGTGCCGCGCGCCGACGGGCTCGACGTGCTCCGCGAGGCGCGGCGCCTGGTCGAGGCCAGCGACCTGACGATCAGCTTCCCGGTGGAAATCCGGGTCGCGCCCGCCGACGACATCGCGCTGTCGACCGCGGGCGGTCGCGAATCCTTCTACCTCGCCTTCCACACCCACCGCGGCGCCGAGCACCGCGACTACTTCGCGCTGCTCGAGCCGCTGCTGCGCGAGGCCGGCGGGCGGCCCCACTGGGGCAAGGTGCACACGATGGCCGCGGCCGACCTGGCCCCGGCCTACCCCCGGTTCGACGAGTTCCTCGCCGTCCGCGACCGCCTCGACCCCGACCGCGTCTTCGCCAACGACCACCTGCGCCGGGTGCTCGGGGACTGACCCGGCCGAACCTTTCCGGCGCCCCACCGCGTCTGGGTGCACGAGTGACCGCCCGATGAAGGAGTGAGATGCCCGGGAAGCCCACCGCGCGGAGTTCGCGGAGTTCGTGGCCGCGAGGTCGCCCGCGCTGCACCGCGCGGCGTACCTCATGGTCGGCGACGTCGGCCTGGCCCAGGACCTGGTGCAGGAGGCGCTGACGAAGACCTACGTCGCGTGGCCCCGGCTGCGCGACCGCGGCAACGCCGAGGCCTACACCCGCAAGGCGATCACGACGACCGCGATCTCCTGGTTCCGCCGCAAGGCCTGGAACAACGAGCGCAGCACCGAGCGGCTGCCCGAGCGGCAGGTCGCCGGCCACGACGACGCCGTCGCCGGGCGCGAGCTGCTGCGCACGGCCCTCGCGGCGCTGCCCCCGCGGCAGCGGATCGCGCTGGTGCTCCGCTACTACGACGACCTGACTGAGGCGCAGACCGCCGAGGCGATGGGCTGTGCCGTGGGCACGGTCAAGAGCCAGGTCTCCGCCGCCCTGACCAAGCTGCGGGCCAGCCTCGGCGACGCCGCGGAGCTGCCCCTGGAGGACGTGATCTCCCGATGACCGAGACCCTGAAGAGCCTGCTGCACGACGACGCCGACGGCGTCGACTTCGCCGCCCCCGACCTCGACGCGATCACCCGCACCGGCGACCGCCGGCGCCGCACCCGCCGCGGGTTCGCACTGCTGGGCACCGCCGCGCTGGTCGCCGCCACCGCGGGTGGCGTCGTCCTCGCGACCGGCGACGACGGCGGCGACCGCCGTACGCCCGTGGCCACCGACCCGCTGCCCACCGACCAGGTCACCTGGGTCACCGGCGACCGGCTCCACACCCCGACGAGCTCGGTCGACCTCGGCCACGAGGTCCGTTCCTACGTGCGCACCTCGGCCGGCTTCGCGTTCGTGGCGACCGGCGGCGCGGTCTTCTCCTTCGTCGACGGCACGATCACCGAGGTCGGCAGCACGTCCGCGAAGGCGGCGCGGCTGGTCGGCGACACCGACGGCTCGCGGGTCGGCTGGGTCGACGCCAGCGACGGGGCGCCGGTCTTCGTCGTCCACGACCTCGCCACCGGCGAGACCCGGACCCTCGAGGGCGAGACCTCGGCGGGGATGGGTGAGCTGGCCGACGAGGACGACCCGGCCTACTTCGCGGCGCTCGACGGCGACGACGCCTGGTGGCGCGACGCCCGCGGCCTGGTGCGCACCGACCTCGGCTCGGGCGAGGCGACCGTCGTCGACGCCGACCAGAGCAACGGCTTCGGCCTGCTCGCGGTCGAGGACGGCCTCACCGTCACCGACGGCGGGGACGCCGGCACCCGCGTGGGCGGCCTGACCCTCCCGCAGGTCTACGGCAGCGCCGGCGCCCTCTCCCCCGACGGCACCTGGGTCTCGGTCGACGCCGACGAGCCCTCGGTCTTCGCCACCGCCGACGGCACCCGGGTCTCCTTCGACCTGCCCGGCTTCGCGACCGGCTACGAGTTCCTCGACGACGAGACGGTCGTGATGATCGCCCAGGCCCGCGAGTCCGACCCGGTGCAGCTCCTGACCTGCGTGGTCCCGGCCGGCACCTGCACCGTCGCCGTCCCCGACCTCGGCTCCTGGGACGACCTCAGCGCCGCCGGCCTCGCCCTCCCCGTCGGCGAACCCGCCGCCGACTGACCTGCCGGGGGGTCGGTGTTGCGGGAGTCGCGCGTGGCGCCGACCGCTGGTTGAGGAAGTCGCGCTAGCGACTGTCTCGAAACCCCCGCCGGCCGACCGCCCTCCGGTGCCCCGCGCTGGTTGACGTGCGAGCGAAGCGAGCCTCGAAACCCCGCCAACCGACCGCCCTCCGGTGGGAACGGGAGGGCTCCCGGCTCACCGGGTCTCGAGGCTCAGGCCTAGCGGCCTTCGCACCTCGACCACCGCATGCCGGCGTGCCGCGCCGCACGGCACGGAGGCGGCGGAGCGGCGGGCGTCGTGCGGCACGTAGACGGCGGCGTGGCGCCGCAACGAGCGCCGGGGCACCGCAGGGCAGCGTCCGGCGACACGGCAACGAGTGCCGAACGACGTCCGGCGCGCAGGAGCCGCAGTGCCCCACCCACGCGCGGCACCCCACACCCCCCACCGCAACAGCCAACCCCCGCCCGAACCCCGTCCCCGGAGCCACCCGCAACGGCGAGCGGCCGTCTCACCGGGTCTCGACGACGCTCGCTGGCGCTCGCTGCTCGACCAGCACGCACGCCGGAGTGCCGCGCCGCTGGTACGGAGGCGGCGGAGCGACGGGCGGCGTTCGGCACGTAGGCGGCGTGGCCCCGCAACGAGCGCCGGGCACCGCAGGGCAGCGTCCGGCGACACGGCAACGAGTGCCGAACGACGTCCCGCGCGCAGCAGCCGCAGTGCCCCCACCACGCGCGGCCCCCCGCACCCCCACCCACCAACAGCCAGCCCCTGCCCGAACCCCGTCCCCGGAGCCACCCGCAACGGCGAGCGGCCGGCTCACCGGGTCTCGACGACGCTCGCTGGCGCTCGCTGCTCGACCAGCAGTACGCGCGCCGGCGTGCCGCGCCGCACGGCACGGAGGCAGCGGAGCGGCGGGCGGCGTCCGGCACGTAGACGGCGGCGTGGCGCCGCAGCGGACCTGGGGACAAGCCAGCAGCGTCCGGCGACACGGCAACGAGTGCCGAACGACGTCCGGCGCGCAGCAGCCGCAGTGCCCCACCACGCGCGGCCCCCCGCACCCCCACCCACCAACAGCCAGCCCCTGCCCGAGCCCCGTCCCGGAGCCACCCACAACGGCAAGCGGTCGGCTCACCGGGTCTCGGCGACGCTCGCTGGCGCTCGCTGCTCGACCAGCGAGACCCCTCAGACGCTCGCCGGGCCCGACGGCATCGGCGCGTGCCAGCCCCGCCAGACGGCGAGCAGCCGCCACACCAGGCAGACCAGCGCACCGGCGACCGTGGTGACCAGGCCGGGCCAGTCGGCTCGCACTCCCACCACCGCGACCGCCGCACCTGCCAGCGCCGGCGTCGCGTAGAGCTCGCCGCGGAAGATCACCGGGACCCGCCCGGCGAGCACGTCGCGCACCATCCCGCCGCCGATCCCGGTCACCATCCCCATCAGCGCGGCCGGCACCGGCCCGAGCCCGTACTCCAGCGCCTTGACCGCTCCCGCCACGCAGAACAACGACAGCCCGAACGCGTCGAAGACCGTCACCGGCCGCTCCAGCCGCCCCACCGCCGGGTGGAAGACGAAGGTCACCAGGCCGGCCGCGACCGGCACCAGCAGGTAGCGCCAGTCGGCGAGCGCCGCCGGCGGCGTCGCGCCGATGAGGACGTCGCGCAGGAAGCCGCCGCCCAGGCCCGTCGTACCCGCGAGCACCAGCACGCCGAACACGTCGAGGTCCTTGCGCACGGCGACCAACGCACCCGACACGGCGAAGACGAAGATGCCGACCAGGTCGAGCACCACGAGGATCGTCGAGTCGTTGACCGGCACCTCCGGAGGCTACCGAGGACCCCGCTCGCCTGCAGAAATGCAGCGCGGGCACGCCGGTGCGGTGCCGTCGGTCGGGGCCGGCGCTGACGTAGGCTCGGCGACACCGGAGACAGGACGAGGACAGGGATGTCGGCTCACGAGTTGCCCCAGCAGACGCCGCAGGGCCCGCGGCCGGAGCGACCCCGCGGCAGCCGGCTCTCGCTCGGCGGCGTGAGCGGCGACGGCCGGCGGCTCCTCCTGGTCGACGCCCACGGCGAGGAGTTCACCCTCGAGATCGACGCCGCCCTCCGGGCCGCCCTCCGCGGCGACTCAGCCCGCCTCGGCCAGTTGGAGATCCAGATGGACAGCACCCTGCGCCCCCGTGACATCCAGGCACGCATCCGGGCCGGCGAGTCCCCCGAGGAGGTCGCCCGGGCCGCCCACAGCACGGTCGAGAAGATCATGCCGTTCGCGGCGCCGGTGATGGCCGAGCGCGAGCACGTCGCGCAGCGCGCCCAGCGCTCCTCGATCCGCCGTCCGGCGGGCGAGGGGTCGGGCAGCGCGCGCACCCTCGGCGACGCGATCGAGGCTCACCTGCGCGCCCAGAACGTCGACCCCGAGACCGTGACCTGGGACGCCTGGCGCCGCGAGGACGGCCGCTGGATGCTCACCGGCCGCTACGAGTCCGAGCGCCGCAGCGGCACCGCTCACTTCGTCTTCGACCAGCCCGGCAACTTCGTGGTGCTCGACGACGACGACGCCCGCTGGCTGGTGGGCGACCTCGGCGACGGCCCCGACCCGCTGCTGGAGTCGCCGGTGCGCGACGACCTCGAGCAGGCCCGGGCCCGCCGCCTCGGCGTCGTGCCCGCCGACGAGCTGCCGCTCGGCACCGACGCCATCGAGCTGACCAGCGACGCCCCGGCCGACCGCGCCCCGGTCGAGCCCGAGCAACCCGTCGACCCGCGCGCCACCACCGCCGACCTCACCGAGACCGCCGCCGCGATCCGCGAGCTGGGCGGCGAGGTGCCGCTCGACGCCCTCCTCGACGGCCCGCCCGCCGAGCCCACCGACGTCGAGACCGAGGACGAGGAGCCTGCCGAGGCCCCCGAGCCCCCGGCGCGCCGTACGGTGCGCAAGAAGGGCGGCCGCGCCTCGGTGCCGAGCTGGGACGAGATCATGTTCGGCGGCGGCGACCAGCAATAGCCCCACCGCTGGTTGAAGCTCGCTGGTTGAGGAGGGACGAAGTCCCGTCTCGAAACCCAGCGAGCCGAGAACCAGCCGCAGCCACGAACCCTCCCCACAACCCCACCGCACGAGTAGCCTCGCCGCCATGAGCTACTTCGTGACCGGAGCCACCGGCTTCATCGGGCGCCACCTCGTCCAGGAGCTGGTCGACCACCGCGAGGGCCCCGTGCACGTGCTCTGCCGCGAGGGCTCCCTCGCCCGGATGGAGACGCTCATCGAGCGCTGGGGCTCCGACCGCGTCACCCCGGTGATCGGCGACCTGGCCGAGCCCGGCCTCGGCGTCGACCCCGACTGGGTCGCCGAGCACGCCGACTCGATCGACCACTTCTTCCACCTCGCCGCCATCTACGACATGACCGCCGACGACGCCACCAACGAGGCGATGAACGTCGGCGGCACCCGCAACGCCCTCGACCTGGCCGCCGAGCTGCGACCCGGCTGCTTCCACCAGGTCTCCTCGGTCGCCGCGGCCGGCGAGCACCACGGCCGGTTCGACGAGTCGATGTTCGCCGAGGGTCAGCACCTGCCGTCGCCGTACCACCGCACGAAGTACGAGTCGGAGCGGATCGTGCGCGAGGAGTGCCCGGTGCCGTGGCGCGTCTACCGGCCGTCGATCGTGGTGGGCGACTCCCAGACCGGCGCGATGGACAAGGTCGACGGGCCTTACTACTTCTTCCCGCTGATGAAGCTGATGCGCGACCACCTGCCGGCGTGGCTGCCGCTCGTGGGCGTCGACCTCGGTGACACCAACGTGGTGCCGGTCGACTACGTCGCAAAGGCGATGGACCACCTCGCCCACCTCCCCGACCGCGACGGCGAGGCGTTCCACCTGGTCAACCCCGAGCCGCAGCCGGTGGTCGACATGGTCAACGCGTTCTGCGCGGCCGCGGGCGCGCCGCAGTTCGCGACGCCGCTCGACCGCCGGGTCACCGGCGCCGGCCCGCTCGGCCTGGTGCCCCGCGCGCTGCGCCCCTCGACGGTGCTGACCAACCTGGTCAAGGCCGCGCCGGTGCAAGCCGTGCTCGACCAGACCGTCGGCCGGCTCGGCATCCCGGCCGAGGTGCTCGCCCACACGTCGTTCACCGCGGTCTTCGACTCGCGCGCCACCGAGAAGGCGCTGGCCGGCTCGGGCATCTCGGTGCCCGACCTCGAGTCCTACGCCCGCACGCTGTGGACCTACTGGGAGGAGAACCTCGACCAGTCCACCGCCCGCGACGCCGCCGCCCGCGAGGCGCTCACCGGCAAGTACGTCGTGATCACCGGCGCCTCCTCCGGCATCGGCCAGGTCACCGCGCTCAAGGTCGCGCAGGCCGGCGGCGTGCCGGTGCTGGTGGCGCGCGGCAAGGACAAGCTCGAGGAGACCCGGGCCACCATCGAGCTGCGCGGCGGCCAGGCCCACGTCTACCCCTGCGACCTCTCCGACCTCGAGGCCATCGACCGGCTGTGCGAGCAGATGGCCGAGGAGCTGCCGTCGGTCGACTTCGTCGTCAACAACGCCGGCCGCTCGATCCGCCGTTCACTGAAGCTCTCCCACGACCGCTTCCACGACTTCGAGCGCACCATGCAGCTCAACTACTTCGGCGCGATCCGTCTGGTCATGGGGCTGATCCCGAAGATGAAGGAGCAGAAGCGCGGCCACGTCGTGAACATCTCCTCGATCGGCGTGCAGACGAACCCGCCCCGCTTCTCGGCGTACGTCGCCTCCAAGGCCGCTCTCGACTCCTGGTCGAACGTCGTCTCCTCCGAGCTGGTCGGCGACGGCATCACCTTCACCGGCATCCACATGCCGCTGGTGCGGACGCCGATGATCGCGCCGACCAAGATCTACGACAAGTTCCCCACCATCTCCCCCGCCCAGGCCGCCGACCTGGTCATCCGGGCCATGGTCGAGCGCCCCCACGAGATCAACACCGCCCTCGGCAACGCCGGCGCCGTCGCCCACACCGTCGCCCCCAAGCTGGCCTTCCGCATCCTCAACATGGCCTACCACGTGTTCCCCGACTCCGCCGCCGCCAAGGGCGCCTCCGGCCAGCCCGGCTCCCGCGAGTCGGAGCAGATCATGCTGGCCCGGATGTTCAAGGGCATTCACTGGTAGGTCGGCACTGCGATGTGTCGTTCCGCCCAGAATGACGCACGCAGGTTGGTCGGGCTCACGCTCGGGTCACATCTCTCTCATTGGGTTGAGAGAGTCCGCTCTAAGAGCGCCGGGCGGCTCGATAGGACCGTGGAGCGCCGTCCGGCGTGTCGTCCAGGTGACCCGAGCCGCGCGACGTCCCTAGAGAGCCGCAATCGCTCGCAGCCGATCGAGGTGGTGCGTGCGGGCTGAGGCGTCCTGCAGGCGGACCGCTTTATCCGGTGAACCCGATGGCTGCGGACACGGCGGCGACGCCGGCAACTACAAGGACGGCAAACCCCTTGACTGCGCGCCCACAGGCGTCGAACTTCCGGTTAGCGAGCACGGAGAGGTCGATGACCTGTTGCCAGGCGTCGGTGCGAACGTCGACGGTGCGTGCGTGGTCGATGATTTGGGTAGCCGTGGCCTTCGTAAGCGATGGCCAGGCGAACCGGTTTAGTGTGTTGTACGCGACCTTGCTCTGCGGTCCGATCGCGCGAACGAGCCAGAACAGGGTGTCGCCGCCTGCGATCAGGGCGAGCCCGGACAGTGAGCCGACCACGTACGCCGCCGGGCACCCCTCCTTCATCGCCTTCGTGATGGTGTCGGCGTTCGTCATCAGCATGGTGAGGACGACACCGAGCCCGGCGGTGAGAATGGTGGCCTTGGTGTCGGCGAACCGGACCCAGTTCGCCATCTGATCCATGGCTTGGAAGCCGCCGTCGGCGGGCTTCGCGTCGGCCTTGTCCTCGGGCGGCGGCGTCGGGCCGGGCTTTGGGTTCTTGCGACTAAAAAGCAACCGCGTGCACCCCCTCGACCGGCCACCGGCGGCTCATGCGCCACTCGGTGTAGGCGGCGAGCCAGTGCGCGGCCCACGCGGCAGCAGTAGCCACGGTGTGTTCGGTTGGAACCCAGTCATCGTGGTCGGCGACGCAAAGGTTGCCATTGATGTACAGGTGCGGTGCGGACTGCCAGCGGCGACCGGCCTGTGCACCGAGGCGCTTGTTGAAGACCACGAGGCGCGGGAGGCCCTGGTCGCGGCGCGGGAAGATCCCGACCTCGAACTTGCCGCGTCCGGTGTCGATGATGCCTCCCCAGCACGGCCCGGACCCGTCATCGTCCGGGAGGTACACGAAGTCGGGGAACGCCTTCTCCATCGCCTCGACATGGCGGTTGATCTCGGCCTCGTCGTCCCACCACGCGGTGGGCCCATCGTGACCGTCGTCGGGTTCCTCGTCGCCGCCGTGGAACGTGTGCTTCGCGACCGGGGTGACAGCGCCGTGGACGGCGTGAGTGAAGCCGCTGGCGACCTTGCTGACACCGTCGAAGACGACCTCGCCGGTCGAGGTGACGTAGCGGGCGGTGTTGATGCCGAAGTGGCTGAGCAGTGCGGGCATGGACATGTCGGTCTCCTTAGCGGCCGTAGATCTGCGAAGTGGGTGTGCCGCCGAGGGACTCGGTAACGCCGGTCAGGTGCTGCAGTGTGTTGCGCCAGCGGTAGTTGAAGAACTTGTAGTACGCCTTCTGGTAGTCGCGCTGGTACTCCTTGGGCGAGTCCTCGTGCTCGTCAAAGTGCGGGTAGCCGGGCAGAAGGCCGGCGAGTCCCTGCCCGACGACGACCTCCCACGAGTTCGCCTTCTTCTCGCACTTGGCTGCGAAGTTGGCAGCGAACCCGATGGGGTTGATCTCGCTGCTGTCGTGGTTGCCGGTGCGGACAAAGGTGACCGGTCCGTAGTCGAGGCCCGCTCGCGCCTGCACGCGGGCCATTTCACGCTGGTCGAGCCAGGGGTTGACCTCGTTCTGCACGCCGTCGAGAGCGAACGCGCAGGCGCTCAGGGCCATGGTGGCGGCGAACGCGGGATCCCCGGGGCTGAAGCCCGCGAAGAGGCCGTCGCCTCGGAGTCCGAGCGGGTGCCCGCCGTAGTCGATGACGGTCTTGATGAAGCCGGACAGCACGGCGTGGGCGAGGTCAGCTGTCTCTTCTTGATCGTCCCAGAACGTGCGGCCGGTGAAGTTCGTCAGGTCAAGGAAGACGGCGACCATCGGCGCGGTGGCCTTCGCGCCGACGGGCAGGTGCTCGAAGTCCGGGTGTCCGAGTGCGCGTGCTTCGACGAGTGTCCCGGCGCTGGCCTGGAGCGACTTTTCCATCATGTCGGTGTGCAGCATGTTGCTCTGGGCGCGCCGGTTGTCGAAGTCGTTGCGGACGGTCGTGCCGAAGTCGGCGCGGGTGTAGCCGCTCATCGATGGAACGTCCCGCCATCGACACCTGAGGGCGGCGCGGGGATGTTTGTGTCCCGGCTTCGGGACCCGGGAGTTCTGGCGCGTAGTGAGCCGACTCTCGGCGTGTCGCTCGCGCGCGGGCTAGCCCACTCGCTAACGTGCGGAGCGCTTGGCGTGACGTTCCTGTGACTGGTGAGCATTGCTGGCGTCCTCTTCAACGTTTGGCGTTGGGGAAGGAACGCCGGGTGTGACGGCACTGCTACGCCGTCGCATTCCGTCGTATCAGCACACGCCGACAAACTCTGGACGACACGCCGGCCTATGGGCCGGCAGTTACGTTCAATCAGCTCGGAAATCGTTCCTCGCATGACGAGCACGGCGTTGAAGATATGCACCGGGCAACTCAGACAGAACCCGTTCAACAGCGAAGCTGAACGCGTACGAGGACGGGACTGCTGCACCGATCGGTTTCACTTCAAGGTGCGCCTTTTCGCCGCTCAACAGCCGCCGACGGTCGGCACCCGCGGATCCGGACATCGAGCGGCGCGTGGGCGCCAAACAATGCACAATGTCAACCCTGTCGCTGCCAGTCGCCATCCGAGGTCCGGGCACCGAAACGGGGGAACTCATGCGTATCAGCAGCTCGGCGGCCTCAGCCGGCCAGCAGCGATCGACGACGTACGCCGCTCGCGGACGCCGAGGTCTCGTGGTCGCTGCCGCCACCGTGGCGCTGGCTGCCCCCGCGGCCCACGCCGAAGACGGCTTCGATGTCGAGTCCACCAGCCGCTACGTCCTCCAGGCCGAGAAGGAGGTGGTCCGGGCCACGATGACGATCACGGTACGCAACGAGCGGCCGAGCGTCCGGACCGGCAGCTACATCCAGTACTTCTACCTGCCCTCCATGACCATCCCGGTCCCCGCCGAGGCGGCCCAGCTGAGGGCGGTCTCCAACGGCTCCCCGCTCTCGGTGACCCAGGAGCCCACGAAGGACCCGAGCACGGCGCTCGCGACCATCCGCTTCCCCTCCAACCTGCTCTACGGTCAGAGTCGCACCATCACCGTCTCGTTCGTCCTCAAGGGCAAGAAGCCTCGCTCGAAGAACCAGACTCGGGTCGGGCCCGGCTATGCGACGTTCGCCGTCTACGGACGCGGCGACGCCGGCCAGAACACCGTCGAGGTGGTGCTGCCCGCATCGATGAGCTTCGACGCGACCACCGACGCCTTCGACGACGGCAAGGGCGGCAAGACCGTCACCTACACCGCGACGCCCGACACCGGTGACTCCGGCTTCTGGGCGGTGGTGTCGGCTCGCGACCTCGACATCTCGCGCACCACGACGGTGGAGCTCGGCGACCAGGAAGTGGAGGTGCTGGCCTTTAGCGACGACGAGCGCTGGTTGCAGTTCGTGGCCTCGCGGATGAAGGCGGGGGTCCCGGTGCTGGAGGAGCTGGTCGGCACCCCGTGGCCGGGTGGGCTGACCACGGTCCGCGAGGACCTGTCCGCCAACGTCCGCGGCTACGACGGCTGGTTCGACAGCTCGGAGAACTCCATCGTGATCGGTGAGAGGCTCGACCCGGAGCTGCTCTACCACGAGCTCCTGCACGCCTGGGCCTCGCCGACGTCGTTCGAGGCGCGGTGGCTCTACGAAGGGATCGCCCAGTACCTCGCCGCTCGGGCCGTCGCGACCCAGGGCGACGAGCCGGCTCGGCGGAAGCCGGTCTCGGCCACGAGCAAGCAGGCCGTGCAGCTCAACACGTGGGGCGACATGGGTGGGCGCGTCCAGACGACCGACGGCTACGGCTACCCCGCGTCGCACCGCGCGATGGAGGCGCTGCTCGGCGGCATGGACGACGAAACCCGCAGCACGGTGCTGGCCGCAGCCGTCGCCAGGCAGAGCGCCTACGCCGTCTCCGGCGAGACTCGCCTGACGGCCGTCCGCACCGACTGGCGACGGTTCCTCGACCTGGTGCAGGTGCTGGGCCACGCCGACGGGGCGCCCCAGACGATGAGCACGTGGGTGCTCACCCCGAAGGAGCGCAAGCTGCTCCAGGACCGCCGGCGTGCCCTCGCGGACTACGAGGAGGTGGACGACGCCGACGGCGAGTGGGTGCCGCCGTTCGAGGTTCGGGAGGCGATGACCGACTGGGAGTTCGACGAGGCCCAGCAAGCCCTCACGCAGGTTGCCGACCTCGGGCCGGTCGTCATCGAGGTCCAGGACGCCGCCCAGCGCCACGACATGGAGCTTCCGCAGTCCGTGGTCGCGCTCTACCAGGACGCCGAGAGCGCCGCGGCTCTCGACGACCTCTCCGACACCCTGCCCCGGGCGGCGACGGCGGTCGATGCCGTGGGCACGGCCGACGCGGCTGCAACCGAGTCGCGCAACCCCGTGGCGGCCCTGGGTGCCCTCGTGCTCGGCATCGATGACAAGGCCGCCGAGGCCGGCGACCTCCTGGCCGAGGGTGACCTCGACGGCGCCACCACCGCGGCGGGCGCGGCCTCCGACGCCGCAGACCGGAGCACGCTCGTGGGTGGCGGTCTCCTCGCCGGCGGGCTGGCGCTGCTGGCCGGCTCGGCGCTGCTCGGCCGCGCGCTGCTTCGCGGACGCGCCCGCCGGCGACGAGCACGGGCCGATGCCGCGCCGGTCGCCCCGGCAGCCCTCGACAGCACCGACCCCGACCCCGTGGACGCCGCTCGGGAGGAGACGAGCGACGCGACGAACGACGAGGCGCAGCCGCGGTAGGTCGGCCCGGTCGAGACCACCGCGACGACACGGCATACCCCTGTTCGATCCATACCTCGTTCAGCTCCCGCTGACATTCTCGGACACGTCAACCTGGCACTGTGAGCGCGAACCTGACGGCACCTCCGCTCGACTCAACACCTCGAGAGGGGTGGTGGCATGAGCGACATGCTTGTGGCGAGGTGCCAGCTGGGTGAGCCCGAGGCGCTGACCGAACTGGTGACGACCTGGCACGACCGCGTCCACACGTACGTCCGCCGAATGCTGGACGATCGCCGCGCCGACGACGTGACCCAGGACATCTGGGTCCGCGTGCTGCGTGGCTTGCCCCGGCTCCGCGATCCGGACAAGTTCGCGCCCTGGCTGTTCAGCATCGCTCGACGCGCGTGCGCCGACCGGCTTCGCGCGGAGTACGCCCGCCAAGAGACGCTGACGGATCTGGTGAGCGAGGGGCCGCCAGTCGGCGAGACGGACACGACCGACCCGATCGCCGGCATGCTCGATCGGGAGGAACTGGTCCGCGCGATGCGCGCCCTCCCCGCCGCGGAACGCGAAGCGGTGTTGCTCTTCTACGTCGCTGATCTCGCCGTCGAGGACTGTGCCGTGGCGTGCGGGGTGCCGGTCGGCACCGTCAAGTCCCGCCTGCATCGTGCTCGCCGACTCCTGCGCGTCGAACTGGAAGCAGGAACTCAGACCCGAGGGGACACGACATGACCGACCACGACAGCTTGTCCGTCGACGTCCTGACGGGCCGACTCCGCAACGAACTGACACCGCGACGGCGGCTGCGCGGTGCCGTGCCGCTCATCCTCGGGTCGTCGGGCGGCGTCGCGCTCGGGTCTCTCTGGGTCACCGAGCCCGGCCTCCCTGCCCGCACGGACGTGGCGTTCGGGGTGTTGCTGGTCGCCTGCGTCGCTTGGGCGGTGTACGGCGGTTGGCTGGTCCTTCACCGCGCCCCCCTCTTCGCGAGGGAGAGAGTCATCGCCGGCTGGATCGCCGTGCTGTCGACGTCCGTCACGACCGTGGTCGTCGCCGTCTCTGCTCATGCCCGCGACTCCGAGGTCTGGCCACCACTGTTGGCCTGCGGCACGCTGGTCGCCCTCGCGGTGCTGTCGCTGGTCCGTGCCTACGTCTGGCGCGCTCGGTTGCGACGGGTGGTCACGCGCCTGGGTCGACCAGCTCTCCCTGGTCCTCGCAAGTAGTCGATTCAGGATCCGGTCAGCTGCTCGGCCAGCATCACGATGATCCCGCTCGGGCCGCGGACGTAGGTCAGCCGGTAGACGTCCTCGTAGGTGCCCACTCCCCGGAGCGGGTGACAGCCGTGCCGGGCGGCGATCTCGAGGGACGCGTCGAGGTCGTCGACGAGGAAGGCAACGCGGTGCATGCCGATCTCGTTGGGCTGGGTCGGCTCGGTCTCGATGGCGTCGGGGTGGAGGTACTCGAACAGCTCGAGGCGGCCCTGGCCGTCCGGGGTCTGCAGCATCGCGATCTTGGCGTGGTTGCCGTCGAGGCCGACGGCGGTGTCGGTCCACGCGCCGCTCACCTCGTCACGACCGATGACCGTGAGGCCGAGGTCGGTGAAGAAGGCGATCGTCTCCTCCAGGTCGCGAACGGCGATGGCGACGTTCTCGAGCGAGATCGGCATGCGGCTCACGCTACCCATCCCTGCCGGCCCTGGCATCGGGGCAACGGCCTCAGGGGCACGCGGCCCACGGGCTCGCGAACGCCCCCTCGAGGTTGGGGCAGCGGCTCAGACGACGGCATCGCCCTCGGCGTCGTCGGACTCCTCGGAGAGCGGCCACTTCAGCTGGAACTCGACCTCCTCCTCGTCCTCGCCGCGCTCGTGCTCGACGGAGAACACCGCGCGCGCCGGCACCCGAAACCGCTCGCCCGCGACCTGGATGCGGAACGACGAGCCGCTCTCCAACGCGTCGGCGAGGCGCCGCAGCTTCGCCACGACCTCCTCGGTGCTGTAGATCCGCTCGACGTCGCGCTCGGCCTTGGCCATGTCCACTCGCTCTCGGGAGGGCGGCCCTGGGAGCGGCCGCCGGGTGCAGGCCACGCTAGCGAGCGCCGCCGCACCCGGTCGACCGATCGTCCAGCCGCCGGGTCAGGCCTCCTCGGGCGCCTCCTGCAGCGCCCGCACCTCGATCCGCGAGCCGAGCGCCTTCGAGGCCTTCGCGGCCCGGTCGACGGCGGTGTCCTGGTCGGCGGCCGCGCCCGGCCGAGACGACAGCGCTGCCGAGAAGATGTCGGGGATCAGACCGGGTCGGGGCGGTCGAGGATCGCCAGCGCCTCGGGCGACGTCCAGAACGGCGCCAGCTGCTCGCGCACCAGCCGCTCCAGGTCACCCGACTCCCGCAGTGCCTCGACCACCGGGGGCGCCAGTCGCACCAGGTCGGCGACGAGCTGGTCGCGATCGAGGTCGAGCTCGGCCAGCAGCTCGGTCGGGCTGTAGCCGCCGAACCGCTCGAGGAACGCCTCCACCACCACCGCGCCCAGCTCGGCGACGTGCTCGGTGGCGAGCGCGCCGACCACCAGGTCGTGCACGGCGTCGACCACCCCGGACACCTCGTCGCGGCCGGGCCGCCGGCCGGTGCCGACCACCGGCTCCTGGGCGGCCAGGTCCCAGACCTGCAGCACCGCCTCGCGGGTGGTGGGGTCGCGCAGCGTCTCGACGACGATCTTGTTGAGCCGGCTGACGGCGTAGGTGCCGCCCTTGCCCATCGTCTCCCCCAGCAGCCCCTCGAGCTGCTTGTCGGCGGCGCCCATCACCCGCGACGCGGCACTGGTGCCGAGCGACACGATCGACCCGAGACCCGGCACCTTGTCGGCCACCGCCTTGTTGGCGTTGACGACCTCGCCGACGATCCGACCCATGAACCGCGACGCCGCCGCCCCCACCAGCGGGCTCGCGGTCAGCCGCTCCAGCGCCCGCTCCACCACGGGGGTGAGCGCCAGCAGCTCGTCGACCAGCGCCTCCACCCGGTCGCGCTCGACCAGCTCGCCGAGGGGGTACGGCGTCGCGGGGCCCTCGTGCGCCACGTCGACCGCCATCTCCACGATCGCCGCCACCGCGGCGCTGCCCGGCACCGTCGCCAGCGCGCGCACCACCACGTCGGTGAGCGCCTCGCGGTCGACCAGAGCCCCGATCTCGTGCTCCCCCGAGGCGTCGAGCAGCGTCCCGGCGAACCTGGCGACCGTGCCGGCCAGCTGGTCCCCCGTCAGCCGCTCGAGGTGGTGGCGGACCTGCGCGTCGAGCAGCTCGCGGGCCAGGGACTCGGGGGCGGACTCTGCGGCGGAGGGCACGCCCAGACCGTACGGCAGGGCCGCGCCCGGAGGCTGGTCAGGCCTGACGCGCGCGCCCCCGGCGCGCCAGTCCCCCGGCGACGATCAGCATCAGCCCGACCGCGCCGCCGGTGCCGGCGGCCAGCGGTACGGCGGGCAGGCCCTCGTCGACCGGCAGCGGCTCCGGGATGGCGGCAGGCGGCGCCGAGGTGGCGACCGGCTCGGTGACCGTGGTCGGCCGGCGGGAGACGACGTCACTCTGGTCCGCCAGCCAGGTCGAGCACGGGTTGACCGTGGGCTCGCCGTGCGGGCCCGACGACGGTGCGAACACCCGCCGGGTGCCGGGGCTGAGCTCGGTCGCGCCGAACCACTCGACCAGCTCGAGCCGCAGCCACAGCTCGTCGGGCACCCGGGTGCCCTTCCACACCTCGTCGACGGCCACCCGGATGTCGTCACCGTCGCGCTCGACGATCTCACCGGCGTACGCGAACGTCGCGTCGGCGAGCACCATCTTGGGGCCGACGCACGACAGCGCGGAGGCGGGCGCCGTGGTGGTGGCGAGCGCGACCGGGGTCGCGGCGATCAGCAGGGGCAGGGCCAGGAGTCGGCGGAGCGGGCGCACGCCGGTGGGACGCGGTGGTCCGGGTCGGCGTTCCACCGGTCTGGACCTCGCGGCCCGCCTCAGCCGCGCTCGACCGGCCGCTCGGGGTCGGTGATCCAGCCGCTCCACGACCCGGGGTAGAGCGCGGCGCGGATGCCGGCCACCTCGAGGGCGAGCAGGTCGTGGGTGGCGGTGACGCCGGAGCCGCAGTAGACCGCGACGTCCTCCTCCCCCGTCACCCCGGCGGCCGCGTAGAGGGCGCGCAGCTCCTCGGCGCTGCGGAACCGGCCGTCGACGCGCAGGTTGGTCACCGTCGGCACGTTGATCGCGCCCGGGATCCGCCCCGCCACCGAGTCGACCGGCTCGCTCTCGCCGCGGTAGCGCTCGGGGGCCCGGGCGTCGACCAGCACCGGCACGTCGAGCACCTCGTCGGCCTCGACCACCGGCAGCCGCCCGGGCCGAGCCGTGAAGTCGCCGGCCCGAGGCAGCGTCACACCGGCCTGGATCGCGCCGCCGTCGGCCAGCCAGGCCGACCAGCCGCCGTCGAGCACCCGCACGTCGTCGTGCCCGTGGTGGCGCAGCAGCCACCAGGCGCGGCCGGCGGCGTGCCCCTGCCAGTCGTCGTAGGCGACCACCGGCCGGTCGTCGGACACCCCGGCCGCGCGCATCGCCAGCTCGAAGACCCTCGGCTCCGGCAGCGGGTGCCGCCCGCCCGGGCCCGGAGGCGCGGCGAGGTCGGTGTCGAGGTCGACGTACGTCGCGGTGGGGATGTGCCCGGCGACGTAGTCGGGCCGGCCGGGCGGCCCGCCCATCCGGTAGCGCACGTCGAGGAGCGTCACTCCCCCGGCACCGAGCAGGTCGTCGAGGTCGACGGTCGAGATCAGCGGTCCGGCCATGGGTCCATCCTGCCGGGTGGGCCCGCGCTGGTTGAGGTGCGAGCGGAGCGAGCCTCGAAACCCGCGCACCTGGACGCCGACCGTCCCCACCGGAGGGCGCTCGTCTCACCGGGTCTCGACGACGCTCGCTGGCGCTCGCTGCTCGACCAGCGGTGTGCGCTGGTTGAGGTGCGAGCGGAGCGAGCCTCGAAACCCGCGCACCGGCACGCCGACCGTCCCCACCGGAGGGCTTTCGCCTCGCCCGGGTCTCGAGGCTCAGGCCTAGCGGCCTTCGCACCTCGACCAGCGGTGTGCGCTGGTTGAGGTGCGAGCGGAGCGAGCCTCGAAACCCGCGCACCCGCACTCCGACCGTCCCCACCGGAGGGCTTCCGTCTCACGGGGTCTCGAGGCTCAGGCCTAGCGGCCTTCGCACCTCGACCAGCGCACACCGCTGGTCAGCGACCCGCCGAGGAGCGGTAGCGGCCCGGCGGGACGCCCAGCACCCGGCGGAAGTGGCGGGTCAGGTGGGACTGGTCATGGAAGCCCACCGCGACCGCCACCTCCGCGATCGGCTCGCCCGCCAGCAGCAGGCGGCGGGCCCGGTCGACCCGGCGGCCGATGACGAACGAGTGCGGCGGGAGGCCGTACTCGCGACGGAACACCCGCACCAGGTGGCTGGGGTAGGCGCCGACCTCGGCCGCCAGGTCCTGCAGCGTCGGCACCGGGTCGGCGTCGAGCCGGTCGCGCACCCAGCGGGCCAGGCCGGCGTCGCGGCCGGACGGGCCGGTTGGCTCGGTGCCGAGGTGGCGGGCGATCCGGTCGGCGACCAGCGCCAGCCGCGACTCCGCCTCGAGCGCCTCGCCGGGCTGCGCCAGCCGCGGGTGCAGTGCCGACACGGCCCGGGCCAGCGCGGGGTCGGCCAGCGCCGGCGACCGGACGGCGGCGCCGACCAGCCGCTCGGGCAGCCAGCTGTCGTCGACGTACACGACCCGCTTGTCGAAGCCCCCGGCGCTGGCGGCGCGACCGTCGTGGCTGACGTGGGGCGGCAGCACGCTCACCCGGCCGGCGACGGCCTGCTGCCGTTCGCGCTCGAGGGTGTAGTCGACGCCGCCGGAGTCGACCAGCAGCACCGTCCACTGCTCGTGGACGTGGGCGGGGTAGGCATGCTCGGTGAAGTGGGCGTGCAGCACCTCGCTCACGCCCGGCACCGACGGGCGCCAGGCCGTCACTCGCTCCGCCGCCATGTCAGGAACGTACAAGACCGGCCCGGCCCCGAGCGGCCAGCCTGGCGCCATGGAGCTCGACGTCACCGACCCCGACGCCCCCGTCCGCTTCGACACCAAGATCGCGGTGGTGGTGCGCGACGACCTGGAGACCTGGCAGCGGCTCAACGTCACGGCGTTCGTCACCAGCGGCATCGCCGGCAACCACCCGGTGCTGATGGGCGAGCCCTATGCCGACGCCGACGGCACGGCGTACCTCTCCCTGCTCCGGCAGCCGGTCGTCGTGCTCGAGGCGAACGCCGCGACCCTGCGCACCGTGCACGAGCGGGCGCTGCGGCGCGAGCTGGCGCTGGCGATCTACACCAGCGACATGTTCCGCACCGGCAACGATCGCGACAACCGGGCGGCGGTCGCAGCCGTCGGTCGCGACGACCTCGAGCTGGTCGGGGTCGCTCTGCACGGCCCCCGCAACGCGGTCGACAAGACCGTCAAGGGCGCGCGGTTGCATCCGTGACAGGATGCCGCCCGTGGCGGAACTGCACTTCTTCACGGGCACCATGGACTCCGGCAAGAGCACCCTGGCCCTGCAGACCAACCACAACCACGCGGCCCGCGGCCGGGTGGGCCGGATCTTCACCGCCATGGACCGCGCCGGCCGGGCGATGCTCTCGAGCCGGCTGGGCCTGACCCACGAGGCGATCGAGGTTGACGGGGAGTTCGACTTCTGGCGCTACGTCGTCGACTCGCTCACCCGCGGCGCCCGGATCGACTACGTCATCTGCGACGAGTGCCAGTTCTACACGCGCGACCAGATCGACCAGCTGGCCAAGGTCGTCGACGAGCTGCAGATCGATGTGTTCGCCTTCGGGATCCTCACCGACTTCCGCTCCGAGCTCTTCCCCGGCAGCGCCCGGCTGGTCGAGCTCGCCGACCGCACCCACGTGCTCCAGGTCGAGGCGCTGTGCTGGTGCGGCAAGCGCGCCACCCACAACGCCCGCACCGAGAACGGCGTGATGGTCGTCGAGGGCGAGGTGATCGTCGTCGGCGACGTCGACCAGTCCGCCTCCGAGGCCGAGACCGAGGTCGCCTACGAGGTGCTGTGCCGCCAGCACCACCGCCGCCGGCTCACCGCCGCCCGCGCCAAGGCGGTCAGCATGGCCCCCGAGCCGCTGCCGTTCGGCTGACCCGGTCCCCGGTGGTCACGGGAGGGCTGTCGTCGTACGGGGTTTCGAGACGGGACTTCGTCCCTCCTCAACCAGCGGTGGCCCACCGGTGGTCGAGGAAGTCGCGCTAGCGACTGTCTCGAAACCCCCGGCGGCCGAACCCCCTCCCGTCCCCACCGGAGGGCTTTCGTCCTACCCGGTCTCGACGACGCTCGCTGGCGCTCGCTGCTCGACCACCGGCGCTGGTTGAGGTGCGAGCGGAGCGAGCCTCGAAACCCCCGCCGGCCGAACGCCCTCCGTCCACGGCGGAGGGCTTTCGGCTCACCGGGTCTCGAGGCTCGGGCCTGGCGGCCTTCGCACCTCGACCAGCGCACGCACCGGTGCTCAGTCGACGAGGACCGGGATCTCCATCTCGTCGCGGGTGAGCGAGCCGTGCAGGCCGACCAGGGTCATCTCGTAGGCGAAGTCGGTGGTGGAGAAGACCGCGTGGTCGCCGCGCATCGCGACCACGACGTCGCCGAGGCGGGGCAGCACCGAGGGGGCGACGTCGCCGAACCAGCCGGTCGCCACGACCTCGTCGCGGGTCAGCACCTCGCCGCGGTCGCCCAGGAAGCCGCGCCAGGTCGCCACCACGTCGTCGACGGCGCCGCGCTGGCAGTAGAGGTGGCGGAAGCGGGCCTCGCCGCCGAACAGCACCAGGCCGTCGCGGAGCTCGAGGTGCTCGTCGACGTCGATCCGGTGCTCGACCGGCACGTCGACCATGCCGTGGTCGGCGACCACGACCAGCCGCACCGACGCCGGCAGCGCCTCGCGCAGCTGCTCGACCTGGGCGTCGACGATCGCCAGCTCCTGCAGCCACTGCTGCGAGGCGACGCCGTAGCGGTGGCCGGTCCAGTCGAGGTCGCCCTCGTAGAGGTAGACCAGCGAGCGGCCCCGCCCCGACGCCGCGACGGCCGCCGCGATCCGCTCGCCGACCCGGTCGGCCTTGACGTAGTCGGCGCCGCGCTGGGCCGCGACGGTCAGGCCGCTGTCGCGGAACTCGCCCTTGTTGACCACCGTCACCGGCAGTCCGGCGGCCTGCAACCGGCCGAACGCCGTGGCGTGCGGCTGCCAGGCCAGCGGGTCGACGTCCTTGTCCCACAGCAGCGCGTTGAGCAGCCGGTCGGTGCCGGGGATCCGGCTGGTGAAGCCCACCAGGCCGTGGGCGCCGGGCACCAGGCCGGTGCCGAGGGAGGTGAGGCTGGTCGCCGTCGTCGACGGTACGCCGGCCGTGCCGGGCCGCTGCGAGGCTAGTAGCCCCGAGAGGTACGGCGCCGCGTGGCCGTGGCGCTCCAGCAGCCGGGCGCCGAGCCCGTCGACCAGGAACACGACGTACGCCGCCGCGTCGGGCAGCTCGAACGACGAGGTCGTGCCGTCGAGCGACACCCCGAGCGCCCGGCCCACGGCGGGCACCACGTCGCCGAGCGAGCGGTCGCCGTAGGCGGGCTCGACGAAGCCCGCGCTGCGGCCGGTGGCGTCCACGGTCAGGACTGGGTGCGCGCGGACAGGGCCTCCGCGAAGGCGAGCAGGCCGGAGACCGCGTCGGTGCCGTCGGCCGCGGCCGAGACCCGCAGCGAGAAGTCGTCGGGGGCGAGCACGCCGGTGTAGCCGTGGTCGGCCTCGCAGTTGGGGTCGTTGCACCCGGCGGGCTCGAGGTCGAGGCGGCCCACGCCGCCCCAGCCGATCGTCATGACGACCTCGGCGGGCCGCGACGGTCCCGAGGTGGGGTTGGCGACCATCCGGGTGACCACCACCGAGCGGACGGCGCTGAGCCGCACCGCCTCGGTCGAGGTGGAGGTGTAGGGCTCGGGGAGCAGGTCGTCGCCGTCGTGCTCGTCGGTGTGGGCCAGGATCAGCCGCGACGGCGTGAGCACCACGACGCTGAGGTGGCGGCGCACCTCGTCGCGCTCGAAGGTCGGCTCGTGGTGCACGAAGAACTGCACCACCCGCTCCCCCGCGACCGCCGCCTCCACGCCGTCGGCGACGACCTCGGGGTAGTAGCCCGTGCGGTCGATGGCCCGGCGCAGCTCCACGCTGTGGTCCTGCTCGTCGGTGCGGGTCGGCATGCTCGCAGTCTGTCACGCACCCGCAGGCTCAGGTGAGCGTGTCCCCAGGGGGGCCGGGCAGCCGGCGCACGAACGAGTCGGAGCGCGGGTCGCTCACCGGCTCGACCCGCGCCGCCGCGCTGAGCACGGCGGCGCCCTCGCTGTGGGCGAGCACCAGCGACAGCTCCAGCGAGCTCACCTGCGGCAGGTCGTTCTGCAGCTGGGCGACGCGCTGGATCAGCCGCTCGACCTCCCCCACGTCGACGACCTCCGCGCCGCGGTAGCCGAACAGCATCGGCGACGACTTCACCTCGCGCACCATCCCGGCGGCGTCGCGGCCCACCAGCGGCGGCACCCGGTAGGCGACGTCGGAGACCAGCTCGATCACCGGCCCGGAGATGCCGAACGAGACCACCGGCCCGAACAGCGGGTCCTCGATGCTCCGGATCGTCACGGGTACGCCGGGCGCGGCGCGCTTCTGCACCACGAACCCCACGTCCTCGGGGGCGCCGATCTCGGCGCGCAGCGTGTTCCAGGCCTCGCGCATCGCGGCCGCCGACTCGATGTTGCGGCGCACGTGGGCCATGTCGGGGCGCTCGCGCAGGTGGCCGGCGGTGGCCTTGAGCACCACCTGCCAGCCGAGCGCGCGGCCGGCGGCCTGGGCGGCGCGCAGCGTCGTCACCGGCACCACCGGCCACAGCTCGATGCCGTAGGCGGCCAGCAGCTCGGTGAGCTGCTCGTTGTCGAGGTCGACGCCGTCGGGGTGGGCGCGCAGCGCCTTGGTCACCACCGCCTGGGCGGCGCGCGAGTCGACCTCGGCCACCTCGACATCGGGGTCCTGGGCGCGCAGCCACGCGGCGTAGTCGACCACCCGGGCCAGCGCGCGCACCGCCGACTCCACCGCGGCGTACGACGGCACCGACCCGCGCCCCGCCGTCGACCCCGCGACGTCGGGCACCCGCAGCAGCTCGGGCACGCCCTCGGCACCGAGGAACGAGGAGACCAGCGGCTTGTCGCTCTGCTCGCCCACCGCGGCGAGCACGTTGGCGATGTCCTCACCCGAGACGTTGAGCGGCGGGATGTAGACCGCGACCACCGCGTCGACCTCGGGGTCGTCGATCGCGGCGTCGAGGGCGTCCTCGAAGTCCTCGGCGCTGGGCTCGGCGTCGAGCGCGACCGACTTGTTGACCACCAGCCCCACCGCGGCGGCGGCGTCGGCGGCCAGCAGGCCGAGGGCGTCGGAGTTGCCGACCACCGCGACCCGGCGCCCGCGGGGCAGCGGCTGGTGGGCCAGCAGCTGGGCGACGTCGAACATGTCCTCGAGGGTGTCGACCTGGATCACGCCGGCCTGGCGGAACATCGCGTCGACGGCCTGCGGCGGCGCGGCGATCCGGCGTACGGCGTGGCCCATCGGCACGCCCTGCGTGGTGCGACCGGAGCGGACGGCGACGATCGGCTTGCGCCGCGAGACCCGGCGGGCGATGCGGGAGAACTTGCGGGGGTTACCGATCGACTCGAGGTACATCATCACGACCTCGGTCGAGTCGTCCTCCTCCCAGTACTGCAGGAGGTCGTTGCCCGACACGTCGGCGCGGTTGCCGGCGCTGACGAACGTCGAGAGGCCGAGGCCGCGGTTGTTGACCTTCTCCAGGATCGCCGAGCCCAGCGCGCCGGACTGGCAGAAGAACCCGGCGCGACCGCGCGGCGGCATCAGCGAGGCCAGCGAGGCGTTGATCGAGACGTTGGGGTCGGTGTTGATGATGCCGAGCGCGTTGGGTCCGATCAGCCGCAGACCGTACGAGCGCGACAGCCCCACCAGGCGCCGCTGCCGGCGACGGCCCTCCTCGCCGGTCTCGGCGAAGCCGCTGGAGATGACGACCAGCCCGTGCACGCCCTTGGCCGCGCAGTCGAGCACGACGTCCTGCACCGCGTCGGCCGGCACCGCCACCACCGCCACGTCGACGTCGTCGGGGATCTCGGTGACCGACTTGTAGGCCGGCATGCCCGACACCGCGGCGGCGGTGGGGTTGACGGCGTAGACCCGGCCGGTGAAGTCGCCGGTGACCAGGTGGCGGATCAGCGCCTGGCCGATGGTGTCCTGGCGGCGGCTGGCGCCGATCACCGCGACCGAGCGCGGGTTGAAGAAGCGGTGGATCGAGGCGGCCTCGGCCTCGTGCTCGCGGCCCTGCATGATCCCGATCGCGGTGTCGGTGGGCGTGATCGAGAACTCCAGCACGAGCACGCCCTCCTCGTACTCGCTGGCCACCCGGTAGCCGGCGTCGCGGAAGATCTGGATCATCCGGCGGTTGTCGGGCAGCACCTCGGCGACGAACCGGTCGACGCCGCGCTCGCGGCCGGCCTGGGCGAGGTGCTCGAGCAGGATCTGCGCGATCCCGCGGCCCTGGTGCTGGTCCTCGACGAGGAACGCGACCTCCGCCTCCCCCGGCCTGACCACGTCGTAGCGGCCGACGGCGATCATCCGGCCCTGGAGGGTGAGCACGAACGCCACCCGGTCGACGTGGTCGACCTGGGTGAACCGCGCGACGTCGCGGTCGGAGAGCCGCGGCATCGGCGAGAAGAAGCGGTAGTACTTCGACTCGTCGGAGACCCGGCCGTAGAACTCGACCAGCAGCTCGGCGTCGTCGGGGCCGATCGGCCGGATGTGGGCGGTGCGCCCGTCGCGGAGCAGGACGTCGGACTCCCAGTGCGCTGGGAAGGCCGTCGTCGTCACGCGCCGAAATCTACCGTGCTGCCGAGGCGCCCACGTCGTCCCGGCGTGCCCCGGCCGCCGCGGCCGACCGGGCAGGGGACAATGACGCCATGGCACGACGTACGACGAAGCAGGACGTCCCCGACGACTTCGAGGAGCACATCCTCGACATCGACGTGGGCGACGAGATGCGGGCGTCGTTCCTCGAGTACGCCTACTCCGTCATCTACTCCCGGGCCCTGCCCGACGCCCGCGACGGGCTCAAGCCGGTGCAGCGCCGGATCCTCTACACGATGAACGACATGCGGCTGCTCCCCGACCGCGGTCACGTCAAGAGCGCCCGCGTCGTCGGCGAGGTGATGGGCCGGCTGCACCCCCACGGCGACGGCGCGATCTACGACGCGCTGGTGCGGATGGCGCAGCCGTGGTCGATGCGGCTGCCGTTCGTCGACGGTCACGGCAACTTCGGTTCCCCCGACAACGGGCCGGCCGCGATGCGCTACACCGAGTGCCGGATGGGCCCGGCCGCGGTCGCGATGACCGCCTCGATCGACGAGGACACCGTCGACTTCCGACCCAACTACGACTCCCGCGAGCTCGAGCCGAGCGTGCTGCCCGCGGCGATCCCCAACCTCGTCGTCAACGGCGCCACCGGCATCGCGGTCGGCATGGCCACCAACATGGCGCCGCACAACCTGGTCGAGGTCGTCCAGGCGCTGCGCCACCTGGTCAAGCACCCCAAGGCGACGCTCGACGACCTCATGCGGTTCATCCCGGGCCCCGACCTGCCCGGCGGCGGCAAGATCGTCGGCCTCGACGGCATCCGCGACGCCTACGAGTCCGGGCGCGGCACCTTCCGGATGCGAGCCACCGCGCGGGTCGAGACCATGGGCCGGCGCAAGGGCATCGTGGTCACCGAGATGCCCTACGGCGTCGGCATCGAGAAGGTCATCGAGCGGATCAAGGTGCTGGTGCAGTCGAAGAAGCTGCAGGGCATCTCCGACGTCAAGGACCTCACCGACATGGCCAACGGCACCCGCCTGGTCATCGAGGTCAAGAACGGCTTCCACCCCGAGGCGATCCTCGAGCAGCTCTACAAGCTGACTCCGATGGAGGACACCTTCGGCATCAACAACGTCTGCCTGGTCGACGGCCAGCCGCGCACGCTGGGCCTCAAGGAGCTGCTCGAGGTCTTCCTGGCCCACCGCTTCGACGTGGTGCGCCGCCGCTCGACGTTCCGCCGCGACAAGAAGGCCGACCGGCTCCACCTCGTCGACGGCCTGCTCGTCGCGCTGCTCGACATCGACGAGGTGATCGAGGTGATCCGCACGAGCGACGACCGCCCCGCCGCCCGGGAGCGCCTGATGAGCGTCTTCGAGCTCTCCCAGCTCCAGGCCGACTACATCCTCGAGATGCAGCTGGGCCGGCTCACCCGGTTCAGCCGGCTGGAGCTGGAGAAGGAGCAGGAGACCCTGCGCCGCGAGATCGAGGAGCTCCAGGCGATCCTCGACGACGACGCGCTGCTGCGCCGGGTGGTCTCCGACGAGCTCGCCGAGGTCGCCAAGACCTACGGCACCCCACGCCGCACCGTGCTGCTCGAGTCGGCCGGCACCACCGTCACGTCCTCGGCGGTGCCGCTCGAGGTCGCCGACGACCCGTGCTTCGCCTACCTCTCGGCCACCGGCCTGCTCGCCCGGTCGTCGTCGGCCGAGGCCCCCGGCAGCGGCGGCGGGCGTACCAACCACGACGTCGTGGTGTCGGCGGTCGCCACCACCGCCCGCGGCGAGGTCGGCGTGCTCACCAGCCGCGGCCGGGTGCTACGGCTGGGCGTGCTCGACCTGCCCGCCATCCCGCCGTCGGCCAACGACCCCAACCTCCAGGGCGGGGTGCCGCTGAGCGAGCTGCTCTCGCTCGACGCCGGCGAGCGCGCGCTGGCGCTCACCGCCCTGCGCGCCGACGGCCCCGGTCTCGCGCTCGGCACCCGCCAGGGCGTCGTCAAGCGGGTCAACCCCGAGGTGCTGGCCAAGGACGAGTGGGAGGTGATCCGGCTCGGCGACGGCGACGAGGTCGTGGGCGCGGTCGAGCTGGCCACCGGCACCGAGACGCTCTGCTTCATCACCTCCGACGCCCAGCTGCTCCACTTCGGCGCCGACGGCGTGCGGCCCCAGGGCCGCTCGGGTGGCGGCATGGCCGGCGTCCGGCTGGCCGCCGGCCAGCGGGTGGTGTTCTTCGGGGCCTTCGACGCGGGCGACGCGGTGGTCGTCACCTCCTCGGGCTCCTCGACGGCGCTGCCCGGCACCGAGCCGGGCGCGGTCAAGGTCGCGCCGTTCACCGATTACCCCGGCAAGGGCCGCGCGACCGGCGGCGTCCGCGCCCACCGGTTCCTCAAGGGCGAGGACACCCTCGTCTTCGCCTGGGCGGGCCCCGGCCCGGCGCGGGCCTCGGCCGCCAGCGGGGCTCCGGTCGACCTGCCCGAGCCCACCGGCCGGCGCGACGGCTCGGGTCTGCCCGGCAGCCAGCCGATCGCGGCCTGCGCGGGGCCGGTCGCCAGCCTGGTGGCGGGCACCGGTGTGCAAGGCTGACCGCATGCTGCGACCCCCGTCGCGCGGCCGGCTCGCGCTGGCCGCCGCCCTGCTCCTGACCCCGGCCCTGGTGGCCTGCAGCGGCGACGACGGGGGCGACGGTGGTGGTGGCGGCGGGCTCAGCGCCGAGGAGGCGATCGCCACCGCCCAGCGGACGTTCGACGAGACCAGCGGGGTCGAGGTCAGCCTCACCACCGACGACCTGCCGTCCGGGGCCACCGGCGTCACCTCGGCCACCGGCGTCGGCGTCCACCCGGCGGCGTTCGAGGGCACCTTCAAGCTGAGCGTCAACGGCCTCCCGGCCGACGCCGAGGTGATCGCGGTCGACGGCACGACGTACGCCCGCAACTCGCTGCTGCTCCCCGACTGGACGGCCATCGACCCCGCCGAGTACGGCGCCCCCGACCCCACGGTGCTGATGACCCCGGGCGAGGGCTTCTCGGCGATGTTCGCCGCGACCACCGGCCTGGAGAAGGGCGACTCGGTGCGCGGCGGCAGCGACAACAAGGAGATCCTCACCGAGTACACCGGCAGCGTGCCGGGCACCGCGGTCGCACCGGTGATCCCCACCGCCACCGGCGACTTCGAGGTCGTCTACACGATCACCGACGCCGGCGAGCTGCGCGAGGCGGCCGTGACGGGGGCGTTCGTCGAGGGCGAGGAGCCGTTCACCTACGTGCTCGGCCTCAGCGACTACGGCACCGAGAAGGACATCGCCGCCCCGTGAGCGACCGGGCGGTCGAGGGGCTGCGGTCGGGCTCGCGGCTGCTGCTCGGCCTGGCGGCGGTCGCCGTGGCCTTCGCGGCCGCCGACACCTACGTCGTCGTGCTCGCCCTGCCCGAGATGATGGGCGCGGTCGGCATCCCGGTCGACCACCTCCAGCAGGCGGCCCCGATCATCTCCGGCTTCCTGCTCGGCTACGTCGCGATCCTGCCGCTGATCGGACGGATCGCCGACCTGCGGGGGCGGTTGCCGGTGCTGGTCGCGGCGCTGGTGGTCTTCACCTTCGGGTCGCTGGTGACCGCGCTGGCCTTCGACCTGCCGACGATGGTGACCGGGCGGTTCCTCCAGGGCGTGGGCGGGGGCGGGCTGGTGCCGGCGACGCTCGCGCTGGTCGCCGACCTCTACCCCGCGGAGCGCCGCGGCGTGCCGCTGGGCATCGTCTCGGCGGTGCAGGAGATCGGCAGCGTGCTGGGCCCGCTGTTCGGCGCCGCGGTGCTGGCGTTCGCCGACTGGCAGGTGATCTTCGGCATCAACATGCTGGTGGGCGGCGTGCTGGCCGTGGCCATCCGGTCGCTGCGCCGGGCCGATCCGGCGGGCACCGCCGGTGACCGCCCGGACGCGCCGCCCGACGTCGCCGGCTGGCTGTTCCTGGCGCTCGCCGCGCTCGCGGGCGGGCTGCTGTTCGTGCGGCCGCCGTCGTTGGTGCGCGACCTCGACTGGGGCCGGCTGTTCATCCCGTTCGCCGGCTCCAACCGCTGGTTCACGCCGGTGGGGGTCGTGATGGCGCTGGGCCTGGCGCTGTTCGTCGTCCGCTGCCTGACCGCCCGGCGCCCGGTGGTCGACCTGCGCGGCTGGTGGCGCAGCAGCCGGGAGGCCGACCTCACCGGCGCGCTCTTCCTCGGCATCGCCCTCGGCGGCGTGATCCTGGCCTTCGCCACCGCCGACCCGCAGGTGCAGGTCTTCTCCGACCGGGGGCTCTGGTACCTCGCCGGAGCCGCCCTCGCCGCGCTCGCCTTCGCGCTCCACCTGCGCCGCGCCGAGTCGCCGCTGGTGCCCCGCGGCGCGCTGGCCCGCACGCCGGCCTGGGGCGCGGTGCTGGTCAGCTTCTTCATCGGGGCCGCGCTGATCGGTGCCCTCATCGACATCCCGATCTTCGCCCGCACGACGACGTACCGCGACTCCCAGCTGCTGGCCGCGCTGGTGCTGGTGCGCTTCCTGGTCGCCCTCCCGGTGGGTGCGGTGGTCGGCGGCTACCTCACCCGCCGGGTGCCGGCCGGGGTGATCACGGCGGCCGGGATGGTGCTCTCGGCGGTGGGCTTCCTGCTGATGTCGCGCTGGGACGCCGACGCGCTCGAGAGCCCCTCGGTCAACGTTGCGCTGGTGCTGTGCGGCCTGGGCTTCGGCCTCGCGCTCGCGCCGGTCAACGCCGCGGTGCTGGCCACCACCGACGCCGCCGTGCACGGCCTGGCGTCGGCGATGGTGGTGGTGGCCCGGATGGTCGGCATGCTGGTCGGCATCTCGGCACTCACCACCCTCGGCCTGCGCCGGTTCTACGCCGAGCAGGACTCGCTCGGCACCGTGCTCGAGGAGTGCGGCCGCCCGACGATGTGCGACCGCTACCGCGACCTCCAGCAGGCGGCGGGCATCGCCCAGGAGCACACCGTGTTCCTGGGCGCGATGGGTTGCGCGCTCGTCGCGGCGGTGCTGGCGCTGCTGCTGTTCCGCGGCGCGGAGACCCGAGCGACGGGGCCCGTGGCCCGTTTCGTCGTTCCGTAAACGTGGCGGAGGCCGTGGGGAACCTCACGTGGGACGCCGCGCCGCCGACCGCCCGGCTCCGCTACCTTCCTGACGTGCCCGACACCGACTTCGACGACCTGCTGGCCGCGAACGCCGAGTACGCCGAGACCTTCGTCCCCACCGGGCTCAGCGGCCGCGCCCGGGCCGGCGTCCTCATCGTCACCTGCATGGACTCCCGCATCGAGCCGCTGCGGATGCTCGGCCTCGACCTCGGCGACGCCAAGATCCTGCGCAACCCGGGCGGCCGGGTCACCGAGCACACGATGGAGGGGATCATCCTCGGCGTGAACCTACTCAACGTCTCCCGGGTGCTGATCGTCGAGCACACCAAGTGCGCGGTGGCGAGCAACACCGAGGAGGAGCTGCGGGCCGCCGTCGAGGAGGCCTCCGGCGTCGACGCCTCCGGGCAGCACTTCCCGTCGGTGGGCGACCAGTACGCCCGCCTCGAGCAGGACGTCGCCGCCGTGCGGGCCAACCCGTTCGTCGGCGGCGCCGTGCGGGTCGGCGGCTTCGTCTACGACGTCGACACCGGCCGCCTCGACCGCAAGATCTGACCCCGTATTCAGGGGAAGTCGTCGACCTGGGGCTCCTCGGCCGGGGACTCGGCCATGGTGACCCTCGCCGCGACCGTGATCGCGGCGATCGCCAGCGCCACCGCCAGGACCAGCAGCACCATCGCGCCGGAGTCGTAGCGACCCACTTCGTGGAGCTCGCGCGCCTCCGCGCCGCGGCTCCACAGCGCCCACGCCCCCAGCGCCGTCGTGACGGCGGCCGTGCCGAGCGCCCATGCAGCGGTGCGGGCGCCCCAGTCGCTGTCGTCGGGGTGGTGGGTCACGTGGCCCTCCTGGCAGGTCGACGGCCGGTCAGGCGTCGAGGCTCTCCACGTCGACGGCGTAGGCACCCTGCACGATGAAGTCCTTGCGCGGCGCGACCTCGCTGCCCATCAGCAGCTCGAAGACGGTGGTGGCCGCCTCGGCGTCGTCGACGGTGAGGCGGCGCAGGGTGCGGTGGCGCGGGTCCATGGTGGTCTCGGCCAGCTGGTCGGCGTCCATCTCGCCGAGACCCTTGTAGCGCTGCACGGGGTCCTTCCAGGCGACGTTCTTCTTCTTCAGCTCCGCCAGGCGGCGCTGCAGCTCGTCGTCGGAGTAGGTGTAGACGTACTTGTCCATCCCCTTCTTGGGGTTGGAGATCTCGATCCGGTGCAGCGGCGGCACTGCGGAGTAGACGCGGCCCTCGGCGATCAGGTCGGGCATGTACTTGAAGAACAGCGTGGCCAGCAGGCAGCGGATGTGGGCGCCGTCGGAGTCGGCGTCGGCCATGAAGATGATCTTGCCGTAGCGGGTCGCCTCGAGGTCGAAGGTGCGACCCGACCCGGCGCCGACCACCTGGATGATCGAGGCGCACTCGGCGTTCTTGAGCATGTCGGCCACCGAGGCCTTCTGGACGTTGAGGATCTTGCCGCGGATCGGCAGCAGCGCCTGGAACTCGGAGTTGCGCGCGAGCTTGGCGGTGCCGAGCGCGGAGTCGCCCTCGACGATGAACAGCTCGGTGCGCTCGTTGTCGGCCGCCCGGCAGTCGGCGAGCTTGGCCGGCAGGGCCGAGGACTCCAGGGCGTTCTTGCGGCGCTGGGTCTCCTTGTGCTGGCGGGCGGCGATCCGGGTCTTGGCGGCGCCGGCGACCTTCTCCATCACCAGCTTGGCCTGGGCCTTCTCGCCGCGCTTGCTGGAGGTGAGGAACTTCTTGAGCTCCGCGGCCACCACCCGGCGTACGACGGTGCGGGCCGCGGGGGTGCCGAGGATCTCCTTGGTCTGGCCCTCGAACTGCGGCTCGGCCAGCCGGACGGTGACCACCCCGGTCATCCCCTCGAGCACGTCGTCCTTGACCACGTCGTCGTCGTTGACCTTGAGCACCTTGCCGGCGCGCATCACGTCGTTGAAGGTGCGGGTCACGGCCTGCTCGAACCCGCTGACGTGGGTGCCGCCCTTGGGGGTGGCGATGACGTTGACGAACGAGCGCAGCTCGGTGTCGTAACCGGTGCCCCAGCGCAGCGCCACGTCGACGGCGAGCTCGCGCTCGACCTCCTGCGGCGTCATGTGGCCCTGCTCGTCGAGCAGCGGCACGGTTTCCTTGAACGTGTCGGTGCCCTGCAGCCGCAGCACCTCGGTGACCGGCTCGTCGGCGGCCAGGAACTCCGCGAACTCCGCGATGCCGCCGTCGTGGCGGAACTTCTCCTCGGTGGGGGTGTCGCCGCGCAGGTCGCGGATCACCAGCTCCAGGCCGGGGACGATGAACGACGTCTGCCGGGCCCGGCCCAGCAGCCCCTCGAGCTCGAAGGTGGCGTCGGGGGTGAAGATCTGCCGGTCGGGCCAGAACCGGATGTGGGTGCCGCTGCGGCCCTTGGCCACCCGCTTGCCCTTGCGGGTCAGGCCGGACCTCGCCGTGAACGGCGCGTCGGGACCGTCGCCGTCGAAGACGCCCGGCACGCCACGGCGGAAGCTGATCCCCTGCTGGCTCGGCGAGCGGTCGACGTCGATGTCCATCCGCGACGACAGCGCGTTGACGACCGAGAGGCCGACGCCGTGGAGGCCGCCGGTGGCGACGTAGGAGCCGCCGCCGAACTTGCCGCCGGCGTGCAGCTTCGTCGCCACCACCTCCACGCCGGGGAGCCCGGTCTTGGGCTCCTTGTCGGTGGGGATGCCGCGCCCGTCGTCGTAGACCTCGACCGAGCCGTCGGCGTTCAGCGTGACCTCGACCCGCTGCGCGGAGCCGGCCAGCGCCTCGTCGACGCCGTTGTCGATGATCTCCCACAGGCAGTGCATGAGCCCGCGCGTGTCGGTCGAGCCGATGTACATGCCCGGCCGCTTGCGGACGGCCTCCAGGCCCTCCAGGACCAGTAGGTGCGCTGCGTTGTAGGTGTTGTCGATCGGGGGGCTCCTGCGGGCGTCGGTGCGGGGTGGGACGTGGGTCGGACGCGGTCCTCGGGTACGTCCCCGAATCTACCCGCGACACGCCGCAGCGACATGGAGGCACGCCTGTAGGTGCCCGGGTCTACGGTGGGCGCACCAAGCACCACCGGCAGCACCGCAGCATCCGTGGTCCAGGTCACGGTTCGGGAACGAGGTTGTTCGCGGCATGAAAACCTGACCACGGGATACCTGACTCCGTGATTGGATCAACGTGTCAGGTGACACGCAGCACGGGGAATCTTGGGGCCTCGGGCTACGTTGCACCCGATACCGAGAAGATCGAGAAAGAAGGCCGATGTGACTACTGCCGTTGCACCCAGCACTCCGCTCACCGCGGCGGACCGCTGCGACCGTTGCGGAGCCCAGGCCTACCTCCGCGTGGAGCTCCAGTCCGGTGGCGAGCTCCTCTTCTGCGCCCACCACGCCCGCGAGCACGGTGACAAGCTGAAGCAGGTCGCCGCCACCATCGTCGACGAGACGCACAAGCTCGGCGACACCCCCGCCCCCGCGCCCGACGACGAGCGCTGACCAGACCACCCCGACGACTCGCACGACCCCGGACCTCCACGGTCCGGGGTCGTCGTCATTTCCCTGCGTTCCGGCCTGGCCGTCACCCACCTGTGGTCGCACTCCGGCCGGCCCACGGGATAGTCCCTGACGAAATGGCCCCCTCAGGGCCCTGCAGGCGACCAGAACGTCAGGGACTACCGCGCCCCCGGCCGCTCCTCCCAGCCCCTCCCCGGGCGGCCCACCGGGATAGTCCCTGACGTTCTCGGGGTCGAAGGGCCCGCGAGGGCCCGGAAACGTCAGGGACTATCCCGCCGCCGGCACCTGGTCCTCCGACGCTGCGGGTTGTGGAAGGGTCGGGCCATGAGCGTCACGGAGGTCCTGGTCGCGGTCGTGATCGCGATCGGGTTGGTCGGGATCCTGGTGCCGGTGCTGCCGGGGTCGGTGCTGGTGCTGGGAGCGGTGCTGGTCTGGGCGATCGAGGTGGGCAGCGGTACGGCGTGGGCGGTCTTCGCCATCGTGACCGCGCTGCTGGCTGTCGGCACCGTGGTCAAGTACCTCGTGCCGGGGCGGCGCCTCAAGGAGCAGGGCATCCCGGCGTCCACGCAGTGGGCGGGGGCGCTCCTGGCCGTGGTGGGCTTCTTCGTCGTCCCGGTGGTGGGGCTCTTCCTCGGGTTCGTGCTGGGCGTCTACCTCGCCGAACGACGCCGGGTCGGCGCCGCGCGGGCCTGGCCGTCCACCAAGGCGGCGCTGCGCGCGGTGGGGCTGAGCATCCTGATCGAGCTGGCGGCGGGCCTGCTGGCCGCCGCGACCTGGGTCGTCGGCGTCCTCGCGACCTGAACGGCGCAGGGCCGGGCCGCTGGGCCCGGGCCTGCGCGGTCGTACGACGAAGGGGGGTCAGTCGGTCGCGAGCCAGCGGGTCCAGCCGCGCGGCTTCTTCAGCCAGTCGGTGACCGGGTGCGAGCCGTCGCTGTCGTCGGTCATCCGCACGCCGACCCGCACCTCGTCGGCACCGCCGAGGCACTTGGCGGAGATGCGCACCTTGGCCTGCTTGGTGCCGCGGTCGAGCCGCATGATGTGGGGGCACGAGAGCGGGTTGGAAGCGTCCTTCCAGGCCTTGACCCGCACCAGCTGGTAGTCGGTGCCGTCGAAGAGGCCGCCGACGAGCCGGAGCTCGGGGCCCTTCCGGGCGCGGTCGGTGTCGACGTAGACCGAGATGCCGGAGGCGCCCTTCTTCGGCAGCGCGGCGAACCGCACCTTGACGAACAGCTCCTTGGCGGTGTGGTCGGCCGAGACCCGACGGATGTCGGTGGGCGAGGCGGTGGCGTCGGCGGGGTCGTCGAGGACGACCTGCTCGGCGGACGCGACGCCGGTCGCGCCGAGAGTGAGGGCGATGACGGCGGTCGCGCCCAGCGCGACGCGGCGGAGGGTGGTGATCACGGGGTTCTCCTCGGTGGACGGAACTCTGGGTGCTGGATCGATGTCACCACGGAAGACGTTCGCGGTCACGCAATGGTTGCAGCGTGGCGCAGCGGCGCGTCGTCCGCGCGACCCCCCGGGGTCCGCGATCCGGGGTACGGTGGTGCCCCGCCAGCCCGAGCACTCCGCCCGGGTCGCCGGCGGACGGGGAGGCTGGCCGTGACCACGACCGACGCACGTGAGGCGCCCTCCCTGGGTCGCCTGCTCGACGAGCTGCAGCGGGCCCGCCGCTCGCTCGCCGAGGTCCGCTCGCGGCCGCAGCGCCAGCGCAGCGAGGTCCGCGACGCCCACCACCGGCTGACGGTGGCGCTGGAGGCGTACGCCACCGCCCTGGCCCGCAGCGGCCGCCCGGTGCCCTACAAGCTCCGCGACGAGCTGCGGCTGTGCCGCGGCGTCGACCTGCTCCCCTGACCCGCTGAGACCCGGCGTCCGGCCGCCTCCGGACGTACGACGAGGGCCCGACCGCTGCGTGCGGTCGGGCCCTCGTCGTAGGTCGGGACGGGTGCTCAGTCGAGGTAGTCGCGCAGCACCTGCGAGCGCGACGGGTGCCGCAGCTTCGACATGGTCTTCGACTCGATCTGGCGGATCCGCTCGCGGGTCACGCCGTAGACCTTGCCGATCTCGTCGAGGGTCTTGGGCTGGCCGTCGGTGAGGCCGAACCGCATGCTGACCACGCCCGCCTCGCGCTCCGAGAGCGTGTCGAGAACGGCGTGCAGCTGCTCCTGGAGCAGCGTGAACGACACGGCGTCGGCCGGGACGATGGCCTCGGAGTCCTCGATCAGGTCACCGAACTCGGAGTCGCCGTCCTCGCCGAGCGGCGTGTGCAGCGAGATCGGCTCGCGGCCGTACTTCTGGACCTCGATGACCTTCTCGGGGGTCATGTCGAGCTCCTTGGCCAGCTCCTCCGGGGTGGGCTCGCGGCCCAGGTCCTGGAGCATCTGCCGCTGCACGCGGGCGAGCTTGTTGATGACCTCGACCATGTGCACCGGGATCCGGATGGTGCGGGCCTGGTCGGCCATCGCGCGGGTGATCGCCTGGCGGATCCACCACGTCGCGTAGGTCGAGAACTTGTAGCCCTTGGTGTAGTCGAACTTCTCGACCGCACGGATCAGGCCGAGGTTGCCCTCCTGGATCAGGTCGAGGAAGAGCATGCCGCGGCCGGTGTAGCGCTTGGCCAGCGAGACCACGAGGCGCAGGTTGGCCTCGAGCAGGTGGTTCTTGGCCCGGCGGCCGTCCTCGGCGATCCACTCGAGCTCCTCGAGCGTCTTCGGCGAGATCTTGCCGCCCTTGGCCAGCTTCTCCTCCGAGAACAGGCCGGCCTCGATCCGCTTGGCGAGCTCGACCTCCATCTCGGCGTTGAGGAGCGAGACCTTGCCGATCTGCTTGAGGTAGTCCTTGACCGGGTCGGCGGTCGCGCCAGCGACGGTGACCTGCTGCTCCGGCTCGTCGGTCTCGTCGGCCTGGGAGACGACGAACGTCGCCTCCTTCTCGTCCTCCACGATCGTGGGGTCGGCCTTGACGTCCTTCTCGAACTGCTCGTCCGGGATGTCGGGCAGCAGCTTCTTGCCGTCGGGACCGACCGCGGGCGCCACCGGCACCTCCACCGCGGGCTCGGCCGGTGCGGCCGCGGTCTTCTTCGCCGCCGCCTTCTTGGCCGGCGCGGCCTTCTTGGCGGGGGCGGCCTTGGCGGTCTTGGCCGGGGTCGACGCCCGCGCCGCAGCGACCTTGCCGGTCACGACCGGCACCTGCACGACGATGCCGAGCGCCGAGACGTGGGCGAGCAGCGCCTTGAGGTGACGCGGCTCGACCGCGGCCTCGTCACTGGCCCGCCGTACCTGGTCGGGGGTGAGGCTGCCGGTGGCGGTCCCCTGCTGGACCAGGGACACGATCGCGGGGTGGCTGAGCACCTCGGTGGGGAGCTTGCGTGCGTTCGAGGACACGAACACCTCTCGTAACTTGCCTGGAAGCCTGCGCCGGACGACCATTCGGACACCGGGGGTTCTGCGCCTCAGGGCGCAACAAGGCCCGGTGTCGTCAAGGCCTGGTCGTCATTCTGCCATGCCGCCAAGGCAACTCGGGCACTCCCCCGGCGGGTCAGCCGGCCTGGGCCTGGGCCGCGGCCTTCTTCTGCTTCTTGAAGTCGCGCACCTTCTGCAGCGAGTCCGGGTCGACGACGTCGGCGACCGACCGGTGCCCCTCGAGCGCGTAGTCACCAACGACCTTCTCCCAGCCGTCGGGCCGGACGCCGAGCTGCTTGGCCAGCAGGGCCACGAAGATCTGGGCCTTCTGCTTGCCGAAGCCGGGCAGCCCCATCACCCGCTTGAGCAGGTCCCTGCCGTCGTCCGCCTCGGTCCAGAGCCGCTCCGCGCGACCGTCGTAGGTCTCCTCCACGACCCGCGCCAGCTCCTGCAGCCGCGCCGACATCGAGCCCGGGAAGCGGTGGATCGCCGGCGGGGTGGAGCAGAGGGCGGTGAACTGCTCGGGGTCGGCCGCGGCGATCGCCGCGGGCTCGATCGAGCCGAACCGCTCCAGCACCTTGGCGGGCCCGCGGAAGGCGTGCTCCATCGGGTACTGCTGGTCGAGCATCATGCCGACCAGCAGCGCGAACGGTGAGTCGGTCAGCACCTGGTCGGCGCTCGCGTCGCCGGTGATGTGGATCGCCATGGCTCCATCCTGCCTGCCGGTGGGGTGGTCGGTGAGGCCGACCGGGCTCCGGCCGCGGACTCATCGCTCCGCGACGCGACGTCACGGCCTGTGGAGGAGCGGCGCCCGCGCGCCCGGACTGGGCGAGGCTGGCGCCATGCCGCTCCCTGGTGCGTACGACGACGGGCTGGTCGAGCCGCTGCCGCGGCCGCTGGCCCGGCTGCTGCGCACCGCGGCCTACGACCTGGCGACCTCGGAGCCGCGACGGGTGCACCCCCCGCTGGTGCACGTCGGGCAGCCGCGCACCGCGGAGGCGGTGGTCGCGGTCCGTCCCGACGAGCCGACCGACCACGCCCTGCGCACCGACGTGCTGGCCGCGATGCTGCGCCGGGTGCGGGCGCCCACGCTGCCGACGCCCGGGCCGCTGGTCTGGCTGACCCGCACCGGCCCGCTCGAGGAGGTGCAGGACGTCGACGCGCGGTGGCTGGCCGCCGCGCGGGCGGCCCACCTCGAGGCCGGGTTGGCGCTGGTCTTCGTGGTGGTCAACCGCCACGGCTGGCGCGACCCGCGGTCGGGGACCCAGCGCCGCTGGCAGCGGCTGCGACGCCGCTGAGGTCAGTCCCAGGCGTGGACCGGCTCGTTGGAGTGCATCCGGTCGCGGTAGTCGAGCAGCGTGGCGCGCAGCGCGTCGAAGCGCTCCTGGTCGGCCCGCTCGGCCATCCGTCGCACGAACCAGTCGGCGCCGTTGGTGTGCTGGAGGCAGCGCTGCTCGATGATGCCGAGCAGCCGGTCGCGGACCTCGGTCTCGACACCCCACTCGGCCAGCCCCTCGTGGGCCAGCGGCAGCAGCCGGCGCAGCACCAACTCGGTGGCCGGCACCTGCCCCACGCCGGGCCAGTAGACCTGGGCGTCGATGCCGTGCTGGGCGGCGACGTGGAAGTTCTCCTCGGCGGCGCTGAACGACATCTGCGACCAGATCGGGCGCTCGCTCGCGGCCAGGCTGCGCACCAGCCCGAAGTAGAACGCCGCGTTGGCGATCGTGTCGGCCACGGTCGGCCCGGCGGCCAGCACCCGGTTCTCGACGCGCAGGTGGGGGACGTCGTCGGCGACGTCGTAGATCGGTCGGTTCCAGCGGTAGATCGTGCCGTTGTGCAGGCGCAGCTCGGCCAGCTCGGGCGTGCCCCCGGACTCGAGCACCGCGAGCGGGTCCTCCTCCTCGGTGATCGGCAGCAGCGCGGGGAAGTAGCGCACGTTCTCCTCGAAGAGGTCGAAGACCGAGGTGATCCACCGCTCGCCGAACCAGACCCGCGGCCGCACCCCCTGCGCCTTCAGCTCCTCGCTGCGGGTGTCGGTGGCCTGCTCGAACAGCGGGATCCGGGTTTCGCGCCACAGCTGCTTGCCGAGCAGGTAGGGCGAGTTGGCGCCGAGGGCGAGCTGGATCGCCGAGATCGCCTGGGAGGCGTTCCAGTACGCCGCGAAGTCGTCCGGGGAGGTCTGCACGTGGAACTGGGTGCTGGTGCAGGCGGCCTCCGGCACGATCGAGTCGGCGGTGGTGCGCAGCCGCTCACCGGGTGCGGTGCCGGCGATGTCGATGCTGATGTCCTCGCCGCGCGCGTCGAGGATCTGCTCGCTGAGCAGCAGGTAGCGCGAGCTGGCGCTGATCGAGTGCACGCCCATGTGGCCCTCGGCCAGGGTGGGCAGCACGCCGATCATCACCAGGTGGGCGCCGACGGCGGCCGACTTCGTCTCGGCGTCGTTGAGGCTGCGGCGCAGGCTCTCCTCGAACGTCGTCAGGCCGCCCTCGCGCAGCGACGCGGGCGCGACGTTGATCTCGATGTTGAACTGGCCCAACTCGGTCTGGAAGTCGGGGTCGGCGATCGCCTCGAGCGCCTCACTGTTGCGCAGCGCCGGGTCGCCGGCCTCGTCGACCAGGTTGAGCTCGACCTCCAGCCCGGTGAGCGGGTCGTCGGTGTCGAAGCGCTCCTCGCGCAGCATCCGGGCGAACACGTCGAGGCAGCGCCGCACCTTCTCGCGGTGCCGCGTGCGATCGGCCCGGGAGAACTCCTGCGCGTCGACCTCGGCTCCCATGGCCCGACCCTACGGCGGCATCGGTGACCAGGTCGACGGCGGCACCGCGTGGCCGAGCAGGTCGGCGACCAGCAGCGCGAGCGAGTGGCGCGGCTGCACGGCCAGGCACCGGTCGACCGCGCACCAGGCCAGGGCGCCGTCGCCGGCCAGCCAGGCCACCAGGCCCAGCACCGCCGCCGGCCCGGCGACCAGGTCGTCGGGAGCGCGCCGCACGGCGTCGCCCCACAGCCGCACGTGGTCGCGGGCCTCGTCGCGCGACACCCAGCCCCAGGCGGCGTCGCGGGCGGCGGGGTCGTCGAGCGAGACGAGCACCGAGGCGAGGTCGAGGTCGCTGAACCGGCCGTCGTCGAGCGCGGACCGCACCGCCTGCTCGACGCCGGCCGGGGCCAACGGCACGGTGAGCGCGGTCAGTCCACGCACCGGCCGGCGGGGCAGCGGGTCGAGGGTGGCGGCCAGCTCCTCGCGGGAGGAGTGGGTGACCCGACCGTCGAGCACCGCCTGGGCGGCGAAGGGGTGGACGGCGGGGTCGAGCGCGACCCCCTCGGCAGGCACCGTCGAGCCCGGCAGCAGCCGGAACCACCGGCCACCTGCACAGCGCAGCCGGTCGGGGACGTCGACGCCGGCCGCCTCCAGCGCCTCGCCGAGTGCGTCGCTGGTCGTGCGGGCGAGCGCCTCGTCGTCGGTGTAGAGCACCGGGATCGCGCGCTCCACCCGGTGCCGCCGGGCCGGCTCGAGCAGCAGCTCCACGGTGGGCTCGACCTCCTCGGGGCCGGCCGGCAGGTCGATGCGCGCGTGGAAGGCGTCGGTGCCGCCGAAGGTCAGCAGCACCACCGACTCGCGTGGCACGAAGCCGAGCAGCACAGGCACGGCAGCCAGCACGTCGTCGGGCGAGCGCAGCACCAGCGTCGCGCGCCGGTCTGGTGGACGCGCAGGACGACTCGGACGGGCCGGACCGCCCGACTGGGAGGGCGGGCGGGCCGGGGACGGACGGCGGGAGGACGAGGGCGGCGGAGGCGTGGTCATGGCCCGACGCTCCCCGGTCGCGCCGACCGGCGCACCCGGCCGGGTCGCGCCTGTGGAGGACGGCGTCCGGGGGGTCGCTGTGGAGGCCAGGTGGCCCGTCGGTGCCGCGAGGTAGGTTCCGCCTGTGCGTGCCCAGGCCTCCGTGCTCCACCTCGACCTGGACGCCTTCTTCGCGGCGGTCGAGCAGCGCGACAAGCCGTCGCTGCGCGGCAAGCCGGTCGTGGTGGGCGGGGTCGGCGGTCGCGGGGTCGTGGCCACGGCGTCGTACGAGGCCCGCACCTACGGCGTCCGGTCGGCGATGTCGACCCGCGAGGCCCGGGCCCGCTGCCCGCACGCGGCGTTCCTCAGCGGCCGGTTCCACGCCTACCGCGAGGCCAGCGCCCGGGTGATGGCCGAGCTGCGTGCGCTCTCGCCGCTCGTCGAGCCGCTCTCGCTCGACGAGGCGTTCGTCGACCTCGCGCAGGCCGGGCTGCCCGACCTCGAGGTCGAGACGGTCACCGCCGTGGCCGAGGAGCTGCGGCGGCGGGTGCGCGAGGCCACCGGCGGGCTGACCGCCTCGGTCGGGGTGGGCACCTCGAAGTTCATCGCCAAGGTCGCCTCCGACCTGCACAAGCCCGACGGGCTCACGGTGGTGCCGCCCGGCACCGAGCGCGCGCTGCTGCACCCGATGCACGTCTCGGTGATCCCCGGCGTGGGGCCGGCCACCGCCGAGCGGCTGCGCCGGGCCGGCATCCACACCGTCGCCGACCTCGAGGCGGTCGGCCTCGACGAGCTGGTCGGCCTGGTCGGCAGAGCCCACGGCACCGGCTTGCACCAGCTGGCCCGCGCCCAGGACGACCGGCCGGTGGTGGCCGAGCGCGAGGCCAAGTCGGTGAGCGTCGAGGGCACCTACGACACCGACCTCGCCGACCGCTCGCTGATGGCCCACCTGCTCACCCGCCAGGCCGGCGAGGTGGCGACCAGGCTGCGCAAGAGCGGGCTGTCCGGCCGCACCGTGTCGATCAAGGTGCGGCTGCACGACTTCACCACGCTGAGCCGGTCGACCACGCTCTCCTCCCCCACCGACCAGACGGCGACGATCGCCAAGCTGGCCCGCGGCCTGCTCGCCGACCTCGACACCAGCGGCGGCGTACGCCTGCTCGGCGTGGGCGTCTCGGGGCTGGCCGACTGGGTGCAGGAGGACCTCTTCGGCGAGACCGAGGACGACGACGAGCCGGTCGCGGTCGAGCTGCCGCCGTCGTCGCGGCCCACCTGGTCGCCCGGGATGGACGTCGTGCACGAGGAGCACGGCCGGGGGTGGGTGTGGGGCTCTGGCCGGGGCGTGGTGACCGTGCGGTTCGAGACCGCCGAGTCGCCGGCCGGGCCGGTGCTGAGCCTCCCGCTCGACGACCCGGCGCTCAGCGCGTGGCGCCACCCCGCGCCGGAGGACGCCCCGCCCGCGTGAACCGCAGCGGGTCGCCGGGCCGCAGCTGCCCGCAGACCCACAGGTCGTCGGGGTGCACCACCGCCACCACCGGGTAGCCGCCGGTCACGGGGTGGTCGGCGAGGAACACCACCGGGCGCCCGTCGGGCGGCACCTGCACCGCGCCGAGCACCATCCCCTCGCTGGGCAGCTCGCCCTCGCGGGTGCGCGGCAGCGGCGGCCCGTCGAGCCGCAGCCCCACCCGGTCGGAGTCATCCGTCACGACGTACGACGCCGCGCACAGCGACCCGACGGGGTCGGGCCCGCACCAGTCGGCCCGCGGCCCGGGCAGCAGCCGCACCGGGCCGGGCACCGGCTCGCGGGGCGTGTCGACCGGCTCGGGTCGCCCGACCGCCGGTCCCAGCGGCAGCACGGCGCCCGACGAGACCCGCGGTGGCCCGACCCAGGCCAGGGTGTCGGTGGCGCGCGAGCCGAGCACCGGCTCGACCTCGATCCCGCCGGCGACGGCGACGTAGGTGCGCACCCCGGAGGGCGGTGCCGCCAGCCGCAGCTCCGCGCCGGCCGGCAGCCACTCGGGGCGGGCGCTCCCCCGGGCACGGCCGTCGACGGTCACCGGCGCCGGGGCGCCGGTCACCGCCACCCAGCGGCCCGCGTCGGCCCGGACCGCCAGCCCGCCGAGGGTCACCTCGAGCAGCGCGGCGTCCGGGGGGTTGCCGACCAGCCGGTTGGCCAGCGCGGCGGCCGGGGCGTCGAGCGGTCCGGCGCGCGGCACGCCCAGGTGGGCGAGGCCGGGGCGGCCGCGGTCCTGCACCGTGGTCAGCACCCCGGCGTCGAGGACGAGCAGCCCGCTCATGCCGGCACCAGCCGCACCCGAGTGCCGGGCGCGAGCAGCGCCGGGGAGTCGCGGCTGGGGTCCCAGAGCTCGGCCGAGGTGTGCCCGAGCAACCGCCAGCCGCCGGGCGAGGCGGTGGGGTAGACGCCGCACCACGTGTCGGCCACCGCCACCGAGCCGGCCGGCACCCGCGGGCGCGGCGTCGCGAGCCGCGGCACCGCGAGCCGGTCCGGCAGCCCGGCGAGGTAGGAGAAGCCGGGGGCGAACCCGCTGAACGCCGCGACCAGCTCGGTGCCGGCCAGCCGCTCGGCCACACCAGCAGCGTCGGTGCCCCAGCGCTGCGCCACGTCGTCGAGGTCGGCGCCGTCGTAGACGACCGCGAGCTCGACCAGCGGACCCGGCTCGGCCCGCTCCTCGGGGCGCCACGCGCCCAGCACCGCGGCGACGCCGTCGGGGTCGGCCACCCCGTCGAGCAGCACCGTGCGCGCGGCCGGCACCACGTCGACCACGGCGAGCCCGCTCGCCCGTACCCAACGGGCGAGCGAGAGCGCGGCCACGGCGTCGGGCACCTCCACCAGGAAGGAGCGCTCACCGAACGGGAGGGCCTGCACCCCACCAGTGTGGCGGTCAGGAGGCGCCCACGGATGGACCGGCGCCGAGGTGGGCACGAATGGGTGAGGGCCTCTTGACGGTATGAGCGTCAAGAGGCCCTCGGCTCGAGGCAGTTGCGGTGACGTCCGCCTCGACCAGGCCGCCGCTCCGACCCCGCCGACCCCGTCACCGGGCCGACGCCCCGGGTCTCCCCGGGGTGCGGATCCTTGCTCCTGCCTGGTCCCGACTCCCCCGCCGGCGAGCCGCCGGGTGAATCGGTAGGGAGAGTTCTACGGCGGCCTGGCGGCGCCGCGCAAGGGTTTCGGGGCGATGCCCCGACATTCCCGCGTTCCCACAGGCCGGTCCACAACCCGGCGGCTGTCGTCCACAGGCACGGGCCGTTCTCCACAGCACGCCGGCGCCGCTGTGGAGATCCGGTCTGGACCTCAGAGGCCGCGCAGCTCCACCCCGGCGTCGGCCAGCGCCCGGCGTACGGCACGAGCGTGCTCGACCGCCCCCGGGGAGTCGCCGTGCACGCACAGCGAGTCGACGTTCTCGGCCAGCAGCAGCGCCCGGGTCGCCACCTCGTCAGGGTCGCCGACGAGCGCGTCCGGGTGGTCGCGCGGCAGCAGCCGCCCGTCGTCGCCGTAGCCCCGGTCGGGGAAGCCCTCGTGGTGGACCGTGCGGCCGACGGCCCCGGCCTGCGTGAGCAGCTCGCCCGGCATGCCGAGCACAGGGAGCGCGCCCGAGCCCGCCAGCACCGCGGCGGCCTGCTCGGCGTCGTCGAGCACCCGGTGGTAGAGCGCGCCGTGCGGCTTGAGGTAGCGCACCGCGGTGCCCGCCGCCGCGGCGATCTCGGCCAGCGTGCCGACCTGGTCCGTGACCTGCTCGCGCAGCAGGTCGGGCGCGACGTCCCGCGCCACCCGGCCGAAGCCCGCGCGGTCGGCGTAGGACACCTGGGCGCCCACCGACACCCCGCGCTCGGCCGCCTCCGCGCACACGGCGCGCATGATCGCCGCCGAGCCGGCGTGGTAGCCGCAGGCGACGTTGGCGCTGGTCACCACCGCCAGCAAGGCGGAGTCGTCGGTGACCTCCTCGCCGAGGTCCGCGTTGAGGTCGATCGTCCGGGCTGCCACGGGACGACGCTAGCCGGGTGGGTACGTTCGGGCCATGCCTGACGCCGACCCCGCCCCGCGACCGCCCGTCGCCGACCGTCGACCCACCACCCGCGAGATCCACGGGCACGTGCGCACCGACGACTACGAGTGGCTGCGCGACAAGGAGGACCCCGAGGTCCGCGCGCACCTCGAGGCCGAGAACGCCTACACCCAGGCCCGCACCGCCCACCTGGCCGACCTGCGCCAGGCGATCTTCGACGGCATCAAGGCCCGCACCCGCGAGACCGACCTGTCGGTGCCGACCCGCAGCCGGGGCCACTGGTACTACGGCCGCTCCTTCGAGGGCCGCGAGTACGGCGCGTCGTGCCGGGTGCCGGTCGCCGACCCCGACGACTGGACGCCGCCGCGGCCCGCGGAGGACTGCGCTCCCGACCAGCCCGCGCTCCCCGGCGAGCAGGTGCTGCTCGACCTCGACGCGCTGGCCGAGGGCCACGAGTTCTTCTCCCTCGGCGGCTCCAGCGTGAGCCCCGACGGCAACCTGCTGGCCTACGCCACCGACACGGTCGGCGACGAGCGCTACACGATCCGGGTCAAGGACCTCACCACCGGCGAGCTGCGCGAGGACGAGATCACCGGCGCGCTCGGCGGCGGCACCTGGGACCGTGCCGGCGAGCACCTCTACTACACGACCGTCGACGAGTCCTGGCGCGCCGACAAGGTCTGGCGGCACCGGCTCGGCACCGCCCAGGCCGACGACGAGCTGGTGCACCACGAGACCGACGGCCGGTTCTTCGTGGGCGTGGGCCGCAGCCGCACCGACCGCTTCATCGTGGTCGTGAGCGGCTCCAAGGTCACCAGCGAGTACCGCTACCTCGACGCCGAGCACCCCGAGCTCGGCCTCCAGCTCTTCAGCCCGCGCCGAGAGGGCCTGGAGTACTCCATCGACCACGCCGTCATCGGCGGCGAGGACTGCTTCCTGGTGCTCCACAACCACGCCGGCCCCGACTTCGAGCTCGGCCGGGCGCCCGTCTCCCCCACGCCGCCCGAGGAGTGGACCCCCCTGCTGGCCCACACCTCCGGCGTCCGGCTCGAGGACGTCGACGCCTTCGCCGGCCACCTGGTCGTCCACCAGCGCAGCGAGGGGCTCACCCAGCTGCGGATCATCGAGCTCGGCGGGGAGGTCGACGAGCGCGGGCTCGGCGAGGACTACCTCGTGGAGTTCGACGACGAGGTCTACACCGTCGGCTCGGGCAGCAACCCCGGCTTCGGCCAGCCGACGGTCCGGCTCGGCTACACCACCATGGCCAAGCCCGCCTCGGTCTACGACTACGACGTGCGCACCCGCGAGCTGACCCTGCTGCGGCAGACGCCGGTGCTCGGTGGCTACGACCCCGACGACTACGAGGAGCACCGGCTCTGGGCCACCGCCGACGACGGCGAGCGGGTGCCGATCTCGCTGGTGGCGCGCAAGGGCGCCGCCGACGCCGGGCCGGTGCCGGTGCTGCTCTACGGCTACGGCGCCTACGAGGTCTCGATCGACCCCTACTTCTCCGTCGCCCGGCTGGCGCTGCTCGACCGCGGTGCGGCGTTCGCGATCGCCCACGTGCGCGGCGGCGGCGAGATGGGCCGGCGCTGGTACGAGGGCGGCAAGCTCTACGCCAAGCAGAACACCTTCTCCGACTTCATCGCCTGCGCGCGCCACCTCGTCGAGACCGGCTGGACCCGGCCCGAGGTGCTGGTGGCCGAGGGCGGCAGCGCCGGCGGGCTGCTGATGGGCGCGGTGGCCAACCAGGCACCCGACCTGTTCGGCGGCGTCGTGGCCGCGGTGCCGTTCGTCGACGCGCTGACCAGCATGCTCGACGCCAGCCTGCCGCTGACCGTCACCGAGTACGACGAGTGGGGCAACCCCGAGGACGACCCGGCGGTCTACGACTACATGGCGTCGTACTCGCCGTACGACAACGTCGCGGAGCAGCGCTACCCGGCGATCCTCGCCGAGACCTCCCTGAACGACACCCGGGTGCTCTACGTCGAGCCCGCGAAGTGGGTGGCCCGGCTGCGCGAGCGGGCCGTCAACGGCGCGGACGTGCTGCTGCGCACCGAGATGTCGGCCGGCCACGGCGGCGTCTCCGGGCGCTACAAGGCCTGGCACGACCGGGCCTTCTCGCTGGCCTGGATCCTGGACCGGATGGGGCTGGCCGAAACCGAGCCGTCCTGAGGTCCCCCGTCCTCCCGGACGGGCGGGACCTCCGCCCGGCGCCCGGCCAAACCCCGGCGGCCCTGAGAAGTCCCTGAGAGTACGGGCCGGAGGCAACTCCGCCGTGCGCCCGGTCGTCCTTACCTCCTGAAGGCGCACGTATGGCCGGGGAATCCCGCGGTCACCGTGGGCGTTGTGACCAGCGTGGATCGCTCTCAGCGATCGACGCAGAAGGAGGGTTCCCCATGGCTGCTCGCACCACCACACGCACTGCCGGCGCGACGCGCGAGATCGAGGGCCGCGACAGCGTTGGCCTCTACCTCGACGAGATCGCGCGCAACCCCCTCCTCGACGCCGCCGCCGAGGTCGAGCTCTCGAAGACGATCGAGGCCGGCCTGATGGCCGAGGCGCTCCTGGCCGAGGGCCGGGTGGGTCGCAAGAAGGGCGGCGCCCCCATGTCGGCCACGGAGGCCGAGCTGGAGTGGCTCGCCGAGGAGGGCCGCAAGGCCGTCGACACGTTCATCACCGCCAACCTGAGGCTGGTCGTCTCCATCGCGCGCAAGTACGGCCGGGCGCAGATGCCGATGCTCGACCTGATCCAGGAGGGCAACACCGGCCTGATCCGTGCGGTCGAGAAGTTCGACTACACCAAGGGCTACAAGTTCTCCACCTACGCCACCTGGTGGGTCCGTCAGGCGATCACCCGCGGCATCGCGCAGCAGGCGCGCGTCGTCCGCCTGCCCGTCCACGTGGTCGAGGAGCTCAACCAGGTCGGCGGCGCCCGTCGCACGCTCGAGCGCCAGCTCGGCCGCGACCCCGAGCCGCAGGAGATCGCCGAGGAGCTCGGCATGGACCTCGACCGGGTGCTCGACCTGATGGCGTGGGGCCGCGAGCACGTCAGCCTCGACTCCCCCGTCGACGAGGACGGCGACACCTCGCTGGGCGACCTGATGGCCCAGGAGACCTCGCCGGGGCCCGACCTCGAGGTGCTCGACGTCGAGTCGCGCGACCGGCTCAACGACCTGGTCGCCCACCTCGACGAGCGCGCTGCCGACATCATCCGCTCCCGCTACGGCCTCACCGACGGCCGCCAGCACAAGCTCGCCGACATCGGGGCCAAGCACGGCATCTCCGCCGAGCGGGTGCGCCAGCTCGAGCGGGAGGCGCTGCAGAAGCTGCGCCGCATCGCCGATCCCGACCTGGCGGCCTGAGCCCCGACCCCCGCCGCCGGGACCGTCTCCCGGGAGCCCTCGTCGCACGCCGACGGGGGCTCTTGGCGTCTCCGGGCCCCGGGGGGGGGGGGGGGGGGGGGGGGGGGGGGGGGGGGGGGGGGGGGCGGGGGGGGGGGGGG
>NZ_JAFFJT010000030.1 GCF_016924665.1 Nocardioides sp. SYSU D00038
CCGACCCCCGCCGCCGGGACCGTCGCCGGGGAGCCCTCGTCGCACGCCGACGGGGGCTCTTGGCGTCTCCGGGCCCCGCCGAGCCGTCGTTACTGCAGTGCAGTAACGACGGCTCGGCGCGGGTTCAGCTGCGCAGGGCGGCCCAGACCTCGGCGACGCGGGTGCGGAGCTGGTCGAGGGTGCCGGTGTTGTCGATGACGTGGGTGGCGATGGCCAGGCGCTGCTCGCGGGTGGCCTGGGAGGCGATCCGGGCGCGGGCGTCGTCCTCGGTCCAGCCGCGGTCGCGCACCATCCGCTCGACCTGCAGCTCCTCGGGCACGTCGACCACCACGACCGCGTCGAAGGTGTCGGCCCGGCCCGACTCGGCGAGCAACGGGATGTCGTGGACGACGACGTCGGCCTCGCTCGCCGCGGCCTCGAGCTCGGCGTAGCGCTCGAAGACCAGCGGGTGCACGATCCCCTCGAGGAGCCGGCGCTTCTCGGGGTCGTGGAAGACGATCCGGCCCATCGCCGGGCGGTCGAGGTCGCCGTCGGGGGTGAGCAGCTCCTCGCCGAAGGCCTCGACGACCGCGGCGAGCCCGGGCGTGCCCCGCTCGACCACCTCGCGGGCGAGCTGGTCGCCGTCGATGATCACCGCGCCCAGCTCGGCCAGCATCGCCGACACCGTGCTCTTGCCCGACGCGATCCCGCCGGTCAGCCCCACCCGCATGGGGCGCACCCTATCCGTCGGCCAGCGCCCCGAGGATCCGGTGCAGCTCGCGCCGGTCGTCGGCCGTCAGCCCGGCCAGGAACCGCTCCGACTCCCACCGGCGCGCGCGCTCGACGACCGTGAGCAGCTCCCGCCCGGCGTCGGTCGCCACGACGGTCGTCGCCCGCCGGTCGCTGGGGTCGGGACGGCGCTCCACCAGTCCGCGCGACGCCAGCGCGTCGACCACCTCGGTGGCCGATCGCGGTGCGATCCGCAGCCGCTCGGCGAGCACCGAGTTGCGCGGGCCGTCGAGTGCGACGACCAGCTTGAGCGCCCGCCCCTGGGCGGGGGTCACGTCCCACCCGGCCAGCACGGCGGAGTGCCGGCGGCGCAGGGCCCGGGCCGCGGCCATCAGCAGGTCGCCGGTGCTCTCAGGGTGCACGGGAACATCTCCTCGACTCCGCGTGTTGGCCTCATTGTGAGGATACCTCAGGACTAGAGAAGGGGTGGTCGGATGGACGACCAGCACGGACGCCGGGGCACCCGTTCCCCCGAGGCCAGCCGGGCCGACCGGCGCCAGCTCGAGCGCGCGCCGGTGTCGCTGCGCCGGATCGCGCGCCTGTTCGCGCCCCACCGCCGACGACTGACGGTCGTGGTGGCCCTGATCGTCGCCAGCTCCGTCGTCGGGCTGGCTCAGCCGTTCCTCGTCAAGCACGTCATCGACGTGGCGCTGCCCGGCCAGGACGTCGGGCTGCTGCTCGCCCTGGTCGCGGGCATGGTCGGCATCGCCGTCGCCACCGCCGCGCTCGGCGTCGTCCAGACCTGGCTCGCCACCTCGGTCGGCCAGGAGGTGATGCACCGGCTCCGCTCCGACCTCTTCGCCCACCTGCAGCGCCAGTCGCTCGGGTTCTTCACCCGCACCCGCGGCGGCGAGGTGCAGTCGCGGCTGGTCAACGACATCGGCTCGATGCAGTCGGTCGTGACGTCCACCGCCACCTCGGTGGCGGCCAACGTCACCGTCGTGCTCGGCACCGCCGTGGCCATGGTCGCGCTCTCCTGGCGGCTGGCCCTGATCTTGCTGGTGGTGCTGCCGCCGGCCGTCGTGCTGACCCGTCAGGTCGCCCGGATGCGGCACGCGGTCACCGCCGAGCGGCAGCGGGCGCTGGCCGACCTGCACGTCCAGGTCGAGGAGGGCCTCTCGGTCAGCGGGGTGCTGCTCACCAAGACCCTCGGCGCCGCCCCGGCCCTGGCCCGCCGCTTCGACGACGCCTCCGCGGCGCTGGTCGGGCTCGAGATCCGCTCCCAGCTGGCCGGGCGCTGGCGGATGGCCACGATGACCGTGGTCTTCGCCGCCGTGCCCGCCGCCCTCTACCTCGCCGCCGGGCTGCCGGTGACCGGCGGGGGCATGACCATCGGCACCCTGGTGGCCTTCGTGTCGCTGCAGGGCTCGCTGTTCCGCCCGCTGATGGGCCTGCTCAACGTCGGGGTCGACGTGACCGCCTCGCTGGCGCTGTTCAGCCGGATCTTCGAGTACCAGGACCTGCCCGTCGAGATCGACGACCCCGCCACGCCCGCCCGGCTCGGACGGGTGCGCGGCGAGGTGCGGCTCGACCGGGTCGGGTTCGCCTACGACGACGCCGCGCCGGTGCTCAGCGACGTCGACCTCGTGGTGCCGGCCGGCTCCTCGCTGGCGCTGGTCGGCGAGACCGGCAGCGGCAAGAGCACCCTCGCCGGGCTGGTCGCCCGGCTGCACGACCCCACCACCGGGTCGGTGCGGCTCGACGGCGTCGACCTGCGCGACCTGACCCTGGCCGACCTGGCCGGTGCCGTGGGCGTGGTCACCCAGGAGACCTACCTCCTGCACGCCTCGGTGCGCGACAACCTGCTGCACGCGCGGCCCGACGCCACCGACGCGGAGCTGGAGGCCGCGGCCCGCGCGGCGCGGATCCACGACGTGCTGGTGGGGCTCCCCGAGGGCTACGACACCGTCGTGGGCGCGCGCGGCCACCGGTTCTCCGGCGGGGAGAAGCAGCGGCTGGCGATCGCCCGCACGCTGCTGCGCGACCCCCGGGTGCTGGTGCTCGACGAGGCGACCAGCGCGCTCGACAACACCACCGAGCGCGAGGTGCAGGCGGCGCTCGACGACCTCGCCGACGGCCGCACGACCATCACCATCGCCCACCGGCTCTCCACCGTGCGCGACGCAGACCAGATCGCGGTGCTCGACGCCGGCCGGGTCGTGGAGCTCGGCACCCACGAGGAGCTGCTGCTCCGTGGTGGCCGCTACGCCGACCTGGTACGCGGCGGGCTGGCCGCCACCGCGGCCTGACCGCGGCGCCGGCGACCGGTCGGTGGAGACTGGACCGGTGACCAGCCTCGCCACCGGCGACCGGGTCGCGCTCCTGGCGCCCGGCACCCACGACTACCTCGTGCTCGTGCACGCCCTGCTGGCCCGCGGCATCTTCCCGGTGCCGCTGGACCCGCGGCTGACCGCGGGAGAGCGGGAGCGCATCCTGGCCTCGGTCGAGCCCCACCTCGTCGTCGAGGGCGAGGCGGGGGTCGCGGCGCTGCTCGCCGAGCAGCCGACCGCGCCCCCCGACGCGCTGCCGCTCGGGCGGCCGATCCACGTCACCAGCGGCACCACCGGCACGCCCAAGGGCGTCTACAGCGGCCTGCTGCCCGAGCCCCACGCGCGAGCGCTGGTCGCCGAGGAGCGCGACCTGTGGGGGTTCGCTCCCGACGACGTCAACCTCGTCCTCAGCCCGCTCTACCACTCCGCGCCGCTCCGCTTCGCCCTCGGCACCCGGCTCGCCGGCGGCCGGGTCGTCGTGCCGGGGCCCTTCGACGTCGTCGCCGTCACCCGCGCGATCGCGACCGAGCGGCCGACCACGATGTTCTGCGTGCCGACCCACCTCCAGCGGCTCTTCGCCCACTGGGACGAGGTGGGCGTGCCGGACCTGTCGTCGTTCCGCCTGGTGGCCCACGCCGGCGCGCCGTGCCCGGCACCGGTCAAGCGCCGGCTGGTCGAGCTGTTCCCGCCCGGGTCGACGTGGGAGTTCTACGGCTCGACCGAGGGCCAGTTCACCGCGTGCCGCAGCGAAGAGTGGCTCGAGCGGCCGGGCACCGTCGGCCGGGCCCGGCCCGGCCGCGAGCTGCGGATCGCCGACGACGGCACCATCTGGTGCCGGGTGCCGGAGCACGCGCGGTTCACCTACTGGGGCGACCCCGCCAAGACCGCCGCCGCGTGGCGCGGCGACAGCTTCACGGTCGGCGACCTGGGCCGCCTCGACGACGACGGCTACCTCCACCTCGAGGGCCGCCGCGAGGACCTGGTGATCAGCGGCGGCGTCAACGTCTACCCGCTCGAGGTCGAGCAGGTGCTCGGCGAGCACCCGGGCGTCACCGACGTCGCGGTCTACGGCGTCGACGACCCCGCGTGGGGCCAGCGGGTCTGCGCCGCGGTCGTCGGCAGCGCGACCGCGGAGGAGCTGGCGGCGTACGCCGGTCGGCACCTCGCACCGCCCAAGCGACCCAAGACCTGGCACCTGGTCGACGTGCTGCCGCGCACCCTCACCGGCAAGGTACGGCGCCAGGAGCTGCCGGGGGCCACGCCCTAGACTGCGCGGCGTGACGCTGGTCCGGGAGCTGCGCGGCGCGGCGGTCGACGCGGCCCTGGTGGTCGCCGACGGGGTGCGGCTCGCGGTGCGGCACTGGCCGGCGCTGGTCAGCATCTTCCTGCTCGGGCTGGCCGCCCGCAACGCGGCGATGTGGGGTGCGGTCGTCCTGGGTCGCGAGCACCCGGTGCTGGCCTCGCTGCTGGTGCCGCTGGCGCCGCTGGCCATGGTCGTCGCGCTGGTCGCGATGCTCGGCGCCGTGCGCCCGTCGACCCGCTGGGTCGGTCCCGGCCCGGCCGGCACCCGCGGAGAGCGCCTCGCCGTGCTGGCCGCCGCGCTGGTGCCGTTCCTCACGGTCTACGCCATCCAGGGCCACCTCGACGAGGACCGCAACCAGTTCATCAACGAGAGCTACGCCGACGAGGTGCGCGTCGGCGACCTGCTGAGCGGCGGCGGGCTCGACGACCGCACCCTGGTCACGGTGACCAGCTGGCAGCTCGCCCTGGTCGCCGTCGCGCTGCTGCTGCGCACCGTGATGGACCGCGTCGACCTCGCCGACCGCCACGTGGCCGGCGGGCTGGCGGTCGCGCTCGTGGAGGTGACCTGGCTGACCTGGCTGGCCTCGATCCTGACCTCGCGCTGGGGCGACGCCCGCGACTGGGTGGGCGAGCGGGTCGTGGCCAGGGAGCTCGCCGAAGGGTGGCACGGCGTGACCGCGGCACTGGGCCCCTTCACCGCCCCCGTGCGCGCCCTGGGCGACCTGGTCGGCGGCGTGGTCACCGGCGTCGGCGACATCGTGGTGACACCGGTCGCCTGGCTCACCGTCGGCGCGATCGTGCTCACCGGCATGCGCCGCGAGGGACGCCGGGCCCGCCTGGAGGACCACCACGTCGTGACCCGGGTGCGCGACCGGATCGACCGCGTCGCCTGGCTGGCCGAGCGCCGGCGCCGCGCCGGCGACGCGCTCGGACGTCGGTTCGAGGAGCTGGTCGCCGGGCTCCGCACCACCGCGCACGCGGGGGTGGTGCCGGTGCTGGCGTTCTGCCTCGTGCTGACCCTGGCCCGGTTCGCCGAGTGGGGGGCCGCCATGCTGCTGCGCGCCGCCATCGGACCCCGCGACCCCGGGCTGATGGTCGCCGCCTCGCCCTACCTCGAGGGCGCGACCCGCCTCGTCCACACCGTGGTGGTGGTCGTGCTCGTCGCCGCCGCGGTCGACCGGCTGCTCGCCCGCCGCGAGCTGCTGGGGCGCGAAGCGCTCGCCGAGGACGCCGAGGACGCCGACGCAGGGGTCAGCGCGACCCGAGGCTGAGCTCGGCGACGTCGGGCGCCTCCCACCACAGCCGCACCCGGTCGGGCACCATCGACGCCGCGGTCACGGCGTACGCGCTCACCTCGTAGGACGCCGGGCGCGGCGCGTCGCCGTCGGGCGGCGAGCCGTCGTAGCCCGGACCCGTGCGACCCTCGGGCTCGCAGGCCGTCGTCGGCACCTGCACCCCGCCGACGCTGCCGCCGACGGCGTCGGCCTCGTGGCCCTCGTCGTCGAGCACCGAGACGTGGCAGCCGCCGAGCGGGACGTCCTCGCCGACGTCGAGGCGGAGCCTCACCTCCCACACCGCGGTGCCCGTGGGCGGATCGAGCCGCTCGGGCCCCGAGAAGCCCTCGACCGTGGTGGCCGGTCGCACGTCGACTAGGGTCACGGTCAGCTCGCGGTGGTGCTCGTCGCCGGCCTCGTCGACCCACTGGTCACGCAGCCGCACCGGCTCGCCCTGGCGGCCGGTGGTGCGGTCGTGCAGCTCGTCGGGCCACCAGAACATCTGCAGGCGGCTGGCGGACGTGAGACCGGCCAGCACCAGCGCGACCGGCAGCACCAGCAGCCAGCGCCGGCTCACGACTCCTCCTCCGCGTCCGACGCGCCGAGCCCGGCGTCAGGAACGGCGAGCACGCCGGCGAGCGCGAACGCCTCGGCGTCGGCCTCGGTCAGCCCGAGGTCGACGACCGCGAGCGCGTCGAACCGGGTGTCGGAGGACTCCCGGGCCAGGCTCAGCCGGAGCGTCGGCACCGCGTCGACCGGCACCTCGAACACCGCGACGCAGTGACTGGGCAGGCCGGGCGGACCGGCGGTGCAGGAGTTGGAGTTGCGGGCCGCCAGCGACCAGGTGCGACCCTCGTCGTCCTCGAGCTCGGCGAAGCTCATCGCGGTGTTCTCGCGCTCGGCGACCACCGTGTAGCGGACCACCAGCCACAGGCCGGGGCTGACCTTCTCGGTGCCGAGGTCCTCGACCCGGGTCGAGCCGTCGACGCCCTCGACGGTGACCGTGGCGGTGCGCACGTCGACCGGCTCCCCCACCGCGGCGGTGCGCCGGTGCGGCGCGGCGCCGGGGTCGTCCTCGGGGTCGGGCAGCAGGCCCTGCACGAGCGAGCCGGCCGCCAGCAGCGCGGCCGCGGCGACGGCCACCCCCGCGCGGTGGCCCCACCCCCGGCCGGTCACAGCCCCTCCGGCTCGGGTCGGGTCGCCGGCAGGGGTGCCACGTCGAGCACCACCCGGGCGACCGGCGCGGGGTCGAACCAGCCGGGGGTGCGGTCGATCGCGCTGCGCCGCCGGGCGTGCTCGCTCACCACCAGGGCCAGCCGCGACGGCACGTCGGTCTCGTCGACGACGAAGACCAGCCGGACGTCGTAGGCCAGCCCGGGGCCGATCCCCAGCAGGGAGGTGTCGTCGGCCGCGACCCGCACCTCAGGGGCCGGGTCGGCGGTCTCGCCGCCGTAGACGTCGTAGGCGTGGTCGAGGTCGGCGGTGACCAGCCTGGACAGCGTGGTCGAGGTCGCCGTCTCGTCGTGGGCCACCTCGACGCGCGCGTCGACGACCAGGAAGGCGCGGCCCTCGTCGGCGTCGCGGTCGCCGACGCGGTACGCCGCCTCGGCCCGGTCGAGCCGCACCCGGAACGGCGCGGCCTCGATCTCGGTGCCCGCGCTGCGGGTGGTTGGCCCGGCCGGCGTCGCCGGGGCCCAGCCCCCCAGCACGGTGACGAGCGCGACGGCCAGCGTGGCGACCAGCGCCACCAGGGTCACCGAGAGGGTCGCGGAGCCGGTGCGCACGACGTGACGCGGCATCGGCTCCCGAGTCGGCACTCCGTGATTCTAGGGGCGTGCCCGGGGTCCCGGTGCGCCCGGTCGCGCCGGGCGCGGGTCTGGTGCCGGCGCGGCGGGCTGACCTACGTTGAACCGATGAGCCAGCCGGGAACCCCAGACCCCACGCCACCGGAGCCCTCGGCCGGCCCGCCGCCGTCCAGCCCGCCGTCCAACCCGCCCTCGAGCCCGCCCTCGGGCGCGTCGGGCCGACCCCGCTTCCTCCCGCCGCCGCCGAGCGGCCCGCCGCGGCCGCCGCGGACCTCCGGCCCGGCACCGGAGTGGCGACCGATCGTCCGGTACGTGGTCGCGGCGCTGCTGCTGGCCGCGACCCTGTGCGTGTGCCTCGGCTTCGCCCCCGAGGAGTCCTTCGACGACCGCCGGAGCGCCATCGCGCGCGAGGACGACCTCAACAACGGGTCGACCGAGGGCGCGCCGCAGCAGGAGGTCGTCAACGGCTGGACGACCATCGCTTACCTCGAGCTGCTCTCGGAGCAGCAGGAGCGCAGCGACAACCGTCGCGACGGCCTCCTGGTCGTCGGCCTGGTCGGCCTGGCGACGCTCCTGCTGACCGGTCAGGCCCGTCCGGCCTCGCGGCCGCCGGCCGCCTGACCGCTGCGGTTGCGGCCCGGTCGGGCCTCAGGCCGAGAACGCGCGTCGGTACTGCTGGGGGCTGACCCCGCGCACCCGCCCGAAGTGGTGGCGCAGGGTGGCGGCGTTGCCGAACCCGACCTCGCCGGCGATCCACTCCACCGACCGGTCCGACTCCTCGAGCAGCTGCTCGGCGCGCAGCACCCGCTGGCGGGTCACCCAGGCGTGGGGGGTGGCGCCGGTCTCGGCGCGGAACCGGCGGGCGAAGGTGCGCGGCGACATGAGCGACTTGCGGGCCAGGGTCTCGACGTCGAGGTCCTGGTCGAGGTGCTCGACGATCCAGGACAGCAGCGGGCCGAAGGTCTCGCTGTCGCACTCCGGCACCGGGTTGGTGATGAACTGCGCCTGGCCGCCGTCGCGGTGCGGGGGCACCACGATCCGGCGGGCCGCGGTCGCGGCGACGTGGGCGCCGAACTTGTCGCGCATCAGGTGGAGGGAGGCGTCGATGCCGGCCGCCGACCCGGCGCCGGTGAGCACGTTGCCGTCGTGGCAGTAGAGGACGTCGGGGCAGACCTTGGCCTCGGGGTAGGTGCGGGAGAGCCGGTCGGTGTAGCGCCAGTGGGTCGTGCAGTCGCGACCGTCGAGGAGACCGGCGGCGCCCAGCTCGAAGACCGCGGAGCAGTGGGCGTAGATGATCGCGTCACGGTCGTGGGCGGCGCGCACCGCGTCGAGCACGGCGTCGTCGTGCTCGGTGAAGGCCCACTTGGGCGCCAGGCAGACCAGGTCGGCGTCGGCGGCGGCCTCCAGACCGCGCTCGACGACCAGGTCGAAGTCGGAGCGCCCCTTCACCACGCCGGGACGCGGGGTGCAGACCCGGAAGTCGAAGACCGGGTTGTCGTCCTCGGGGTGGTAGGACTCCCCCCACACCTCGACGAGCGAGCCGAGGCCGAACGGCTCGGCACCCTCCTGGACGATGACGGCGACGGTCTGCATGTCGCCACCGTACCCCGGTTCTGGCAGGAAATCGACGGCAGATGACTTTCCTGCCACTCGTGGCAGGATCGCGCCGAGAGCAGGATTACTGCCATGACACTCCTCCTCATCCTCGGCATCGTCTCCGTGGTCGCCATGATCCAGACGGTGCGCTCCGTGCTCAACGACGGCCAGGGCCACACGCGGCGGCCCCCGGTCTCCCACTTCGAGGACCCGCAGTTCCGCTCCCCCGCGGCTCGGTGAGGTCCCCGACGTCCCGTCCCCAGCTCCGCCCGCTCCCAGCACAGGAAGCACGAGGGCCCGGCCACCACTCTCGTGGTGACCGGGCCCTCGTCGCGTTGCTGGTGCCTGGGTGCCGGCGCTCGGCCGGGACGCCGGCAGGGGTCAGCTGGCGCCGCCGGTGAGCTTCTCGCGGAGCGCCTGGAGCGCCTCGTCGGAGGCGAGCGAGCCGCCGTCCTCGGTCTCGTCGACCGCGTCGCCGCCGGAGGAGTACGACGTGGCCTCGCCGGCCTCGACCTCGGCCTTGGCGGCCTCGGCCTGCTGCTTGACGTGGGCCTCCCAGCGGGCGTGCGCCTTGGCGTACTGCTCCTCCCAGATCGCACGCTGCTCGTCGAAGCCCTCGAGCCACTCGCCCGTGTCGGGGTCGAAACCCTCGGGGTAGACGTAGTTGCCCTGCTCGTCGTAGGTCGCGGCCATGCCGTAGAGCGTCGGGTCGAAGTCCTCGACCTCGGCCGCCGCGGCGGTCTCGTTGGCCTGCTTGAGCGACAGCGAGATCCGGCGCCGCTCGAGGTCGATGTCGATGATCTTGACCATGACGTCGTCGTTGACCTGGACGACCTGCTCGGGGATCTCCACGTGGCGCTCGGCCAGCTCGGAGATGTGCACCAGGCCCTCGATACCCTCCTCGACCCGCACGAACGAGCCGAAGGGCACCAGCTTGGTGACCTTGCCCGGCACGATCTGGCCGATCTGGTGGGTGCGGGCGAAGTGCTGCCAGGGGTCCTCCTGCGTCGCCTTGAGCGACAGCGAGACCCGCTCGCGGTCCATGTCGACGTCGAGCACCTCGACGGTGACCTCGTCACCGACGGCCACGACCTCCGAGGGGTGGTCGATGTGCTTCCACGACAGCTCGGACACGTGGACCAGGCCGTCGACGCCGCCGAGGTCGACGAACGCACCGAAGTTGACGATCGAGGAGACGACGCCCTTGCGGATCTGGCCCTTCTGGAGCTGGGTCAGGAAGCCGTGGCGGACCTCGGACTGGGTCTGCTCGAGCCACGCCCGGCGCGACAGGACCACGTTGTTGCGGTTCTTGTCGAGCTCGATGATCTTGGCCTCGAGGGTCTGACCGACGTAGGGCTGCAGGTCGCGGACGCGACGCATCTCCACCAGGGAGGCCGGCAGGAAGCCGCGCAGGCCGATGTCGAGGATCAGGCCGCCCTTGACGACCTCGATGACGGTGCCCTCGACGACGCCGTCCTCCTCCTTGACCTGCTCGATGGTGCCCCAGGCGCGCTCGTACTGTGCGCGCTTCTTGGACAGGATCAGGCGGCCCTCCTTGTCCTCCTTCTGGAGGACCAGGGCCTCGACCTTGTCACCGACGGCGACGACCTCGTTGGGGTCGACGTCGTGCTTGATCGAGAGCTCGCGCGAGGGGATGACACCCTCGGTCTTGTAGCCGATGTCCAGCAGGACCTCGTCGCGGTCCACCTTCACGATGGTCCCGTCGACGATGTCGCCGTCGTTGAAGTACTTGATCGTCGCGTCGATGGCGGCGAGGAAGTCCTCTTCGGACCCGATGTCGTTGACAGCCACCTGGGGCGCGTCGTAGTCCGGAAGAATGATGGTGCTCGTCATGAGGAAGGTGTTTTCCTTGGCGGTCAGATGTAGTCGCGGGCGCGCCGGCGGTCCGGTTCACCATCGACTGGGTTCAGCGCCACCGCCGAGGGCGGGGCATCAACAGCGAGCACGAGTCCACTCCGTCCGGGACGCAGGCAGACCTCAGGCGCGCCCACCAGCGTACGCCGCCGCCGCGCGGTGAGTCCAACCAGCGTCCCCGACCTCCGCCACGGGGGTGCCGGGACCACTGGTGCAGACCGGACGGGGACGAGTTGCGCATACCCCGCCGCGACGAGGGTACGACGCCGTGGGCGACGTCACGACGCGACTCTGCCGACGCGCGTCGTGCCCGCGCTCGACGTACACGGAACGACCGGCGCCTGCCGCCCCGCCTCGTGCGGCGCGGCAGGCGCCGTCGTGTGCGCGGACCGCGCGGTGCGGCCACGCGCTCCGGCCGGGCTACGCTCGCCGCTGTGGAGCAACCCCCGCACCCGCCCGTGCGGGTCGAGCGACGGGCCGTCGACGAGCGCGAGTCGCGGCAGGCCAACGGACCCGACTGGGACCGCTACGCCGACGAGTACCAGGCGACCCACGGCGAGTTCCTCGGCGACACCGGCTTCCTGTGGGGCCCCGAGGGCGTCACCGAGGCCGAGCTCGGCATCCTCGGCCCGGTCGAGGGCCGCGACGTGCTCGAGGTCGGCTCCGGCGCCGGGCAGTGCTCGCGGTGGGTGCGCACCCGCGGCGGGCGCGGCTACGGGCTCGACCTCTCCTTCCGCCAGCTCCAGCACGGTCTGCGCATCGACGAGGAGTCCGGCGTCGCCGTGCCCTCGGTGCTCGGCACGGCCACCGCGCTGCCGTTCGCCGCGGCGTCGTTCGACGTGGTGTTCTGCTCGTTCGGGGCGCTGCAGTTCATCGCCGACCTCGACGTCGCGGTGGCCGAGGTGGCCCGGGTACTGCGCCCCGGCGGCCGGTTCGCCTTCTCGATCACCCACCCGACCCGGTGGATGTTTCCCGACGACCCCGGCCCCGAGGGGTTGGTCGCCAGCCAGAGCTACTGGGACCGCACTCCGTACGTCGAGGTCGACGAGGCCACCGGCCGGGTGTCCTACGTCGAGCACCACCGCACGCTCGGCGACTGGGTCGCCGTGCTCGCCCGGCACGACTTCCGGATCACCGACCTGGCCGAGCCGGAGTGGCCCGAGGGCCACGAGCGGGTGTGGGGCGGCTGGTCGCGCACCCGGGGCCGGTTCACCCCCGGCACCGCGATCTTCGGCGCCGACCTGGCCGGACCGTAGGGTCGCTGCGTGGACGAGCAGGAGATCCGCAAGTCGTTCGCCCTCGAGCAACGCCACTGGTGGTACGCCGGGCGGCGCGCCCTCGTGCGGCGGCTGCTGCGCGGCGTGCCCGCCGGGCGCGCGGTCGACGTCGGCTGCGGCGGCGGCGGCAACACCGGCGTGCTGCGCGACCTCGGCTGGACCGTCGCCGGGCTCGAGCACTCCCCCGTCGCGGCCGCGATCGCGGCCGGCCGCGGGCTCGACGTGGTGCGCGGCGACGCGCGGGCCCTGCCGTTCGCCGACGGCTCGCTCGACCTGGTGATGTCGACCGACATGTGGGAGCACGTCGACGACCACGAGGCGGTGGCCGCCGAGAGCGCCCGGGTGCTGCGCCGTGGCGGCCGGCTGCTGGTCGCGGTGCCCTGCTCCATGCGGCTGTGGAGTGGTCACGACGTGGCGCTCGGCCACGTGCGGCGCTACGAGCGCGACGAGCTGGTGGGCCTGGTGGAGCGGCACGGGCTGCGGGTCACCGACGTCCGGTCGTGGAACGTGCTGCTGCGCCCGGTGGCCCGGCTGCGGCGCCGCAACAACCGCAGCGAGAGCGAGATGGACGAGGTGCACCCGGTCGTCAACGCCGGGCTGCGCGCGGTCGTGGGCGCCGAGCGCTTCCTGCCCGTGCACCGGCTGCCCGGCATCAGCCTGGTGCTGCGGGCCGAGAAGCCGTGAGCGCCGGCTGGGTCGCCGACGGCTCGATCCGCTGGCGGATCCTGCTCACCGCCACCCTCGACCGGCCGCCGCGGCCGGACGACCTGCGCGACCGCCTCGCGTCGCTGGCGCGCGCCCAGGGCTGGGCCGGCGCCGAGCTGCGCACCGCCCCCGGCGACGACGCCGGCCTCGCCGGCCTGCGCGCCGAGCTGGCCGAGGTGCCCGACCTGCCGCTGGTCGTGGGCGTGGCGGGCCCGGCGCTCGTGGTCTCGGCCCACCACGCCCACGTCGACGGGCTCGGGCTGCTCACCGTGCTCGGCGCCCTCACCGACGCCGAGGTGGCCTCGTCGGCGCGCGGCGTCGAGGACCGGCCGCGCCGGGGCGGGTTCGCCCGCGCCGCGCTGGGCCGGCTGGGCGAGGTCGCGCTGGCCCCACCGGCCCGGGTCGCCACCAGCGGCGGCGTCGCAGCGCCGGGCGACGCGTTCGCTCGACGGGTGGTCGATGGCAGGGTGCGCACCGCCGACCTCGTGCACGCCGGCGTGGCGGGGGTGGCCGCCCACAACGCCGCCGCGGGACGCCGGACCCGGCACGTCGCCGTCGCGGGCGGCGCCCGGCGCCCGGCCCCGGCGGGCGCCCCGGGCGCCGGCCGACCGGAGCGAGCTGCTGCGGCTGCGCGACCTCGAGGGGTGCACCCGCGAGGAGGTCGCCGCGCTGGTGCGCTCGGCCCCCGTGCAGCCGGCCGCGGCCGGGGCCGGCGCCGCCGGCGGGCTGGTCGGGGTCGGCCTGCGGCTGCTCGCGCCGCGGCTCGGCTCGACGCTGTTGGTCTCGCACCTCGGCGAGGTCACGGCACCGGGCGTCGCCGACCTGGCCTTCCACCCCGTGACCGCGGGCGGCACCGGGCTGGCGCTGGGGGCGGTCGGCCTCGGCGGCCGAACGGTCCTGACCCTGCGCGGCCGCGCGCGCGACTGGGACCAGAACGGCCTCGAGCGGTTGCTCGAGGCCGTCCTGGGAGGACTCGTGGCGGGTGGCCGTCCCGGCCCTGCCGGGTGACCGGCCCCGGTCCTGCGGCGGGCCCCTCCCTGGCGGACCCCTCCCTGGCGGGCCGCTCCCTGGCGGGCCCGTCCACGGTGGGGCGGGTCAGTCGCGCTGGCGACGGCGCAGCAGGAACCCGCCGCCCAGGCACAGCAGGCCGACGACGCCCGCGACGAGCGGGAACGTCAGCCGCATCCCCGAGAGCATCGGCGCCTGGCTGGCGAGCTTGTCGCTGATGTCGTCGATCGACTCCTCGGTGTAGCGCACCGTGCCGACGAACGCCGGCACCTGGACGCCGCCGTGGCTGAGCACCTGGTTGCGCTCCTCGACCCGGTTGACCGGGCTCCCGGTGGCCGGCTCGATGTAGAGGGTGCGGGTCATGGCGTAGACCATGTCGGCCTGGACGGAGGCCTCGTCGGACCCGAACACCGAGCCCGGCACCTCGCGGGTCTCGATCACGGTCGGCTCGATGGTCTGCACGAACTTGTAGACCGTCATCCCGTTGATCTCCTCCTCGCCCTCGTACGTGGCCGTGGTGGCCTCGCCGATCGAGGAGTCCCACTGCTGGTAGTCCCTCTTCTGGGTGTCGAAGGGGAACTTGTAGATCTGTCCCTGGCGGACGATCGCCTGCTGCTCGCCCTCGGTGGCCTCGACGAAGCCCACGTCGTAGGACGACGCCGCACCGGTGACCGCGTCGAAGGGCGAGAGCTCCGAGGTCTGCTGGAACACCGAGCCGTCCTCGCGCTCGATCGTCACGGAGTTGGCCCACACCACGACACCCTCGGGTGCGGCCGGGAAGTCGCCCGACACGGTGTGCGAGGCGATCGAGAGGTCGTGGGTCTCCGGCGCCAGCACGTCGGGGTCGCTGTTGAAGACCTGGGCGCCCTCGGCCTCGAGGAAGGTGTCGGACTCGTAGTTGGCCGGCACCCGGGCCAGCTGCGGGTAGGCGTAGGCCGGGATCATGACCGCGGCCACCAGCAGGAAGGTGCCGAGCCCGAAGAGGGCGAGGACGGCGACCCGGCCGGCCCGCCCGCGCTTCGGGGCCGGCGTGGTGTGCTTCTTCTTGTCCAGCTGGACGGTGTCAGCCATGGTGGAGCTCCTCCTCGATGACGGTGCGCGCTTGGTCACGCATCCGGCGCCAGCTGAAGCCGGAGGCCCAGGTCTGGCAGGCCTTGACGGCCAGGGTCGTGTTCTCGGGCTCGGCCAGCTCGCGGAGCGCCGTCCGCAGCTGGTCGGTGAGCCGGGCCCCGACGACGTCGAGGTCCGGGTGGTCGGGCACCAGCCAGCCGGTGGCGCCGTCGCGGATCGACTCGCGCAGGCCGGGGACGTCGCGGGCCACCGTCGGCACGCCGTGCCCGGCGGCCTCGATGACGACCTGTCCCCAGCCCTCGATGTCGGACGCGCAGACGTGCAGCGCGGCCCTGCGCAGCAGGGCGTGCTTCTCCTCCTCCGGCACGAAGCCGTGGAAGGTGACCCGGTCGGCGATGCCGAGGGCGGCGGCCAGCGCCCGCAGCCGCTCGTCCTCGGGGCCCTTGCCGATCACGTCGAGGCGCAGCGCGGGGCGCTCCGCGCGCAGCGCGTGCACGGCGCGGAGCACGAGGTCGACCCGCTTGTGCGGCACCAGGCGGCCGAGCACCGCGACCCGGTCGGGGTCCTTGGCCGCGACGACGTCCTCCACCCGGTCGTCGACGTCGGGCAGCGCGGTGCCGTTGGGGAGGATGTCGATGTCGCCGGTCCAGCCGAGCTGCGCGCGCATCTCGGTGCGGGTCGACTCCGAGACCGCCACCGTGCGGCGGCCGCGGTAGACCCGGCGCATCGCGACCCGCTCGAGGAGCTGGCCGAGCAGCGCCAGCGGGCGGGGGAAGTACGTCGCGAACTGCTCCTGGTGGACGTGGTGGACCACCAGCAGCACCGCCGTGCCGCGGCGCACCCACAGCGGCGACCACGACGGGATGCCGCACTCGGGGTCGACGACCGCGTCGAGGTGGCGGCGGCGCCGCAGCAGGCTCCACGCCGCGTGGGCGTAGTAGGTGAACGGCCCGCCGCCGCGGACGATCGCGATGCCGTCGCGGACCTCGTGCCGGGCCTGGTGGCGGTCACGGGCGGTGATCAGCTCGACCCGGGCGCCGGCCTCGTGCAGCGCCAGCGCCAGCTCCCACGCGTAGCGTTCGGAGCCGCCGGCCAGCGCGTGGTCGAGGTCGCGCCAGTTGACGACGGCGACCCGGGCGCCGCGCAGCCGGGGCCAGGTCGGGTCCGGGGCCGAGGCGCCGGGGGGCCGCTCGGACGAGGAGGTCACGGTGCTCAGCCCTCCGCCGCGAGCGGCGGCACGATCACCGGGCGGAACGCCGGCTGCGGGGTGGCGGCCTCGGTGGCGATCCGCACCTGGCGCATCCGCCGACCGATGCGCGCCAGGTCGGCGAACGACCCGGCGCCGTGGCGCACGGGGGCGAACGTCGAGCCGGGCACGTCGGCCCAGGTGACGGGGAACTCAGCCACCGTCGCGCCGCTCGCCCGGGCCAGCGCCAGGAGCTCGACGTCGAAGGCGAAGCCAGTGGTCTCGAGCAGCCGGAAGACGTGGCGGCCCAGATCGCCGTCCATCAGCTTGAACCCGCACTGGGTGTCGCTGATGCCGGGCACGATCCGCGCGGCGCAGGAGCGGTAGGCGCGGGCGCCGCGCTCGCGCAGCCAGCTGTGCCGCACCGCGGTGTCGGCGCCCTCAGCGGCGCGGGAGCCGATGGCGACGTCGGCACCGGTCGCGAGTCGGCGCCACCCCTCCTCCAGCGCGTCGAGCCGGGTCGCGCCGTCGGCGTCCATGAACCCGACGACCTCGGCGTCGGTGACGGCCATGCCGGCCCGGACCGCCGCCCCCTTGCCGGGCGTCGGGCAGCCCACCACCTGCACCGGCAGCGCGGCCGAGTCGGCGGCGAGCGCCACCGCCGCGGTGGCATCGGTGCTGGCGTTGTCGACGACGATCACCTCGACCGGACCCGTGACGGCCCGGGCCCGGAGCACGTGGCGGCGGAGCTCACGCAGGGTGCGCGGAAGCCGGGCTTCCTCGTTGTACGCGGGTATGACGAGCTGCAGCATCGGACCCTCCCAAGCCGGACGCAGCGGTGACGGGCACTCCCCATGGAGGTGCCCCGGGGTGCGTGCGGACGCCGGACCCGGCGACGCGCTGCGTCGACCGTGGTGCGGAGGCGTCCGCCAGCGAGAGCTACTGGTCGGAGTAGGCGTAGAGCTTGGTCTCGCTGACCGGCTTCTGGTCCGCGCCCTGGAACGCCTGGACGCCTGCCACGAACGTGGCCGCAGCCACGAGCCCGCCGACGACGGCGGAGATGATGAAATTCATGCTGGGTCCCCTCCCAAAGACTCACAGCGGCGGTCGTCGATGTGACGACCTTCACTCCCGCGACGAAGTATGAGCGCGAGCGAGACCAAAAGCAAGGAGGCGGTCAGTCCGCCGCCCGCCAGCACGACCGCCCGGGCCGTGCCGCCGGCGCCATCGCGGGGGTCGGCGCCGGGGGCGCCCAGGTCGACCAGTCGCAGCGCGGGGCCGTCGACCACCACGTCGCCCGTCGGCACCGTTCCGCTCGGCATCCCCTTCTCCACCAGGACGAACCGCACCCCGAGCCGCCGCAGTGCGGCGGCGGTGCGGCCGGGGTCGCCTCCCTCCAGCGCGGCGGCGACGTCGCGCACGGCCGGGTCCTCCGAGGGCACCACCAGCCCGTCGACGACGAGTCGGTCGTCGACGACGACGTCGCCCGGGAGCAGGCGGGGCGCCGGGTCGAGCACGGCCCGGCCGTCGTTCCAGGCGAAGCCGCGGTAGGAGCCCGCCCAGGGCAGCACGACCGTGCGGGTGGTGGCGCGGGTGGTGGCGCGGGTGTCGAGGTCGGCCTCGAGCACGGCGGCCACCCGGTCCCAGTCCGCGGGGTACGTCGTCCGCTCGAACGTGCCGAGTCCGCCCCAGGCCAGGCTCGGCAGCAGCAGCACCGGCGCGACCGCGAGCAGCGCGACCACGGCCCACATCGCTTCGCGCCCCTCCCGCACCCGGGAGCCGGCCCACGTCGCCGCGCCCGCGACGCCGGGCAGCAGCAGGAGCGCGGCAGGGGCGAGGTACCGGTGCGAGTCACGCAGCACCGCCAGCGCTGGCACCCGCTCCCCGAGCGCCTCGAGCAGTCCGTCACCGCCGGGAAGCGTCGGCAGCGCGGCGACCAGCAGCGCGCACGCCGCCAGCAGGCCGAGGCGTCGCGTGCCTGCCGGGCGGGGCCGGGAACGGAGGCCGAGCAACGCCACGCAGGTGAGCAGGCCGGCCAGCGCCACGACGACCACGCTCCCCCGCTCCGCGGGCACCACCGAGGTCTTCCAGGTGCCGCCGAGCGACCACAGGCTGGCCAGCACCCCCAGCGACGACTCCGCCCGAGCGGCGAACGCCGCGAACACGCCGTCGACGCCGACCCGGCTGGTGCTCGCCACCAGCGTCGGGAGCAGCCACGGCAGGTTGGCGACGACGCCGGTGGCGAGCAGGGCTGCGGGCTGCCACCGGGGACGCCGCGCGGCACCGAGCACCAGAGCGGTCGCCACCGCGACCAGCCCGCTGGACGGGCTGCACACCGCCGAGGCCACGAGCACCACGACGAGTCCCGGCCAGCCGGCGCGCGGGTCGGTGCGCACCCGGGTCGCCGCCGTGGCCACCCAGGGCAGCAGCAGGTAGCCGGCCAGGATCGCCCACTGTCCCATCGCGAGGTGGGCGTGGGTCCACGGGTTCCAGACGAACAGCGTGATCGCCGCCAGTCGGGCGTACGCCGGGGCGCCGGCCACGAACCGCCCGGCGCCCACCCCACCCAGCACCAGCGCCCCGAGCAGCAGCGCCTTCTGCACCAGCCAGCCCGGCACCACCAGCGTCGCGACCGAGACCAGCGCGTCCATCGGCACCGCCCGCGGCAGCGACCCGTCGAGGCCGAGCCAGGCGTCCTTCCACGGCTGGCGCGGCACGAAGACCATGTCGCCGAAGAGCCAGTAGCCGCGGCCGAGCAGCAGCGGACCGAGCACGACCAGCGCGAGCAGCACGCTCCAGCCGGCGTCGGTGCCCCAGCCGCCGCGGCGTCCACCACGGCCGGCGCCGGCCTCAGGAAGCATGGCTGCCGAAGCGCCGGGAGGGTCGCGGCGCGAGGGCGAGGGTCAGCGCCAGCGCCAGGCCGGCCCCGGTGAGCAGGTCGGAGGTGGCGGTCGGCAGGCCGTCGTCCGGCGCGACCTGGAGCACGAACACGAGCAGCCCGGCCAGGAGCAGGGCCGTAGCCCCCAGCTCGCCGAGCCGCGGCACCCGCACCAGCGCCACCCCGGCCAGGGCGCCGGCGGCGACGACCGGCCCCCCGACCACGAAGCCCGCCGCGACCGCGCCGGCGCTCCCGACCAGCGCGACCCAGCGCGGGAGGGCGCGAGCGGCCGGCCGGACCCGGGGCCCAGGGCCGAGCGGCAGGTCGCGGCGGCGGCGTACCGCGAGCCGCAGGAGCAGCACCAGGGCGGCGAGGAGCACCAGCCCGAGGACGACGAGCCCGGCCACGAGGGTGCGCAGGTAGCCGGGCTGGGGGTCGAAGGTCAGCACCACCCGTCCCGAGACGTCGGCGGGCAGCCGCCAGCCCTGCGACCAGCCGTCGACCTGCAGCGGTTCGAGCACCCGGTCGCCGGCCCGGGCCACCCAGCCGGCGTTGAAGCTCTGCGGGGTGGACAGGATCGCGTCCTCACCCGGCCCCACCTCCAGCACGTGGCGGGTGTCGGACGTCGAGCGCTCCACCAGCAGGCGCGACCTCGCCACCGCGGGGCGGTCGGCGATGGCGCGCAGGGTGAGGGCGACGGGCTGGAACTGCGGCGTCGACAGCAGCCGCACCCGGTGCTCCCCCTCCTCCAGCTCGAGGCTTGGGCCGCAGAGCTTGACCGCCAGCTGGCCGTTGGCCGTCACCGCGCCGAGGGGGCCCCGCACCCGGGTGGGGTAGCGCCGCCCGTCGATCTCCAGCTGGGGGCCGAAGCCGCAGACCGCGCCGGTGGTGGCCGCCCCCTCGAGCGGCACGGCGACGCGGCCCGGCCGCAGCCGGACCTCGCCGACCCCGAGGGTGAACGGGTCGTCGCCGGGGCGCGCGAAGGTGATCTCGACCCGGCTGGCGCGCACCGGCTCGAACCGGCCGGTGCCGGTGAGGTCGACGGTGCGCACCGCGCCGTCCTCGGTGCGCAGCACCGCCCGGGTGGGACGGGCCGCGACCGGCGCCGGGCGGTCGACGACGATCCGGTCGAAGGTGCGCGGGGTGCCCAGGTCGAGGGTCAACGTGGGCGTCGGGTCGCGGGGGTCGGCGACCCACGAGGTGGTCGGGTCGTCGTCGTGGGCCATCCGCGGCGACACCGTCGGGTCGCGCTCTAGCCACGACGAGGCCGAGGCCTGCACCGCCAGCACCGGCTTGAGCAGCTCGAGGGTGTCCCCCGTGCTCCGTGCGACCGCGAGCCCCCGCGGGCGCCACGTGCCGGACGCGTCGAGGTGGAAGGTGCGGTCGATGCCGGTGGCCTCCTCCGAGGCGCGGTGCCGCCCGGGGTCGCAGTCGGGCCCGAGGAGCGTGGTGATGCAGGCCCGCGACTCCGGGACGGCGGCGAACAGCAGGTCGGTGGGCCCGGCCTGCTCCACGTCGGGCAGCCGCAGGGTCCGCTCGGGCTCGACGCCCTCGATCGCGAGCTCGGCCAGACCCACCGGCGAGGTGGGGTCGCCGACCCGGCGTACCTCCACCCGCACCCGGTCGGCGCGCACCCCGCCGAGGTCGGCGACCGCGCGGCCGGTGAGCCCGCGCGGCTCGACGTCGACGGTCTCGCCACCCGCGGTGACCCGCCACTCCTCCACCGGTTGCAGGCCGAGCGTCTGCACCGGCTCCTGCAGCACCACCTCACCGAGGGAGCGCGGTACCCCGAGGTCGACCTCGACCCACTGGCCGCGGGGCCGCTGGAACGCCCCGGGCACCCAGTAGCTGTCGTCGTCGCCGTCGAGCACCGACCACGGCGCGGTCTCGGGCCGCACCCCGCCGAGGATGTCGGCGTAGCCCGACGAGGAGGAGGCGGTCACCCCGTCGATCCCGCGGTAGTGCGCCACCACCGGGTCGGCGCCGTCTGGGCCGGGGTAGTTGGGGACCACCCGGCCCCCGCGGTAGGGGTCGTCGGCGGTCATCACGTTGCTCTCCGCGTCGTGCACCCGACCGAAGGCCCGCTCGCGGCGCCGGAAACCGTCGCCCTGCAACCGGGCCGGCTCCTCCCAGCCGGTCTCGCCCTGCACGACCATCGCCTGGTCGTCGCCCACCAGGCCGGCGCCGACGCCGGTGATCGCGTCCTCCACCGAGGTCGCGACGGTCACCGCCTCGTCGGCGTCGCGGACGTCGAAGCCGGGGGCGCCGTCCGGGCGGCCGCCGTAGGCGTTCTCGACCTCGAAGACCTCGATGGCGGGACCGAACTCGAGCCGGCCGAAGGTGGCGACCCGGGTGATGCCCGGCGAGCGGGCCAGCGCGATCGCGACCAGGATCGAGGGGGTCGCCTGCGAGACCTCGGGGTCGAGGTCGTGGCGCACCACCACCCGGTCGACGCCGATGCGCTCCAGCATGTTGCGCAGGTACGGCGAGCCGGCCCCGGTGCCGAGGTACTCCTCGAGCGCCGACAGCATCCGGATCGTGGGCGCGGGCGTGAGCGGCACCTGCGACCGGGTCACCCACGGGGAGCTGCCCAGCACCTGCATGGGCTCCTCCATGGTCCAGCCCCAGGTCTGGATGCCGAAGCCGGAGCCCGGCACGATCCAGGCCGCGCCGTCGGCCTCGCTGTCGTCGAGGTACGCCGCGGTGGCCAGCCAGTGGTCGGGAACCTCGTCCCAGCCCGGGGTGCGCAGGTTGGCCGAGAGCACCGGCCACGCCATCACGACCAGGCCGAGCACGGTGGCGCCGGTGAGCGCGCCGGCGCCGACCCGGCGCGCCGACGCCAGGTCGCGGCCCCAGCGCCGGCCCCCGTGGACGACCGCCCGGCCCAGCTCGCCGACCAGCAGGCCGAGGCCCACGCACAGCGGCAGGCGCAGCACCGGGTCGGCCTTCGGCACGTTGCGCAGCGGTGCGAGCGGGCCGTCGAGCAGGTCGCGCAGGACCTCGCTGAGCGGCCCGTCGAGGGTGCCGACGTGCGCGATCGACAGGCAGGTGATGCCCAGCGCGGCGGAGAGGGCCAGCGGCACCCGGAACTCGCCGCGGCAGCGCGCCAGCCCGACCACCCCGAGCGCCGCCACCACACCGCCGGCGAGCGCGATCCAGGGGTTGTAGGAGACGTCCCAGCCCGCCGGCCACCACTGCCGGCCGTTGACCACGATGTAGTCGACCCAGTTGCTGGCCGCGCGGAGCGCCGCGGTGAACCCGGAGGACCGGGTGGTGCTGCGCGCGTCCTCGACGTAGTCGAAGAACGGCGGGCTGTACTCCCCCAGCCGCGCCAGCGAGAGCGCCCACCAGGCGTTGACCACGACCATCGCCGCGCCCCAGCCGAGCACGAACCGCCAGCCGAGCCGCCGGGTCGCCCACGCCCAGACCACGAAGACCGCCAGCAGCGCCGCGGGCGCGGCGGTGGCGGTGCCGTTGACACCGCCGGAGCAGGCGAACGCCGCCGCCGACAGCACCGCCGCGGTCGGGGCGCCGAGCCGGCCGCGGACCGCGATCAGCACCGGGAGCAGCGCCCACGGGAGCACCGCGCCGGGCAGGATCTCGGCGCTGCGCACGCCCAGCTCGGCAACGTTGCGGGCGTTGAGGCCGTAGGCCAGCCCGGCGACGGCGGCCGCCCACGGGTTGACCGCCAGCACCAGGGCCACCCGCCGGAGTCCCTCGCACGCGACCACGAGCACCAGCACCGACCAGACCCGCTCCGCGACCCAGCCCGGCACGGCGAGCTGCTCCATGCCGCTGAAGAAGAGTCCCTGCGGGAAGAGGTAGCCGTAGGCCTGGTTCTGCAGCTCGCCGAGCGAGACGCGCGGGTTCCACAGCGAGAAGGTGTCGCGCAGGAACTGGGTCGGCGCCTCGGTCATGTCGAGGCGGGTGTCGGAGGTGGTCTGCCCGAACTTCTCGGTCACCACGAACATGGCCAGCACCAGGTACGCCGTCCAGGTCAGCACCGCGGCGCGACGCCGGTCGGCGCGGCGGGCCGCCCGGTCGGCCGCCTGGTCGTCCAGATCGGCGTGGGCGGCGTGGTCGGCGTGGTCGGCGTGGGCGGCGTGGTCGGCGTGGTCGGCGGGCTCGTCCGGACGGCCGGGGTCGCGCGGGCCGGCGCCGTGCCGCTCCCCCGGCCCGGCGCCCCGCGCTCCCCGCCGGGTGTCCATGGCGCGCAACTGTAGGCCGGACCCCGGCCGACGGGGCCACGGGTGCTGCCGGGCGGGGCCTTCCCTCGAGCCGGCCGGCCGATCGGTGGCGCGCGGGGCCAGCCCCCCGACCGCCCCTGGGTGCGGTGCCCGGCGCCGGACCTCTCGGCCAGAACCTCGACTACTCGGCCAGAACTCCGGCCGAGAAGTGGTGGTCTCCCCGGTTCACCGGGGAAACCACCCGCCCGCCGGCGCCCTCACCGGTGCCGGTCGGGCTGCCGCCCTCAACTACCCTCGTCGGCGTGACGACCACCACGCGGCCGGAGCGCGCCCCGGCGTCCGAGCGGCTGCGGGCGCTGATCGGCAGCGGCGCCGGCATCGCCGTGGCGATCGTGACGATGAACGTCGCCACCTACGGCTTCCAGATGATCGCCGCCCGGCTGCTCGGTCCGGAGCAGTACGGCGGCGTCGCCTCGCTCATGGCGCTGCTGCTCGTCGTCGCCGTGGTGCAGCTGGGGCTGCAGGCGACGGCCGCGCGCCGGATCGCCGCCACCCCCGACCACGTCGCCCAGATCGAGCGCTCGATCCTCCGGGTCACCTACCGCGCGGCACTGGCGATGGGCCTGCTCCTGCTGCTGCTCGCGCCGCTGGTGTGGCAGCTGCTCAAGCTCGACAGCATCGTCCCGGCACTGCTGGTCGCCGTGGCCGCCGTACCGCTCACGGTGATGGGGGGCCAGGCCGGCATCCTCCAGGGCGAGCGCCGCTGGCTGGCCCTCGGCCTGGTCTACCTCGCCGCCGGCCTGCCCCGCCTGGTGCTGGGCTGGGCGGCGATCTCGGTGCGGCCCACCGAGGGCGCCGCGATGGCCGCGGTCGCGCTCGGCATGTGGGCGCCGGTGGCCGTGGGCTGGTGGGCGCTGCGGCACGGCCGTCACCCGGGCGAGGACGTCGCGACCAACGCCGCCCGGCCCACCGCCCGCGAAGCGCTGCGGGCGTCGGTGGCGCTGCTGGCGTTCTTCGTGCTCTCCAACGCCGACATCGTCATCGCTCGCCAGGTGCTCGACGGCCACGACGCCGGCCTCTACGCCGGTGGCCTGATCCTCACCAAGGCCGTGCTGTTCCTCCCCCAGTTCGTCGTCGTGGTCGCCTTCCCGGCGATGTCGACCGTGGCCGAGCGGCGCCGGGCGCTGCTGCGGAGCCTGGCCGCGGTGCTGGCGCTCGGGGTGGTCGCCACCGCCGGCGCCGTCCTGCTCAGCGGGGTCGCCATGGTGTTCGTGGGCGGGGAGAAGTACGGCGAGGTGGAGTCGCGGCTCTGGCAGTTCGCGGTGCTCGGCACCTTCCTGGCCATCCTCCAGCTGCTCGTCTACTCGGTGCTGGCCCGCCAGGGGAGCCGCTCGGTCAACCTGGTGTGGGCCGCGGTGGTGGCCCTGGTCGCCGGTGGCGTGTTCGTCGACAGCCTCGACGGGCTGCTGCTCCTGGTGCTGCTGGTCGACGGTGCCCTGTTCGTGCTGCTCCTGTCGTTCAGCCTGTGGCGGCTCAAGGAGCCGGTGCCATCCGACCCCGCGGCCGCCCCGGACACCACCCCCGCGCCCGCCCCCTGACCTCCGCGGCTCCGCCGACCGGCGTTCGCGGGCGCGGGTCGGGTCAGTGCGCGGCCTCGTGCCAGCTGTGGCCGGTGCCGACCGAGACGTCGAGCGGCACTAGCAGGTCGGCGGCGGCGGCCATGCCGGCGCGCACCACCTCCTCGAGCTGCTCCCGCTCGCCCGGCGCCACCTCGAGCACGAGCTCGTCGTGGACCTGGAGCAGCATCCGCGAGCTCAGGCCGGCGTCGCGGACGGCCTCGTCGACCCGCAGCATGGCGACCTTGATGATGTCGGCCGCGGAACCCTGGATCGGCGCGTTGAGCGCCATCCGCTCGGCCATCTCGCGGCGCTGCCGGTTGTCGCTGACCAGGTCGGGCAGGTAGCGACGGCGGCCCATGATGGTCTCGGTCCAGCCGGTGCGGCGGGCCTCGTCGACGACGCCCGCGAGGTAGTCGCGGATCCCGCCGAAGGTCTCGAAGTAGTCGTCCATCAGCACCCGTGCGTCGCTGGGCTCGATGCCGAGCTGCTGGCCGAGGCCGAACGCCGAGAGGCCGTAGGCCAGCCCGTAGTTCATCGCCTTGATCTTGGCCCGCTCCTCGACCCCCACCTGGTCGGCCGGGATGTCGAAGACCTTGGCCGCGGTGATCGAGTGGAAGTCGCGGCCCGACCGGAACGCCTCGATCAGCTCCTCGTCCTGGGACAGGTGGGCCATGATCCGCATCTCGATCTGGCTGTAGTCGGCGGTCATCAGCGACTCGAACCCCTCGCCGACCACGAACCCCTCGCGGATCCGGCGGCCCTCCTCGGTGCGGATCGGGATGTTCTGGAGGTTGGGGTCGGTGGAGGAGAGCCGGCCGGTCGCGGCGATCAGCTGGTTGAACGTGGTGTGGATCCGGCCGTCGGGCTGGACGGTCTTGAGCAGCCCCTCGATGGTCTGCCGCAGCCGCGCCACGTCGCGGTGGCGGAGCAGGTGGAGCAGGAACGGGTGCTCGGTCTTGACGTAGAGGGCCTGCAGCGCGTCGGCGTCGGTCGTGTAGCCGGTCTTGGTGCGCTTGGTCTTGGGCATGCCGAGCTCGTCGAAGAGCACCACCTGCAGCTGCTTGGGCGAGCCGAGGTTGATCTCCTTGCCGATCACCGCGAACGCCTCGTCGGCCGCCCGCTTGACCTCGCCCGCGAAGTGGGCCTCCAGGGACTCGAGGTGGTCGACGTCGACCGCGATGCCGATCCGCTCCATGCCGGCCAGCAGGTCGACCAGCGGCAGCTCGACCTCGGCCAGCAGCCGGGTGCCGCCGCGCTCCTCGAGCTCGTCGTCGAGCGCGGCCGCCAGGTCGAGCACCGCGCGGGCGTGCAGCATCGCGGTGTCGGCCACCACCGAGCCGCCCTCGAGGTCGTCGAAGAGCAGCTCCTCCTGGCCGGCGTCGGCGCCGCTGGGGCCCTGCTTGAGCTCGCGCTTGAGGTAGCGCACGGTCAGGTCGGCCAGGTCGTAGGAGCGTTGGTCGGGCCGGGCGAGGTACGCCGACAGCGCGGTGTCGCGCTCCAGCCCGGCCAGCGGCAGCCCGCGCCCGGCGAGCGCCAGCATCGGCCCCTTGGCGTCGTGGAGCACCTTGGGTCGGGCCGGGTCGGCGAGCCAGTCGGCGAGGGCCCGCTCGGCGTCGGGGTCGAGGGTCTCGACCGCGACGTACGCCGCGCCGTCCTCGGTCGCCAGTGCCAGCGCGGTGACGTCGCCGGTGCCGGCCTGCCAGTGGCCCACGGGGTGGACGCCGACCCGGGTGCCGGTGGCGTGCTCGGCCAGCCAGGCCGCGACCTCGCCGGGCTCGAGCACCCGCATCGCCACGTCGAAGCCCGAGTCGTCGACGGCGTCCTCCTCGGTGGGGATCGCCTCGAGCAGCCGGGTGCGCAGCACCTGGAACTCCAGGCCGTCGAAGAGGGTGTGCACCGCCTGACGGTCCCACGAGGCCCACGCGACGTCGCGGGGCCCGACCTCGAGGTCGAGGTCGGTGACGAGCGCGTTGAGCCGCCGGTTGCGGATCACGTCGCCGAGGTGGGCGCGCAGCGCCTCCCCCTTCTTGCCGGTGATCTCGTCGGCGTGGGTGATGACGTTGTCGAGCCCGTCGTACTGGTTGAGCCACTTGGCGGCGTAGCCCTGGCCCACGCCCGGTACGCCCGGCAGGTTGTCGGAGGTCTCGCCCACCAGCGCGGCGAGCTCTGGGTAGCGCTGCGGCGGGACGCCGTAGCGCTCCTCGACCGCCGCGGGGGTCATCCGGGCCAGGTCGGAGACCCCGCGCATGGGGTAGAGCACGGTGGAGCGGTCGGAGACCAGCTGCAGAGAGTCGCGGTCGCCGGTGAGGATCAGCACCTCGAACTCGTCGTTGAGCGCCTGGGTCGCCAGCGTCGCGATGATGTCGTCTGCCTCGTAGCCGTCCTTCTTCAGGAACGGGATCCGCATCGCGGTCAGCACCTCCTCGATGAGGGGCAGCTGGCTCGAGAACTCGCTGGGGGTCTTGCTCCGGCCGGCCTTGTACTCGGCGTACTCCTCGAGCCGGAAGGTCTGCCGCGAGACGTCGAAGGCGACGGCGATGTGGGTGGGTCGCTCGTCGCGCAGCACGTTGATGAGCATCGAGGTGAACCCGAAGACCGCGTTGGTGTGCTGGCCGGTGGTGGTGGAGAAGTTCTCGACCGGCAGGGCGAAGAAGGCACGGTAGGCCAGCGAGTGGCCGTCGAGGAGCAGGAGACGGGGGCGTACGGCGGTCTCGGGCACGTTCGCGACCCTATCCCGTGCCGCCGACGGTGCCGGGGTGGGGAGAATGGCCCCATGGAGCAGTCGCGGGAGTCGCAGCCGTCGGTCGAGGAGTTCCTCAGCAGCATGCCCGCGGGCATGGGCACGTTGAGCGACAAGATGGGCATCGAGCTCGTCGAGATCGGCCCCGAGCGGCTGGTCGCCACCATGCCGGTCGAGGGCAACCAGCAGCCCTACGGCCTGCTCCACGGCGGCGCCTCCGTGGTGCTCGCCGAGACCCTCGGCTCGATCGGGTCGGCGCTGCACGCGCAGCCCGACAAGGTGGCCGTGGGCGTCGACATCAACGCCACCCACCACCGGGCCGCCACCACGGGCGTGGTCACCGCGGTCGCCACCGCGATCCACCTGGGTCGCTCCTCGACGAGCTACGGGGTGGTGATCTCCGACGAGCGCGACAAGCGGGTGTGCACGGCGCGGATCACCTGCGCGCTGGTGCCGGCCGGACGGTTCTGAGACCCAGGTACGACGGCCGCCGCGGTCAGCCGCGCGGCAGGGCCTGCGAGCGGCGCATCGAGCGGCGCGCGGCCAGCACCTGGCCGAGCTGGCGGCCGGCCGCGCCGCGCGGGCTGCCCGGGCGCAGGGCCTCGACCCGCGAGCGCATCACCGGGGTGGCGGCGATCCGGGCGACCGCGAGCGGGCCGAGCGCCATCCGGGCCATGAACCGGTTGGCGTCGCGGGAGCCGGCCGCCACGAAGGTCTCGACGTGCTGGGCGCCGGCCTCCTCGGCGAACGCGACGGCGGCCTCCATCAGCGCATGGCCGACGCCCTTGCGCCGGAAGCCGACCGCGACGTGGGGCGACACCACCTGCACGGCGGGGTCGAGGTTGAGCTGGCTGAGGGTGGTCAGCCGCAGCAGCACGGCGCCGGCGACGGTGCCGTCGTACTCGGCGACCAGCAGGCGCTGGTCCGGGGACTGCGCGGCCTCCTTGACGATCAGCTCGACGTCGGCGAGCTGGTCCTGGCGGTCGGCGCGGCGCAACGAGTCGGCCCAGAGCCCGACCAGGAACGCGGCGTCACCGACGACGGCCTGGCGCAGCGACACGGCGGTCCGGCTCACTGTCCCATCGCCTCTCGGCCTCCTGCGTCGACGAGCCCCGAAACCGCCCCCTACGGGCGTTGCTCGGGGCCGAGACTACGCTCAGTGGTCCCACTTGTCACAGGAGGTCTGGTGGTCACTGGCGCCGGCACCCTCGTCAACGTCGCCACCGTCCTCCTGGGTGCCGGGATCGGCGTCGCGCTGGGCAACCGACTGCCCCAGCGGACCCGCGACCTGGTCACCGACGCGCTCGGCCTCGTGACGCTCCTGATCGCCGCCACGTCGGCGATGGCGGTGCTCTCCCCCGACCTCTCCGGCCACGTCGGCGACAGCGCGCCGATGCTGGTCGTGCTGGGCTCGATGCTGGTCGGCGGCATCGTGGGCTCGCTGCTGCGCCTCGAGCAGCGGGTCGAGGGTCTGGGCGGCTGGCTGCAGCGGCGGCTCGAGGGCGACCGCGACGGCGCGGCCCGCCGCCGCTTCGTCGAGGGCTACGTCACCGCCTCGCTGGTCTTCTGCACCGGGCCGCTCACGATCCTGGGCTCGCTGAACGACGGGCTCGGCAACGGCGCCGACCAGCTGTTGCTCAAGTCGGTGCTCGACGGCTTCGCGGCGATCGCGTTCGCGGCGTCGTTCGGCTGGGGCGTGGCGGCGAGCGTCGTCACGGTCGTCGTCGTCCAGGGCGGGCTCACCGTCGTCGGCGTGCTGCTCGGCGACGTGCTGCCCGACGCCCACCTGGCCGCGATCACCGCCACCGGCGGGCTGCTGCTGGTCGGCGTGGCGCTCCGCCTGCTGCGCGTCCGGGAGGTGCCGGTGGCCGACCTGCTGCCCGCCCTGCTGGTCGCGCCCGGGCTGGTCTGGGTCGCCCACCTGGTGGCCTGATCGGGTGCACTGACGGGTCCCCGGTGACGACCATTGACGTAACGGTTCGCTAACGAGAGGGTGCCGGGAAGCGCTACCCGGCTCGTACGGACCTACGGTTTGGGTGCTGTGCCCACCTCCGGGGGCTGGGCCCGCTGTGAACTGCAACACATCCGACAGAAAGGTTCACGACGTGAATCGATCCAAGCCCGCATCCTGGGTGAAGCTGCTGGCCGGCACCGCCGCGCTCAGCCTCGCCCTGGTCGCCTGTGGTTCCGAGGACGACGAGCCGGAGGGTTCGGCCGAGGAGAGCCCGTCGGCGAGCGAGTCCGCCAGCGAGCCCGCCGCCGGGGAGGTCACCGACGACCCCTGCGCCGCCAGTGACACCAGCGCCAACGCCTTCAAGGTCGGCGGCATCCTGCCGGTGACCGGCAACCTCGCCTTCCTCGGTCCTCCGGAGATCGCCGGCGTCGGCCTCGCCGTCTCCGACATCAACGCGGCCGGCGGCGTCAACGGCGCCCAGGCCTGCCACCAGATCGAGGACTCCGGCGACACCTCCGACCTCGCCGTGTCGAGCAACTCCGCCGACAAGCTGATCCAGGGCCAGCCCTCGGTCGTCATCGGCGCCGCTTCGTCCAGCGTCACCGAGAACGTCGTGCAGACGTTCACCGACGCCAAGATCACCGAGGTCTCCCCCGCCAACACCGCGACGTCGCTGAGCGGCGTCTCGCCGTTCTACTTCCGCACCGTGGTGCCGGATAGCGTGCAGGGCAACGCCCTCGCCACGCTGATCGCGGGCGACGGCTACCAGAAGCTCGCGTTCCTGGTGTTCAACGACACCTACGGCACCGGTCTGCGCAACGAGATCGAGAAGAACTTCACCGCGAACGGCGGCACCTGCACCTACGGCTGCAAGGGTGACGGCAACGAGTTCCCGGCCAACCAGACCACGTTCTCGGCCGAGGTGAGCGCCGCGCTGGCGACCAACCCCGACGCGATCATGATCCTGGCCTTCGACGAGACCAAGGCGATCATCCCGGAGCTGAACAACCAGAACTGGGACATGTCGAAGGTCTACCTGTCCGACGGCAACACGTCGAACTACTCCGAGGACCTGCCCCCCGGCAGCATGGAGGGTGCCCAGGGCACCGTCCCGGGTGCCGACGCGGCTCCCGAGGTCAAGGAGAAGCTCAACGCCTGGAACACCCTGGTCAACGGCGAGGAGCTCAACGACTTCTCCTACGCCGCCGAGTCCTACGACGCCGTGATCCTGGCCGCCCTGGCCGCGGTCCGCGGTGGCGCCAACGACTCGGTCACGGTCAAGGACAACTACGCCGCTGTCTCCGGTGCCGCGGAGGGCGCCGAGGAGTGCACGTCGTTCGAGGACTGCGTCGCGCTGCTCGAGGAGGACAAGGAGATCAAGTACTCCGGTCCGTCGGGCATCGGCCCGCTGAACGAGCAGAACGACCCGGAGTCGGGCTACGTCGGGATCTTCGCCTACGACGAGACCAACGCCAACTCCCTCTCGACCACCATCGAGGGCGTCTCCTGATCGGCTGATCCACCCGTTCCACGCCGGAGCCCCCGGACCCGCCAGGGTCCGGGGGCTCCTGTGGTCCGCCGCGCCGAGTCGTCGGGGGGCGTGGCGCTTTAACGCGCCACGGCGGGCGGAAGGGGGGCGCTCGGCGTCGACGTCCTGGGCGAGGGTGCCGAGGTAGAGCTGGATGACCTTGGGGTCGTTGGCCAGCTCGCGGCCGGTGCCGGTGTAGGCGTCGCGGCCCTGGTCGAGGACGTAGCCGCGATCGCAGATCTGCAGGCAGCGCCGGGCGTTCTGCTCGACCATCACCACGCTGACACCGGTCTTGTTGATCATCCGGGTGCGCAGGAACGCCTCGTCCTGGCGCACCGGGGAGAGACCGGCCGACGGCTCGTCGAGCAGGAGCACCGAGGGCTCCATCATCAGCGCGCGGGCCATCGCGAGCGACTGCCGCTCGCCGCCCGAGAGGGCGCCGGCGCTCTGGTTGCGCCGGTCGTGGAGGACCGGGAACAGGTCCCACATCGCGGTGAGCCGCTCCTGGAGCTTGCGGGGCCGCAGGTAGAGGCCCATCCGCAGGTTCTGCTCGATGCTCAGCGACGGGAAGATGTTGTTGGTCTGCGGCACGAAGCCGACACCCATCTCGACCAGCTTGTTGGCGCGCAGGTTGGTGATGTCGCGGCCGTTGAGGGTGACGTTGCCGGAGTGGATCTTGACCAGCCCGAACATCGCCTTCAGCAGCGTCGACTTGCCGGCGCCGTTGGGGCCGATGATGCCGATCATCTCGCCGGGGTAGCAGGTCAGCCCGCAGCCGTTGAGGATGTTGACGCCGGGCAGGTAGCCGGCGACGACGTCCTTGGCCTCGAGGACCGGCTGCCCGGTGCGGGTGGCGGTCACTTCTGCTCCCCCTCGTGCGACGCGGAGCCACCGTGGTCGTGCGATCGCTCCTCGGCGAGCGCCTCGGCCTCGTACTCCTGGATCTTCTCCTCCAGCGTCTCCTCCTGGAGCAGGGCGTCGTCGCCCAGGTCGGTGTCGTGGTGGGCCCCGAGGTAGGCGTCGACCACCGCGGGGTTCGACATGACCTCGTCGGCCTTGCCCTCCGCGACGATCCGGCCCTCGGCCATCACCACGACCCAGTCGGAGATGTGGCGCACGACGTGCATGTCGTGCTCGACGAAGAGCACAGTCATGCCCTCGTCACGCAGCGACTGGATGTGCCCGAGCAGCGACTGCGTCAGAGCCGGGTTCACGCCCGCCATCGGCTCGTCGAGCATGATCATCTTCGGGTCGCTCATCAGGGCGCGCGCCATCTCGAGCAGCTTGCGCTGGCCGCCGGAGAGGCTGCCGGCGTAGTCGTCCTTCTTCTCCAGCAGCTTGAACCGGGCGAGCAGCTCCTCGGCCTTGGTCTCGATCTCCCGTTCCTGGGTCCGCCACAGCGGACGCAGCATCGAGACGCTGAGCGACTCGCCGCGCTGGCCGCTCGCGCCCAGCATCATGTTGTCCATCACCGTCATGCGGTTCAGGGCCTTGGTGAGCTGGAAGGTGCGGACCATGCCGGCCCGGGCGACGCTGGAGGCCGAGGTCTTGTCGAGGCGCTTGCCGTCGAAGGACCAGTTCGCGCCCGTGCGGGCCGACGTGGGCCGGTCGAAGCCGGTGATCAGGTTGAAGAACGTCGTCTTGCCGGCACCGTTGGGCCCGATGAGGGCGGTGATGACGCCGCGCTGCACCTCGAGGTGGTCGACGTCGACGGCGGTGATGCCGCCGAACTGGCGGACGATGTTGTCGACCGTGAGGATGGAGTCGGGCTTGGCCGAGCCGGGCTCGGCGCCGACGCCGGACATCAGCGCCCGGCGCGCCTCCGGGTCGCGCAGGTCGGACTGCACTGGTGCCTCAGACATTGATCCGCAACTCTCTCTTGTCTCCCAGGATGCCTTGTGGTCTGAAGATCACCAGGAGCATCAGGACGACGCCCACGACGATCAGCGAGAACGTCTCGGTCTGCTGGTCGCTCATGATGCTCGACGGCACGTAGGCGTTGGCGGTCTCGCGGAGCAGCACCCGGCCGCCGTAGAAGATCACCGTGCCGAGCACCGGCCCGAAGATCGTCGCCGCGCCGCCGATGAGCAGCGCGGTGTAGGCGAAGAACGTCAGTGCGCGACCCATGGAGTCCGCCTGCACCGTGGAGGGCAGCACGTAGACGATCCCACCCAGCGCACCGAACGAGCCGCCGATGATCAGCGCCTGCATCTTGATCGCGAAGACGTTCTTGCCGAGGCTGCGGATCGCGTCCTCGTCCTCGCGGATGCCGCGGAGCAGGCGGCCCCACGGGCTGCGGACGAGCAGCGCCGCCAGCAGCGTGCAGAGACCCACCAGGGTCCACGCGACGAGCCGGACCCACCAGCCCTGCGCGACGTTGTTCTGGTAGGTGATCGGGAAGACGAAGAAGATCGCCAGCAGGGCGAGCAGGCTGAGGCCCACGACCGCGCCGACCCGGCCCCAGCGGGCGCCGGAGGTGGCGGCCGGGGCGCCGCGGAAGCGGCGGACCAGCAGCACCGCCGCGACCACCAGGCCGATGAAGAGCAGGCCCGCCAGGCCGCGCACGACGCCGGAGCCGTCGAAGGTGTCGCGGTAGTTGAACGGGCTGAGCGTCCACGAGGTGTCGGGCAGGAACGACAGGTCCAGGAAGGGACCCTGGTAGCGCGAGCCACGCAGGCCCAGCGCGCCGCCGGTGAAGTCCTCGAGGGCCGACAACCGGCCCACGAACCTGACGATCTCGGCTGCGGAGATGGTCACGATCGCGAGGTAGTCACCCCGCAGCTTCAGCGTCGGTATGCCCAGCACCAGTGCGAACAGCAGGGCGCCACCGAGGCCGACGACGATCGCCACGACCAGCGGCAGCCCCTCGATGATGGAGATGGCGAACCCGTAGGCGCCGATCAGCATGAAGCCGGCCTGGCCCATGTTCAGCAGACCGGTGAAGCCGAAGTGGATGTTCAGGCCGATCACGGCGATGACCACGGCCGCGGTGCTCGGTGCGATCGCCTCGCGCAGCGACTGGTTGAGGATGCTCAGGATGGTGTCCACGTCGATGCTCCTCTCAACCGACTCGTCCGGCGCGGCCCAGCAGGCCCTGCGGTCGGAACATCAACAGGATGATCAAGATGCCGAGCGCCACGGCGTACTTCAGGTCGCCCGGCGCGCCCAGCGGGCCGGCCAGCTCGACGACCAGGCCGATGATGAGCGACCCGACCAGGGCGCCGAACGCCGTGCCGAGGCCGCCCAGCGTGACCGCGGCGAACAGCAGCAGCAGGATCTGCATGCCGGTGTCCCAGCGGATGCCGTTGCTGACCGTGAGCGCGTAGAGCACGCCGGAGAGACCGGCGAGGCCCGCCGAGGCGGTCCACACGATCCGCACGATCCGGTCGACGTCGATGCCCGACGCCGACGCCAGGGCGGGGTTGTCGGACACCGCGCGGGTGGCCTGGCCGAGGCGGGTGCGCAGCAGGACGAACCCGACGAGGCCGATCATCACGATCGCGATGCCCATCGCGATCAGCGACATGCTGTTGGTGTTGACCGGACCGAAGCTGTAGGACTCGAACGACTGCAGGGTCACCTTCACCTGCGAGCCGCCGACGACGTACTGGAAGGCGTACTGGAGCGCCAGCGAGAGACCGATCGTGACGATCATCAGCTGGGTCAGGCCCAACCCTCGGCGGCGCAGCGGCTTCCACATCACCACGTCCTGGAGCAGGCCGCTGCCGGCGCAGAGCAGGGTGGTCAGGATGATGCCGACCCAGAGGTTGAGGCCGTACTCGGCCTGGCTGACCAGGAAGTAGGCGACCACGCCGCCGAGCGTCACCTGCTCGGCGTGGGCGAAGTTCGAGAGCCCGGTGGTGCCGTAGATCAGGCTGAGCCCGAGCGAGGCGAGCGCGAGCAGCAGGCCGAGCTTGAGGCCGCTGAACGCGCCGCCGACCAGCTGGTCGGTCTTGGAGGTGCCCGAGGCGTCGTAGTCCTCGGAGCGGACCTCGAGGTCGGGCACCGCGGTGCGACCCAGCTGGACCTCGACCCGCAGGGTGCCGTCGGGGCCGGCCTGGGCGGCGGCCGGCGGGATCTGCTCGACCCCGTCGGGGAGCGTGTCCTCGTCGAGCTTGACGAGGTAGGTGCCGGGCTCGGTGAGCGTGAAGGCGAACTTGCCGTCGGCCTCCGTGGTCTGGACCTCGATCTCCACGCCGCCCTCGTCGAGGAGCTGGACGTCGGCGCCCTCGACGGGGTCGGACCGGGAGCCCACCGTGCCGCTCACGCACCCGGTCTTGTCGGCCTGGGCCAGGCAGCCGACCGCGGCCGTGGCCGGGGCGGCCGAGAGCCCGAGCACCCCCAGCGGGGCGAGCACGAGCGCGACCAGCAGGCCGAGGGCCCAGCGTCCCCTGCTCGGCCCTGGGGCTGGATGACGATCCAACACGAAGAGGTCCTCCCATCACGCACCCGCCCGGATGCTGCCCGGCAGTCTAAGCAGGTCCGGAGTGATCCGTGCCACCAGGACCTGCCGGGGGCTCGGCCGCACCCGCGTCGAGACCGGAGCGTTATGGAGCCGTGACCTGCGGTCGGCGAGAGCGGGTCAGCCGCCGGCGAGGCCGGGGCCGTGGGTGATGACCCCGTCGGCGACCTGGCGCATCGAGAGCCGCAGGTCCATCGCGGTCTTCTGGATCCACCGGAACGCCTCGGGCTCCGACAGCCCGAGCTGCGCCTGGAGCACACCCTTGGCGCGCTCGACGGCCTTGCGGGTCTCGAGCCGCTCGGTGAGGTCGGCGACCTCGGCCTCGAGCAGCGAGAGCTCGGCGAACCGGCTGACCGCCATCTCGATGGCCGGTACCAGGTCGGTCTTCGAGAACGGCTTGACCAGGTAGGCCATCGCGCCGGCGTCGCGGGCCCGCTCGACCAGCTCGCGCTGCGAGAAGGCGGTGAGGATCACGACGGGGGCGATCCGGTCGGCGGCGATCTGCTCGGCCGCCGCGATGCCGTCGAGCACCGGCATCTTCACGTCGAGGATCACCAGGTCGGGGCGGTGCTCGCGGGCCTGCTCGACGGCGGTCGCGCCGTCGCCGGCCTGGGCCACGACGTCGTAGCCCTCCTCGGTCAGCATCTCGGCGAGGTCCATCCGGATCAGCACCTCGTCCTCGCCGATGACCACGGTCCGCGTGGCGGTGCTGCTGGGGTCGCTCACGCGGGACAGGCTAGCGGCCCCCCACCGACGCCGACCGCCCAGGCCAGCCCGTGGGAACGGGCGTCGTGGCGGGCCGATGCGCCGCCGCCGACGCCACCGCCGCGAGCGCCGCCGCGACCTCGGCTCGCTCGACGGCGCGACGCGAGCACTCGGTGGCCGCCGCGCGGGCGTTGGCGACCGCGCGCTCGTTGCTGGTCCGTGCCCACGCCCAGGGCCTCCACATGGCGTCCTCCGTCGCTCCCGAGTCGTCGCCGACGTCTCAAATCCTAGTCAATCACTCGACTTTTGTCGACTCGGCGCCGGTCTGCCGATCCACTAGGCTCGGCGCTGCTCCGGCCCCGGTAGCCCAACGGCAGAGGCGATGGTCTCAAACACCATTCAGTGTCGGTTCGAATCCGACCCGGGGCACCAGCGGACGTCGGTGGTCACCGGCACCGTGGAGGCTGTGTACGACGATCCGACCCGCGACCGAGCACTGGCGATGCTGGCTGCCGGCCGCACCCTCTCGGAGACCTCGCGTGCGCTCGGGATCAGCCGTGCGGCGCTGCGCGAGTGGCGCGACCAGCCTCGGGCCGGGCGCACCAACACCTGCCCGCGTACCCCGGGCCACGAGCCGTCCCCGGACGCGTACGTCGAGCTGCTGGGCTACTACCTCGGCGACGGGTGCATCTCCGACTGCGGTCGCTACCACTCCCTGCGCATCTCCTGCGACGCCGCGCTGCCCGGCGTCGTCAAGCGGGTGGCCGAGGTGCTGCAGCAGGTCCGCCCGGACGGCATCGTGCACCGGGTGCCGGCACCGGGCGCAGTCGTCGTGCAGGGCAACTGGAAGCACTGGCCCTGCCTCTTCCCCCAGCACGGCCCCGGGCGCAAGCACGACCGGGCGATCGTGCTCGAGGACTGGCAGCGACACCTGGTCGAGGCCCACCCGGGGCCGTTCCTGCGCGGGCTGTTCCACTCCGACGGGTCGCGGGTGCGCAACTGGGCGACCCGGACGGTCGCGGGGCGCCCGAAGCGCTACGACTACCCGCGCTGGCAGTTCACCAACACCTCCCCCGACATCCGGGAGCTGTGCACGTGGGCGCTGGACCTCGTCGGCATCGCGTGGCGCCAGTCGCGCTGGAACTGCGTCAGCGTCTCGCGGCGCGAGGCGGTCGCGGCTCTGGACGCGCTCATCGGCCCCAAGTCGTGACGCCCAGGTCATGACCGAGCGCCGCCGCGGGAGTCACCTATGCTCGTCGCTCGTGACCAGCAGCCCGCACGACGAGCCCGCCCCGCGCCGGATCCCCCGCCACCAGGTGGTGCGCCGACTGCTCGCGACCTACGACGACCCGCGCTACCTCGAGGTGGGCGTCAGCGCGGGACGCACCTTCCACCAGCTCGCTGCCAGCACGATGGTGGCGGTCGACCCGGAGTTCCGCTTCGACCACGTCGCGGCCGCCCGCGAGCACCCGCACGCGACGTACCACCCGGTCACCAGCGACGAGTACTTCGGCACCGTCATCGGTCGCGACGACAAGTTCGAGGTGGTCTACCTCGACGGGCTGCACACCTTCGAGCAGACCCTGCGCGACCTGCTCAATGCCCTGGAGCACCTCACCCCCGACGGCGTGGTGGTGATCGACGACGTGCGGCCGCCGTCCTACCACGCCTCGCTGCCCGACCTCTCCCAGGTCGCCCGCCTGCGCGAGGCCGCCGGCGACCCCACGAAGGCGTGGATGGGCGACGTCTACCGGCTGGTGTGGTTCATCGACACCTTCTGCCAGCAGCTGACCTGGCGCACCGTCGCCAACAACCACGGTCAGGCCGTGGTCTGGCGGCAGCCGCGCCCGTCGGTCACCGAGCGGTCGGCGCGCGAGGTCGCCGAGCTGCCGTTCGAGCGGGTCGTGCTCGACCAGCAGGTGCTGCGGCTGGCCCGGTTCCGCGACATCGTCGCCGACTTCCGGGCCTGGCGCGGGCTGCCGCCCGAGAGCTGAGCCGCGCTCGGCCGGCCGAGCTAGGAGTTCTCGGGCAGGCAGAGGAAGAACGTGCGCGTCGGCAGGTAGAACGGGCGCGCCACCAGGACGTCGTAGCCCCGCTCCTCGAGCATCCGGAACAGCGCCTGCGGCCGCGGCCAGAACGAGTGCTCGTTGCCCCACGACGCCGTGGAGTGCTTGGCCTGGTCGGGCTCGCGGTAGTGGACGCCGGCGTAGCCCTGCACGGTCACGACCTCGGAGAGCTTGTGGTCCATCGGCGAGCGCGCGCCGTTGGCGACGTGGGTGTCGAGGATGAGCGGGGTGCCGCTCGCCCGGTCGAGCAGCGAGAGCTGGTCGTCGAGCGTCAGGTGGTAGAAGAGCCCGAGGCAGGCGATCAGGTCGTAGCCGCCGAGGTCGACGTCGCGGACGTCGCCTACCTCCCAGGTGATCCGGTCGTCGACGGGGAACCGGTCGCCGCGGGCGTCGTGGGCGGTGACCTTCCACCCGCGGTCGGCGGCGTCGATCGCGAACTTGCCGTGGCCCGCGCCGAGGTCGATCATCCGCCCCGGCTCGACGTGGCCCAGCATCCGGCGGAACCACTTGAAGCGAAGGGCGTGGGTGTGCTCGTCGACCCCACCGTTGGGCGTAGGCATGCCTCAGCCTCTCACGCGCGCTTGTAGGCCGGCGCGACCTCGTTGATCGCGTCGCCCATCCGGTGGATCCGCAGTGCGTTGGTCGAGCCGGGGATGCCGGGCGGCGACCCGGCGATGATCACCACGAGGTCGCCCTCGGTGACCCGGCCGATCTCCAGCAGCTGCTCGTCGACCTGGCGGACCATCTCGTCGGTGTGCTGCACCTGCGAGGTCTTGAACGTCTCGACGCCCCACGACAGCGCGAGCTGCGAGCGCACCCGCGCCTCGGGCGTGAAGGCCAGCACCGGCACCGGGCCGCGCAGCCGCGACATCCGGCGGGCGGAGTCGCCGCTCTGGGTGAACGCCACGACGTACTTGGCGTCGACCCGCTGGGCGACCTCCTCGGCGGCCTTGGCGATGATGCCGGAGCGGGTGTGCGGGTCCCAGTCGATCTGGCCGATGTCGCCGATGCCGTCGTCGTCGTGGGCGTGCAGCTCGGCGGAGGTGATGATCCGGGCCATCGTCTCGACGGTGTGCACGGGGTACTCCCCCACGCTGGTCTCGCCCGACAGCATCACCGCGTCGGCGCCGTCGAGGACGGCGTTCGCGACGTCGGAGGCCTCGGCCCGGGTGGGCGCGGGGTTGGTGATCATCGACTCCAGCATCTGGGTCGCCACGATCACCGGCTTGGCGTTGAGTCGGGCCTTGTTGATCACCTGCTTCTGCAGGAACGGCACGTCCTCGAGCGGGCACTCCACGCCGAGGTCGCCGCGGGCGACCATGAACATGTCGAAGGCGTCGATCACCTCGTCGAGGTTGGCGATCGCCTGCGGTTTCTCGATCTTGGCGATGATCGGGAGCACGACCCCCTCCTCGCGCATGACCTTGCGGACGTCCTCGGCGTCGGCGGCGTTGCGCACGAAGCTCAGCGCGATGAAGTCGACCCCGAGCCGGAGCGCGAACCGCAGGTCCTCGACGTCCTTCTCCGACAGCGCCGGCACCGAGACGGCGACGCCGGGCAGGTTGATGCCCTTGTGGTTGCTCACCGGGCCGCCGACCAGCACCTCGGTGCGCACGTCCTGGCCCTCGACCCCGGTGACCCGGAGCCGGACCTTGCCGTCGTCGATGAGGATCGGATCACCCACGTTGACGTCGCCGGGCAGCCCGGCGTACGTCGTGCCGGCGACCTGGTCGTCGCCCGGGACCTCGCGGGTGGTGATCGTCCAGGCCTGCCCGCGTCGGAGCTGGGCCTTGCCCTCGGCGAAGGTCGCGAGGCGGATCTTCGGGCCCTGGAGGTCGGCGAAGATGCCGACGCCGTGGCCGCTGGTGTCGCTGGCCTCGCGGACCAGGCGGTACGCCTCGGCGTGGTCGGCCTGGGTGCCGTGGCTCATGTTCAGCCGGGCGACGTCCATCCCCGCATAGACCAGTTCCTTGATCCGCCGGGCGGACGCGGTGGCCGGCCCCAGCGTGCACACGATCTTCGCTCTTCGCACGGGACCAACCTAGCGAACCTTGGAACGATCCAACACCTGACCGGCCGGTAGCCTCGCTTTCCCTGGCCGGCCGGCCCGCGGTCGCGCCGCGGACCGGGCCGGTGGGAGGCGCTCGGACCGGTCAGACCACGAGGGGGCGCTCGGTCGGCAGGATCGGCGCCGGCAGCGTGGTCGACCCGGTGAGGAACTCGTCGACGGCCGCGGCGGCGGCCCGGCCCTCGGCGATCGCCCAGACGATCAGGCTCTGGCCGCGCCCGGCGTCGCCGGCCACGAAGACCCCGGGCACCGACGACTGGTAGGAGGAGTCGCGGGCCACGTTGCCGCGCTCGTCGAGGTCGACGCCCAGCTGCTCGACCAGGCCGGGCTTCTCCGGTCCGAGGAAGCCCATCGCGAACAGCACCAGCTCGGCCGGGATCTCCCGCTCGGTGCCCTCGAGCTCGACCAGCCTACCGTCCTCGAACCGGACGTCGACCAGCCGCAGCGCCCGCACGTTGCCGTGCTCGTCACCGAGGAACTCCTTGGTCGAGACGCCGTAGACCCGGTCGCCGGCCTCCTCGTGCGCCGAGGAGACCCGGAACGTCATCGGGTACGTCGGCCACGGCTGCCCGGCCGGCCGCGTCTGCGGGGGCTCGGGCATGATCTCCAGCTGGGTGATCGACGCGGCGCCGTGGCGGGTCGAGGTGCCGAGGCAGTCGGCGCCGGTGTCGCCGCCGCCGATGATGACGACGTTCTTGCCGGTGGCCATGATCTGGCCCTCGACCTCCTCGCCCAGCGCGGCCCGGTTGGCCTGCGGCAGGAACTCCATCGCCTGGTGGATGCCACCCAGCTCGCGGCCGGGGATCGGCAGGTCGCGGGGCTCGGTGGCGCCCATCGCGAGCACCACGGCATCGTAGCGGTCGCGGAGGCTCTCGCCCGTCAGGTCGCTGCCGACGTCGACGCCGGCCCGGAAGACCGTGCCCTCGCGACGCATCTGCTCCAGCCGCCGGTCGAGGTGCTTCTTCTCCATCTTGAACTCGGGGATGCCGTAGCGCAGCAGTCCGCCGACCTTGTCGGCCCGCTCGTAGACGGCGACGGTGTGCCCCGCCCGGGTGAGCTGCTGGGCGGCGGCCAGGCCGGCGGGGCCGGAGCCGACGACGGCCACGGTGCGGCCCGAGAGCCACTCCGGGGGCTGGGGCCGCACGAAGCCGGACTCCCAGGCCTTGTCGATGATCGAGACCTCGACGTTCTTGATGGTGACCGGGTCCTGGTTGATGCCCAGCACGCAGGCGGTCTCGCAGGGCGCCGGGCAGAGGCGACCGGTGAACTCCGGGAAGTTGTTGGTCGCGTGGAGGCGCTCGATGGCGCCCTCCCAGTCGTCGCGCCAGACCAGGTCGTTCCACTCCGGGATGATGTTGCCCAGTGGGCATCCCTGGTGGCAGAACGGGATGCCGCAGTCCATGCAGCGACCGGCCTGGGTGGTGATGATCGGCAGCAGGGCCCGCCCGACGCTGCCGGGGTAGACCTCGTTCCAGTCCTGGACCCGCTCCTCGACGGGGCGGCGGGCGGCGACCTCGCGGCCGTCCTTGAGGAAGCCCTTGGGGTCAGCCATCAGGCACCTCCCTCCATGGTCGTGGTGTCAGGGGCGGTGCGGGCCGTCGTGGGCCGCACCGGGGGGTGACGGTCAGCCATGGAGGGCCGCCATCATCGCTTCCGCGGTCTGGTTCTCGTCCAGCCCGTCGGCCTCGGCCTTCGCCTTGGCCTCCAGCACCTTGCGGTAGTCGGTGGGCATGACCTCGGTGAACCGGGTCAGCGACGCCGGCCAGTCGGCCAGCAGCGCCTCGGCGACCTCCGAGCCGGTCTCCTCGAGGTGGGTGCGCACCAGCTGCTCCAGCTCCGCCGCCGCCTCGCCCTCGACCGGGCCGAGCTCGACCAGCTCGCGGTTGACCCGCGCCTCGTCGAGGTCGAGCACCCAGGCGACGCCGCCGGACATGCCGGCCGCGAAGTTGCGCCCGGTCGGGCCCAGCACGACCACCCGGCCGCCGGTCATGTACTCGCAGGCGTGGTCGCCCACGCCCTCGTTGACCAGCCACGCGCCGGAGTTGCGGACCGCGAACCGCTCCCCCACCCCGCCGCGCAGGAACACCTGCCCCGACGTGGCGCCGTAGGCGATGGTGTTGCCGGCGATGATCTGCTCGTCGGCGGCGAACGTCGCGGTCCGGTCGGGCCGGATCACGATCCGCCCGCCCGAGAGCCCCTTGCCGACGTAGTCGTTGGCGTCGCCCTCGAGCCGCAGGGTCACGCCCCTCGGCACGAACGCGCCGAACGACTGGCCCGCCGAGCCCACGAACGTGATGTCGATGGTGCCGTCGGGAAGCCCGGCGCCGCCGTACTTCTTGGTCACCTCGTGGCCGAGGATGGTGCCGACGGTGCGGTTGACGTTGCGGATCCGGACCTGGGCCCGCACCGGCTCGCCGCGCTCGATCGCGGGCTGGGCCAGCGGCACCAGCTCGGTCAGGTCGAGCGACCGCTCCAGGCCGTGGTCCTGCGCCTTGGTGCAGCGCGGGTCCTGGTCGGGGAACGCGCTGGTGTCGGGCGCGTGCAGGATCGGCGACAGGTCGAGGCCGGCGGCCTTCCAGTGGTCGACCGCGGGGGTGACGTCGAGCGCGCCCACCTGGCCGATCGCCTCGTCGAGGCTGCGGAAGCCGAGCTCGGCGAGGATCTCGCGCACCTCCTCGGCGATGTACTCGAAGAAGGTCACGACGTACTCGGCCTTGCCCGAGAACCGCTCGCGCAGCACCGGGTTCTGGGTGGCCACGCCCACCGGGCAGGTGTCGAGGTGGCAGACCCGCATCATGATGCAGCCCGAGACCACCAGCGGCGCGGTCGCGAAGCCGTACTCCTCGGCGCCCAGCAGGGCGGCGACGACGACGTCGCGGCCGGTCTTCAGCTGACCGTCGGTCTGCACGACGATCCGGTCGCGCAGGCCGTTGAGCAGCAGGGTCTGCTGGGTCTCGGCGAGGCCCAGCTCCCACGGGCCGCCCGCGTGCTTGAGCGAGGTCAGCGGCGAGGCGCCGGTGCCGCCGTCGTGCCCGGAGATCAGCACGACGTCGGCGTGCGCCTTCGAGACGCCGGCCGCGACCGTGCCGACGCCGACCTCGGCGACCAGCTTCACGTGCACCCGGGCCTGCGGGTTGGCGTTCTTGAGGTCGTGGATCAGCTGGGCGAGGTCCTCGATCGAGTAGATGTCGTGGTGCGGCGGCGGGCTGATCAGGCCGACGCCCGGCGTGGAGTGCCGCGTCCTCGCCACCCACGGGTAGACCTTGTGGCCGGGCAGCTGGCCGCCCTCACCGGGCTTGGCCCCCTGGGCCATCTTGATCTGGATGTCGTCGGAGTTGGTGAGGTACTCCGCCGTCACGCCGAACCGGCCGCTGGCGACCTGCTTGATCGAGCTGCGCCGCTCGGGGTCGTAGAGACGCTCGGGGTCCTCGCCGCCCTCGCCGGTGTTGGACTTGCCGCCGAGGCGGTTCATCGCGATGGCGAGCGTCTCGTGGGCCTCCTGCGAGATCGACCCGTAGGACATCGCGCCGGTCGAGAACCTCTTGACGATCTCGGACGCCGGCTCGACCTCCTCGATCGGCACCGGGGCGCGGCCGAGCTCGCCGGCGTCGCGGAAGCGGAACAGCCCGCGCAGCGTCATCAGGCGGCTGGCCTGCTCGTCGACGCGCCGGGTGTACTGCTTGAAGATGTCGTAGCGACCCGACCGGGTGGAGTGCTGGAGCCGGAACACCGTCTCGGGGTCGAACAGGTGCGGCTCGCCCTCGCGACGCCACTGGTACTCGCCGCCGGTCTGGAGCTCGCGGTGGGCCGGCAGGATGCCGCCGCGCGGGTACGCCGTGGCGTGCCGTCGAGCGACCTCCTCGGCGATCACGTCGAGCTCGATGCCGCCGAGCTTGGAGGTGGTGCCGGTGAAGTACTTGTCGACCACCGCCTGGGAGAGGCCGACCGCCTCGAAGATCTGCGCACCGGTGTAGGAGGCCACCGTGGAGACGCCCATCTTCGACATCACCTTGAGCACGCCCTTGCCGAGCGCCTTGACCAGGTTGCGGACCGCCTGCTCGGGCTCGACCTTGACGTAGTGGCCCTCGCGGGCGAGGTCCTCGACCGACTCCATGGCGAGGTAGGGGTTGACCGCCGCGGCGCCGTAGCCGACCAGCAGGGCGACGTGGTGCACCTCGCGGACGTCGCCGGCCTCGACCAGCAGCCCGACCTGGGTGCGGGTCTTCTCCCGGACCAGGTGGTGGTGGACCGCACCGGTGAGCAGCAGCGACGGGATCGGCGCCAGCTCGGCGGTGGAGTGCCGGTCGGAGAGCACGATGATCCGGGCGCCGCCGGCGATCGCCTGGCTGACCTCGGCGCAGATCTCGTCGATCCGCGCCGCCATCGCGGCCCCGCCGCCCTCGACCTCGTAGAGGCCGCGGGCCACGTGGCTGATGAACCCGGGTGCGTCGCCGTCGCGGTTGATGTGGCGGATCTTGGCCAAGTCGTCGTTGGAGATGACCGGGAACGGCAGCACCACCTGGCGGCACGACGCGGGCGCCGGCTCGAGCAGGTTGGCCTCGGGGCCGATGGTGCCGTTGAGGGAGGTGACCAGCTCCTCGCGGATCGCGTCGAGCGGCGGGTTGGTCACCTGGGCGAACAGCTGCGCGAAGTAGTCGAACAGCAGCCGCGGCTTCTGGCTGAGCGCCGCGATGGGGGTGTCGGTGCCCATCGAGCCGATCGGCTCCGCGGAGGTGTTGGCCATCGGGGTGAGGAGCACGCGCAGCTCCTCCTCGGTGTAGCCGAACACCTGCTGGCGCCGGGTCACCGAGGCGTGGGTGTGCACGATGTGCTCGCGGTCGGGGATGTCCTTGAGGTGGATCAGCCCGGCGTGCAGCCACTCGCCGTAGGGGTGCTCGGCGGCGAGCTCGCCCTTGATCTCCTCGTCCTCGATGATCCGGTGCTCGTCGGTGTCGACGAGGAACATCCGGCCCGGCTGCAGCCGGCCCTTGCGGACCACGGTGGCCGGGTCGAGGTCGAGGACGCCGACCTCGGAGGCGAGGACCACGAGGCCGTCGTCGGTGACCCAGTAGCGCGACGGGCGCAGGCCGTTGCGGTCGAGGACCGCGCCGATCTGGGTGCCGTCGGTGAACACCACGCACGCGGGGCCGTCCCAGGGCTCCATCATCGCGGAGTGGAAGGCGTAGAAGTCGCGCCGCGCCTGGTCCATCTCGGCGTGGTTCTCCCACGCCTCCGGGATCATCATCAGCACGGCGTGGGGCAGCGACCGGCCGCCCATGTGCAGCAGCTCGAGCACCTCGTCGAACGACGCCGAGTCGGACGCGCCCGGCGTGCAGATCGGGTACAGCCGGTCGAGGTCGCCGGGGATCAGGTCGCTGGCGAGCAGCGCCTCGCGGGCCCGCATCCAGTTGCGGTTGCCCATCACGGTGTTGATCTCGCCGTTGTGGGCGATGAACCGGAACGGGTGCGAGAGCGGCCAGCTCGGGAAGGTGTTGGTCGAGAACCGGGAGTGCACGACGGCCAGCGCCGAGGCAACCCGCTCGTCGGTGAGGTCGGGGAAGAAGCTGTCGAGCTGGTCGGTCGTCAGCATCCCCTTGTAGGCCAGGGTGCGCGAGGACAGCGACGGGAAGTAGACCTCGGTCTCGCGCTCGGCCCGCTTGCGCAGGCAGAACGCCATCCGCTCCAGGGCCATGCCGGTGAGCCGCTGCGCGGCGCCGGCGACGAAGAGCTGGCTGAACGTCGGCATCACGCCGAGCGCGGTCTGGCCGAGCACGTCGGGGTTGATCGGGACCTCGCGCCAGCCGAGGACGCTGAGGCCCTCCTCGGCGGCGATCTCCTCGATCCGGCGGCGGGTCTTGGCGACCGCCTCCTCGTCACCGGGCAGGAACGCCGTGCCCACGGCGTAGGAGTGGGCCGCCGGCAGCTCGAAGCCGGCCTCGGGGGTCACCGCGCGCAGGAACGCGTCGGGGACCTGCATCAGGATCCCGGCGCCGTCGCCGGAGTTGGGCTCGGCGCCCGCGGCACCCCGGTGGTCCAGGTTGCGTAGGGCGGTGAGCGCCTTGGCCACGATGTCGTGGCTGGCCTCTCCCGTCAGGGTCGCCACGAACGCGACGCCGCAGGCGTCGTGCTCCTGGCTGGGGTCGTAGAGCCCTTGGGGCGGCGGGAACGCGTGCGAGTAGGGCACCGGGTTCTCCCGTCGTCGTCTGTGCCCGGGTCCGCGGGTGTGGACACCCCGGACCGCGCGGCAGTCTGGTGTTGCATGGAAGGCGCAGGGGACGACATTGGCCCGCGCCGGTTCAGGTTACCACCGTGTGACAGCGGTGGTCGCCTCGTTTCAGGGTGCGGTGGGCCGGTCCGGGGGTGGTGCGGCAGCCTCGGTGGCCTCGGAGGCCTCGGTGGCCTCGGTGGCCTCGGTGGTCTCGTCACGTGCGGCGCCGGCGTCCCCCGCCGGCGGCTCGTCGGCGGCGCGGTCCTCCTCGGGCCCCGGCCCGCGGCCGGGCAGGTAGACGTCCGGCTCGCGCCCCGGTCGCCGTCGGCTGCTGACGACGACGTACGCCGCTGCCAGGACGAAGAGCACGATCGAGGTCCACACGTTGAACCGGAGGCCGCCCACGTCGTCGAGCTCCACGGCGTCGATGCGCAGCATCTCGTTCCAGCCGCGCCCGAGGGTGTAGAGCATCACGTAGACCGCGACCACCCGGCCGTGCCCCAGGCGGAACCGGCGCTCCAGCCAGATCAGCACCGCGAACGCCGCGAGGTTCCACAGGCACTCGTAGAGGAACGTCGGGTGGAACGTGGTGCCCTCGGCGAAGGTCTGGCCCGGCGGGTAGTGCGAGGGGTCGATCTCCAGGCCCCACGGCAGGTCGGTGGGCTTGCCGTAGAGCTCCTGGTTGAACCAGTTTCCCCAGCGGCCGATGGCCTGCGCCACCAGCACGGTCGGGGCCATCGTGTCGAGCATCGGCCAGATCCGGATGCCCTTGAGGCGGGCGCCGACCAGCACGCCCACCGCGCCCATCGCGATCGCGCCCCACACACCGAGGCCGCCGCGCCAGAGGTAGAGGGCCTCCCAGGCGTTGCCGCCGGCGCCGAAGTAGCGTTCGTGGTCGGTGAGCACGTGGTAGAGCCGGCCACCGACGAGGCCGAACGGCACCGCCCAGATCGCGAGGTCCTGCACGTCGCCCGGCCGGCCACCACGGGCCACCCAGCGGCGCTCGGAGATCCAGACCGCCACCACGATGCCGAGGATGATCGCGAACGCGTAGCCGCGCAGCGGCAGCGGACCGAGGTGCCACACGCTCTCGGCGGGGCTGGGGATGGACCAGGCGGACCAGGTGGGCATGACTCAGCTCTCCTGCAGCAGGGCGTGGATGTCGGCAGCGAGCTGGGCCGACGAGGTGGCCTGGCTCCAGTAGATCGGTGCCTCCCCGGCGGTGTCGACACCGGTGACCTGGGTGGTGTGGGTGGTGGAGTCGTAGCCACCGCTGGGCAGCTTCTCGCCCATCCCGACCGCGACCGACGTCGCGACCGCCTCGATGTCGTCGAGATCGCCGGTCAGCCCGACGAACGACGGGTCGAAGCGGTCGAGCCAGCGCCGCACGGTCTCGGCGTCGTCGCGCGGCGGATCGGTGGTCACGAACACGACCTCCACCTGCTCGCGGTCGGCGTCGTCGAGGCGCTGCAGGGCGGTGGCCATCGTGCCCATCACGGTCTGGCAGATGTCCGGGCAGCGCGTGTAGCCGAAGAAGACCAGCGTCAGCCGCGCGTCGGTGTCGTCGACCAGCGAGAACGGCTCGCCGTCGGTGTCGGTCAGCGCGGTGGGGTCGACCTCGAACGGCGGGTCGACGACCTGCCCGACCAGCCGGGTGGGGTCGTCCTCGCCTCCGCAGGCCGCCAGGCCGGTCACCAGCAGTCCGGTCAGCAGGGCGGCGCCGGCGCGGCGCGCCCAGGCACGGCGCCCGCGGCTAGGCACGCCGGACGCCCGCGGCCAGGTCCTCGGTGAGGCGGCGCAGCGCGGCCAGCCCGGCCGCCCGGTCACCGGCGTGGTCGTGCAGGGTGCGCACGAACGCCGAGCCGACGATCACGCCGTCGGCGTACGACGCCACCTCGGCGGCCTGGTCGCCGGTGCTCACGCCCAGCCCGACGCCGACCGGAAGGTCGGTGGCCCGGCGGGTGCGCTCGACGAGCGGCCCGGCGAGGTCGCTGGTGGCGTCGCGGGCGCCGGTCACGCCCATCACGGCGGTGGCGTAGACGAACCCGCGGCAGGCGGCGGTGGTCAGCGCGATCCGCTCGTCGGTCGACGACGGCGCGACCAGGAAGATCTTGTCGAGGTCGCGGGCGTCGGCCGCCGCGACCCACTCGGGCGCGAAGTCGGGGGTGAGGTCGGGCGTGATCAGCCCCGCGCCCCCGGCGTCGGCGAGGTCCTGGGCGAACCGGTCGACGCCGTAGCGCTCGACGGGGTTCCAGTAGGTCATCACCACGGTCGGCGTGCCGGTGGCGGCGACGGCCTCGACGGTGCGCAGGACGTCGGTGGTGCGCACGCCCTGCTCGAGGGCCTGCTGCGCGGCGGCCTGGATGGTGGGGCCGTCCATCACCGGGTCGCTGTAGGGCAGGCCGACCTCGATGACGTCGCAGCCGGCGTCGACCATCGCGCGCAGCGCCTCGATGCCGCCGTCGACGTCGGGGAACCCGGCCGGCAGGTAGCCGACCAGCGCCGCCCGGCCGTCGGCCCGGGCCTTCTCGAAGGCGATGGCGACGCTCACGAGCCGGCCTCCGGCCCGTCGGGGCGGCCGAGGCCGAACCACTCCAGCGCGGTGCCCATGTCCTTGTCCCCCCGGCCCGACAGGTTGACCAGCAGGGTCTCGCCCTGCCGCTCCCGGGCCACCCGCAGGGTGCCGGCCACCGCGTGCGCCGACTCGATGGCCGGGATGATCCCCTCGGTGCGGGCCAGCAGGGCCATCGCCTCCATCGCCTCGGCGTCGGTCACCGGCAGGTACGACGCCCGCCCGCTCGCGGCGAGGTGGGCGTGCTGGGGGCCGACGCCGGGGTAGTCGAGCCCGGCCGAGATCGAGTGCGACTCGACCGTCTGCCCGTCCTCGTCCTGCAGCACGAACGTGCGGGCGCCGTGCAGCACACCAGCGGCGCCGGCGCTGATGGTGGCCGCGTGGCGGCCGGTCTCGACGCCGTCGCCGCCTGCCTCGAAGCCGTAGATCGCGACCTCGGGGTCGCCGAGGAAGCCGGCGAACAGGCCGATCGCGTTGGAGCCGCCGCCCACGCAGGCCGCGATCGCGTCGGGCAGCCGGCCGGTCAGCTCGAGGCACTGGCGGCGCGCCTCGTCGCCGATGCCGCGCACGAACGAGAGCACCAGGCTCGGGAACGGGTGCGGCCCGGCCGCGGTGCCGAACAGGTAGGCGGTGTGGTCGACCGAGGCCACCCAGTCGCGCAGCGCCTCGTTGATGGCGTCCTTGAGCGTGCGCGAGCCGCTGGTCACCGGCACCACCTCGGCGCCCAGCAGCTGCATCCGGGCGACGTTGAGCGCCTGCCGCTCGGTGTCGACCTCGCCCATGTAGACGGTGCACTCGAGCCCGAGGTACGCCGCCGCGGTCGCGGAGGCGACGCCGTGCTGGCCGGCACCGGTCTCGGCGATCACCCGCTTCTTGCCCATCCGCTTGGTCAGCAGGGCCTGGCCCAGCACGTTGCGGATCTTGTGGGCACCGGTGTGGTTGAGGTCCTCGCGCTTGAGGAGGATCCGGGCTCCGGCGTGGTCGGAGAGGCGGTGGGCCTCGTAGAGCATGCTCGGGACGCCGGCGTAGTTCTGCAGCAGCTGGTCGAACTCGTGGCCGAAGGTCGGGTCGACCAGCGCCTTCTGCCAGGCGGTGTCGAGCTCGTCGAGGGCGGCGATCAGCGCCTCGGGCATGAACCGGCCGCCCCAGCCCGGGGTGGTGGCGCCGGCGGGTCCGCCGAACCAGCCCTGCGCGTCCGCGTCGTAGGTGGTCATGTCGTCACCCCTTCCTGGGTGGTGGTGAGCCCGCTGAGGGCGCGCACGGCGCCGGTCGGGTCGCCGTCCTTGACGAGGGCCTCGCCGACCAGCACGGCCCGGGCCCCCTCGTCGACGAAGCGCTGCACGTCGGCGGCGCCGGTGATGCCCGACTCGGCGACCTTGACCCGGTCGTCGGGCAGCAGCGGGGCGAGCCGGCCGAAGGTCGCGTCGTCGACGGCCAGCGTCCTGAGGTTGCGGGCGTTGACCCCGACGAGCTCGGCGCCGAGCGCGACGGCCCGCTCGGTCTCCGCCTCGTCGTGCACCTCGACCAGCACGGTCAGCCCGAGCTCGCCCGCGGTGTCGTGGAGGCGGCGCAGGCTGTCGTCGTCGAGGGCGGCCACGATCAGCAGCGCGAGGTCGGCGCCGGCGGCCCGGGCCTCGACGAGCTGGTAGTCGGTGACGATGAAGTCCTTGCGCAGCAGCGGCGTGTCGACCGCGGCGCGCACCGCGCGCAGGTCGGCCAGGCTGCCGCCGAAGCGGCGCTGCTCGGTGAGCACGCTGATCGCGGCCGCGCCGCCGTCGGCGTAGGCCCTGGCCAGGGCGGCGGGGTCGGGAATGTCGGCGAGATCGCCCTTGCTGGGGCTGCGCCGCTTGACCTCGGCGATCACGCTCGACCCGGGCGCCCGCAGCGCCGGCATCGGGTCGCGCGGCGGGTCGACGTCGGCCAGCGCGGCCCGGACGTCGGCGAGCGGAACCGCGGCCTCGCGCTCGGCGAGGTCGGCCCGCACGCCGGCGACGATGTCGTCGAGCACGGACATGACGGTTCCTCCGGTGGATCGTGGGGTGGTCCCAGTCTCTCACCCGCGGTCGGGGCGCCCGCGGGCGGTGGCGGGTGGTGGACGAGGTTCACCGCCCGGGCTGCTGGGTAGGGTCCGCAGCACCCGCCCGCCGACCGGCCGGCCCGACGAGAGGGACCCCGTGAGCTACAACGAACCGCCCCCGCCGCCCGACTACGGCCAGCAGCCCCCGGGCTACGGCTCCGAGCCGCCGACCTACGGCTCCCAGCCCCCGGGATACGGCCAGCAGCCGCCGGCGCCGCCCGGCGGCGGCGGCAACAACCAGAAGGCGGTCATCTCGCTGGTGCTGGGCATCATCTCGGTGCTCTGCTGCGGCTTCTTCACCGGCATCCCGGCGGTGATCCTCGCCCAGATGGCGAAGACCGAGATCGCCCAGAACCGTCAGGAGGGCAGCGGCCTGGCCACGGCCGGCTTCGTGCTCGGCATCATCGGCAGCATCCTCGGCGTGATCCAGGTGATCCTGGCCCTCAACGGCGTCACCTTCTACGGCGACATCTGAGGCCGACGAGCCCGCGGACGGCGACCCCCGCCGGGGTCAGGGCGCGAGCCAGGCCCCGGCGGCGAGGTTGCGCAGCACGGTGAAGGCCAGCACCACCGCGACCGCCCCGACCGCGAGCGGGACCCGGAGCGCGGGTGGCACCCGGCGCCGCCGTCCGTGCCAGCGGTCGAGGAACCACAGCCCCAGCCCGGCGACCGCGAACGGCAGCAGCACCACGAGCAGCAGGTTGCTCGATGCCGCGTCGAGCACCCGCCCGTGGGTCAGGTCGTTGACGGCGCGCAGGCCGCCGCAGCCCGGGCACGACAGCCCGAGCGCCGCCGAGGGGCACAGCCCCCACGAGCCCTGCTCGTGCGGGTCGCGCAGGTGGAGCGCGACCGTCGCCAGGGCCAGGCCGCCGATCGTGAGCGCCGGCCCGCGCACCCGGTCCCACCGCGCCCGCGGCCCCGGCGGGGCCGTGGCGGGGGCCGGGGCGGCGGGCGGCACGAGCGTCACGACGGTCGGCTAGTGGGAGCCGTGCAGGCCCATCCTGGCCATCACGGCGAAGACCAGGGCGGCGCCCGCCGTGATGGCGGCGCCGATCGCGAAGACGACCCAGCTGACCGGCTCGAGCATGAGTCCGACGCCGGCGACCGTGAAGCCGAGGAGCGCCACCACGACGGCCGCCCAGGCAGCCGGGGTGTTGCCGTGGTTGTCGTCGGCCATGCGGGACTCCTCCTGCGGGTGGGGCGTGCGGTCGGCCCCAGTCTAGGACCCGGACCTTGCGCCGCCGGCACCGGTCGGGACGCCGCTCGGCAGCCGCGGGGCAGCCGCTGGGCAGCCGCAGGGCAGCCGGTCAGGCGGTGGGGTCGTGCCCCTCGTCGATGGCCTTCCACAGGTCGAGGCTGGACCGGTCACCCGCCTCGGCGGCGTCGTCCGCCACCGGGGCGCCGGTGCCAGCGGACGAGGTGCCCGCGGACGAGGTGCCCGCGGCGCCCGCGGTCGGGGCGTCGTAGCGGGTGCCCATCTCGGGCCAGCCCGGGGCGTCGCGCAGCGCCAGCGCCGCAGCCGCGGCGGACACCAGGGCCCCCAGCCCGCACAGCCACGGCCAGGCGGTGCGCGCGACCTCCGGGTCGTCGACGCCGCCGGCCGCGAGCGCGTCGCGCACGTCGTCGGGCACGCTGCCCAGGCCGGCGACCGTGACCACGACGACGCCGACGGCCGCGACCACCGCCAGCAGCGCGACCGCTCGGCGGGCCCGGGCCCGGGTCACGAGCAGCACCCCCCAGCAGGCGAGCGCCACCAGTGCCAGCGCTCCGGCCGCCGGAGCCTCGGTGACGCCCGCCGAGCCGGCCAGTGCCGCCGAGGCGACCGCGTCGGTGCGGTCGTCGCCACCGGCGGCCTCCGCCCAGGCGCGGTGCCCGGCGACGGCGGCGAGGCCGGAGCCGGCCAGGCCGGCGCCCACCGCGGGCGCGAAGGTGCGACGTCGCCGGTCGGCGGGGTCAGCCATCGGCCAGCAGCACGTCGGCGTCGAAGCAGGTGCGGTCGCCGGTGTGGCAGGCGGCCCCCTCCTGGTCGACCAGCACCAGCAGGGTGTCGCCGTCGCAGTCGAGCCGGACCCCGCGCACGTGCTGCACGTGACCCGACGTGTCGCCCTTGACCCAGTACTCCTGCCGCGAGCGGCTCCAGTACGTCGCCCGGCCGGTCGTCAGCGTGCGGTGCAGGGCCTCGTCGTCCATCCAGCCCAGCATCAGCACCTCCCGGCTGTCGTGCTGCTGCACCACCGCGGCGACCAGCCCGTCCGGGGTGCGCTTGAGTCGGTCGGCGATCGCGGGGTCCAGGGGGCTCACCCGGTCCATCATCCTCCTGCCCCGATCACGACGACTGCGCGACCCACGAGGCGTGCAGGCCGGCGTAGACGCTGCCGGCCTCGCCGACCAGCACCGCGTGCGGGCCGCGCTGCACGACGCGGCCGTGGTCGACGACCACCACCTCGTCGGCCGACTCGGCGGTGGAGAGCCGGTGGGCGATGGTCACCGAGGTGCGCCCCGACATCAGCCGCTCCAGGGCCCGGCCGATCCGCATCTCCAGCGCGGGGTCGACCGCCGAGGTCGCCTCGTCGAGCACCAGCAGGTCGGGGTCGGCGAGGTGGGCGCGCAGCAGCGCGACCAGCTGCCGCTCCCCCGCCGACAGCGACTCGCCGCGCTGCCCGACCATGGTCTCGAGCCCGGCGGGAAGACCGGCCAGCCAGTCGCCGAGCCCGAGCTCGTCGGCGCTGGCGCGGATCTGGTCGTCGGTGGCGTCGAGCAGGCCGTAGCGCACGTTGGCGGCGATGGTGTCGTCGAAGAGGAAGCCCTCCTGCGGCACCAGCACCACGCTGCGGCGCAGCGACGCCTGCGCGATGTCGCGGACGTCGATGCCGTCGAGGAGCACCGCGCCCTCGGAGGGGTCCATCAGCCGGGTCAGCAGCTTGGCGATCGTCGACTTGCCCGAGCCGGTCTCGCCGACGACCGCCACCCGCCGGCCGGCCGCGATCTCGAGGTCGATGTCGCGCAGGACCGGCGGCCCGCCGGGGTATGCGAAGCCGACGCCGGCGAGCCGGATGTCGACCGGCCCGCGAGGCAGCACCCGGCCCTCCGGCCCGGGGTCGACCAAGTCGGCCGGGGTCTCCAGGATGCCGATCACGCGGCGCCAGCCGGCGATGGCGTTCTGGGCGTCGGTGAGGATCTGGGTGCCCATCTGCACCGGACCCACGAAGAGGGTGACGATGTAGGCGAAGGCCAGCACCGTGCCGGCGGAGATGTCGTCGCCGAAGCCGAGCCAGATGCCGACGATCAGCACGCCGGCGTTGGCCAGGCCCGCGGATACGCCGCCGAGGGAGAACGAGAACGCCGTGAAGCCCTGGGCCCGGGTGCTGGCGGACTGGTGGGCGGCGACCGCCTCGTCGATGCGGGCCTGGGTGCGCGACTCCACGGCGTACGACTTGACCACCGCGGCCCCGACGACCGGCTCGGAGACCGCCGAGAGCATCAGGCCGACCTGGCGGCGGACGGTGGCGTAGGCGGCGGAGAGCTTGCGCTGGAAGTAGCGCAGCGAGAGGAACAGCGGCGCGAAGCAGAGCCAGACCACCAGGGCCAGCTGCCAGCTGTAGACGACCATCACCACGGTCGCCACCAGCACCTGCCCGACACTGACCACGAAGAGCAGGCCGCCGAAGACGAGGAACTGGCTGACCTGGTCGACGTCGCTGGTCACCCGGGAGACCAGGGCGCCGCGGCGCTCGGTGTTCTGGGTGAGCAGCGGCAGGTCGTGGACGTGGCGGAACGCCTTGGTGCGCAACGTGGCCAAGCCGCGCTCCGACGCGGTGAAGAGCCGTGCGGTCATCAGGTAGGACGCCACGCTGGTGAGCACGATCGCCGCGGCGGCGACCAGCGCGGCCGCGAGCGTGAACGACGTGTCGGGGCCGCCGGGCGCGTTGAGCCCGCGGTCGAGGGTCTGCTGCACCGCGATCGGCACCACGACCTGGCCCAGCGAGGCCAGCACGGCAAGCACCAGGGTGAGGCCGATGCCCTCCTTGAGCTCGGGCGAGAACCGGACGCCGCGGCGGATCGTGTCGATCGCCTTGAAGTCCTCGCCGCTGTCGAGGACGGTCCCGGAGGTGGCGGGGGTGGCGGAGGTGGTCGTGCTCATGCCTGCACCTCCGCCGAGACCGGCGCGGTGCCGTCGTGCTGCTGCTCGTAGGCGTTGACCAGGTGGGCGTAGGCGGGATCGGTAACGAGCAGCTCGGCGTGGGTGCCGCGGCTCACGATCCGACCGCCTGAGAGGTGGAGCACCTCGTCGGCCAGCCCGATGGTGGCCTTGCGGTAGGCGACGACGACCAGCGTGGCGTCGTGGCCGCCCTCGCGCAGCCCGGCCAGGATCCGCGCCTCCACCTCGGGGTCGACCGCGGAGGTCGCGTCGTCGAGCACGAGCAGCCGGGGTCGTCGTACGAGCGCGCGGGCCAGCGAGATCCGCTGCCGCTGACCGCCGGAGAGCGACGTGCCGCGCTCGCCGAGGCGGGCGTCGAGCCCGGCCGGCAACGCGGCGACGAACCCGTCGGCCTGCGCGGTGCGCAGCGCCGCCCAGACCTCCTCGTCGGAGACGTCGAGGCCGAGGGTGACGTTGCCGCGCACGGTGTCGTCGAAGAGGAACGCCGTCTGCGGCACCACCGCGACCGCGCGCGGGAGCTCCCCGTGGGCGAGGTCGCGCAGGTCGGTGCCGTCGAGCAGGATCCGGCCGTCGTCGGGGTCGACGAGGCGGGTGAGCAGCGAGACCAGGGTGGTCTTGCCCGACGCGGTCGCGCCGACCAGGGCCACCGTGCGACCGGGCGGCACCTCGAAGGCGACGTCGCGCAGCAGCGGCTGGTCGGGGTCGTGGGCGTAGGCGACCCCCTCGACCCGCAGGGCGGCCCCACCGCGGCCGGAGGCGACCCGACCGGCGCCGTAGGGCATCTCGCCGCGGGCCTCGAGCACCGAGGTGACCCGGCGGAAGCCGACCACGCTGCGCGGGAGCTCGCCGAGCAGCCAGCCGATCGAGCGGATCGGGAACGACACGACGGTCAGCAGGTAGGAGACCGTCACGACGTCGCCGGCGTCGCTGGCGCCGCCCAGCACCCGGCTCACCCCGACGGCGAGGACCACGAGCACGCCGAGGTTGGGCAGCGCGGCCAGGGTGGGGTCGAAGGCGGCGCGGATCCGGCCGGCGCGGATGTTGACGTCGCGCAGCTCCTCGGCCTTGGCGGCGAAGCGACGGGTCTCCTCGCCCTCGCGGCCCAGCGTCTTGACGACCATGGCGCCGTCGAAGGACTCGTGCGCGATCTCGCTGAGCTCGGCGCGCAGCTGCTGGGCCCGGGTCATCAGCGGCGAGGAGTAGTGCTGGTAGGCCAGGTTGGCGAGGATCACGACCGGGAAGACGAGGAGGCCCACGAGCGCGAGCACCACGTCGGCCAGGAACATCTGCCCGACGGCGATCGCCATCATCGCCACGGTGCCGACCGCCATCGGCAACGGCGCGATCGGCCCCCAGGCGGCCTCGACGTCGGAGTTGGCGTTGGAGAGCAGCTGCCCGGTGGGGTGGCGCTGGTGCCACTCCATCGGCAGCGCGAGGTACTGCCGGGTGACGGCCCGCCGGGTGTGCGCCTGCATGCGGTACTGCATCACCCCCGCCCCGAGCCGCCGGGCGACGATCCCCACCGCGCGCAGGATGGCCACGCCGAGGAAGAGCGCGAGCACCGCGACGAGCATCCCCGACCCGATCTCACCGTCCTCGAACGCCGGCAGCACGACGTTGTCGGTGGACCAGCCGAGCACCCAGGCGTCGGCGACGGTGAGCGCGCCGAACAGCACGCTGCCGAGGGTGGAGAGGGTGAAGATCCACGGCTCGCGCCGGATCGACACCCCCAGGACCGCGAAGCCCTGCCGGGTCGTCGACCCGCTCAGCCCACGCTTCCGCCCCCAGGGCCCTGACCGCTGCGTCACCCGCTCTTGCACCTCATCCGTCGTCTCCCGCGCAACCGCGCGCGGACCCGAGGCTATTCCCGGGCGCCGACGGGCGGTGAGGCGGTGCGGGTCGGAATCCCAGGTCGACCGGCGGTTCCCGGCGTTGTCGGGCGTTGCAATGACCCACAACATCGAGAGCTGCCCGACAAGTGCGACCGGCCGCCTCAGCGCACCGGACCCTCAGCGCACCGGGTGGCCGGCGTCGACGAGCGCGTCCTTGACGTCGGCGATCCGCAGGGTGCCGAAGTGGAACACGGTGGCCGCGAGGACGGCGTCGGCGCCGGCCGCCACGGCGGGGGCGAAGTGCTCCACCGCCCCCGCACCGCCGGAGGCGATGACCGGCACGGTCACCTCGCGGCGCACCGCCTCGATCAGCTCGAGGTCGAAACCGTCCTGGGTCCCGTCGGCGTCCATCGCGTTGAGCAGGATCTCCCCCGCCCCGAGCTCGGCGGCCCGCACCGCCCACGCGACCGCGTCCAGGCCGGCCGAGCGGCGGCCGCCGTGGGTGGTGACCTCGAAGCCGGAGTCGGTGCTGCCGTCCTGCACCCGCCGGGCGTCGACCGACAGCACCAGCACCTGGTTGCCGAACCGGCCGGCGATCTCGGCCACCAAGTCCGGGCGGCGGATCGCCGCGGTGTTGACCGCGACCTTGTCGGCCCCGGCGCGCAGCAGCCGGTCGACGTCCTCGACCGACGAGACCCCTCCCCCGACGGTGAGCGGGATGAAGACCTCCTCGGCGGTGCGCGAGACGATCTCCATCGTGGTCGCGCGGCCCTCGTGGGAGGCGGAGATGTCGAGGAACGTGAGCTCGTCCGCGCCCTCGGCGTCGTAGATCCGGGCCAGCTCGACCGGGTCGCCGGCGTCGCGCAGCTGCTGGAAGTTGATCCCCTTGACCACCCGTCCCCCGTCGACGTCGAGGCACGGGATCACCCGGACCGCGAGGCTCACGAGCCGGTGCCCCGGGTGAGCGCCAGGGCGTCCTCGAGGCTGAACCGGCCCTCGTAGAGCGCGGTGCCGGCGATGGCACCCTCGACGCCGTCGGGGACGAGCCCCATCAGCGCCCGGATGTCGTCGAGCGTGGTCACGCCACCCGACGCCACGACCGGGCGGTCGGTGGCGGCACAGACGTCGCGCAGCAGGTCGAGGTTGGGGCCCTGGAGCATGCCGTCCTTGTTGACGTCGGTGACGACGTAGCGGGCGCAGCCCTCCGAGTCGAGCCGGGCCAGCACCTCGTAGAGGTCGCCGCCCTCGCGGGTCCAACCGCGCGCGGCGAGGGTCCGGCCGCGCACATCCAAGCCGACCGCCACCCGGTCGCCGTACGTCGCGATCGCGCGGGCGCACCACTCCGGCTGCTCGAGGGCGGCGGTGCCGATGTTGACCCGGCGGCAGCCGGTGGCCATCGCGGCCTCCAACGACTCGTCGTCGCGGATGCCGCCGCTCATCTCGACCTGGATGTCGAGCGCGCCGACGATCCGGGCCTGCAGCTCGCGGTTGTGCCCGCGGCCGAAGGCGGCGTCGAGGTCGACGAGGTGGATCCACTCCGCGCCGGCCTCCTGCCAGCGCAGCGCGGCCTCGACGGGGTCGCCGAACCGCTTCTCGGAGCCGGCGACGCCCTGCACCAGCTGGACGGCCTGGCCGTCGGCGATGTCGACGGCGGGGAGGAGCTCGAGGTGGTCGCTCATGGGTTTCCTGTCTAGGTACGGCGGAACAGCAGGGTGTGCAGCACGGGGGCGGCCAGCGGCGTGACCGCCAGGACGAGCAGGCGCAGGCCGAGCTCGTCGCTGGTGAACCAGACGAGCGCGTTGACCACGACCAGCACCACCAGGGTGGTGAGCAGCTGGCGGCGCCGGCGCCGAGCCAGCACGCCGGTCTGTCGCGAGTGGCGCGCGGGGAGCCAGCCGACCAGCCGCTGCTGCCAGCGCCGACGGCGGCGGCGCCGCTCCTCGCTCCGGGCGCGCGCGGCCGCGGCCTCGGCGGCGGCCCGCTCGCGCTCGGCCCGCCGCAGCGCCCGCTCCTTGCTCACGCCCCGCCCGTCGGCAGGGTGGCCACCCAGTTGGCGAACAGCCGGGCGCCGGCGTCGCCGGACTTCTCGGGGTGGAACTGGGTGGCCCACAGGGGGCCGTTCTCGACGGCGGCGACGAACCGGTCGCCGCCGTGCTCGGCCCAGGTCACCAGCGGCGCCCGGGTGCGGTCGTTGGTGACCAGCTGCCAGTCGCGCACGGCGTAGGAGTGGACGAAGTAGAACCGCTCGTCCTCGACGCCTGCGAACAGGGCGCTGCCCTCGGGGGCCGCCACGGTGTTCCAGCCCATGTGGGGCACGACGGGCGCCTGCAGCCGCTCGACGACGCCGGGCCACTCGTCGCAGCCCTCGCTCTCGACGCCGTGCTCGATGCCGCGGGCGAACAGCACCTGCATGCCGACGCAGATGCCGAGTACCGGTCGGCCCCCGGCGAGCCGGCGGCCGATGATCCGGTCGCCCTTGACCTCGCGCAGCCCGGCCATGCAGGCCGCGAACGCCCCGACGCCGGGCACCAGCAGCCCGTCGGCGGCGAGGCACTCGTCGAGGTCGGAGGTGAGCGAGACGCTGGCGCCGGTGCGCTCGACGGCGCGCACCGCCGAGCGCAGGTTGCCCGAGCCGTAGTCGAGGACGGCCACCCTCGGCGCCGCCGCGGACGCGTCAGCCACGGGTCGGTGCGGGGGTCACAGCGCGCCCTTGGTCGACGGGATGCCCGTCTCGCGGGGGTCGAGCGCCACCGCGTCGCGGAAGGCGCGCGCGAAGGCCTTGAACTGGGTCTCGACCAGGTGGTGCGGCTCGCGCCCGGCCAGCACCCGCACGTGCAGCGCGACGTGGGCGTGGAAGGCGATCGTCTCGAAGACGTGGCGGGTCAGCGAGCCGAGGTAGGACACCCCGGAGCCGCCCAGGGCGACGAACTGCTGGCCCTCGGGCTCGCCGGTGTGCACGCAGTACGGGCGCCCGGAGACGTCGACCACGGCCTGCACCAGCGCCTCGTCGAGGGGCACGGTGGCGTCGCCGAACCGGCGGATGCCGACCTTGTCACCGAGCGCTTGGCGGAGTGCCTGGCCGAGGGCGATCGCGGTGTCCTCGACGGTGTGGTGGGCGTCGATGTGGGTGTCGCCGTCGGTCTGCACGGTCAGGTCGACCAGCGCGTGCCGCGCGAACGCGGTCAGCATGTGGTCGTAGAACCCGACGCCGGTGGAGATGTCGTGGCGTCCGGTGCCGTCGAGGTCGACCTCGACGAGCACCTTCGACTCGCTGGTCCGTCGCTCGATGCGGGCGGTGCGGCTCATGACGTGCTCTCTTCCGTGACCTTCGTGCCCAGGACGTGCGTCAAGGCGTCCCTGAACGATGACATCTCCTCGGGGGTGCCGACCGAGACCCGCAGCCAGCCGTCGGGACCGACCTCGCGGATCAGCACGCCCCGGTCGAGCAGTCCCTGCCAGACAGCATGACGGTCGGGGAACGTCCCGAACAACACGAAGTTGGCGTCGGAGTCGGCCACCTGCAGGCCGCGACCCCGCAGCCAGCCGACGGTGGCGTCGCGCTCGGCACGGAGCTGGTCGACCTTGCCGAGCAGCTCGGGGGCGTGGCGCAGCGCCGCCAGCGCGACCGCCTGGGTCACCGCGGAGAGGTGGTACGGCAGCCGCACCACCCGGATCGCGTCGCAGATCGCGGGGTCCGCGGCCAGGTAGCCCAGCCGGCCGCCGGCGAGCGCGAACGCCTTGCTCATCGTCCGGGTGACGACCAGGTTGCGGTGGCGCGGCAGCAGCTCGAGGGCGCTGGGCGTGCCGTCGCGGCGGAACTCGCCGTAGGCCTCGTCGACGACGACCAGCCCGTCGTGGGCCGCGGTCGCCTCGCAGAGCAGCGTCACCGCCTCGGGCGGCAGCGCGGTGCCCGTGGGGTTGTTGGGCGAGGGCAGCAGCACGACGCTCGGCCGCCGCGCCTCGACCAGCGCGCGGGCGGCGTCGAGGTCGAGGCCGAAGTCGTCCTCGCGCCGGCCCTGCTCCCAGGTGGTGAGGGTGTCGCGGGCGTACTCGGGATACATCGAGTACGTGGGCGCGAAGCTCAGCGCGGTGCGCCCGGGACCGCCGAAGGCCTGCAGCAGCTGGAGCATCACCTCGTTGGACCCGTTGGCCGCCCAGACCTGGTCGGGGGTGATCGGGTGGGGGGTGTCGTGCGAGAGGTAGTCGGCGAGCGCGGCCCGCAGCGCGACGAACTCCCGGTCGGGGTAGCGGTTCAGGCCCGACGCCGCCTGGGCGACCGCCGTCGCGATGTCGGCGACGCAGGCCGGGGAGGGCCCGTAGGGGTTCTCGTTGACGTTGAGCTGCACGGGCACGTCGAGCTGGGGCGCGCCGTAGGGCTGGAGGCCCTGCAGCCCGTCGCGCAGGGGTGGGAAGGACATGGCGGCTACCGGTCCCCGAACCGCACCCGAACCGCCGCGCCGTGGCCCGGCAGGTCCTCGGCCTCGGCGAGGGTGACGACGTGGTCGGCCACCTCGGCCAGCGCGTCGCGGCTGTAGTCGACCACGTGCACCGACTTGGTGAACGCGCGGACCGAGAGCCCCGAGGAGTGGCAGGCGCAGCCGCCGGTGGGCAGCACGTGGTTGGAGCCGGCGCAGTAGTCGCCGAGCGAGACGGGCGCGTGCGGTCCCACGAAGATCGCGCCGGCGTTGCGCACCCGCGCGGCCCACCCGGCGGCGTCGGCGGTGTGGACCTCGAGGTGCTCGGCGGCGTAGGCGTCGACGACGGCGAGTCCCTGCTCGAGGTCGTCGACCAGCACGAACCCGGACTGCTGGCCGGCGAGGGCGGTGCGGATCCGATCGGCGTGCTTGGCGGCGAGCACCTGGCGCTCGAGCTCGGCCTCGACCGCCTCGACCAGGTCGGTGCTCGGCGTCACCAGCACCGCGCCGGCGAGCGGGTCGTGCTCGGCCTGGCTGACCAGGTCGGCGGCGACGTAGGCGGGGTCGGCGGTGTCGTCGGCCAGGATCGCGATCTCGGTGGGACCGGCCTCGGAGTCGATGCCGACCTGGCCCTTGAGCAGCCGCTTGGCGGTGACCACCCAGATGCTGCCCGGGCCGGTGACCAGGTCGACGCGGCGGCAGGGGCCGACGCCGTAGGCGAACATCGCGATCGCCTGGGCCCCACCCACGGCGTAGACCTCGTCGACGCCGAGCAGGGCGCAGGCGGCCAGGATCGTGGGGTGCGGCAGGCCGCCGAACTCCTTCTGCGGCGTCGAGGAGAGCGCGATCGAGCCGACGCCCGCCACCTGGGCGGGCACGACGTTCATCAGCACGCTGGAGACCAGCGGTGCCAGGCCGCCCGGCACGTACAGGCCGACCCGGCCCACGGGCACCTTGCGGTGGGTGACCCGGGCGCCCGGGCCGAGGTCGGTCACCGCGTCGCGCTCGAGCTCGTGGGTGCAGGTCGCGCGCAGCCGGCGGATCGACTCCTCGAGGCCGGCGCGCACCGCCGGGTCGAGCTCCTCGAGCGCCCGGGCCAGTGCTTCGGCCGGCACCCGGACGTCGGTCTGCTCGACGCCGTCGTACTCGCGCGACATCTCGAGGATCGCCTCGACCCCGCGGGTGCGCACCGCCTCGCAGATCGCGTGGACCGCCGGGATCGCAGCCTCGACGTCGAAGTCGGCCCTCGGCACGGCTCCGCGGTAGTCGACGGAGCCGGTCCGGTCGGTGGGCTCGGCTCCGCGCAGGTCGATCCGGCGCATCATGGCCCCGATTCTACGAGCGCGCCCGCACCGCCCCGACCCGCCCGACGCTGCGTGGACGCCGAGGTGGGCCGCCGGGCACCGGGCCGGGGCTAGGGTCGGGGCGTGAGCACCACGCTGCCGATGTTCCCGCTGAACACGGTGATTTTCCCGGGCGTGCGGGTGCCCCTGCACGTGTTCGAGGACCGCTACCGCGCGCTGGTGCACCACCTGCTCCGCGTCGAGGACCCCGCCGAGCGGGTCTTCGGCTCGGTCGGCATCCGCGAGGGCTACGAGATCGGCGACCACGGCTCGCAGTCGCTGTTCCGGGTGGGCGTGCGGGTGCAGCTCACCGAGGTCGAGGCGCACGCCGACGGCACGTTCGACATCGAGTGCGTCGGCCGCGACCGGATCGCCCTGGAGCGGCTCGACACCAGCGGCACCTTCCCGGTGGGGCACGTCGTCGACCGGCCGGAGTCGGGGGCGCCGGTGCCGGACGCGCTGCTGGAGCGGGCCCGGGCGACGTTCACCGCCTACCGCGCCGCCCTCTCCGACATCCGCACCGACCCGTTCGAGGGCGACCTGCCCCGCGACCCGACGTACCTGTCCTGGACGCTGGCCGCCTGCGCCCCCCTGCCCCTCCAGGACCGTCAGGCGCTGCTGGAGGCCGAGGACGCCGCCCACCGCCTCCGCCTCGTCACCGACCTGCTGCGCACCGAGCTGCGCGCCATGAACGTGATCCCGTCGCTGCCCGCCACCGAGGTCGCCCGCACCCGCTGGTCGCCGAACTGAGAGCGAGCAGCACCGGGCGAGGAACGAGCCCGGTGCGTCGCGAGCGAAGGTCGAGCAAGCCCTCCGGCTGAGCCTGCGAAGCCGGAACGGGCGCGTCGAGACCCGGTGACGTGCCCACCGACCGGAACCACCGGGCGAGGAACGAGCCCGGTGCGTCGAGACCCGGTGACGTGCCCACCGACCCGGGCCACAGGTCCGCAGGCGTGCTGCCGAGTCGTGGGTTCGTCCAAGCCGGTACCACCACACCGCGGCGGCCCCCCGCGGGCGGGCGGGCCCCCCCCCCCCCACCCCCCCCCCCCCCCCCCCGACGCGGCGTCGACCCAGCGCGCCGAGTCGCCGCTACTCGTGTCGAGCAACGACGACTCGGCGGGGAGCGGCCCTATCCTGCGGCGGGTGGCGAGGAAGAGGCAGGCCGGCGGAACGCCGGCGACGACGGCGCTGACCGCGGCGGGCATCGCGTTCACGCTGCACGAGTACGACCACGACCCGCGGGCCCAGCAGCAGGGGCTCTCCTACGGGCTCGAAGCGGCCACCGCGCTGGGGCTCGACCCGGCCCGGGTCTTCAAGACCCTGATGGCCGAGGTCGACGGACGGCTGGTGGTGGGGGTCGTGCCGGTCTCGGGCCAGCTGGACCTCAAGGCGCTCGCCCGTGCCGTGGGTGGCAGCCGCGCCGCGATGGCCGACGTGCGGGCCGCCGAGCGCGCCACGGGGTACGTCGCCGGGGGGATCTCGCCGATCGGGCAGCGGCGGGCGCACCCGACCGTGGTCGACGCGAGCGCGCTGGACCACGAGACGGTCTACGTCTCGGGCGGGCGGCGCGGCCTGGACCTCGGCCTGGCCCCGGCCGACCTGGTCGCCGTCACGGGTGCGACGACGGCGCCGATCGGCCGGGGCTGAGCCGCGGACCGGTGGCGGGGATCAGTCGGTGGCCAGCCTCAGCACGCTGTGGCCGACGTCGCCGTCGACCCAGGCCGAGATGCCGAGGCCCGAGAGCGGCTCGAGGTTCTCGATGACCTCGTCCTCTCCGCTGGCCAGCTCCGCGACCACGTCCTCGAGCTCGTTGACGTTGACGAACAGCAGGTAGCCCGCGCCGTCGACCTCGGCGACCACGTCGCGGAAGACGTCGGAGTCGCCCAGGTCGCCGTCCTCGAGGACCTCCTCGCGGTAGTCGGCGTTGGGGCCGACCACCACGGTGTCGTCGTCGCTGTCGGAGCCGAGCACCTGCTCGCCGCCCGGGCCGATGGCGGCCCGCAGCTTGTCGAGCACGTCCTCGACCTCGTCGGCGTCGCCCTCGACCTTGACTGCGATCGGCACGTCCGAGCCGTCCTCGGAGTTGATCAGCAGGTCGGGGTCGAGGTCCGGGCCGACCCCCAGCGCGGCCGAGTCGCCGAACAGGGTCTCGGCGTCCTCGGGCAGGTCGAGGCCCAGCTCGGCCGCCAGCTGGTCGACGGCCGCGTCGACGTCCTCGCTGCCGCCCATCGAGCTGGCGAGGTACTTCATCGCGTCGTCGAACCAGCCGTCTGCGAAGCCGATGCCCAGCACCGCGGCGGTGTCGGCCGGGAAGCTGGCGGCGGCGTCGCCGCCGGTGTCGGACATCGACAGGGCACCGCCGCCCGCGGTCTCGGCGTCGGTCGCGACCTCCAGCTCCAGCGCACCGTCGTCGAAGCGGATCACGCCGGCGGCGCCGGCGAAGTCGGCGAGCTGCTCGGTGACCTCGTCGGGCAGCTCCTCCGGCTCGATCGGCGCGAAGCTGCCGCTGCCGTCGACCGAGGACGGCACCCCGCCGGTGATGCCGAGGACGGCGCCGAGGTTGTCGGCCAGCACCGGCCCCAGGTCGGGTGCGGCGTAGAAGGCGGCGACACCGGAGTCACCCGCCTCGCCCGTCCAGTGCTGGAAGTCCTCGTCGTCGGCCAGTGAGCCGTCGGCGGCCCGGTCGGCGATGTCGTCGGCGATCTCGTCGGTCTGGGCGAGGATCGCCCAGTCGCCGCTGATGCTCCAGCCCAGCTCGGCGTCCTCGCCGCCGCAGGCCTTGAGGTCGGCCAGCCCGTCGTCGGCCGCGTCGGTGTCGTCGACCTGGATCGCGAACGCCGGCACCGGGGTCTCGTCGTCACCGTCGGTGCCCGGCAGCGCGGCCACCGCCGCGCGGTTGCCGAGCCACGGGTCGACCTGGTCCCACTCGAGGTCGTCGCAGCCGGCCGCGTCGCGGACCAGCTCGAAGACCTCCTGGGCCAGGTCGTCGTCCTCGTTGATGCCGACCTTGTCCTCGAAGAGCGGGAACTTGTTCAGCGTGCGCAGCGCCTCGATCTTCTGCCCGCCGCTGGGGTCGAGGTCGACGCTGGCGTAGAACAGCACGTCGTCGGGGAGCGCCTCCGCCGGCTGGGGACCGGTGGCGAAGAACGACAGCGCCGCCCAGGTCGCGCCGCCGGCGAGGGCCAGGACGGCGACGCCGCCACCGATCAGCAGCCCCTTGCGCCGCCCGCCGCGGGCGCGCGGCTGCTGGGGGGCGAGCGGGGCGCCGCTGCCCTGCTCGAGGATCTCGGCCGGCGGGTGCTGGGGCTTGTTCGGAGGCTCGGGAGGCTGGGCGGGCGGCTGGGTGGAGGACATGGGTTCCCCTGGGGTGCGGGACGCCGGAGCAGGCGTCGTCGACTGGTCGGCGTGAGCCTACCGAGCCGAGCGCCTCCGACGCCGCTCCGTCAACAGGTAGACCGCGGTCAGGCCGACCAGCGCACCCAGCGGGAACGCCGTGTAGGGCGGCAGGTCGGACCACGCGAGCCGGTCCGGGACGTCGGGGAGCGCCAGCCGGGCCGGCAGCCGGGTGCCGTCGGTGGCCGACTCGGCCAGCACCCGCGGGTCGGCCGGGCCGCCGAGGGTGCCCACCCGGGCCATCAGCCAGGCGGCCAGGGACGCCCCCACCAGCACCGCGCCCAGCGTGACCAGCTCGGCGCGGTCGCAGAGCCACGCCAGCAGCGCGCCGAGGAGCAGGCCGGCGCCGAGCCCGATCACGACGAAGAGCCCGACGCCGCTGAAGTCGCTGCGCAGGCCGGCCTCGTCGGTGAACCACCGTCCGTCGGACACCACCCCGGTCGGTGCGTCCCACAGCGACGACCAGAGCCGCCCGCAGGCCGCGCCGGCCACGGCGAGCACGGCGACCACGGCGAGGGCCTGGCCGATCACGGGCAGGTGGTCGCGCCGGGTCCGCCTCGGGGCCTCCGCCGGGGGGCCGGGCGGCCGGGTCAGCTGGTCAGGCACCCGGGCCCCAGCAGTGCCTTGAGGTCGGCGAACAGCGCCGGGCTCGGGGCGACCCGCAGCCCGTCGTCGAGCCGCATCACCGTGGTGGCCTCGCGGCTGAGCAGCCGCAACCGGACCTCGGTGAGCCCCGGGTGGGTCCCGAGCACGTCCTTGAGCTGCTCGACCACCGGCGGGGTGCACCGGGTCGAGGGCAGGTTGATCACCACCGGCCCGCTCGGCCCGTCGGAGAGGTCGGGGACGGTGATCTCCTGCCCCCGGAGCTCGGGCTGGTCCTTCTCCCGGGAGAGCTGGCCCTTGACCCGGACGATGGCGTCCTCGGTGAGGAACGGGCTGGCGAGCTGGTAGGACGACGGGAACAGCAGCACCTCGATCGCGCCCTCGAGGTCCTCGAGGGTGATGGTGGCCCAGGCGTCGCCGCGCTTGGTGATCTTGCGCTGCACCGAGGTGATCAGCCCGCTGACCGTGATCGTGCTGCCGCCCGGGATCGACTCGTCGACCATCAGCTGGCCGATCGTGCAGTCGGTGCCGTTGGCGAGCACGTGCTCGAGGCCGAGCAGCGGGTGGTCGGAGACGTAGAGACCCAGCATGTCGCGCTCGTGGCCGAGCAGGGTGGTCTTGTCCCACTCGTCGAGGTCGGGGATGGTCACCGAGATCCCGAAGCCGCCGCCGTCGTCGTCGAGCCCGCCGAACAGCGAGTCCTGTCCGATGGCCTCGTTCTTCTTGATGTCGACGTACTGGTCGACCGCGGTCTCGTGGATCGCGACCAGCGCGCGCCGCTTGTGCTTCATCTCGTCGAAGGCGCCGGCCTTGATCAGCGACTCGATCACCCGCTTGTTGCAGACCAGCGCGGGCACCTTCTCCATGAAGTCGTTGAAGTCGGTGTAGCGGCCCTTCTCCTCGCGGGCCGAGACGATGCCGTCGACGACGTTGTGGCCGACGTTGCGGATCGCGTTGAGGCCGAAGCGGATGTCGACCCCGACCGGCGTGAAGTTGGCCGCCGACTCGTTGACGTCGGGCGGGAGCACCTGGATCTTCATCCGGCGGCACTCGTTGAGGTAGATGGCCGACTTGTCCTTGTCGTCCTTGGTCGAGGTCAGCAGCGCGGCCATGTACTCCGCGGGGTAGTTGGCCTTGAGGTAGGCGGTCCAGTACGACACCAGGCCGTACGCCGCGGAGTGGGCCTTGTTGAAGGCGTAGTCGGAGAACGGGAGCAGGATGTCCCAGAGCGTCTGCACCGCGTGCTGGGAGTAGCCCCGCTCGCGCATGCCGGCGGAGAACCCCGCGAACTGCTTGTCCAGCTCCTCCTTCTTCTTCTTGCCCATCGCCCGGCGCAGGATGTCGGCCTGTCCGAGGCTGTAGCCCGCCAGCTTCTGGGCGATGGCCATGACCTGCTCCTGGTAGACGATCAGGCCGTAGGTCTCGCCCAGGATGTCCGCGAGTGGCTCGGCCAGCTCCGGGTGGATCGCCTCCACCGGCTCGCGGCCGGTCTTGCGCCGTGCGTACTTGTTGTGGGAGTCGGCGCCCATCGGGCCGGGGCGGTAGAGGGCGCCGACCGCCGAGATGTCCTCGAAGGTGTCGGGACGCATGCTGCGCAGCAGCGCCCGCATCGGCCCGCCGTCGAGCTGGAAGACGCCGAGGGTGTCGCCGCGCTGGAGCAGCTGGTAGGTCGCCGGGTCGGTGAGCGGGAGATCCTCGAGCACCACGGTCTCACCGCGGTTGGCCTCGATGTTCTTGATCGCGTCGTCGAGGACGGTGAGGTTGCGCAGCCCGAGGAAGTCCATCTTGATCAGGCCGAGGCCCTCACAGGTGGGGTAGTCGAACTGGGTGATCATCGCGCCGTCGGCGGGACGGCGCAGCAGCGGGATGACGTCGATCAGCGGCTCGCTGGACATGATCACGCCCGCGGCGTGCACGCCCCACTGGCGCTTGAGCCCCTCGATGCCGATCGCGGTGTCGACGACCCTCTTGACGTCATTGTCGCCCTCGTAGAGCTGGCGGAACTCGCCGCCCTCGCCGAACCGCTTGTGCTCGGGGTTGAAGATCTCCTGGAGCGGGACGTCCTTGCCCATCACCGAGGCCGGCATCGCCTTGGTGATCCGGTCGCCCATCGCGAACGGGTAGCCGAGGATCCGGCTGGAGTCCTTGACGGCCTGCTTGGCCTTGATGGTGCCGTAGGTGACGATCATCGAGACCCGGTCGTCGCCGTACTTCTCGGTGACGTAGCGGATCACCTCGCCGCGCCGGCGCTCGTCGAAGTCGATGTCGAAGTCGGGCATCGACACGCGGTCGGGGTTGAGGAAGCGCTCGAAGATCAGGCCGTGGACGAGCGGGTCGAGGTCGGTGATCCGCATCGCGTAGGCCACCATCGAGCCGGCGCCGGAGCCGCGGCCCGGGCCGACCCGGATGCCGTTGTTCTTGGCCCAGTTGATGAAGTCGGCGACGACGAGGAAGTAGCCGGAGAAGCCCATCGACGTGATGACGCCGACCTCGAACTCCGCCTGCTTGCGCACCTCGTCGGGGACGCCCGCGGGGTAGCGGACCCGGAGCCCGCGCTCGACCTCCTTGACCAGCCAGGAGTCCTCGCTCTCCCCCGGCGGGCACGGGAACTTCGGCATGTAGGTGCCGTTGCCCTCGGTGAAGGAGACGTCGCAGCGCTCGGCGATCAGCAGGGTGTTGTCGCAGGCCTCGCGCAGGTCGTACTTGTCGACCCACAGGGCCCGCATCTCCTCGGCGGACTTGATGTAGTAGCCGTCGCCGGAGAACGCGAAGCGCTGGCCGGGGCCATCGCCGGCGGGGATGTCCATGGTGGAGCCGGAGTTGATGCAGAGCAGGTGCTCCTGCGACGCGGCGTCCTCGCGCATGACGTAGTGGGAGTCGTTGGTGGCCAGCAGCGGGATCCGGAGGTCCTTGGCGAGCTGGAGCAGGCCGTCGCGGACCCGGCGTTCGATGTCGAGGCCGTGGTCCATCAGCTCGAGGAAGTAGTTGTCGCGGCCCAGGATGTCCTGGAACTCCCCCGCGACCCGGCGGGCCTCGTCGTACTTGCCGTAGCGGAGGTGGACCTGCACCTCGCCGCTCGGGCAGCCGGTGGTGCCGATGATGCCGCGGCCGTGCTGGGCCAGCAGCTCGCGGTCCATCCGGGGCTGCTTGAAGAACCCGTCGCGCCAGGCGCCGGTGGAGAGCCGGAACAGGTTGTGCATGCCCTCGGTGGTCTCGCTGAGCAGCGTCATGTGGGTGTAGGCGCCGCGGGCGGAGACGTCGTCGGGGCCGCCGTCGTAGAAGTTGACGCCCTTGCGCTCGAAGCGGCTGATGTTGGGCGTGAAGTAGGCCTCGATGCCGATGATCGGCTTGACGCCGGCGTCCTTGGCCTTGCGGTAGAACTCGTAGGCGCCGAAGACGTTGCCGTGGTCGGTCATGGCCACCGCGGGCATCCCGAGCTCGGCCACCCGCTGGGTCAGCGCCCCGAGCCGGGCCGCCCCGTCGAGCATGGAGTACTCGGTGTGGACGTGCAGGTGGGCGAAGGAGTCCTGGGAGCCGGAGGACATCGGTGGAGGCGCTCCTCGAGGTCGCGGTGCGGATGCGTGACAGGTGCGACGCGCAGCGCGACGACGATCCTGGGGGAAGGCCCTCAGCCTACGCGACGGGGTGCCCCGATGGTGGCAGCCGCCACCGACAGTCCCCGACCGTCCGGGCCGACCGCCCGGGCCGGACGGTCGTGGGTCGGGACGCGCTCAGCGCCCGCAGGCGTCGAGGCTCTCGGTGATGATCGTGTGCACGATCCGCTCGAGGCGGGCCGGGCCGAGGGCCGGTGCCCGCTCGGCCATCGCGCGGGCGATCTCGGCCTCGCGGACCGGGTCGCGGTCGGTGGACGGCTTGACGGCCTGGACGGCGGCCGTGAGCGCGGCCCGGCGGTTGAGCAGGTCGCCGAGCTGCTCGTCGACCTCGTCGACGAGGCCGCGCAGGAAGGTCACGGGGTCGGTGCCGGGCCACGCCATCCGGACGTCGGGGGCCCGCTCCTCGTTGGCCGAGCCGTCGGTGCGCTCGAGCTCGACGAGGCCGCGGGCGGCGTAGAACGCGCGGGCGGGGCGGTTGCTCTCGAAGACCCACAGGCAGAAGCCCCGCGGCCGCAGCGACGTGGCGAGGTCGAGCAGGGCCGAGCCCACCCCGCGGCGGGCGTGGTCGGGGTGGACGTAGAGGTCGTCGAGCCAGGCGGGCGTCAACCGCGCGTAGCCGACCACCTGGTCCGCGACCTCGGCCACCCACACCTCGTCGACGGCGATCCGCGAGGCCAGCCACGCGCGGACCTCGGCCTCGGGGTGGACGCCGGGCGGCATCGGCGCGACCGCCCGGGCGGCCAGGTACACGGAGGCCACCGCGTCGGCGTCGCCGGGCCCGGCCGGACGCAGGGTCAGCTGCGGGTCAGTGGGCATCACGGATCACGTCGAGGGCGTGGGCGAGGTCGGAGGGGTGCTCCGACTCGTACTCGACGTAGTCGCCCGACTCCGGGTGCTCGAAGCCCAGGCGCACGGCGTGCAGCCACTGCCGCTGCAGCCCCACCCGGCGGGCGAGCACGGGGTCGGCGCCGTAGGTCAGGTCGCCCACGCACGGGTGCTTGAGCGCGGCCATGTGGACCCGGATCTGGTGGGTGCGGCCGGTCTCGAGGTGGACCTCGAGCAGGCTGGCGAACCGGTGCGCCTCGAGCGTGGAGTAGTGGGTGACGCTCGGCCGTCCGTCGGCCATCACCGCGAACTTGTAGTCGGCCTTGGGGTGCCGCCCGATCGGCGCGTCGACGGTGCCCTCGAGCGGGTCCGGGTGGCCCTGCACCAGCGCGTGGTAGGTCTTGTCGACGGTGCGCTGTCGGAAGGCGTTCTTGAGCCGCGAGTAGGCGAGCTCGGACTTGCAGATCACCATCACCCCGGAGGTGCCGACGTCGAGGCGCTGCACGATCCCCTGGCGCTCCGAGGCTCCGCTGGTGGCGATCCGGAAGCCGGCGCCCGCGAGGTGGCCGACGACGGTGGGGCCGGACCAGCCGGGCGAGGGGTGGACGGCGACGCCGACGGGCTTGTCGATCACGACGATGGAGGGGTCGTCGTGGATGATCTTGATGCCCTCGACGATCTCGGGCACCACCGCGAGCGGGTCGGCCTCCACCGGGATCGTGACGTCGAGCACCGCCCCGGGCAGCACCCGGTCGCTCTTGCCCACGCCGGCACCGTCGAGCCGCACCAGCCCCTGGGCGATCAGGTCGGCGGCACGGGTGCGCGAGAGCCCGAACATCCGGGCCATGGCGGCGTCGACCCGCTCCCCCGCGAGCCCGTCGGGGACGGCGAGGGTGCGGTGGTCGGACTGCTGGGTCACGGGGTCTGCCCCGGGTCGGGCTCCTGGGCGTCCGGCTCGTCGTCGGAGGCGATGCGGGTGCCGTCGAGCCGGATGCCGCGGAAGGTCTGGACGATGATCAGCCCCGCGGCGACGTTGATGCAGATGTCGGCGACGTTGAAGATCGGCCAGTTCGGCAGCATCAGGAAGTCGATGACGTGGCCGTGCAGCACCGAGGGCTCGCGCACCAGCCGGTCGGTCAGGTTGCCGGCCACGCCGGCGAGCAGGAAGCCGAGCGCCAGCGACCAGCCGGTCGAGCCGAGCCGGCGGCTGAGGAACAGCACCACGACCACGGCGACCGCGGCGAGGCAGGCGAAGACGGGTGTGAACCCGGTGCCGGTGCTGAACGCCGCGCCGGGGTTGCGGGTGAGGTGCAGCCGGAGCACCTCGCCGACCACCTGGACGTCGGGCCGCCCGGTGAGGTGCTCCACCGCCAGCACCTTGGTCACCTGATCGGTGGCGTAGGCCACCGCGGCCACCAGGCCGAAGACGAGCAGGTGGCGCCGGTGGGGCCGGGCCGTGGGGGTCGGGGCCGAGCCTCCTGGGCTCAGCGACGTTCCTCGCGCTGCTTGCATGGCAGGCACAGTGTGGCACGCGGGAAAGCCATCAACCGCATCTTGCCGATGGGCTCCCCGCAGGACTCGCACACGCCGTAGGTGCCGTCGTCGATGCGGGCCAGGGCCCGCTCGATCTGGTGGAGCTTGTCGCGCTCGCTGTTCAGCACGGTGAGCTCGTGGTCGCGCTCGAAGCTGGTCGCGCCCATGTCGGCCTGGTCCTGGCCGGCGCCGTCGCCGGAGTCGCGCATCAGGCCGGTCAGCCCGGCCTCCTGCTCCTCGATGACGGCCAGGCTGTGGGTGCGCTGCTCGTCGAGCTCGGCCAGCACCTCGCGGAGCTCGGCCTTGGTCCACGCCGACTCGCCGGCCTTGACGACCAGCCCGCGGGTGGACGCCTTCCCGGCGGCCGCCTGCTGGGCGGGCGCCTTGACCGCGGTCTTCCTCGCCGGTGCCTGGGTCACGGAGGTCGCCTTCCTGGCCGGTGCCTTGGTCGCGGGCGCGGACTTCGTGGCCGGCGTGGCCTTCTTGGCCGGCGTGGCCTTCGCGGCCGGAGTCTTCTTCGCGGGCGCCGCCTTCTTGGCCGGGGTGGCCTTCGCGGCCGGAGTCTTCTTCGCCGGCGCGGCCTTCTTGGCCGGGGCCGCCTTCTTGACCGGGGCCGCCTTCTTGACCGGGGCCGTCTTCTTCGCGGGTGCCGCCTTCTTGACCGGGGCCGCCTTCTTGACCGGGGCCGCCTTCTTCGCGGGTGCCGCCTTCTTCGCGGGCGCCGCCTTCTTGACCGGAGCCGCCTCCTTGACCGGAGCCGCCTTCTTGACCGGAGCCGCCTTCTTGACCGGAGCCGCCTTCTTCGCCGGCGCCGCCTTCTTCGAGGCGCTCGTCTTCGCCGGGGCCGCGGCCTTCGAGGAGCCGGACGTCGAACGCCGGCCGATCACCTTGCGGGCCGCCGAGGCCAGCGACCGGGTCGTGCTGCGTGCCATGGGACGAGCGCCTTCCTGTGGCCGTCACACGGTGGCGGCAGCCACAGTGTGGGGCGGACCCTAGCCGCTCGACGGGGTCGGCTCAAACAGGCTCACCGAGGCCGGGGAAATGCCGACGCGGCCCACCCCCGAGGGGATGGGCCGCGCGAGTCGGTGCAGGTCAGGCGGGAGCCGACGGCTCAGAGGTCGTCCTCGCCCAGGATCGACCGGAGCCGCTTGGGTGCGGGCGGCTGCTCCTCGACCGGGGACTCCCCCGGGCCGGCGAGCGCCTCGAGCTGCTGGGTGAAGTAGCTCTTGAGCCGCGAGCGGTACTCGCGCTCGAACGAGCGCAGCGTCTCGACCTCGGAGTTGAGCTTGTTGCGCTCGCGCTCCAGCTCGCCGAAGAGGGTCTGGCGACGCTCGGCGGTCTCGGTGTCGAGCATCTGCGCCCGGGTGCGGGCCTCGGACTCCATCTTGTCGGCGTTGGCCTTCGACTCGGCCTCGAGCCGCTCCGCCTTGGTCCGTGCCTCGCCGATGATCCGGTCGGCCTCGTTCTTGGCCTCCTCGACGACCTCGTCGGCGTTGCGCGTGGCGATCTCGAGCAGCCGGGCGGCGGCGTTGGAGGCCTCGGGCACCGTCTCGACGCGGATCGTCTCGATCGCGCCGGTGTTGGCGGCGGCCACGGGGACGGGGACCGGGTCGGGCTCGCGGACGGGCACCGGGGCCGGCGCCTCGACGACGGGCACGGGGGCGGGCGCCTCGAAGCTGCTGGTGGAACCCGACGTCTGCGCCGCCTGGAGCTTGAGCCGGAGGTCCTCGTTCTCCCTCGTGAGGCGGGCCAGCTCGGCCTCGACCTCGTCGAGGAACTGGTCGACCTCGCCCATGTCGTAGCCCTCGCGAAGACGGACCGGAGTAAATCTCTTGTTACTCACGTCTTCAGGCGTCAGTGGCATGTTCCCACCCATCGTTTGTCTCACGCCCCGAGGTTCGGCGCGTCATGTGCGTACGTGGTGTTCCAGTGAACTGTAGCGCCTGCACTGGGACTGGTGTGACTCGGCGGGTGCCGCCGGACCGGGCCCGGGTCGGCGCTCCGGACCTGCGGTACCCACTCAGATGAAGCTGCTCACGATGTTGAGCAGGATGTAGGCCGCGACCATCACCAGGATGAAGGACAGGTCGATCGCGACCGCGCCCAGGCGCAGGGGCGGGATCACCCGGCGCAGCGCCTTGATCGGCGGGTCGGTGATCGAGTACACGACCTCGAGCAGCACCAGCAGGACGCCGGACGGCGACCAGGAGCGCGCGAAGACCTGCACCCAGTCGACGACGAAGCGCACCCACAGCAGCCCGATGAACACCCAGAGGCAGATCCAGACGACGGAGGCGACTGCAGACACGGGACGATCATGCCTGCCCCCACCACGAACCGCGGCACCGACCCGCCCGGCGGCTCGCCCGGGAAGGTGTGGGAGCGGGGCCGAGCGCGGTGGTCGGCGCCGGGCGGGGCCGGGTCAGCTCTGGTTGAAGAAGCCGTCGCCGGCGATCCGCGCCTTGTCCTCGGCGGTGACCGAGACGTTGGGCGGGGAGAGCAGGAACACCTTGCTGGTGACCCGCTCGATCGAGCCCCGGGTCGCGAAGATCAGGCCGGCGGCGAAGTCGACGAGCCGCTTGGCGTCGTTGTCGTCCATGTCGGTGAGGTTCATGATCACCGGGGTGCCGTCGCGGTAGTTCTCGCCGACGGTGCGCGCCTCGTTGTAGGTGCGCGGGTGGAGCGTGGTGATCCGGGAGAGCTCGGCCACCACCGAGGCCGGAGCGGCCGGCACCGGGCGGCGGCGCTCGGCGAGGTCGGCGACCTGGGCGTGGCCCTCGCGGGCCTCGCGCGGGGCCCGGGCCGACCGCGGCGCGGCGGCCACCGGGTGGGTCTCCTCGGTGTAGTCGTCGTAGTCGTCGTCGTAGCGACCGGTGTCCTCGAGCAGGCCGAGGTACTCGCCGATCTTGCGCATCGCGCCCGCCATGGTCGTCTGCCTTCCGGAGCTTCCTGACTACCTGTCTTCGGACCCTAACCGACCGGGGGCCTCGATCCGAGGACCGCCGAGCCGACGCGCACGTGTGTCGCGCCGGCGGCGATCGCCTGCTCGAGGTCGCCGCTCATCCCGGCCGAGAGCCGGGTCGCCTCCGGGTGCTCGGCGAGCAGGCCGGCGCGAACGTCGGCCAGCCGCTCGAAGGCCGCCGCGGGCTCCTCGCCCAGCGGCGCCACCGCCATCAGCCCGGCGAGCCGCAGCCCGTCGGTGGCGGCCACCAGCCCGGCCAGCTCGAGGACGCCGGCCGGCTCGACGCCGGAGCGGTGCCCCGCGCCGGGCGGGTCGAGGCTGACCTGCACCAGCACCTCCAGGGTGCGCCCGGCCTGCTCGGCGCCGGACGCGAGCGGCCGCACCAGCTTGGCCCGGTCGACGGACTCGACCACCTGCACCGTGCGGGCGACCGCGGCGGCCTTGTTGCTCTGCAGCCCGCCGATGAAGTGCCAGGTGAGCGACAGGTCAGCGCACTCCGCAACCTTGCGCTCGGTCTCCTGGAAGCGGTTCTCCCCCACGTCGGTCACGCCGAGGTCGGCGAGCAGCCGCACGTCGGAGGCCGGGAAGAACTTGGTCACGACGGTGAGCGAGACCTCCTCGGCACCGCGCCCGGCGGCGGCGCAGGCGGCGGCGATCCGGTCGCGGACCGCCGCGAGGTTGGTGCCCAGCTCGTCGGCGCGGCTCATGGCACCATCCTGACCAGCCCGGCGATCCGGCCGGCGCCCGCCCCGTCGCGCCGGTGGGAGTAGAGGTCGTCGCCCTCCACGGTGCACCTCGCGACGTCGACCACCTCGACCCCCTCGAGCTCGAGCTGGGCGCGCACCCCGGCGCCGAGGTCGAGAGCGGGCGTGCCCCACGAGGTGGTGGCGAACGTGGCCGGCACCCGGGCGGCGACCTCGGCGCGCATCTCCGCCGGCACCTCGTAGCAGCCGCCGCAGACGTGGGGGCCGACCCACGCGGTGACGTCGGTGGCGCCCAGCCGGCGCATCCGGTCGAGGGTCTCGTGGACGACGCCGAGCACGACGCCGCCGCGGCCGGCGTGCGCGGCCGCCACCACCCCGCGACCGGGGTCGGCGAGCAGCACGGGCACGCAGTCGGCCGCGCGTACCAGCAGCACCGGTCCGGACCGGTCGGTCACCAGGGCGTCGGCGTCGGGGCGCGGCGCCGGCGGACCGTCGTCGACGACGGCGACGGTGCGGCCGTGCACCTGGTGGGCGTCGCGCACCTCGGCCCCGGGCGCGAAGTCGGCCAGCACGCGCCGCAGGTTCTCGGCGGTCGCCGCGGGGTCGTCGCCGCCCTCGGCGGCCAGGTTCAGCGAGTCGTACGGCGCGCCGCTGACCCCGCCGTGCCGGTCGGTGAAGGCCAGCTCGACGGGGCCGAGGGAGGTGCGGAAGGCGTACACGCGCCTACTTCAGGAAGTCGGGCACGTCCAGGTCGTCGTCGTCGAAGCTCACCGGGCGGGTGGCGGTCCGCGGCGCGGTGCCGACCGCGACCCGCTCGCGCTCGGGGGTGGCGGGCTGCTCGCCCGGCTCCGCCGACTGCCCGGCGCCCTGCTCCGACGCGGGCGCCGCGGCGCGATCGTCCGCGCGGCCGCCCGGCTCGGCGTCGGCGCGCCGTGGGGCGGGACGGGCGGCCGGCGTCCCCTTGCGGAGCACCGAGCCCTCCTCGCGACGCTTGGGCATGCCGCCGTCGAAGCCGGCCGCGATCACGGTGACCCGCACCTCGTCGCCGAGGGCGTCGTCGATGGTCGCGCCGAAGATGATGTTGGCCTCGGGGTGCACGGCGTCGGCGACGAGCGCCGCGGCCTCGTTGATCTCGAACAGGCCGAGGTCGGAGCCGCCTGCGATGGAGAGCAGCACGCCGTGGGCGCCGTCGATCGAGGCCTCCAGCAGCGGGCTCGACACGGCCATCTCGGCGGCCGCGACCGAGCGGTCCTCACCGCGGGCCGAGCCGATGCCCATCAGCGCGGAGCCGGCGTTGGCCATCACCGACTTCACGTCGGCGAAGTCGAGGTTGATCAGGCCGGGGGTGGTGATCAGGTCGGTGATGCCGGAGACACCCTGGAGCAGCACCTGGTCGGCCTGCTTGAACGCGTCGAGCACCGAGACATTGCGGTCGCTGATCGAGAGCAGCCGGTCGTTGGGGATCACGATGAGGGTGTCGACCTCCTCCCGCAGCGCGGCGATGCCCTCCTCGGCGGAGTTGGCGCGCCGGCGGCCCTCGAAGGCGAACGGCCGGGTCACGACGCCGATGGTCAGCGCGCCCAGCGAGCGGGCGATCCGGGCGACGACCGGGGCACCGCCGGTGCCCGTGCCACCGCCCTCGCCGGCGGTGACGAACACCATGTCGGCGCCCTTCATCACCTCTTCGATCTCGTCGGCGTGGTCCTCGGCCGCGCGGCCGCCGACGTCGGGGTTGGCGCCGGCGCCGAGGCCCCGGGTGAGCTCGCGGCCGATGTCGAGCTTGACGTCGGCGTCGCTCATGAGCAGGGCCTGGGCGTCGGTGTTGATCGCGATGAACTCAACGCCCTTGAGTCCCACCTCGATCATTCGGTTGACGGCGTTGACCCCGCCGCCACCGATGCCCACGACCTTGATGATGGCCAGGTAGTTCTGTGCTGCCGCCACGGCGCTCTCCCTGATCGTGTGTGGTGGTTGTTGGTGTGCTTGTGCTGCTCTGCCGGTGTGCTGGTGCTGCTCTGCTGCTGTGGCGGGGCGCGGCCCCGGCCCGAAGCTGTGGTTCGACCCCGGCGGGTCGGAAAACCCTGACCCTCAGGTAGAGGGTTATAGTTATGTCAACCTCGCCGTGTCCAGAACAGTAGGCACCGCGACGCCCCCGATCGCGCAGACACGCCCAAGCGACCGGACGTCGCGACGACTCAGCGCGTGGTCGGCCGGGAGGGCACGCTGACGTCGTAGGTCCGGGCGTCGACCTGCTCGAGCAGTGTGGCCAGCACCTCGGCCTTCTGCTCGGAGTCCTCGGCGGTCCCCCACACCACGGTCCGGCCGTCGCGCAGCACCAGCGAGATCCGGGCAGCCGACTCGATCCGCACGTGGTCGACCCGCGCGGCCAGGTCGTCGGGCAGCGCGGCGACGACCAGCGCGGCCTCGCGCAGCGCGTCGGCGCTGGTGCCGACGTCGGTCTGCACCCGCGGCAAGCCCGCGGGGGCCTTGGCGTAGTCGCGGAAGACCACGCCGTCGACGTCCATCCCCCGCAGCCGGCCGCCGATCTCGACGACCGCGATCGCGACCCGCTCCTCGACGCTGATCCGCACCTCGTCGGGCCAGTGCCGGGTCACGTCGGCCGACCGGACGGCGGCCAGCGACTGCACGCGGCGCTCCACCGACGCGAGGTCGACGCGGGCCAGCGGCTCGCCCTCGTCGACCCCGGCCAGGCCGCGCACCCGGTCGGCGCCCACGCTGTCGGCACCGGTCACCCGCACCCGCTCCACGTCGAGCCACGAGGAGAACCAGACGGCGTAGACGCCGACGCCGGCCAGCACCGCGAGCAGCACCAAGAGCAGCAGCGGGCGGAAGGTCAGCCAGCGCCGCCGCCAGCGCCGCCGGGCGAACCGGCGCCGGCTGCGCAGGGTGCGCTGGTCGACGACCGGCAGGCCACCGGTCGTCTCGGGGGCGGGGTCGCGGCTACGCCGGGCCATCACGCCGCTCGAGGAGGGCGAGGACCTGCGGACCGACGGTGGTGATGCTGCCGGCGCCCAGGGTGAGCACGACGTCGCCCGGACCTGCCAGCCCCGCCAGCAGCCCGGGTACGGCGGCCAGGTCGGGCTCGAGGTGCACGGCGTCCTCCGGCAGCGGCACCGCGTCGGCCACCAGCGCACCGGTCACCTCGGGATCGGCGTCCTCGCGGGCGAGGTAGACCTCGCAGACGACCACCTCGTCGGCGGCGCCGAGCTCGCGGCCCATGGCCGGCCCGAAGATCCGGGTGCGCGAGACCAGGTGGGGCTGGAAGGCGACGACCACCCGCCCCTCCCCCGCCAGCTCGCGGGCGGACTGGAGGTCGCCCGCGATCTCGGTGGGGTGGTGGGCGTAGGAGTCGTAGACGCGCACGCCCGCGGCGTCGCCCTTGAGCTCCATCCGTCGCCGGGTGCCGGTGTAGGAGGACAGCCCCTCGCGCAGCGCCGCGTCGTCGTGCCCCAGCTCGCGACCCACGGCGAGCGCGGCGAGAGCGTCGGCGCGGTAGTGGTCGCCCGGCGCCCACAGCCGCACCCCCTCGAGCGCCTCGGGCCCGAGGTCGGCGACGCCCGCCCGCGTCGAGACCGTCACCACCCGGCGTCCGGCGACCCGTTGCCGCTCGGCGAGCCGCCGGGCGCCGGCGTCGTCGACGCAGCAGACCAGGAAGCCCGCGGGGTCGACCCGGTCGGCGAACCGGTCGAACGCCTCGGCGTAGGCCTCCTCGGTGTGCCAGTTGTCGAGGTGGTCGGCCTCGACGTTGGTGACGATCGCGGCGAACGGGTCGTAGACGAGGAAGGCGCCGTCGCTCTCGTCGGCCTCGGCCACGAACAGGTCGCCGGAGCCGTCGGCGGCGTTCACCCCGGTCGCGGCCAGGTCGCCCCCGATCGCGTACGACGGGTCGGCGCCGGCCGCCTGGAGGGCCACCGTCAGCAGCGAGGTGGTGGTGGTCTTGCCGTGCGTGCCGGCCACCGCGACCACCCGGCGCCCGGCCATCACCGAGACCAGTGCCGCCGAGCGCGGCAGGATCCGCAGCCCTCGGCGCCGGGCCTCGACGAGCTCGGGGTTGTCCTCGCGCACCGCGGTGGACACCACCACCGTGTCGGCGTCGCCGAGCTGGTCGGCGGCGTGGCCCACGTGCACGCGGGCACCGAGGTCGCGCAGCGCGTCGAGCGCGGGCGAGTCGACGCCGTCGCTGCCGCTGACGGTGGTGCCGCGGGCGAGCATGATCCGGGCGATGCCGGACAGCCCGGCGCCGCCGATGCCGACGAGGTGGACGTGGCCGAGCCGGTCGACGGGCAGCAGCTCCTCGGGGACCGGGACCCTCACCGGCGGCCTCGCCGGGTCGAGCCGCCGCCGGCCGCCTCGACCACGATCCGGGCGAGCGCGACGTCGGCGTCGCGCGGGATCAGCCCGGCCGCGGCGGCACCCATCGCGGCCAGGCGGGCGGGGTCGGTGGCGAGCTCCGGCAGCGTCGAGGAGACCCACTCGGGCGTGAACGCCTCGTCGGCCACCAGCAGCGCACCACCGGCGTCGACCACCGGGCGGGCGTTGTGCTCCTGCTCCCCGTTGCCGATGGGCAGCGGGACGAAGACCGCCGGCAGCCCGACGGCGGCGGCCTCGGTGACGCTCGAGGCGCCGGCCCGGCAGACCATCAGGTCGGCCGCGGCGAGCGCGAGGTCCATCCGGTCGACGTAGTGGACGACGACGTACGGCGCCGCGCTCGGCGCCGGGGCGGCCTCGCCCTTCGGCCCCACGACGTGGAGCACCTGCACCCCCGCCTCGCCGAGCGCGCCGGCGGCGGCCGAGACGCTCTGGTTGAGCCGGCGGGCGCCCTGAGAGCCGCCGGTGACCACCAGGGTGGGGCGGTCGGGGTCGAGCCCGAAGGAGGCGCGGGCCTCGGCGCGCAGCGCGGCACGGTCGAGCCCGCTGATCATGGTGCGGATCGGGAGGCCGACGTACTCCGCCCGCGGCAGCGGGGTGTCGGGGAAGCTGACCGCGACCCGGTCGGCCACCCGGGCGCCGGCCTTGTTGGCCAGGCCGGGCAGCGCGTTCTGCTCGTGGACGACGAGCGGCAGCCCGCGCCGGCGGGCGGCGAGGTAGACCGGCATCGACACGTAGCCGCCGTAGCCGACGACCACGTCGGGGCGCACCCGGTCGAGCACCTCGTGGGTGGCCGCGACCGCGGCCCGGAGCCGGCCCGGCACCCGCAGCAGGTCGCCGCCCGGGCGGCGCGGGAGCGGCACCGGCGGGATCAGCTCGAGCGGGTACCCGGCGGCCGGCACCACGGTGTTCTCCAGGCCCCGCGGCGTGCCGAGGCAGGTGATCTCGACGGCCGGGTCGAGCCGGCGCAGGGCGTCGGCCGTGGCGAGCAGGGGCGAGGTGTGCCCGGCGGTGCCACCGCCGGCGAGGAGGATGCGCATCGCCTCGAAGCCTAGGGCGTGCCCGGACCGCTGCGACCCGAGGCCGCGAGGCCGACCGAGCGGTTGCGCCGGCGCAGCGCCAGGGCCCGGGCTGCCTCCGGCTCGCGGCGGGCGAAGCCGACCAGCAGGCCGAGCGCGACCAGCGACGGCAGCAGCGAGGAGCCGCCGTAGGAGACCAGCGGCAGCGGGATGCCGATGACCGGCAGCAGCGCCAGCACCATGCCGACGTTGATGATCATCTGGCCGAGCAGCCAGACCACGATGCCGAACGACGCGTAGCGCACGAAGGGGTCGCGGGTGGCGGCACCCACCCGCAGTGCGGCGTAGGCGATGGTCAGGAAGAGGACGACGACGAGCAGCGTGCCGGCCATGCCGAGCTCCTCGCCGAGCACGGCGAAGATGAAGTCGGTGTGGGCCTCGGGGAGCTTGCCCCACTTCTGCTGGCTGGCACCGATCCCCTCGCCGAACCAGCCTCCGCTGGAGAGCGCGTAGAGGCCGTGGGCGGGCTGCCAGCCGGTGTCCATGTAGTCGCGGAACGGGTCGAGGAAGCCCGTGATCCGGCCCAGGCGCTCGGAGTTGGTGCCGACCATCACGGCCAGCCCCACGCTCACCATCAGCAGCACCAGGCCGAAGAACCGGCGGGGCGCCCCCACGACCCACAGCGAGCCGAGCATGAGGGCGAAGAAGACCAGCGCGGTGCCGAGGTCGCGACCGACGACGACCAGCGCGGTCGCGAGCAGCATGCCGGGCACCACCGGCACGATCATCTGGTGGAGGCTGTCGAGCCGGCGCTCCTTGTTGGCGTAGATGTGGGCGACCCACAGCACCATCGCGAGCTTGGCGACCTCTGACGGCTGGATCACCGCCGGGCCGACGCCGAGCCAGTTCTGGTTGCCGTTGCGCTCGACGCCGAACAGCGCGGTCAGTCCGAGCAGCACCAGCGAGACCGAGAACGCCGGGTAGGTCAGCCGGCGCACCCAGCGCAGCGGGACCCGGCTGGCCAGCCAGGCGCACGGCAGCCCGAGGATCACCCACATCAGCTGGCGCTGCACCACGGCGTAGGAGCTGCCGAGGCGCTCGTAGGAGTAGACGCTCGAGGCGCTCAGCACCATGATCACGCCGATGGTCAGCAGCAGCGCGGAGGCGCCGATCAGCAGGTAGTAGGCGGTGAGCGGCCGGTCGAGTGCGTCGCGCAGGGCCCGGAACCAGGTGGCACGCCGGGCGGCGAGCTCGGGGTTGGCCGTGGTCACCGCCCTGCCTCCCTCCGATCCGGGCTAGCCGGGACTGCCTGCGATCCGGTCACGCACGGCCGCGGCGAACACCTCGCCCCGGTCGGCGTAGGAGGTGAACAGGTCCATCGAAGCGCAACCCGGTGCGAGGAGCACGGTGTCCCCCGGCCGGGCCAGCTCGCCCGCGGCGGCCACCGCGCGTCGCATCGTGGCCGTCCCAACCGGAACAGGCTCACCATCCGTCACACCAGTCTCGCGCTCGTCGACCTCGATCACCGGCACATCCGGGGCGTGTCGCGCGAGCGCGCCGGCGATGACGTCGCGGTCGCGGCCGAGGAGCACCACCGCGCGCAGCCGGGTGTGCACGGTGCGGACCAGGTCGTCGAAGGTGGCCCCCTTGGCCAGCCCACCGGCCACCCACACCACCGGCTCGGCGGCCAACAGCGAGGCCTGGGCCGCGTGGGGGTTGGTGGCCTTGGAGTCGTCGACCCAGGTGATGCCGGCGTGCTCGGCCACCACCGAGATCCGGTGGCCGTCGGGCCGGAACGCGCGCAGGCCGTCGCGGACCGCCGCCTGGCTGACACCGTGGGCACGGGCCAGCGCCGCGGCGGCCAGGGCGTTGGCCACCACGTGGGGAGCGTCGGAGGCGAGGTCGGCGACCGTGCACAGCTCTGCGGCCGAGGTGTCGCGGGCCTCGATGAACGCCCGGTCGGCGAGGATGTCCTCGACCAGCCCGACCATCCCGACCGCGGGCATGCCGAGGGTGAACCCGATCGCCCGGGCACCCTCCTGCACGTCGGCATCACGGACCAGCTGCTCGGTGACGGGGTCGGCGACGTTGTAGACGCAGGCGCGCTCGACGTCGGAGTAGATGCGGCCCTTGTCGGCGGCGTACTCGGCCATCGAGCCGTACCAGTCGAGGTGGTCCTCGGCGACGTTGAGCACGACGGCGGCCTGGGCCCGCATCGAGTCGGTGTAGTGCAGCTGGAAGCTCGACAGCTCCACGGCCAGCACGTCGTAGGGCTCGGGGTCCATCACGGCCTCCACGATCGGGAGGCCGACGTTGCCGACCGCCACGCTGCGCAGGCCGGCCGCGCGCAGGATCGAGTCGAGCATCTGCACGGTGGTGGTCTTGCCGTTGGTGCCGGTGACCGCCAGCCAGGGGGTGTCGTGGTCGGGGTCGCGCAGCCGCCAGGCGAGCTCGACCTCGCCCCACACCGGGATGCCGCGGGCGCGGGCCTGGACGAGCAGCGGGGCGGTCGGGCGCCAGCCGGGCGAGGTGACGACCAGGTCGACGTCGTCGGGCAGCGTGGCGGTGGCGCCCTCGCCGAGGCGCACGGTGGCCCCGAGCACCTCCAGCAGCTCGGCCTTCTCGGCGCGCTGGTCGCCCTCGGCCGACTCGTCGAGCGCCGTGACGGCGGCCCCGAGGTGGTTGAGGTTGTCGGCGGCGGCGAAGCCGGAGACGCCGAAGCCGGCGACGACGGCTCGGACGCCGTCCCACCCGTCGTGGCGCCCGAGCGTGCCGGGGTCGCGGCTCACGTGCCGGCGACCCATTCGGCGTAGAACACCCCGAGCCCGGCGGCGACGCACAGACCGGTGATGATCCAGAACCGGATGACCACCGTCACCTGCTCCCAGCCGAGCATCTCGAAGTGGTGGTGGATCGGTGCCATCCGGAAGATGCGCCGGCCCCCGCTGATCCGGAAGAAGCCGACCTGGAGCACCACCGAGAGCGTCTCGACCACGAAGATGCCGCCCAGGATGATCAGCAGCAGCTCGGTGCGGGTGAGGATCGCCAGGCCGGCGAGGGCGCTGCCGAGGGCCAGCGAGCCGGTGTCGCCCATGAAGATCTGCGCCGGGGAGGCGTTCCACCACAGGAACCCGAAGCAGGCGCCGGTGATCGCCGCCGCCACGACGGCGAGGTCGAGCGGGTCGCGCACCTCGTAGCACTTCGGGCTGGGGGCGGCGCCGCAGAACTGGTTGAACTGCCAGATGTTCACCAGGGTGTAGGCGCCGAAGACCATCATGCTGGCGCCGGTGGCGAGGCCGTCGAGGCCGTCGGTGAGGTTCACGCCGTTGCTGGTGGCGGTGACGATCAGCCAGATCAGCAGGATCACGACGACCGTCGGCAGCGTCCAGCTCTCGAGGTCTCGCAGGAAGGAGATGTGGCGCGAGGCCGGCGTGTTCTCGCGCGAGTCCTCCAGCCGCGGCCACAGGGCGAGGGCGCCGAAGGTCAGCGCGATCACGGTCTGGCCGACCATCTTGGCCTTGCTGCGCAGGCCGAGGCTGCGCTGCTTGTAGATCTTGATGAAGTCGTCGAGGAAGCCGACCAGGCCCATGCCGACGAACAGGAAGAGCAGCAGGAGCGCGGAGGCGCTCGGCTCGCTCATCGTGATCAGCTTGGCCGCGAAGTAGCCGACCACCGTGGCGAGGATGATCACCACTCCGCCCATCGTGGGCGTGCCGCGCTTGGTGTGATGGGTGGTGGGCCCGTCGTCGCGGATCTCCTGGCCGTAGCCCCACCGGGTGAACTGCCGGATGGCGACGCGGGTGCCGAGCAGGGAGATGAGGAGCGCCAGGCCACCGCCCAGCAGGACCGCTCTCATCGCTCAGACCTCTCGACTCGCAGATCCGTGTCGGACCGGGCCCGTCGCGCCCGGTCCCGGCGGGCCCCCTCGGCCCCGCTGCATTCTTCCCCACGTCGACGCGCAGCCGACACCGCCCCGCCGGGCGGAGGGCGGCTTCCTGCGGTGCGGCGGTGCATGGGCCGCCGTTGGGGTGACACCGACGGCGGGCTGGTCACCGCTGCTTCGGGGTGGAGCGGGCGGCGGTGTGTCAGCCTCCGTTGTCGGGCCACCGACGGCGGCGTGCTCACCGCCGCTTCGCGTTCCCCCAGGCAGCGGTGCGCCAGCCCCCATTCCCACGCCACCAACCGCGGCCTGCTCACCGCCGCCCCGCGCCACCCCAGGCAGCGGTGCACCAGCCCCCATTCCCACGCCACCAACCGCGGCCTGCTCACCGCCGCCCCGCGCCACCCCCGGGCAGCGGTGAGCCACCCTCCGTCGTCACCCCACCGACGGGGGCTCACTCACCGCTCCCCCGGCGCCCTCCGCCCCCGAACGCTCGCGGAGCAGCGCCCGGGCCACCTCGCGGTCGTCGAAGGGGTGCACCACGCCGTCGACCTCCTGCCCGGTCTCGTGGCCCTTGCCCGCGACCAGCACGATGTCGCCTGGGCCGGCCCGGTCGAGGGCGGCCGCGATCGCCGCGCGCCGGTCGCCCACCTCGAGCACCTCACCCGGCCCCCGCACGCCGGCCCGCACCGACGCACGGATCGCCGCGGGCGACTCGGTGCGCGGGTTGTCGTCGGTGACGACGAGCAGGTCTGCGAGCCGGGCGGCGATCCCGCCCATGATCGGCCGCTTGCCGGGGTCGCGGTCGCCACCGGCGCCCAGCACCACGATCAGCCGGCCGCGGGCCAGCGGCCGCAGGGCGCGCAGCGCCGCCTCGACGGCGTCGGGCTTGTGGGCGTAGTCGACGACCACCTCGAAGTCCTGGCCCTCGTCGATCCGCTCGAGCCGGCCCGGCACGCCCGGGAGTCCCGCGATCCCGCGGGCGACCGCCGCCGGGTCGAGCCCGGCCTCCCCGCACGCCGCCACGGCGGCGAGCGCGTTGTCGACGTTGAACTCCCCCGCCAGCGGCACCCCCGCCGAGAGCCGCAGCCCGTCGGGTCCGGCCACGACGAACGCCGAGCCCTCGGGCTCGGCGACCCGCTCGACCGCGCACCAGTCGGCGGGCTCGCCCGCACCCGAGAACGTCACCACCGGCACGGCGCACTCCTCGGCCAGCCGGCGGCCGTGCTCGTCGTCGACGTTGACCAGGGCGCGCCGCGCGCGCTCGGGGGTGAACAGCGAGGCCTTGGCGCGGTAGTAGTCCTCGAGGTCGGTGTGGAAGTCGAGGTGGTCGCGGCCGAGGTTGAGGAAGACCGCGACGTCGAAGACCACGCCGTCGACCCGGCCCAGCACCAGCGCGTGGCTCGACACCTCCATCACGCACACCTCGACCCCGCGCTCGACCATCAGCGCGAACAGGCCGTGCAGGTCGGGCGCCTCCGGGGTGGTGAGCGCGGTCGGCACGTCGGTGCCGGCGATGCGGGTGCCGACCGTCCCGATCACGGCCGCGGTGGTGCCGGTGGCCTGCAGCCCGCCCTCGGCGAGCCGGCTGGTGGTCGTCTTGCCCTGGGTGCCGGTGATCCCGATCATCCGCAGCCGCTCGGCAGGGTTGCCGTAGACCCGGGCGCTGAGCCGGCCCAGCACCCGCCGCGGGTCGGGCACCACCAGCAGCGGAACGTCGTCGGGCACCCGGGTCGCTCCAGCCGGGTCGGTGAGCACGGCGACCGCGCCGGCCGCCAGCGCCGCCCCGGTGAAGTCGGCGCCGTGGGCGCGGGCGCCCGGCAGCGCGGCGTAGAGGTCGCCGGGCCGGACCCGCTCGGTGCTGAGCGAGATGCCGGTGACCTCGACGTCGCCACCCCGGCGCTCCGGAACGGCGCTGCTCCCGCCCAGCCCGTCGCCCGACCAGTCCGCGAGCCAGTCCGCGAGGTCGGCGAGCGCGGTGCGCGGGGGTCGCTCCGGCCGGGCCGCGGACGGTGTCGCGGGCGGGCCGGGCGGCACGGGCTGGTCTGGCGGGGTCACGGTCGGGACAGCATAGAGACCGCGGGGCCGCCCGGCGTCGGTCACCAGGTCGTCGGCAGCTGCGAGGGCCGGGTGCCGGTGGGCCGGACGCCGTAGCGCTCCAGGGTGTAGGCCATCAGCTTGCTGAAGACCGGACCCGCCACGCTGCCGCCGCCCCCACCGTTGCGTGGCGCCTGCACCGCGACGTAGATGGTGAACCGCGGGTCGTCGGCCGGGGCGAACCCGCCGAAGGAGACGGTGAAGGTGCCGTCGTAGCAGCCGCACGCCGAGCTGGCCCGCTGGGCGGTGCCGGTCTTGCCGGCCACCCGGTAGCCCGGCACGGCGGCGCCCGGCGCGACGCCGACCTCGGGGTCGATCACCCGCTCCATCATCCGCATGGTCTGGGTCGCGGCGTCCTCGCTGACCACCCGGCGGGTCCGGCTGGTGTCGGTGCCGACCACGGTGCCGTCGTCCATGGTGGCCGAACCCGAGACCAGGCTCGGCGAGACGTAGCGACCGCCGTTGGCGATCGTGTTGACCGCGGCGGTCATCTGCAGGGCGTTCACCGACAACGACTGCCCGAAGGCGATCCGGTCGGCGGTCTGGCTGGTCCACGCCGGCCCCGAGGGCAGCAGGCCGGGCGCCTCGGCGCCGATGCCGACGCCCGTGGGCGTGCCCAGACCGAACTTCGTCAGGTAGGAGCGCAGCTGGCCGGGGTCGAACCGGTCGGCGGCGAGCACGGTGCCGATGTTGGAGGACTTCGCCATCACGCCGGCGAGCGTCATCCGGAGCAGGCCGTGCTCGAAGTAGTCGTGGATGGTGCGGTCCTGCCGCTCGAGCTCGCCCGGCACTCGGAGGCGGGTGCGGGCGGTGACCTTGCCGGCGTCGACGAGGGCGCTCAGCGTCAGCACCTTCTCGACCGAGCCGGGCTCGTAGTGGTCGTTGAGCGAGCGGGCACCGCGGTCGCGGCGCGGGTAGTCCCCCGGCTTGTTGGCGTCGTACGTCGGGTAGTCGGCCAGCGCCAGCACCTCGCCGGTGCGCGTGTCCATGATCGCGGCCAGCCCGGACTCGCCCCCCGCCTCGAGCACCGCCTGGCGCACAACCCCCTGGGTGTACCACTGGAGCTCGCGGTCGATGGTGGTGCGCAGGTCCTTGCCATCGACCGCCTCGACGGTGGTGTTGTCGCCGAGCGGGATCCGGGTGCCGGCGTCGGCCTCGTAGCGGGCCGTGCCGTCCTTGCCCGAGAGGTAGGTGTCGAAGGTGCGCTCGAAGCCGCCCAGCGCCTCGTCGGTGCCGACGAAGCCGATCAGGTTGGCCGCGACGTCGTCGGCGGGGTAGGTCCGCACCGGGTCGCGCCGGGTGGAGAGGCCCTCGAGGCCGGCGGCCTCGGCCTCCGCCATCACGTCGGTGGCGAGGGTCGAGGGCACCCGGCGGGCGAGGTACTGGAACTTGCTGTCCTTCTTGCGCAGCCGCGACAGCGTCTCGAAGTAGTCGACGCCCAGCCGCTGGGCGAGGAACGTCGCGATCTCGGGCGCCTGGGCACCGGTCTCGGAGGGGTCGCCCACGACCATCAGACCCTCCACGGAGGCGGCCAGCGGTTCACCCCGGCGGTCGAGGATGTCGCCGCGCTCGGCCGGCAGCACGATCTCGACGGTGTTCTCGGCGGCTGCCATCGCGGCGTACTGGCCGGGGTCGACGCCTTGGAGCTGGAGCAGCCGGCCGCCGAAGACCGACAGCACGGCGGCGATGACGAGGAAGCCGACCCGCATCCGGAGCTGGGGCGACCCGCGCTCGCTGCCCCGCCGGGCACCGCGGCCGGGCGCGCCGCGTCCGCGGCTCCGCGTCGGCTGTGGTCGCACTGGGTCTCCGTCGTCGGGGGGCTGTGGCTGATGTGATTGATGTGCTTGCTGTGATCGGTGTGACTGTTGTTGTCAGTGAGGCATTTCTACCGTGTCCGGGCGCCGGATCCGGCCACGTCGCGGCCCGGGCGCGTCGTGCCGTGCCGACCCGGCGCGGCCTGGCCGCCCGCGACCACCACCCGGTCGGGCGGCGAGAGCGCAGGGGGCTTGCGCGGCGCGGGGCCCTCCAGCGGCGGCGTGCTGTCGGACGTCGCCGGCACGCAGCTGCCGCTGACCCGCCGCTCGGCGAGGTCGACGGTGCAGGACCCGCCGGGGATGACCAGGCCCTGCTCGACCGCCGCCAGCGCGATCCGCTGGGGGTTGCGCAGCTCCTGGAGGTCGTTGCGCAGCGTCTGCTCACGGGCGCCGAGGTTGTGGGCCTGCTCCTCGAGCTCCTTGGCCGCGAACGAGGCCTGCTGCATCTGGGTGTTGAACATCAGCAGGCCGACCACCCCGCCGAGGAGCACGGCGCTGACCAGGGTGACGAACGGCATCCGGGGGGCCCGGATCCGGCGCCGCGGCACCACGGTGAGGCGGGTGCGCTGGACGACCCGGGCGAACTCGGGTCCGAACGTCGGCACCCGGTCCCGCAGGACCCGTGCCGGACCACGGCTGGCGTTCATGCGACTCCTCCTGGACGGACCCGTTCGACGGCCCGCAGCCGCACCGACGCGGCTCGGGGGTTGTGCTCGACCTCGGTGGCGTCGGCCTTCTCGGCCCCGCGGGTGACCAGCCGCAGCGGCGGCTCGCTCCCGGCGGGCACGAACGGCAGGTCCGGCGGGACGGTGCTGGTGGTGACGGCGGCGAAGGCCCGCTTGACCAGGCGGTCCTCCAGCGAGTGGTAGGACTCCACCACCACCCGGCCCCCGACGGAGATCGCGTCGATGGCGGCCGGCAGCGCGCGGCGGAGCACGGCCAGCTCGTCGTTGACCTCCATCCGCAGCGCCTGGAAGGTCCGCTTGGCCGGGTGTCCCCCGGTGCGCCGGGCCGGCGCCGGGATCTCGGCGTAGAGCAGCTCCACCAGCGCGGCGGAGGTGGTGAACGGCCGGGTCTCGCGCTGCCGGACGACGGCGGCGGCGATCCTGCGCGCGAACTTCTCCTCGCCGTACTCCTGCAGCACCCGGGTGAGCGCCGCCACGTCGTAGGTGTTCAGCACGTCGGCGGCGCTGGGACCGCGGGTGGGGTCCATCCGCATGTCGAGCGGCGCGTCCTCGGCGTAGGCGAACCCGCGCTCGCGCACGTCGAGCTGCATGGAGGAGACGCCGAGGTCGAAGAGCACCCCGTCGACGGCGTCGAGGCCGAGGTCGGCGAGGACGTCGGGGATCTCGTCGTAGACCGCGTGCACGCCGGTGAACCGGTCGCCGTACGCCGCCAACCGCTCGCCGGCCCGGGCCAGGGCATCGGGGTCGCGGTCGATGCCGACCACCCGGGCCAGCCCGCAGCGCTCGAGGACGGCCTCGGTGTGCCCGCCGAGCCCGAGGGTCGCGTCGACGAGGACGGCGCCGTCGTGGTCGAGCGCGGGCGCCAGGAGGGCGACGACCCGGTCGAGCAGCACCGGGACGTGGCTGGGGGCGGGCATCGCGGCCTAGCCCTGCTGCCCGAGGCGGCTGATCAGCAGGAGGGCCAGGGCGAGGGCGCCCGACGACGCGAGCGAGAACGCCATCACGACGGCGGCGTCACGGGCCTGGTGGCGGACCCGGCGTCCGCTCTCGACACCCTCGGGTGCCACAGGTGTGCTGCTCATCGGTTCGACCCCGCTCGGGAAGTAGCGCTGGTGGTGCTGACCGGTGCCGCAGGGCGGGGTCTCAGGCCGCTCCCCGGGGGGAAGGTGCCACCTGGAACCGGGGAAGGTGTCCCAGCTGGCGAGGGGAGCGGGCCGAGACCTCGCCCTGCGGTACCGCTGTGCTGTTGTCGTGCTGCCGTGTCGTGCCGTGCTGTGGTGCTGTCGTGCCGTCCTGCTGGTCAGGTGGCCGGGGTGGGCGCCTCGTCGAGCGCGGCGAACTTCTCCGCAGCGCCCGCCTCGTACTCGGCCCACCGCTCGGGGTCCCAGATCTCGATCCGGTCGCTCACGCCGATGACGATCACGTCGCGCTCGAGCGAGGCGTACTCGCGGAGCATCGGCGAGATCGAGATCCGGCCCTGCTTGTCGGGGGCCCCCTGCTCGGCGGCCGCGAAGAGCATGCGGCTGTAGTCGCGTGCGTCCTTCGACGTCATCGGCACGGACTGGGCCCGGGTGGCGACCTCCATGAAGACGTCCTCGGGCCAGACGACCAGGCACTTCTCCTGCCCCTTGGTCACCACGAGCCCCTCCGCCAGTCGGTCCCTGAACTTCGCCGGGAGGAAGATCCGCCCCTTCTCGTCGAGCTTCGGGGTGTAGGTGCCCATGAAGAACATCGGGCGCCTCCACGGTCAGGGGAACTTCCTCCACTTCGCTCCACTTTACTCCATTCCGCTCCACCGTCAACCACATTCACCCCCTGCGCGCCCCCGTTCCTCCCCCAGACGGCGCTCGTCGGCGCCCGCTCGACGGTCGCCCGCTGCCCGGTGCCAGTGCGGTTGCCGACGCGGTGGGGCCGTGGTGGGGAGCGTGGTGGAGCGTCGAGGACGCGGTCCCCCGCCCCGGGGGCCGGCGGCGGCCGGGTCGCGGTGGAGCGGGGTGGAGCGCGGTGGGTCCGACTCGGTGGAGGAAGGTGGACGGGAGCGGCCCACCCGGAGCGACCCGACGCGGCGACTCGCAACCAAACCGTGACCCGTCGCGTCGCACCGGGCGCAGGAGGACGCGTAAGTTGCCTCCACCGCCTACGGTGGTGCTCATCCGGGCTCCGCCGAGGCGGCGTCGTCGACACCCCTGGCCGGGTGCCGTCGACGGGCAGGGCCGACCGTCCACCGGTGACCGACCGGCAGGGCGCACAGGGCACAGGAGGACGCGTGGACACGCCGACCGCAGCAACAGCCGACCTCGAGACGCTCGAACGAGTGGTGTCGCGGGTCAGGGACAACATCGAGAAGGTGATCGAGGGCAAGCGCGACGTCGTGTCCGCGACCCTCACGGTGCTGCTGGCCGAGGGGCACCTGCTCATCGAGGACGTCCCCGGCGTCGGCAAGACCATGCTCAGCAAGGCGCTGGCGCGCAGCATCGACTGCTCGGTGCGCCGCATCCAGTTCACCCCGGACCTGCTGCCGTCCGACGTGACGGGGGTGTCGGTCTTCGACCAGAACTCGCGCGAGTTCGAGTTCCGGCCCGGTGGCGTGTTCGCCAACATCGTCGTGGGCGACGAGATCAACCGCGCCTCCCCGAAGACCCAGTCGGCACTGCTGGAGTGCATGGAGGAGCGGCAGGTCACGGTCGACAACACGACCTACCAGCTCGACTCGCCGTTCATGGTCATCGCTACCCAGAACCCGATCGAGATGGAGGGCACCTACGCGCTCCCCGAGGCCCAGCGCGACCGGTTCATGGCCCGGGTCTCGGTGGGCTACCCCGTGCAGTCGGCCGAGATCGCCATGCTCGACTCCCACACCCGCACCAGCCCGCTCGACGACCTCGAGCCGGTCACCGACGCCGCCGAGATCGCCAAGCTCATCGGCATCGTCGGTCAGGTCTACGTCTCGCCCGCCGTGCAGCGCTACGCCGTCGCGCTCACCTCGGTGACCCGCGGCAGCGACGAGCTGACCCTGGGCGCCTCCCCGCGGGCCACCCTCCACCTGGTCCGGGCCGCCAAGGCACGGGCCGCGATCGCCGGGCGCGACTACGTGCTGCCCGACGACGTGCACGACCTGACCCGGCCGGTGCTCGCCCACCGGCTGCTGCCCAGCGTCGAGGCCTCGATGAGCGGCCGGTCGACCGCCGCCATCCTCGACGCGCTCGTCGCGACCGTCCCGGTGCCCAGCGGCACCGAGGGCTGACCCGGTCCGGGGACGGGGCCGCACCGTGCGCGAGGCGCTCTCCGGGCTCACCGTCCGCGGGCGGGCCTTTCTCGCCGCCGGGGCGACGGCGATCGTCTGCGCCATCCTGCTCGGCCAGCCGGCGCTGACCCGGGTCGGCGTGCTCGTCCTCGCCCTCCCCCTGCTCACCGCCGCCGTGCTCGGCCGGTCGCGCTACCGCCTCGCGCTGGTGCGCAGCGTCACCCCCCAGGTCGTCACCGCCGGCCAGGGCGCCCGGGTGACGCTCTCGCTGGTCAACGAGGGGCGCACCCCCAGCGGCGTGCTGCTGCTGGAGGACCAGGTGCCCTACGTGCTCGGCACCCGCCCCCGCTTCGTGCTCGAGGGGATCGGCTACGGCTGGCGCAAGGAGGTGTCGTACCAGGTGCGCTCCGACGTGCGGGGGCGCTTCGAGATCGGCCCGATGGCGGTGCGGGTCAACGACCCCTTCGGCCTGGTCGAGCTCGGCCGGGCCTTCCGCACCACCACTCCCCTGGTCGTCACCCCGCGCACGGTGCGGCTCTCCTCGATCCCGCTCGGCGGCGCCTGGACGGGCTCGGGCGACAACCGCCCGCGCGCGTTCGCGATCGGCTCGGCCGAGGACCTCACCGTCCGCGAGTACCGGCGCGGTGACGACCTGCGCCGGGTCCACTGGCGCAGCTCGGCGCGCACGGGTGAGCTGATGGTGCGGCGCGAGGAGCAGCCCTGGCAGTCGCGGGCCACGTTGTTCGTCGACAACCGGGCGCGGGTGCACCGCGGCCAGGGCATCGCGTCGTCGCTGGAGACCGCGGTCTCCGCGGCGGCGTCGATCGCGGTGCACCTGAGCCAGCGCGGCTTCTCGGTGCGGCTGGTCACCGCCGAGGGCGAGGACCCCAGCACCGCCTGGCACGCACGCGAGTCCGAGCTCAACACCGGTCCCCTGCTCGAGGCGCTCGCCGTCGTCGAGCCCCATCCCGGCCACGGGCTCGACACCGGTTGGCTCACCGAGCAGGGCCACGGCGGGCTCACCGTCGGGGTCTTCGGCAGCCTCGCCTCGCACGACCTGCCGGTCGTGCGCCGGATGCAGAGCCACACCGGGTCGGCGCTCGCCATCGCCCTCGACGTCGACGCCTGGGTGTCGTCGTCCGCGGAGGCCGGGGCCAACGCCCGGCTGCTCACCCGGCAGGCCTGGCGGGCGGTGCCGCTCGGGCCGCGCGACCGGCTGGAGGCGGTGTGGGAGGAGCTCGGCCGCGGGTCGGCCCAGGGCTCCCGGGCCCGCGGCGGGGCGAGCGCGATGGCCGCGACCGGCCCGACGGGAGGAGAGTCATGAGCCGGAGCAGGGTCTCGCTGCCCGGGCAGCTGTTGATGTCGGTGGTGGCGATGGCCACGGTCTGGGTGGCGCTGCTCAGCTGGCGCGGGTTCACCGTCGAGTCCGACCGCTACCTCGCGCCGGCGTTCCTGCTCGGCGTGCTCATCGCGGTCTCCGGCGCCCTGGGCCGGTGGGCCCGGCTGCCCGGGGTGGTGGTCTTCCTCGGCCAGGCGGTGCTGGGCGGGGCCGTCGTCTCGTGGCTGCTGACCGGCGCCCCGATCCCCTACGGCGCGCACTGGGCCCGGCTGCTCGACGTCTTCGGCGACGCCGTCGACAGCGCCAACCGCTACGGCTCCCCCATCCCCTCCACGGTGCCGTCGGTGCACCCGCTGCTGGTCGCCGGCGCCCTGGGCTGCCTGCTGCTGGTCGACCTGCTCGCCTGCACGCTGCGTCGGGTCCCGCTGGCCGGACTGCCGCTGCTCTCGATCTACACGGTGCCGGTCTCGCTGGGCGGCGACCTGCACTGGTGGGTCTTCGCGCTCACCGCCACCGGCTTCCTCGCCCTGCTGTTCCTCCACGAGAGCGAGCAGGTGGCCCGCTGGGGCCGGCCGCTCGGCGAGCAGGCCGGCGATCCCGAGGGACCGAACATCCGGGCCGGCTCGGTGCGGGTCAGCGCCGGCCGGATCGGCGGCGCCGCCACGGCACTGGCGATCACGCTGCCGATCTTCGTGCCCACGCTCTCGACCGACTCCTTCGGCTTCGGCAACGGCTCCGGTGGCGACGGCGACATCAGCATCCAGAACCCGATGGCCGACCTGCGACGCGACCTGCGCCGCGGCTTCGACATGCCGCTGCTGCGCGTCCAGACCGACGACCCCGACCCGACGTACCTGCGGATCGCGGTGCTCAACAGGTTCTCGGCCAACGAGTGGAGCAGCGGCGACCGCAAGGTCCCCGACGACAACGTCGCCGACGGCGACGTGCCCGGCCTCGACGGCATCACCACCGAGGTGGGCGCCACCTACGACTACGAGGTCGAGGCGCTCTCGGCGTTCCGCTCGACCTGGTTGCCGACCAAGCCCCACACCACCGAGGTGGTCGCGCCGGGCGACTGGCGCTACGACCCCGCGACCATGGACTTCATCGCCGCGCCCGACGACCTCGACACGGCGGGTCTCACCTGGTCGTTCCGCACCGCTGCCCTCGACCTCACCGGGCAGGACCTCGACAGCGCACCGAGCCCGGTCGGCGCGGTGGACCGGGAGTTCGTCCACGTGCCCGACGGCATCGACCCGATGGTCGGCGAGCTCGCCGAGCGGGTCACCGCCGAGTCGTCGTCGATGTTCGACAAGGCGGTGGCGCTGCAGGAGTGGTTCCGCGACACCGGCGGCTTCACCTACGACGACTCCGTCGACCTCGGCAACGGCGGCGACGCGCTGGTGGAGTTCCTCACCGAGGGCGAGGGCGGCCGCACCGGCTACTGCGAGCAGTTCGCCTCGGCGATGGCCGTGATGGCCCGTCAGCTGGGGATCCCGGCCCGGGTCGCCATCGGCTTCCTCGGCCCGCAACGGCTAGGCCGGCAGACCTACGAGTTCTCCGCGCACGACCTGCACGCCTGGCCCGAGCTGTACTTCCCCGGCTCGGGATGGGTCCGGTTCGAGCCCACGCCGCCCAACCGGGCCGGCCAGGTGCCGGGCTACACCAGCGGCGCCGCCGCGCCCGAGAACCCGCCTCCCACGTCGCGACCGTCGACCGGCGGTCCGCAGGCGGTGCCCTCGGCGGCGCCGACGGCGCGGCTGCCCGAGCGGGTCGAGACCGCGGGGGGTCCGGCCGACGGGAGCGACGGCTCGTCCGCGTGGCTGCCGGTGGTCGTCGTCGTCCTCGTCGGGCTGGTCCTGCTCGCCGGGCTGCTCGGCCCGCGGCTGGTCCGGCGCCGGCGCCGCGAGGTGCGGGTCGTGGCCGGGGTCGAGGCCGCCTGGCGCGAGCTGCGCGACACCGTGCTCGACCTCGGGGGCAGCTGGCCCGAGGCCCGGACCCCGCAGCAGACCCGCGAGGTGCTGGTCGACCAGCTCGGCATCCCCGACGACGAGTTCGCCCCCGAGCGGCCGCAGCGGGGTCGCGAGCTCGCGCCCGACGCGGTGCTCGCCCTCGACCGGATGGTGCACGCGCTGGAGCTGACGCGCTACGCGCCCGACCCCGCCGGGCTGCCACGGGGCTGGCGGGCCGAGGTAGAGACGATCGAGGCCGCGCTCGTCGGTGGCGCCCCGCGCCGGTCGCGCCGGCTGGCTCGGTGGTGGCCGCGGTCGGTGTTCGTCCGGCCGGCGCGCCGCGTCGAGGAGCCGGAGGAGACCCGCAGCACCGACGAGCTGGCGCCGGTCGGCTGACCGGCAGGCCGGGGGGTCGTCCAGCGGCGGTCGGCGGCGGTGAGCTGCGCCGTTCAGCGGCTCGGTTCGATGCCGCTCGGCGTCGTCGTCCAGCCGCGGCACGGTGCGACGTCGCGCAGGGGCGGGACGACGGTCCGTCAGCGCGACGGACCGGTGGAGCGGGCCGAGCGGAGTGCCGGGTGGAGGTGGCTCAGTAGCCGCCGCGCTCGTCGCGGCGACGGCGCCACCGCTCCTCCATCCGCTCCATGAAGGAGCCGGACGAGCGACGCGTGCGGCGGCTGCTACGACCGGAGCGGCCGCCGTCGATGACGCTGAAGCCGGTGGAGGGGTGGCGAGCCACCCGCGGGTCGCTGCCGGCCGCGGCGGCGGCCTGCTGGCCGCGCATGGCGGTGAGGCCGACGGTGGCCGAGCCGAGCATGACCACGAAGCCGATGATGCCGACCACGGGGACCCGGGTCACGGCGCCGGTCATCAGCAGCGCGATGCCGACGGCGAAGACGACGCCGGCCAGGATGGCGCGGCGTCGGGCGGAGCGTCGCAGCGAGGTGCCGCGCAGGGTGGAGGCGAACTTGGGATCCTCCTCGACGAGGGCGCGCTCCATCTGCTCGAGCAGTCGCAGCTCCTCTTCCGAGAGTGGCATCGGATCCTCCCGCTGAACGTCGCGACCGGCCTGGACACTGGCGGTCTGCGGTCAAGTGTAGGCAGCCGCCCCGCCGGAGACTAGGAGTGTCGCAGATTGGTCGTGGACAAAATCTCCGGCCACCGCACCGGTGCCCCGTCGGGCGTCGCGGCAATCGGTCCGGGCCGCTTGCGACGCCCGCGACGCCCGCGAGCCGGTCACGACAGCAGGCTGGCCGGCCGGACCGCCGCCGAACCGAACCGACGCGCGGCCCGGTCGACCGCGCGGTCGGCGTCGGCCCAGCCGTGCTCGCGCTCGCCGAGCACGCCCTGCCGCTGCACGCTGGCGCGGGGCAGCAGACCCTCGACCCGGACGCCGACCAGCCGGAGCCGGGCCCGCTGGAGGCCGAGGGCGTCGAAGAGCCCGACCGCGGCGCGGTAGACCTCCTGGGTGACGTCGGTCGCCTCGGGCAGGGTCCGGGACCGGGTGATGGTGGTGAAGTCGGCGAACCGCACCGTGATCGAGACGGTCCGGCCGGCCACCTCGGCCGAGCGCATCCGGTGGGTCACCTTGGCGGTGAGGGCCAGCAGCTCGCGCAGCACCGTCTCGCGGTCGTCGACGTCGCGGCCGAAGGTCTCCTGGGCACCCATCGACCGGTCGGGGTCGCCGCCGCCGAAGCCGAACGACGGCGCGGTCCGGGCCACCACCCGGCGACCGTCGTCGCCCCAGGCCAGCCCGTGCAGCTGGCGGCCGAGGCCGTCGCCGACCGCGCGCTGGAGGGTGCGCAGCGGGGTGTGGGCGACGTCGCCGACGGTGACCAGGCCGAGCCGGTGGAGCATCGCCCGGGTCTTCTCCCCCACGCCGTAGAGCTCGCCCACGTCGAGCGGGTGGAGGAAGGAGGTGATCTCGTCGGGGCCGACCACGACGACCCCGTCGGGCTTGGCCCGCCGGGAGGCGAGCTTGGCCACCGAGACCGAGCTCGCCACCCCGACCGAGCAGGTGATGCCCTGCTCGTCGTGGATGGCGGCGCGCAGCCCCTCGGCGATCTCGACCGGGCTGCCGAGCCGGCGCACCGAGCCGCGGACGTCGAGGAACGCCTCGTCGAGCGAGACCACCTCGACCAGCGGGGTGACCCGGCGGAAGGTCTCGGCGACCGCGGTCGAGACCGTCGAGAACAGGTCGTGGTCGGCCGGCACCGTCACCGCGTCGGGGCACATCCGCCGGGCCCGGGTGGACGGCATCCCGGAGCGGACCCCGAAGGCCCGCGCGGGGTAGTTGGCCGAGAGCACCACCCCGCGGTAGCCGCCGCCCACGATCACCGGCACGTCGCGCAGCTCGGGCCGGTCGCGGGTCGCCACCGAGGCGTAGAAGGCGTCCATGTCGACGTGGAGGACCGGCGTGACCACCGGAGCGCCAGCGGAGGTG
>NZ_JAFFJT010000031.1 GCF_016924665.1 Nocardioides sp. SYSU D00038
GGTCGTGCACGCGAGCGGAGCGACGGGTGCACGAGCGCCGACTCGGCGAGGGGGAAGCAGAGAGAGAGCCGACCGACAGCACCGCGAGCGCAGCGAGCAGGTGCGCACCGCAACCCAAGGACGAGACGACCGACAGCCCGGCGAGCGCAGCGAGCACGGGCGCACCCCCACCCCAGAAGCCGACCGACAGCACCGCGAGCGCAGCGAGCAGGTGCGCCCGCGGCCTCGGCCTCAGCGCCGGGCGAGCAGGTGCAGCTGCGTGGCGAGCGGGAGGTACTCGGGACGCTCGGCGACGGCGGTCTCGAGCTCGACCAGGGCGGCGGTGGCGCCTGGCTCGAGGTCGAGCAGCGAGCCGGGGACCAGGTCGGCGAAGACCCGGACGCCGTGGACGGAGACCAGGTCGAAGCCGGCCCCGGCCAGGAGCGCGGTGGCCTCGTCGTGGGTGAACCGGCGCCCCGACCGCCCCTGCGCGGACGTGTCGGCCAGGAGCGCGAGCGCCTGGGGGAAGTGCCCGGCCATGGCTCGGGCGATGACGGCCGCGTGGCGCTGGGCGAGGAGGAGGCTGAGGGTGCCGCCGGGGCGCAGCACCTCGCGGAGGGTGGCCAGGGCCGCGGCGGGGTCGTCGACCACCTCGAGCACGCCGTGGCAGAGCACCACGTCGGCGCTGGCGGGGGCGCTGACCTCCAGCAGCGTGGACAGGTCGCCCTGCTGGCCGGCGACCTCCAGGCCGCGCTCGCGGGCGCGGCGGGCCAGCGCCGCCAGCGCGTCGGGGCTGGGGTCGACCACCGAGACCCGGTGTCCGAGCTCGGCGACCCGGACCGCGGAGGTGCCGGTGCCGCCGCCGATGTCGAGGACGTCGAGCGGCCCGTCCTCCAGCCCGTTCTCCAGCACGGGCAGGAGGTCGGCCCACACCACGGCGGTGCGGGCCGAGGCCCGCCGCTCGCCGGCACGCTCGGTCGCTGACATGGCGACCAGCCTAGGGCGTGGCTCATCCCGGACTCCCGGGGCTGCGGTGCCAGAGCTTGCGGGCCACCTCGCGGGTGTCCTCGCCGGCCGGCTTGACGTCGGCGTAGGGCGACATCCGGAACCCGCTGGAGTGCACGAGCACCCGGCGCCGGCCCATGCCGCCGGCGGTGCCGCTCCCCTGCTGGGTGGGGTCGCCAGGCCGGGCCACCACCGGCCGGGTCGCCCGGCTCTCGGCGGCGCCGGCCACGGCGTCCTCGACCCCGACGCCGCCGAAGCCCTCGGGCACCACCGCGAGCAGCTCGCGGACCGCCTCCAGCCCGTCGTGGCGCCACACGTCGTGGAGCACCGGCAGCTCCCAGGCGCCGGTGGCGCGCAGCGAGACGCCGCGGTGACCGGTGCGGCGCAGCACCCCCCGCACCACCAGCAGCCAGGAGTGGAAGACGGTGGCGGCGTAGGGGCCCTGGGCGTCCTCGAAGAAGGTGGCGTCGACCGGGCCGGTGGAGTCGTCGAGGGTGAGGAAGACGACCCGCTTGCCGGATCGGATCGGCGGGGTCTGGGTGGCCACCTTGACCCCGGCGACCAGCAGCTCGGACCGGTTGCGCTGGGCCAGCAGGTCCTTGCTGCGGACCACGCCGAGCGCGTCGAGGAAGCCGGCGTAGGAGTCGAGGACGTGACGGCTCACGTCGAGGCCGAGGATCTCGAGCTCGGCCTTCATCGACTCCTGGGCGGTCAGCTCCGGCAGCCCGGAGACCTCCCCCTCCCGCGGCCCGTCGCCGAGCTCGAGCGCGAGCTGCACCGAGTCGACCGGGGGTGGTGGCGCGGTGGCCCGGGACTGGGCGGCGGCCCGGGCCCAGACCCCGGGGTCGGCCAGCGCGTGCCGCTCGACCGGGGTGGCGGCGGCCCGGTCGCGGGGGTCGGTGCTGTTGCGGGCCGCCGCCTCGTCGGCGAGGGCCCGGGCTCGGGAGCCGGTGCCGCTGCCCGAGGCCGCCGGAGCGACCCGCCGGGCGGCCAGGCCGCGCCCCCGGGCGCCCCGCTCGAGCGCCCGGGTGTGGCGGTCGAGCTCGGCGACCTGGAGCAGCAGGTCGCGCCGGGTGGTGCGGTTGCGCCGGCGCACGTCGGCGTCGGCGGTGCCGATGCCGTAGACGCCGTCGAAGCCCCCGGCGAGCACCAGCCGCTCGAGCACCGGCCGGGAGACCCGGGCCCGGTGCCAGAAGTCGGTGAGCGAGGTGTAGGGCCGGGCCGCGACGATCCGGTCCACCTCGGCCTCGGTGATGCCCTTGACCTCCGACAGGGCCAGCCGGATCCCGTCGCGGGGCTCCCCGTCGTCGCCGGTGACCCGCTCGACGACGTAGTGCTTCTCGCTGGCGTCGACGTCGAGCCCGAGCACCGCGATCCCGAGCCGGCGCGCGTCGTCGAGGATCAGCCGCTTGGGGTACATGCCGGGGTCGTGGGTGAGCACCCCCGACAGGAAGTGGGCCGGCCAGTGGGTCTTGAGCCACGCCGACTGGAAGGTCGGCAGCGCGAACGCCGCCGCGTGGGCCTTGCAGAAGCCGAAGGAGGCGAAGGCCGCCACCACCTCCCAGACCTGCTCGACCACGGCCAGCGAGTAGCCCCGGGCGAGCGCGCGCGGGAAGAACCAGGTGCGGGTCTCGGCCATCCCCTCGGCGTCGCCGAGCGCGCGCCGCTTCTCGTCGGCCTCCGCGAAAGAGATGCCGGTGAGCTGGGCGATCATCTCGATCACCTGCTCGTGGAAGACGACCACGCCGTGGGTCTGGCCCAGGATCGGCGCCAGGTCGGGGTGGACGTAGGTCGCCTCGCGCCAGCCCTGCTTGACCTCGAGGTAGGGGGTGATCATGTCGCTCTTGACCGGTCCGGGCCGGAACAGCGAGATGTCGGTGATGATGTCGGAGAAGCTGTCGAGGCCGGACTTGCCGACCAGCTCGCGCTGGCCCGGCGACTCGATCTGGAAGACGCCCAGGGTCTGGGCCGAGGAGATCATCGCGTAGGTCTCGGGGTCGTCGAGGGGCACCTGGGCCTCGTCGTCGAGGGCGACCGCGACGCCGGCGGGGCGGCGGGTCGCGGCGGCCGCGTGGGCCATCGAGGACTGCATCCGGATGCCGAGCACGTCGAGCTTGAGCAGGCCGAGGTCCTCGACGTCGTCCTTGTCGAACTGGCTCATCGGGAACCCCGCGAAGCTGGCCTCGACCGGCGTGCGGTCGAGCAGGGTCGCGTCGGAGAGCAGCACCCCGCACGGGTGGACGGCGACGTGGCGCGGCAGGCCGTCGAGCCGCTCGACGAGCTGGAACATCAGGTCGAGCCGGGTGTCGGTGAGCCCGCTGGCGCGCAGCTCGGGCAGGTCGCGGAGCGCGACCCGGGCGTCGCGGGCCCGGATGTGGGGGAACGCCTTGGCGATCGCGTCGACCTCGCCGGGCGGCATGCCGAGCGCGGCGCCGACGTCGCGGACGGCGTGGCGCACCCGGTAGGTGTCCATCATCGAGACGCACACGCAGCGCTCCCCGCCGTAGCGGTCGAGGATCCGCTCGTAGACCTCGAGCCGGCGCGCCGACTCGACGTCGACGTCGATGTCGGGCAGCGCCTCGCGCAGCGGGGAGAGGAACCGCTCCATCAGCAGGCCGTGGCGGACCGGGTCGATCCCCGAGACGCCGAGCAGGTAGTTGACCAGGCTGCCCGCGCCCGAGCCCCGGGCCGCGCACCGCACCCCCATCTCGCGGATCAGGTCGGTGACGTCGCCGACGGTGAGGAAGTAGGAGGCGTAGCCGAGGCTGCGGATCATCTCGAGCTCGTCGTCGAGCCGCTTCCAGACGACCTGCCGGGGCGCGGAGCCGTAGCGGTCGCCGATCGCCCCCTCGCAGCGGGCGCGCAGCAGCGCGTCGGCGGGGGTCGCCCCCGGGGTGTGGCGGGGGGCGAACCCGCGGCTGGCGGTCTCGAGCTCGGGGAAGTGCACCTCGCCCAGGCCCAGGTCGGCGCGCGGGTCGAGGGCGCACCGGTCGGCGACCGCCCGGGTGCGGGCGAGCAGCCGGGTGGCCTCGCGGGCGGGGTCGCCGCCGAGGCCGGAGGCCCGCGCGATCTCCTCGGCGACCTCGGCCATCTGCTTGCCGGACTTGAGGAACCCCTCGGCGTTGCCCCGGTCGAGGTGGCGCCGGTCGAGCGCGACCAGCCGCCGGGCGGCGTCGAGGACGTCGACGGTGGCGGCGTCGCCACGGTCGGCGTAGCGGACCTGGTTGCTCAGCACCGAGCCGAGCCCGGCCCGGCGGGCCACCGCGGCCATCCGGGCGGCGTGGGGGGTGGTGCCGGGCCCCCAGCCGCCGCCCCCCGAGCCCGGCAGCCGGTGGGAGACCAGCTCGACGGTGAGGTGGGTGGCGGGCACCAGGGCCCGCCACGGCTCCAGCGCGGCCAGCGCGAGGTCGTCGCGACGGCGGGTGGCCGCGGCGCCGAGCGCGGGCGCCGGCCCCAGCCGCACGTGGAGGTCGCCGGCCGCGAGCGGGCCGGCCAGCCGCTCGGCGAGCAGGTCGAGGTCGAGCACCGGCGCGCCCCGCTCCCCCGCCAGCTGGACCGCCGAGACCAGCCGGCACACCGCCGCCCAGCCGGCCCGCCCGCCGCTGCCGTCGGCGCTGGCCAGGAAGGTGACCCGCGGCAGCCCGCCGGTGACCGGCTCGCGGTAGGTGCCGCCGCGCACCGGGGACCGACGCCGGGGCGCCGGCTGCGCCGGCCCGGACCGGTCGGCCCCCAGCACCGGGCGGTGGGCCAGCTCGACGCCGAGGACCGGGCGGATCCCGGCGACCGCGCAGGCACGGGCGAACTTGACCGCGCCGTAGGTGCCGTCGCGGTCGGTGAGCGCGAGGGTGTCCATCTCGTGCTCGGCCGCACGCTCGACCAGGACGTGGGGGTGGGAGGCGCCGTACTGCAGGGAGTAGCCCGACGCCACGTGCAGGTGGACGAACGGGTCGCTCATGGTCCCGCTCCGCTCGCCCGGCTCAGCCCACCCGCCGCGCGAGCCGCTCCTGCCGGGGCAAGTGGGGCACCAGCCCCAGGGCCTGCTCCACCACCCCCAGGAAGCGGTCGGCGTCGCGCACCAGGTCGTCGGCCTCGCGCTCGGTGACGGCCCGGCTGGAGCCGGCCTCGGCGGCCGCCCGCTTGGCCGCCCCGGCCGCGAAGAAGGTGGCCCACTCGGAGAGCTCGGGGGCGACCTCGGCCAGCAGCACCCAGGCGTTCTTCTGCGGGCGGCGCCGGGCGGGTGCCGGCCGGGCCCGGGCGGCCAGCAGCGCCGCCGCGGCCCGGAGGGCGGCGACGTGGGCGCAGGCGTAGCGGGTGGTGTGCTCGGGGCTGGTCATCGCCTCGTGCAGCGACTCGGCCGCCCGGGCGAGGTAGGAGTGGGTGGTCGCCGGCAGGGCGAACGGGTGGGGGGTCTCGCTGGTCGCGGTGGTCTCCATGGCGGGTTCCTCTGCTCGTCTCGGTGTGGGGTCGTCAGTCGGCGCAGCCGACGAGCTGCCAGCAGCCGTCGGACCAGTCGAAGGAGAGGTCGAAGACGCCTCCCGTGTCGGGGCCGGCGGTCTCCGCCACCGGGGGCAGGGCCGCGGCCGGCCGGACCGGACCGGGGCCGCGCCCGGCCTCGACCCGCCACAGCTCGCGCTCGGAGACCAGCTCGCCGAGGGAGACCGGCCCCTGCTGCTCCACCCGCGTGGCCGCGGGGGGCTCCGCCGAGCCGATCACGTCGCGGGCGCCCGAGGACTCCCACCACGGGCCGGTCTCGACCCAGTGGGCCAGCACCGCCCGCACCTTCCACAGCCGCCCGCGCCACAGGAACTGCTCCGGGGCCTCGACCCCGGCCACCCACCCCCGCCGCACCTCGACGGGGTCGTCGTACTTCCGCATCGCGCACTCCCCTTGTCCCGACCCCGGCCGACGACCCCTGCCGTGCCCCGGGCCACCGCCGGTGGCCCGGACCGGCGGGGACGGGGGTCGAGGTCGCCCCCGCCGGTCGTTCGAACACGTGTTCGAACGATGACCACGGTACACCGCTCCCCGGACACCCGGTCAAGGGCGGGTCCAGGGCCGGTCGGGGGGCCGGTCGAGGGCCGGTCGGGTGGGCGCACGAACGGCGCACGGGCGTGGTTCAGACCCCCGACCACCCATCCCCCGCGCGCACGAACGGCGCACAGGCGTGATTCAGGCGCGACCAACCAACCCGCACCCGCGGGCAGAGCCGGCTCAGGCGGGCACGGGCTCCTCGGCCGCCCAGGTGCCGGCGAGGTAGGCGGAGGTGTCGCGGTGCCACAGGAAGTAGGTGGCGGCGAGCTCGAGGACGAACGAGACGACCGAGAAGACCACGAACATCGCGGGCGGGTCGGTGCGGATGCCGGCCACCGAGCAGACCACCACGCCGAAGACCAGCGTCGCGAGGCTCCAGCGGGCCCAGCCGTAGCCGTTGCCGAAGAAGGCCAGCAGCACCCAGACCAGCAGCGCGCAGACGATGAACAGCACCACCGCGACCGGGATGAACGCCGGCGGCGTGACCGAGCTGGCCCGGACCGCCTCCACGCCGCCGGAGGCGAGCAGCTCGCGCGTCTCGCGGGAGTTGCCCTCCGCCCACGAGCGGATCAGCGCGTCCTCGCGGACCACGGTCAGCACCGTGACGAGCAGGCCGAGCCCCACCAGCAGCCAGTGCAGCTGGATGGCTCGGGTGACCGAGGTCGGCCTCATCGGGGTCCTCTCGTGGGGCGGTGCCCCGCACTCTAGTCGTCGCCTCCCCCCACTAGATTCGCGCCATGACCAGCGAGCACCCCGCCATCGCCCGGTTCCGCGAGGAGCACCAGCGCCGCGGCGGCACCGGCCGGATCGTCGTCCTCCCCGACTCGGTGCACACCGCCGCCCTGGCGGCCGAGGCGCTGGGCTGCGAGGTCGGCGCGATCGCCAACAGCCTCGTCTTCGACGTGGGCGGCTCCCCGGTGCTGATCCTCACCTCCGGGGCCCACCGGGTCGACACCGCCAAGGTCGCCGCGGCCATCGGGGTCGACCGGCTGCAGCGGGCCACGCCGGAGTTCGTCAAGCAGCACACCGGGCAGGCGATCGGCGGGGTCTCCCCCATCGCCCACCCCGCACCGGTGCCGACGTACCTCGACCCCTGGCTCGAGCGGCACCCGGTGGTGTGGGCCGCGGCCGGGCACCCCGCCGCGGTCTTCTCCACCACCTACGACGAGCTGCTCGCGCTCACCGGCGCGACCGTGGTGGAGGTGGCCTGATGGAGATCTGGTCCAACCCCGCGTGCTCGAAGTGCCGCACCGCCGGGGCCGCGCTCGCGGAGGCGGGCGTCGAGCACACGGTGCGGCGCTACCTCGACGACCCGCCGACGGCCGACGAGCTCGCCGACGTCGTGGCCCGGCTCGGCGTCGAGCCGTGGGAGGTGGCTCGCACGAAGGAGGCCCGCGAGGCCGGCATCGACCTGCCCCGCGAGGCGGGCGCCCGCCGGGCCTGGCTGGAGGCGCTGGCCGCGCACCCGCGGGCGATCCAGCGCCCGATCATCACCCTCGACGACGGCACCGCCGTGGTCGCTCGCGACGTCGAGACGGTGACCCGGGTCGTCGAGGCCGCGCGACGCGGCTGATCCGGCCCGCACCGACCTGAACCCGTTCGCACCGGATGCGAACCCCGCGCCCGCCCGACGGCGTAGGAAGGGTGTGATGAGACGCGACCGGCGGGAGACCGAGTTCACCGAGTTCTTCGGAGCCAGCGCGCCGGGGCTGCGGCGCACGGCGTACCTCGTGGTGCGCGACTGGCACCTCGCCGAGGACCTCACCCAGCAGGCCATGGCCAAGCTGTACGCAGCGTGGGGCCGCACCCGGCCCGCCACCCGGCTGCCGTACGCCCGCCGGATCGTGGTCAACGAGTGCCTGTCGCACCTGCGGCGGCACCGGCCCGAGACCCCGACCGAGGTGCTGCCCGACCGTCCGGGCCGCGACCCCGAGCCGGTGCTCGACCTCGGCGCCGCGCTGGCGCTGCTGCCGCCGCAGCAGCGGGCGATCGTGGCACTGCGCTTCCTCGACGACCTGCCGGTCGCCGAGGTGGCACACCTGCTCGGCATCGCCGACGGCACGGTGAAGAGCCAGACCTCGCGCGCCCTCACCACCCTGCGCCGGCACCTGCCGTCGCTGGCACCCGCCCTCTCGGGGCTGACCACGGAGGATCCGCGATGACCCACGACGACCTGCAGACCCTGCTCCGCGAGCACGTCGCCCGCGACGAGCCGTCCACGATGCTGCCCCTCCCCGCGATCGGCGCCGGCCGGCGTCGCCTGCGGGCCCGCCGCGCCGTCGCCTCGGTGGCGACCGTGGCCGCGGTGGGCGCCCTCGCCGGGGTGGCCCCGGCGCTGCAGGGCCAGCTCACCGACGGCGGTGGCCGCGAGGTGGCCGCCATCGACCCCCGCTCCCAGGCGGCGCTCGACGACTACGACGTGCGGCGGATGCCGGCGCTGATGGACGCCCACGTGCGGCCGGTGCTCGAGCGCGGCCAGCCCGCCCTCGGCGAGCCGGTGTTCAAGGCGTGGGACGACCAGGGCCAGTCGCTGCCGGAGAAGTACTGGCCCAGGGCCAGCGGGCTCGACGTCTCCTACGGCGACCGTCAGCACGAGTACGTCGTGTCGATCATGCACGCCCGCGGCGAGGCCGAGGGCGACCACGCCGCGGTGTGCGCCGACGACCTCGCCCAGGGCTACGCCCTCGAGTGCACCGCGACCACCGACGCCGACGGCAACGCGGTGGTGAGCCGGCTGGTGGCGCTCAAGCCGATGGCGCGCAACCCCCGAGCCGGCTGGATGACGGTCGACCGCGAGCGCCTCGAGACCGTGGGGCTGGACCGGCTGTTCTTCCAGCGGCAGGTCGAGGTGATCAAGTCCGAGACCCTGCTCACCCAGGCATCGGAGACCGTCAAGGCAACCGACCGCGACCCGGCCCGCGCCGGCTTCACCGCCTCGTACGCCGACCTGGCCGAGATCGGCAGCGACCCGGTGCTGGTGATGCCGCGGCCGCCGAAGGGCGAGAACGGCTGCGACGCCTGGACGATGCCGACCAAGGGCCTCGAGGGCGTCTCCTGCGAGTGAGTGACCCCCACGCGCCGCGGCCCTAGGCTGCGGCGCGTGGACTCACTCTCGCTGGCCTTCTCCAGCGGCTGGGCCAGCGGCGTCAACAGCTACCTGGTCGTGCTGGTGCTCGGCATCGCCGAGCGCGTCGGCGGCTTCGCCGAGGTGCCCGACGTGCTGGGCCGCTGGGAGGTGCTCGGGCTCGCGGGCCTGATGTACGCGATGGAGTTCGTGGCCGACAAGATCCCCGTCATCGACTCGACCTGGGACGTGATCTCCACCGCGATCCGGCCCACGGTCGGCGCGGTGCTCGGCGTGCTCGTGGCCGGCGAGGCCGGCTCGCTCCCCGAGGCCGTCGGCGGAGTGGTCGGCGGCGGCACCGCGCTGCTCTCGCACCTGGTCAAGGCCGGCGGCCGGCTGGCGATCAACTCCTCCCCCGAGCCGGTCACCAACATCGCGGCCAGCATCGCCGAGGACGTCGCGGTGCTGGGCGTGGTGTGGTTCGCGATCGAGCACCCGCGCACCGCGGCGGCCGTCGCCGCCGTGCTGCTGGTGGTCGGCCTGGTGCTGCTGTGGTTCGCGCTCCGGCTGGTCCGGCGCGGCTGGCGCCGGTGGCGCGGCCGCGGCTCGCCCCCAGCGGTGACCGGGGCGACCGGGCCGTAGGGTGCCGCGCATGGCGCGCGTGGTGGTGGTCGGTGGCGGCTTCGGCGGGCTCGCCTCCGCCGCCCGGCTGGCCAAGCTCGGCCACGAGGTGACGCTGCTCGAGGCCGGCGACACCCTCGGCGGTGCGCTCGGCACCGTGGCCCAGGACGGTTTCTCGTGGGACACCGGACCCACCTGGACCACGCTGCCCGGCGTGCTGCGCGACCTGTTCCGCAAGTCCGGCCGCCCCCTCGACGCCGAGCTCGACCTGGTCGAGCTGCCCCTGCTGCGCGAACACCGCTTCGACGACGACTCGGTGCTGCGCCTGCCCGGCGGGTCCCGCGCCGCGCAGCTGGCCGCCGTCGACGAGCTGGGCCCGGGGCTGGGACGCCAGTGGGTCGACCACGTCGCGTCGTACGCCGACGCCTGGGAGGTGGTGCGTCGCGGCTACGCCGAGGCGCCGTGGGACCCCGACGCGGTGCCCAAGGAGCTCGCCGCCCTGCTCGACGGCCGCGAGACGCTGCACAAGCGGCTGCGCCGCACCTTCCGCGACGAGCGGCTGCGGCTGGTGGCCGCCCATGCCAGCGAGATGGAGGGCCACGACCTGCGCAACGTGCCGGCCTGGGTGGGCCTCACCGCCTACCTCGAGCAGCGGTTCGGGGTCTGGACGGTCGACGGCGGTATGGGTCGCCTGGCCGACGCGCTGACCGCGCGGCTCGCGACCCGCGGCGTCACCGTGGTGCTCGGATCGGAGGTCCGCGACCTCGTCGTCCGCGGGGGGCGGGCGGTCGCCGTCGACACCCTGGCCGGCCAGGTCGACGCCGACGTCGTGGTGGTGGCGATCGACCCGCGGCGGCTGCCGGTGCTCGCCGAGCACGTGCGCGCCACGATGCCGGCGCTGCCGCCGGTGGTGGCGCACCTCGGGCTGGAGGGCGAGGTGCCCGACCTGCCCCACGAGGTGGTGCTGCACGGCGACCCCACGATCGTGGTCCGCACCGGGGGCACGGCTCCCGAGGGGCACCACGCCTGGACCGTGATGGCCCGCGGCCGCCTCGCCGAGGACCTGGTGATCGCCCTGGCCCGCACCGGCATCAAGGTGCGCCAGCAGGTCGTCACGCGCCTCGACCGCTCGGCCCGCGACCAGGTCGAGCTCTGGCGCGGCTCGCCGATGGGGGTGCTGTGGCAGGGCCGCCGCACGGTCCGCCAGCGCCTCGGCCCGCGCACCCCGGTGCCGGGCGTGCTGGCCGCCGGCGCCCACGCCGCCCCCGGCGGCGGCCTGGCCTTCGTCGGCCTGTCGGCGTCGCTGGTGGCGCAGGTGGTGGGCCCCGCCTGACCGCTGGTCGAGCAGCGAGCGCCAGCGAGCGTCGTCGAGACCCGGTGAGCCGACCGCAGGACGCTGGTCGAGGTGCGAGGAGCCCTGGCGACGAGCCTCGAGACCCGGTGGGCCGAACGCCCTCCCTGTAGCGGGCGACTCCGGCGACGGGGCTCGGCCGGGGGCTGACTGCGGGCTGGTGGGATCCGGCGGGCGGGTGACTGTGGTTGGTGGAGTGGGGTGCGGGGTGCCGCGCGGGGGTGGGCACTGCGGCTGCTGCGCGCCGGACGTCGTTCGGCACTCGTTGCCGTGTCGCCGGACGCTGCCCTGCGGTTCCCCGGCGAACGCTTCGGCGCCACGCCGCCGTCTACGTGCCGAACGCCGCCCGTCGCTCCGCCGCCTCCGTGCGTGCGGCGCGGCAGCTCGCTGGTTGAGGAAGGCGTGCAACGCCTGTCTCGAAACCTAGTACGACGAACGCCCTCCGGTGGGGACGGCAGGGCGATCGGCCGTCTGGGGTCTCGACGGGCGCTCCTCGCTGGGGCTCGTCGCTGCTCGACCACCGGTGCCGCGCTGGTCGAGCAGCGAGCGTCGTCGAGACCCGGTGGGCCGAACGCCCGCTGTGGGACGGTCGGCGTCCAGTGCCCACCGCTGGTTGAGGAAGGACGAAGTCCTGTCTCGAAACCCGGTGAGGCAAGAGCCCTCCCGTCCCCACGTGGGGCGTTCGGCCGGCGGAGGTTTCGAGACAGTCGCTAGCGCGACTTCCTCAACCAGCGGCGGTGTCCCGCCTCGAGACCCGGTGAGGCAAGAGCCCTCCGTCCCCACGTAGGGCGTTCGGCCGGCGGAGGTTTCGAGACAGTCGCTGGCGCGACGTCCTCAACCAGCGTCGAGGGCGAAGGTGACCGTGACGGCTGCGGTGACCGTGGTCTCGCCGGGCTCGAGGGCGACGTCGGTCTTGGCGGCCGCGAGCTCGTGGAGCGCGGGGCCCGGACCGGCGGGGGCGTCCTCGACGACCCGCTGGACCTCGCCCAGGGTGGCGCCGGCGAGGCCGGCGAGGTGCTCGGCGCGGGCGCGGGCATCGGCCATCGCGGCCTCGCGGGCCGCCGTACGCCCGGTGGTGGTGTCGGAGACCTCGAGTTGCACGCCGTCGACGGTGAGCCGGTCGCCCACCTCGGCGGCCAGCCGGGTCAGCAGCTCGCTCGCCCGGTCGAGGCCGGGGCAGGACACGACGAGCGCATGACGGGCCTCGAAGCCGGCCGGGCGCCCCTGGTCGTCGCGGGCCGGCCAGACGCTGAGGTCCTGGGAGCCGACGGTCAGGCCGCCCGCGGCGGAGACGATCGCAGCGCGGGTCGACTCGGCGCCGGCCAGCGCGTCACCCAGGCCGACCGCGCGGTGGGTGGCCGCGAGCCGCACCACCGCGCTGTCGGGCACCGCCCTGGCCGCGCCGCGGCCGGTGACGGTGACCGTGCGCATCAGGCGACCGTGAGGTTGAGGCGCGCGAAGATCTCCAGGGTCGCCTTGGACCGGTTGAGGGTGTAGAAGTGCAGGCCCGGCGCGCCGCCGTCGAGGAGCCGCTCGCAGAGCTCCGCGGCGAGCGCGATGCCCTCGGCGCGGACGGCGGCCGGGTCGCCCTCGTGGGCCGAGATCCGCGCGACGACGTCGTCGGGCACCGAGGTGCCGATGAGCTCGCCCTGGCGGCGGATGGCGTTGAGGTTCAGGATCGGCATGATGCCGGGCAGGATCGGCATGTCGACGCCGCGGGCGCGCACCCGGTCGACGAGCGCGAAGTAGTCGTCGGCCCGGAAGAACATCTGGGTCACCGCGAACTCCGCGCCGGCGCGGGCCTTGGCGACGAGCACGTCGGCGTCGTGGTCGAGCGACTCTGCCGACGGGTGCCCCTCGGGGAAGGCCGCGACGCCCACGGTGAAGTCGCCGCGCGAGCGGACCAGCTCGACCAGGTCGGTGGCGTAGGTCAGGCCGCCCTCGGTGGGGGTCCACGGCGCGCGCGGGCCGTCGCTGGGGTCGCCCCGCAGCACCATCACGTTGGCGATGCCGGCCTCCGCGAAGGAGTCGAGGATCCCCTCGAGCTCGCCGACCGTGTGGCCGACGCAGGTGAGGTGGGCCATCGGCACCATCGAGGTCTCGCGGGCGATCCGCCCGGTGATCCGCACGGTCTTGTCGCGCGTGGAGCCGCCGGCGCCGTACGTCACCGAGACGAACGTCGGGCGGTAGGGCTCCAGGGCGCGGATGGCGTCCCAGAGCTGCTCCTCCCCGGCCTCGTCCTTGGGCGGGAAGAACTCGAACGAGAACGAGCGCTCGCCCTGGGCGAGGAGCTCTCCGATACCGGGAGCACGGTCGGCACACATGGGGCCGAGTCTAGGAGTGCCGGGGTCGGACCGTGGGGGTTTCCCGCTCTGGGAGACTCTGCGCGTGGCGAACGACGCAGCGGCCTGGGACCAGGCGGGATTCCGCGACCGGGTGCAGCTGGCCCTCGACGGCTTCCTCGACTCCCAGGCGGAGCGGCTCGCGCCGCTGGGGCCCGACGCCGACCGGCTGCTCGCCGAGGCGCGCACCTCGGTCGCGGGCGGGAAGCGGCTGCGGGCGGCGTTCTGCTACTGGGGCCACCGCGCCCTCGCGCCCGGCGACGACGACGAGGACGCCCTCGTGCGCGCCTGCTCGGCGCTGGAGCTGCTGCACGCCAGCGCCCTGGTGCACGACGACTACATGGACGCCTCCGACCAGCGCCGCGGCCGCCCGGCCACCCACCGCCAGCTCGAAGCCGAGCACCGCGCGTCCGGCTGGCGTGGCGACCCCGAGCAGTACGGTGCGGCGGGCGCGATCCTGCTCGGCGACCTGCTGCTCGCCTGGGCCGACGAGATGCTGCGCCGCTGCGGGCTGCCGGCCGAGCGGGTGGCGGCCGCCCTCGACGTCTACGACCTGTGCCGCTCGGAGGTGATCACCGGGCAGTTCCTCGACGTCTCGGTGCAGGCCCGGGGCCGGGCCGACGTCGACACCGCGATGACGGTGTTGCGCTACAAGTCGGCCAAGTACTCCATCGAGCGCCCCCTCCACATCGGCGCCGCGCTGGCCGGCGCCGACCGCGAGGCCGCGGCCGCCCTGAGCGGCTTCGGCCTGCCGCTGGGCGAGGCCTTCCAGCTGCGCGACGACCTGCTCGGCGTGCTCGGCGACCCCGCCACCACCGGCAAGCCCGCCGGCGACGACCTGGTGGAGGGCAAGCGCACCGTGCTGGTCGCGCTGGCCCTCGACGCCCTGCCCGACGCCGACGCGAGGCTGCTCGACTCCTCGCTCGGCACCGCGCTGACCGCCGACCAGGTGACCCGGCTCGCCGGGCTGATCGAGGCCTCGGGCGCGCCCGCCCAGGTGGAGGCGGTCATCGACGAGCTGGTGGGCGTCGCGCTCGGCGCGCTCGACCGGGCCGACGTCGACGAGCACGCCCGCGGCGTGCTGCGGGGGCTGGCGGCCGCTGCTACCCGGCGCGCCGTCTAGGGGGAGGTTTCCCCGGTCCACCGGGGAAACCGTGACTTCTCGGCCGAAGTTCCGGCCGACAAGTCGGGGTTCTGGCCGAGAGGTCCGCGGGGCCGACGTCCAGCGAGCCCGGCACCGGGCCCGGCCAGCGCCGGCGTCAGTCCAGGTGGGGCACGTCGGCCAGGTCGGGGCCCTCGCCGCGCAGGAGGGTGCTGAACGCCGGCTCCTCGGCGCTGCGGTCGCGCAGCACCCCGAGCACCCCGGCGAACGCGGGCTCGTCCGCCCGCGCCAGCACCGACCAGCCGTCCCACAGCAGCACGGTCGGCGCGGTGAGGTCGGTGAGGCAGTCCCACAGGGCGTCGAGGTTGCGACCGTGCCAGTCGGGGAAGCCGAGGGCCACCCCCAGCTCGGCCAGCACGGCGGCGCGGTCGGGCAGCGGCCACCCGTCGACGTGGCCGAGGCGCGCGCCGGCCGCCTCCACGGCGTCCCGGACGACGGCCGGCTCGAAGGACGCGTGCCACCGGTAGACGCCGGGGGGCCGCCGGCCGGCCAGGAGCGCGGCGAGTCCGCTCACCGCGCCACCCGCTCGAAGGAGTCGTAGTGGTCAGCGGTGTGGAAGAACTCCTCGGGCCCGCCCGTGACGATCCGCTCGGTACCCCGGGACCCGCCGCACGAGGGACCGATGACGGTGTACTCGCGGTAGTACCCACGGTCGCGGCGCGGCAGGATCCCCTCGCGGTTGTGGAACACCGCCCCGTCCTTGCGACAGGGGAACGGGCCGCCCTGGTCGAGGACGGCGAGGGTGCCCTGGGCCAGCACCGGCAGGTCCTCCTCGCGGACCCACCTCAGCCCGGTCTCGTCGTCCACGTCGCCGGTCTCGGGCCGCTCCGACCCCGCGGTGGCCGAGGTCCCGGGTCCGGCCGGGTCCAGGCCGACGAGGTCGGCACCGCCGTCGCGCAGCCAGAGCACGACCGACAGCACCACCACCACGGCCAGCCCGACGGCGACCCGTCGGACGGTGCGCCGGTCCCACCGCATGCCGGTGATCCTGGCCCGGCGGACCTCAGAAGGCCATCGCCTGGGCGCGGCGCTTGACCTCCGACCCGCGGTTCTCGCGCAACGCGTCGATGGGCCGGCCCGGCAGGTCGGCGTCGGTGAACAGCCACGCGATGCACTCGCGGTCGTCGTAGCCGCCGTCGTGGAGCACGACCAGCAGCCCCGGGAGGCCCTTGACCGGCAGCCCGTCCTGGATGAAGTCGGCCGGCACCTGCTGGCCGGCCCCGGGAGACGGGACGGCGGCCGCCAGCTCGTGGTCGCGGATCATCGTCTTGACCTTGCCGACGGTGACGCCGAGGGCCTTCGCGGTCGCGGCCCAGTCGAGCCACTCCGGGACGAGGGCGGCGAGGTCGGCGTCGGCGAGGCGGGGCTGCTCGGTCATGCCCCGATGGTCCCACCGGCCCCGCGGTCGCCGCCACACGGCCCACCACGGGCCCACCACCGGCCCCTCACCCGCTGCCACGGCACGCCGGGGGCCCACGCAGGCGTGCCCGGAGGGTCCGGCGTCCGTACGATTGGCCCGCCGGACCACTTCCCCGTCCGGATCGCAGGAGGGTCGCTGTGGTGCCAGACCACCACGCCCGCGAGGGCGTCACCGCGGCCACGAGCGACCCCTTGACCGGGCGGCTGCTCGAGGGCCGCTACCGGATCGGGCCCCGGATCGCCCGCGGCGGCATGGCCAGCGTCTACGAGGCCACCGACATCCGGCTCGACCGCACCGTGGCGGTCAAGGTGATGCACCCCGGGCTCGGAGACGACGAGGAGTTCGCGGCCCGCTTCGTCACCGAGGCTCGCAACGCCGCACGGGTCTCCCACCCCAACATCGTCGCGGTCTACGACCAGGGCACCGACGAGGGGGACGTCTACCTCGCCATGGAGCTGATCCCGGGGCACACCCTGCGCGACACCATCGCCGAGTCGGCGCCGATGTCGCCCGCCCGGGCGCTGGCCCTGCTCGAGCCCGTCGTCTCGGCGCTCGCCGCGGCCCACCGGGCCGGGCTGGTGCACCGCGACGTCAAGCCCGAGAACGTGCTGATCGCCGACGACGGCCGGGTCAAGGTCGCCGACTTCGGCCTGGCCAAGGCGGTCACCGGCACCACCAGCCACACCGCGACCGGCGTGCTGATCGGCACGGTGTCCTACATCGCGCCCGAGCTGGTCGTCGAGGGCCGCTCCGACGCCCGGGCCGACGTCTACGCCGCCGGGGTGATCCTCTACGAGCTGCTCACCGGCACCAAGCCCCACCAGGGCGAGACCCCGATCCAGGTCGCCTACAAGCACGTCCACGAGGACGTGCCCGCGCCGTCGGCCTCGGTGGGCGGCATCCCGGAGTACGTCGACGCGCTGGTCGCGCGGGCCACCGCCCGCGACCGCGAGCAGCGCCCCACCGACGCCGGGGTGCTGCTCCACCAGCTGCGGCGGGTCGGCACCGCGCTGGCCCACGGGGTGCGCGAGGACCCCGACCTGGTCGCCGACCTGCGGCCCCGGGCGGTGCGCACCGATACCGCCGAGGTGCCGCGCCCGATGGGCGACACCTCCCCCGAGCCTTGGAACCAGGCCGAGATGGAGGCGCTGCTCGCGCCCGGTCCCACCGACGACCGGCGACCCCAGCCCACCACCGCGCTCCCGCGCGCCGCCACCCGCTCGACCCCGAGGGCCGCGGCGCCGCCCACCCCGCAGCCCACCCCGCCGCACGTACCGGCCGCACCGGTCGCCGGCCCATCGCGCCGCCGCCGGCGCGGGCCCCTGCTGCTGGTCCTCGCGCTCCTCGTCGCCGCTGCGGTCGGCAGCGGGGCGTGGTGGTTCGGCTGGGCCCGCTACACGACCACGCCGGGGCTGATCAACCTCACCCAGGCCGAGGCCGTGGAGCGGCTGGAGGAGGCCGGTCTCGACGTCGAGGTGGGTGAGCCGGCGTACTCCACCACGGTCGAGAAGGGCCTGGTGCTCTCCTCCGACCCGGGGGCCGGCGACCGGGTGCTCGACGGCGGCACCGTGACGATCGTGCTCTCCCTCGGCGTCGAGCAGTACGAGCTGCCCAGGCTGGCCGGGCTGTCGGAGGACGAGGCGCAGGACGAGATCCTCGCGAGCCGGATGGAGTTCGGGCGGTCGGTGCCGCGCTGGTCGGAGACCGTGCCGGCCGGCACCGTGCTGGGCTCCGACCCCGCGGCCGGCACCGTGCTGCGGCCCGGCAGCGTCGTCGACATCTTCGTCTCCCAGGGGCGCAAGCCGGTCAAGGTCGGTGACTGGGTCGGCCGCGACGCCGACAAGGCCGTCGCCCGGCTCGAGAAGCGCGGCCTGCGGGTCGAGGTCGACGAGGAGTACTCCGACGACGTCGCCGAGGGCCTCGTCATCGACCAGGCGCCGCGCGGCGGCACCCTGTTCCGAGACGACACCGTGACGCTCACGGTCTCCCTCGGCCCCGAGCTGGTCGAGGTCCCGGGCGGGCTGGTCGCCTCCGGCGTCGACGCCGCCCGCGAGAAGCTCGAGGACGCCGGCTTCCGCGTCGACGTGCAGGAGTCCGACCAGTACCTCGGCCTCGGCTACGTGTTCTCCACCAGCCCGAGGTCCGGCGACCTGGTGCCGCGGGGCAGCACGATCACGCTCTACCTCGTCTGACCCCGTGACCCCCGCGGAGCGCAACCCGATCGGCACCCACGTGCTGGTCGGCAAGGGCCTGGTCGCCGGCGCGCTGGCCGACACCTTGGAGCTCGGCTACGAGTGCCTGCAGGTGTTCACCGGCAACCCCCGCGGCTGGGCCCGGTCGCCCGGGCGGCCGGAGGAGGACGCGCGGTTCCGGCGGGCCGCCCACGCGAGCGGGCTGCGGGTCTTCATCCACGCCCCTTACCTGGTGAACCTGGGCTCCCCCACCCCCAGCACCTACGAGCAGTCGGTGGCGCTGGTGGCCCACAACCTCAACCGGGCGGCCGAGCTCGGCGCCGAGGGCGTCGTCGTCCACACGGGTTCGTACGTCGACCCGGCCGGCACCGCCGCGTCGCACGCGGCGGCGATGGACCGGGTCCGCGAGGGGCTGCTCCCCCTGCTCGACGCGATCGACCGCGACGGCGCGCCGTACCTGCTGCTGGAGCCGACCGCGGGCCAGGGCCGGTCGCTGTGCGCGGGAGTCGACGACCTCGAGCCCTACCTCGCCGCGCTCGACCACCACCCCCGCGCCGGCATCTGCCTCGACACCTGCCACGTCTTCGCCGCCGGCGCCCCGCTCGACGAGCCCGGCGGTGCGACCGCCACCCTCGACCGGATCGTCGAGATCGGCGGTCCGGGCCGACTGCGGCTGGTGCACGCCAACGACTCCCTCGACGTCCGCGGCTCCGCCCGCGACCGCCACCAGCCCATCGGCGCCGGCCACATCGGCACCGGCGCCTTCGCCGAGCTCCTCGCCCACCCCGGCACCGCGGGGGTCCCGTTCGTCCTGGAGACGCCCGGCTCCCGCACCCCCGGCAACCCCGACCTCCCCCTCCTCCGCCGCCTCCGCGCCGAGGCCGCCGGCACCGCCGCTGGTTGAGGAAGTCGCGCTGGCGACTGTCTCGAAACCCCCGCCGGCCGAACGCCCTCCGGTGGGCACGGGGGGGCTTCCGGCTCACCGGGTCTCGAGGCTCGTCGCCAGGGCTCCTCGCACCTCGACCAGCGGTGCGCGCTGGTCGAGGTGCGAGCGGAGCGAGCCTCGAAACCCGCGCACCCGGACGCCCTCCGGTGGGGACGGGAGGGCTTCCGGCTCACCGGGTGTCGAGGCTCGTAGCCAGGGCTCCTCGCACTTCGACCAGCGCCGGCTGGCGAACGGTCACGATCGGGCAACGCTTGTCCGTCTGCTGGAAATCGGTGGGGTAGGACCGGGGGTGGCCACTAGATTCGGCGTCGTGACGCGGTCGTACTTTTCCTACCGACACCTGCCGGGAGCCCCCGTGCAGGCGGTCGTCTAGGCCGCTCGCACCCAACCAACGCCCCGGCTCCGGCCCGGGGCGTTCTGCTCGTCGGGGCCGGAGCGGCACACGAGAGGAACTTCCCATGGTCGTCGTCATGTCCCCGGACGCCACCGACGAGGACGTCGCGCACGTCGTCGCCCGCGTCGAGGGGGTGGGCGGTGAGGCGTTCGTGTCGAAGGGCGTCGTCCGCACCATCATCGGGCTAGTCGGCGACATCGACTCCTTCCACCACCTCAACCTCCGGACGCTCCAGGGCGTCGCCGACGTCCACCGGATCTCCGACCCCTACAAGCTGGTCAGCCGGCAGCACCACCACGAGCGGTCGACGGTGTGGGTCGGCCGCCCCGGCCACCAGGTGCCGATCGGGCCCGACACGTTCACGTTCATGGCCGGCCCGTGCGCGGTCGAGACCCGCGAGCAGACCCACGAGTCGGCGGTGATGGCGCGCTCGGCCGGGGCCACGATCCTGCGCGGCGGCGCCTTCAAGCCGCGCACCTCCCCCTACGCCTTCCAGGGCCTCGGCGTCGCCGGGCTGGAGATCCTGGCAGAGGTCGGCGAGGCGACCGGGCTCCCCGTGGTCACCGAGGTCGTCGACGCCCGCGACGTCGCCGTCGTGGCCGAGCACGCCGACATGCTCCAGGTCGGCACCCGCAACGCCGCCAACTTCGGCCTGCTCCAGGCCGTCGGGGACGCCGGCAAGCCGGTGCTGCTCAAGCGCGGCATGACCGCGACCACCGAGGAGTGGCTGATGGCGGCCGAGTACATCGCCCAGCGGGGCAACCTCGACGTGGTGCTCTGCGAGCGCGGCATCAGGACCTTCGAGCCGGCCACCCGCAACACCCTCGACATCTCCGCGGTCCCGGTCGTGCAGGCGACCAGTCACCTGCCGGTGATCGTCGACCCCTCCCACGCCTCGGGCCGCAAGGACCTCGTGGTGCCGCTGTCGCGGGCCGCGATCGCGGTGGGGGCCGACGGGATCATCGTCGACGTCCACCCCGACCCAGAGACCGCCCTCTGCGACGGCCCGCAGGCACTGCTCGGCACCGAGCTGCGCGAGCTGGCCGCCGCGGTGCGCCGGCTGCCCCCGGTGGTCGGGCGCACCGACTCCGCGCAGGCGGTCCGCACGTCCTGAGCGCCCGGCTCGGGCGCGGGTCGGTACGGTCGCCTATCGTTGCCGCGACGAGTCGAGGAGTGGGATGAGGTTCTGCACGCGTTGCGGCCACGAGCTGGGCATCGGGCGCTTCTGCACCAACTGCGGCCAGCCGGTCGAGACGGCACCGGCCGCCGCCGCGCGCACCCCCGCTCCTCCCCCCGAGCCGCCGACGGCGACCCAGCCCGAGCCGGAGCCGGCCCCGGAGCCCGACCCGGAGCCGGTCGAGGACGAGTCGGAGCCGGTCGAGGCCGAGGCGGTCGAGGACGAGTCGGAGGCTGCCGAGGCCGAGGCGGAAGCCGAGACCGACCCCCCGGACGCCGACGACCGGGTGACCACTGCCGAGCGGCCGGCCGTGGCCGGCGAGGGGTCCTCGACCGACACCCGCCCGGTGGCCCGGCCGCTGCTGCCCCCGCGCACGCCGCCGACGGCGCCGACCCCGCCGCCCGCAGCCCGCTTCCCGCTGTTCGCCGACGAGCCGGAGGCCGGGCCGTCCGGCGGGATCGAGGAGGAAGCACCCGCCCGCCCGCCGAGCGCACCCGCCGCTGGCGCCGACCCGCTGACGCCGTTCGAGCCGGTCGAGCGCCGTCCGCGCAGCAGCCGCCGGGCGCCGTGGCTGGGCGCGGCCTCGGTGGCGGTGCTGATCGTGGTGGCCGTGGCGCTCTTCTCGCTGCTGGGCGGCGGCGACGGCGACGAGCCCGGCGCCGGTGACCGCCCGAGCGACGCGGCCGGGGTGGCCGGCTCGCTGGTCACCGGCGCCGAGGTGGAGGCGCCGTCGGCGGCCGAGGAGGCCGAGGACGTCGACGGCGAGACCGTCACCTTCGACGCCGCCAACATGGTCGACGACGAGCCCACCACCGCGTGGCGCACCGAGGGCGACGCCAGCGGCGAGGAGGTCGTCGTGACCCTGCCCGAGGAGTCGGAGGTCACCGAGGTGGGATTGGTCAACGGCTACGCCAAGCGGGCCGAGGGCACCGACGGCAAGGTCTACGACTGGTACCACGGGCACCGCTACGTCATGGCGGTGAAGTGGCACTTCGACGACGGCACCACCGTCCGGCAGCGCCTGCAGCGCACCCGCGACCCGCAGACCATCCAGATCGAGCCCACGACCACGCGGACCGTCCGGATCGAGCTGGTGCGGGTGAGCGAGCCCGGCAAGGGCCGCGCGAGCCGCGACTTCACCGCGATCAGCGAGGTCTACCTCGCCGGCGGGCCGGCCTGACCGACGGCCGTCGCGGCCGGCCCGGGGTCAGGCCCAGAGCCCGACCGGGTTGCCGTCGGGGTCGCCGACCACGGCGATCCGGCCGTAGCCGCCGGGCAGCTCCATCGGCTCCAGGTGCACCGTCGACCCCAGGTCGCGGGCCCGCGCCAGGGTGCCCTCGAGGTCGGGGGTGCGCACGTAGACGGTCACCCCGGCCTGCTCGGGCGCCTCGGCGGGCCCGATGCCTCCGCTGACGCCGTCCTCGCCGGCACCGGTGTCGACCAGGCCGTAGCCCTCGTCGTCGACCTCGATGCTCCAGCCGAACAGGTCGCGGTAGAAGGCCTGGGCCCGGGGGGCGTCGGGGCTGGTGACCTCGAAGAAGGCCACGGGGTGGTTGCTGGACATGTCGATCTCCTCGGGTGGTGCGTGGGTGGTGGAACGGTCAGCCGCGGGGCGCGACGACCGGCACGGGCAGGTGGAGGTAGTCGGCCGTGGCGACGCCGGCCAGCACCGCCGGGTCGGCGGCGCGCAGCGCGTCGAGCTCGGCCTCGTCGTCGGCCTCGACGACCGCCATCCCCCAGCCGTGCTCGGGATCGGCGACCGGGGAGTAGATGAGCACGCGCCCCTCGTCGAGCGGGCCGCGCCAGTACTCGACGTGCGCCATCATCGTCGCGGCCTCCTCCTCGGTCATGGTGGCGGCGAAGTCGGGGCGGTCGGCGTGCAGGCGGTACAGGAACCAGGACACGGGTCTCTCCTCAGGAGGGGTCGGCCAGGGGCGCGCCGGTCTCGAGGACCGTCTTGAGCCCGCTGATGATGAACATCCAGCCTCCGCTGACGCCGGCGGCGGTGAGGGGCGACTGCTCGAGCTGGTCGTGGACGACCGTGAGCCGGGTCGAGCCGGTCTCGTGGGCCTCCACCCGCCAGGTCACCCGGCTCGGGGGCTCGTCGGCCGCCTCGGGGTTCCACAGGCTGCGCCAGGAGTGCACGAGCAGGTGCGGTGGCTCGCACTCCAGCACGACGTCGTCACCCCAGAGCTCGCCCTCCGGCGAGTGCGAGCGCACCGGAGACCCGACCTCGAAGGTGGACTCGATCGTCGAGCCGTAGAAGTACTGGCGCCGGAACGACGTCTCGGTGATCGCCTCCCAGACCTGCTCGGGGGTGGCGCGCACGTAGATCTGGAAGACGAGCTTCTCCGGCGGGGGGTCGGGGGTCGGGTCGGTCACGGGTTCTCCAATCGCTGCTTGAGGTCGGTGAGGGCAGCCACGTGGGTCTCGGTGTAGCGCGAGATCCAGCGGTCGTGCACGAGCCGGATCGGCACCGGGTTGAGGTGGTGGAGGGTGCGTCGCCCGTCGCGCTCGGTGGTCACCAGCCCGGCCGCGACCAGCACCTTGAGGTGCTTCATCACGCCGTAGCGGGTCATCTCGCCCCCCTCGACCACGCGGGACTCCAGGTCCGACAGCGACAGGGCGTCGCGGTCGCGCAGGGCGTCGAGGATCCGGCGGCGCGTGGGATCGGCCAGCGCCCTGAACACCAGGTCCTCGTCGTCCATCGTGCGACGACAATAGGTGACCATTTGGTCACATGTCAACAGTCGCCTTGCCGCGAGCTTGACCTCAACAAATGTTGAGGTCCTAGCGTCGGCGGCATGACGAACCCTCAGGCTCCCGACCCGGTCACCGTCGCCCTGATCGTCGGGAGCGGGCGCGACAACCGCTTCGCCGACGCCCTGCTCCCCTGGCTCCGGGCGGAGCTCGGGGCCCGTGCCTGGCTGCGCCTCGACGTGGTCGACGTGGCCCGGCGCGACGACGACCCCAGCCCGCGCCTCGACGCCGCCGACGCGTTCGTCGTGCTCACGCCCGAGTACAACCACAGCTTCCCCGGGTCGCTGAAGGAGCTGATCGACCGGCACCGCGCGGAGTGGCAGTTCAAGCCGGTGGGCTTCGTCTCCTACGGCGCCGCGTCGGGCGGCATCCGGGCGGTCGAGCAGCTGCGGCAGGTCTTCGCCGAGCTCTACGCCACTACCGCCCGCAACGGCGTCCAGCTCAGCGCACCCTGGCAGCACGTCGACCAGGACGACCGGTTCCGCGCCCCCGAGTCCGCCCGCGCCGCCCTCGACGCGACCCTGACCGAGCTGCACTGGTGGGCCCTGGCCCTGCGGGACGCGCGCGGCACGCACGGGGTCCCCGTGGGCTGACGGTGCGGCGCCGCCGGATGCGCATCGGGGTATCGCCGACCCGGCGCTTGTCGACGTCGGGGTGCGCCGACCCGGCGTCAACTAACGCCGGCTCGGCGGGACCTGGGCTACCCCCGGTGGTTGCGGGAGGGCGTTCGTCCCACCGGGTTTCGAGACAGGACTTCGTCCTTCCTCAACCAGCGGTGAGGCGGGCCAGCACAGCCGCGGCGCGCTCGGCGTCGGCGGTCGAGACGTCGAGGTGGGTGACCAGGCGGACGGTGGTGGGGCCGACGGTGGCGGCCCGGACCCCCTCCTCGGCGGCGCGGGAGACGAACTCCGAGGCGTCCGTGCGCTCCACCACGACGATGTTGGTGTCGACGCCGGCCGGGTCGACGCCACAGGCCTCGGCCAGCAGCCGGGCGTGGGCGTGGTCGTCGGCGAGGCGCTCGACGTGGTGGTCGAGCGCGTGCCGGCCGGCGGCAGCGAGCAGCCCGACCTGGCGCATGCCGCCCCCGAGCCGCTTGCGGCGCACCCGGGCGGTGGCCACGACGTCCGCGGACCCGACCAGCAGCGAGCCCACCGGTGCGCCGAGGCCCTTGGAGAGGCAGACGGCGAGCACGTCGGCGACGGCGCCGTACTCCGAGAGCGGCGTGCCGGTGGCGACGTGGGCGTTCCAGATCCGGGCGCCGTCGAGGTGCACGCGGACGCCGGCCCCGTCGGCCCACGCGCGCAGCGCCTGCAGGTCGGCCAGCGGCAGCACGGCGCCGCCGGCGAAGTTGTGGGTGTTCTCCACCGACACCGCCGCGGTGCGCACGAAGAACGACCCCATGTCGGGGGCGTGCAGCGAGCGGACGGCGGCGAGGTCGACCTGGCCGCGCGGGGAGATCCAGGTCCGCATGGTCAGCCCCGAGACGGCGCCGTGGGCGCCGAGCTCGGCGCGGGCGATGTGGGCGGAGGCCTCGCAGAGCACCTCCTCCCCCGGCTCGACCACGGCCCGCACGGCCAGCACGTTGGCCATCGAGCCGGTCGGCGTGAAGAGCGCGGCCTCGTGGCCGAACAGCCCGGCGACGTGCTCCTCGAGCGCCGCGACGGTGGGGTCCTCGCCGTAGACGTCGTCACCGACCTCGGCGGCGGCGAGTGCGGCCCGCATCGCCGCGGTGGGTCGGGTGAGGGTGTCCGAGCGCAGGTCGATCACCGCCTCATCCTCCCACCGCGACCCGTGCCGGCCGCGCTACGGTCGGCCCACGCCTAGCCACGGGAGTCCGGCATGTCCTTGCTCACGCGCGTGCTCACCTGCGTCGCGGTCGCGGTCGCGACCGTCTCGGGTCCGCTGGTCACCGCCTCCGCCGCCGCACCCTCCTCGGGCTACGACGACTGGTCCTGCCGCCCGTCGCCGGCCCACCCGCGCCCGGTCGTCATGCTCCACGGCCTCAGCGGAATGTCGCAGCAGTGGTCGCTGCACGGGCCGGCCGTCGCCCGCGCCGGCTACTGCGTGTTCACCCTCGACTACGGCGCCAACGCGATGGGGCTCAACGGCAACGCGCCGGTGGAGCGGTCGGCGACCGAGATCTCGGCGTACGTCGACCGGGTGCTGGCCGAGACGGGCGCCGCCCGGGTCGACCTCGTCGGCCACTCGCTCGGGGGCTTCCTGGCGCTCTGGGTGCCCAAGCTGGCCGGCGACCCGGGCCGGTTCGGGCGGGTCGTGGCGCTGACGCCGCCCACGCACGGCACCACCCTGCTGGGGCTGGTGGCGCTGGTCGACGGCGCCGGCCTGCGGGCGACCGTCGACACCCTGCTCGGCGCGGCCGGCTGCCTGGCCTGCGTCGACCTGCTCGCGGGGAGCAGGGCGGTGGCCCGGCTCGAGGCCGGCCCGATCGCCCAGCCCGGCGTCGCCTACACCGTGGTCGCCACCCGCTACGACGCCGTGGTGACCCCGCCGGCGCGCGGGTTCGTCCGCGAGCCGGGCGTGACCAACTACCTCGTGCAGGACCGGTGCCCGCTCGACCCGGTGGGCCACTTCGGCATCGGCTTCGACACCGGCGTGACCTCGATGATCCTCAACGGTCTCGACCCCGCCGTGCCGGTGCGCTGCGGGGTCGGACCGCCGGTGTGAGGCCTCAGACCTGGCGGAGCATCTCCGCGACGAGGAACGACAGCTCGAGCGACTGCACCCGGTTCAGCCGCGGGTCGCAGACCGACTCGTAGCGGTTGGCCAGGTCGGTGTCGGTGAGCTCCTCGCCACCGCCCACGCACTCGGTGACGTCGTCACCGGTGAGCTCGACGTGGAGGCCGCCGGGCCAGGTGCCGAGCGAGCGGTGGACGTCGAAGAAGCCCTGCACCTCGTCGATGACGTCGTCGAAGCGACGGGTCTTGTAGCCGGAGGACGCCTCGAACGTGTTGCCGTGCATCGGGTCGCAGACCCACGCGACGTCCAGGCCCTCGGCGGTGACCTTCTCGACCAGGTGGGGCAGGCCGTCGCGGATCTTGCCCGCGCCGAACCGGGTGACGAAGGTCAGCCGTCCCGGCTCGTTGGTGGGGTTGAGCTTGGCGGCCAGCGCGATCGCGGTGTCGGGTGTCGTGGTCGGCCCGAGCTTGACGCCGATCGGGTTGCGGATGTGGCTGAGCAGCTCCACGTGGGCGCCGTCGAGCTGGCGGGTGCGCTCACCGATCCAGACGAAGTGGCCCGAGACGTCGTAGGGCTGCTGGGTGCGCGAGTCGATCCGGGTCATCGCGTGCTCGTACTCCAGCACCAGCGCCTCGTGGCTGGAGTGGAAGTCGACGCGGTGGAACTCGTCGGGGTCGGCGCCGATGGCCTGCATGAAGGTGAGGGCGCGCTCGATCTCCGAGGCCATCTCCTCGTAGCGGCGGCCGACCGGTGAGCTGCGGACGAAGTCGGTGTTCCAGGTGTGCACCTGGCGCAGGTCGGCGTAGCCGCCGGTGACGAACGCGCGGACCAGGTTCAGCGTCGCGGCCGAGCTGTTGTAGACGTCGACCAGCCGCTGCGGGTCGGGCACCCGCGCCTCGGGGGTGAAGTCGTAGCCGTTCACGGCGTCGCCGCGGTAGGCCGGCAGCGTCACGCCGTCGCGGGTCTCGAGGTCGGAGGAGCGCGGCTTGGCGTACTGGCCCGCGATCCGCCCCACCTTCACGACCGGCACCGAGGCGGCGTAGGTGAGCACCACGGCCATCTGCAGGAGCACCCGCAGCTTGTTGCGCACGTTGTCGGCGGTCACCCCGTCGAAGGTCTCGGCGCAGTCGCCGCCCTGGAGCAGGAACGCCTCGCCGCGGGCGACCGCGCCGATCTTCTCCTTGAGCTCGTCGCACTCCCCGGCGAAGACCAGCGGCGGCAGCGTGCGCAGGCGCGCGACGGCGGCGTCGACGCCGGCCGGGTCGGGGTAGGTCGGCTGCTGGGCGGCGCCCAGGGCGTGGAGGTCGGGCAGCGAGGGGATGCTCACCGCACCAGCGTACGCGCGGAACCGCCCCCGGGCCGCCTCGACGACGATCCCCGGACGCCCGTCCCCGGCGCCGCGGCCGGACCCGGGGGTCAGTCCTTACCCAGGCCCTCGACGTCCTCGAACTCGGTGCCGACTCCGGTGGCCCGGTTGATCGCGTAGGTGATCGCCCACAGCACGACGCCGATGAGCATCAGCCCGCCGGCGATCTTGTAGACCTCGGCCTCGCGGTCGACCCAGGGTCCGGCGAGCGAGAGGCACAGCACCGCCGCCAGCAGCGGGGTGACGCCGGGCGAGGTGAAGAACGACTTGTCCTCGAGGCCGCGGGCGCCCCGCAGCACCAGGCAGGCGATGTTGACCACGGCGAAGACGCACAGCAGCAGGAACGCGGTGACGTTGCTGAGGTTGGCCACGACGTTGCTGTCGGGGTCGCGGGTGACGTAGAAGATCAGGCCCAGCGCGAGCAGGGTGGTGAACGCGATCGAGACGGCCGGCGTACGCCTGCCCGGGAGCACCCGGCCCAGGGGCGCGGGCAGCACGTGCTGGCGGGCCATGCCGTAGAGGAGCCGGCTGGCCATCAGCATGTTGATCAGGGCGGTGTTGGCCACCGCGAAGACGGCCAGGAACGGGAAGACCTTGTCGATCGGGAAGTCCGGGGCGCCCTTGCCGACGACCTCGAGCAGCGCCCGGCCCTCGGCGTCGGCGATGGTCTTCAGCTCGTCGCTGGTGAGCACGGTGACCACCGAGATCGCCACCAGCATGTAGAGGATCACCGCGATCCCGAGGCCGGTCAGCATCACCCGCGGGAACACCCGCTCCGGCTCCTCGGTCTCCTCGACCATGTTCACGGCGTCCTCGAAGCCCACCATCGCGAAGAACGCGATCGAGGTCGCGGCCGTCACGGCGAGGAAGAGGCCCTTGTCGTCGTAGTCGCGGAACGTGGTGAGCTCGCCGAAGTCGGCGTCCCCGCGGCCGACGACGTAGAGGCCGACGCCGATCACGATGCACAGCGCGACCACCTCGACGAGGGTCAGCACCACGTTGAACTTCACGCTCTCGCCCACCCCGCGCAGGTTGATCACGGCGAGCAGCACCATGAAGCCCATCGCGATCGCGGTGATCACGCCCGTCGAGGCCGCGGAGTCGATCCAGCCGTTGACCTCGAGACCGGCGGTGAAGTTGTCGGCGAGCGTCTTGGCCGACGTCGAGGCGCTGGTGATGCCCGAGCACACCACGGCGAAGGCGACGATGAAGGTCAGGAAGTGCACCCCGAACGCCTTGTGCGTGTAGAGCGCGGCACCGGCGGCCTGGGGGTACTTGGTGACCAGCTCGAGGTAGGACAGCGCCGTCAGCGTCGCGACCACGAAGGCCAGCAGGAACGGGAGCCACACCAGCCCGCCGACCACGCCCGCCATCTGGCCGGTGACGGCGTAGATGCCCGCACCGAGGATGTCGCCGACGATGAAGAGCAGGAGCAGCTTGGGTCCGAGCACCCGCTTCAGCGCGGGCTGCTCCTGGCCGCGTGGTGCCGCGGGCTCCGTGGTGGTGCTGGACATGAGCGCCTCCTGGTCCGAGTGCCGGTGGGTGCTGTCACCCAACCGCACTCGTACCCGCGTTGACCAGAGTCGAGCCGCGGCGGCCGCCGCGACGTCCTGCCGGTCCAGCCCAGCCGCTGGGCCTAGCCGAAGAACACCTCGGCCTCGGCGTACTCCTCGGGGCTGACCAGCTTGAGCTCGCCGGTGCCCTCGATGAGCGGCACCCGCTCGATCCGGGTGCCGCGCAGCGCCATCATGGTGCCGAAGTCGCCGTCCTTGACGGCGTCGATCGCCTGCAGGCCGAAGCGGGTCGCCAGCCAGCGGTCGAACGCCGTGGGCGTGCCGCCGCGCTGGACGTGACCGAGCACCACCGCGCGGGCCTCCTTGCCGGTGCGCCGCTCGATCTCGCCGGCGATCCGGTCGCCGATGCCGCCGAGCCGCACGTGGCCGAACGCGTCGAGCTCGCCCGAGACCAGCGTCATGTCGCCGCCCTCGGCCGGCACCGCACCCTCGGAGACCACGATGATCGGGGCGAACGAGGTCTTGAACCGGTTCTCGACGTGCTCGCAGAGCCGCTCGATGTCGAAGGGCTGCTCGGGGATCAGCACCGCGGAGGCGCCGCCGGCCATGCCGGAGTGGAGCGCGATCCAGCCGGCGTGACGACCCATCACCTCGACGACCAGCACCCGGTGGTGCGACTCGGCGGTGGTGTGGAGCCGGTCGATGGCCTCGGTGGCGATGTTGACGGCCGTGTCGAAGCCGAAGGTGAAGTCGGTGCCGGACAGGTCGTTGTCGATCGTCTTCGGCACGCCGACGACGTCGACCCCGAGGTCGGCGAGCTTGGTGGCGACCCCGAGGGTGTCCTCGCCGCCGATCGCGACCAAGGCGTCGACGCCCTGCGCGGCGAGGTTCTCCTTGATCCGCTCCACGCCGCCGTCGATCTTGAACGGGTTGGTGCGCGAGGAGCCCAGGATCGTGCCGCCGCGCGGCAGGATGCCGCGGCACTGCTCAATGCCGAGCGGCATGGTCAGACCCTCCAGCGGGCCCTTCCACCCGTCTCGGAAGCCGACCAGCTCGAAGCCGTGGTCCCTCACCCCGCGCCGCACCACCGCCCGGATGACGGCGTTCAGGCCGGGGCAGTCCCCGCCTCCGGTGAGCACTCCGACGCGCATGCGGACTCCTGGGTCAGGTCGGTTGGATCGTTCAAGGCCGCTGCCAACCTAGTGCGTCCCGGGTCACACTTCCAGCACGGTCCCGGCGTCGTCGTCGGCCCGGTTGGTCACCCGTGCGGCGGCCAGCGGCAGCACGGCGGGCAGCCGCGCGGCCACCACCGCGCCGAGCAGGGAGACCGCGGCGAGCACCAGCCACAGCGGGGCGGCGCCGCGGTCGAGCAGCCAGGCGAAGCAGACCGGCGCGACGGTGCTGGCGAGGTTCCACGCCAGCTGGATCAGCGAGAGGTAGCGGCCGCGCAGGTGGTCGGGCGCGGCCTCGGCCGACAGCGCGCCGTGCACCGGCCCGCCGACCAGCTCCCCGAGCGTGTAGACCACCGAGCCGAGCAGCACGACCGCCGCCGCGAGGGCCACCGGCCGCGCCACCGCGCTCGCCGCCGCGGCGAGCAGCACGACGTACGACGCGACGAAGAGCAGGTGGCCCAGCACCAGCACCCGCCAGCGGCGGGCCCCGGTCATCGCCCGCACCACCAGCCCCTGGCCCAGCCCGATCATCAGCGTGTTGAGGGTGAAGACCGCGCCGGTCACCCAGCCGGGGAGGTCGAGGAGGTTGGTGGCGTAGACCGGGATCGCGAAGTTCAGCACCATCATCGCGATCGCGAAGAGCAGCTGCGAGGTCCACAGCACCCGGTAGGGGCCGTCGCGCAGCACCACCCCCCACGAGCCGGGTTCGTCGGCGTGGTGGGTCGGCGGCACCGGCGGCACCGCGAGCAGCAGCACCAGTGCGACGGCGTACGACACGGCGTTGACCACCACCACCGTCGCGTACGCCGACGAGGTGCCGATCGTGATCGCCGCCCCCGAGGCCAGCCCGCCGATCGCGAAACCGACGTTGCGCAGCGCCCCGAGGAACCCGAACCACGTCTCGCGCTCCCCCGGCGCGGAGATGGCGGCGACGATGTTGCCGTAGGAGCCCCAGAACGCCGTTCGGCCCACGGTCACCGCGACCGTCCAGGCCGTGAGCGCGGCGAACGAGTCGACGAGCAGGTACGCCGCGAACCCCACGCACTGGAGGGCGTTGCCGGCCAGCAGCACCGGCTTGGCCCCGACGCGGTCGACGAGGCCGCCGAGCAGCGGACCCACCGGCAGCGAGACCAGCGAGGCCAGCGAGATCGCCGCGCCCACCTGCACCAGCGAGAGGTCGGTGGCGACGAGGAAGTAGAGCACCGAGACCGGCATGAACACCCCGCTGCCCACGGCGTCGATCGCGATCGCCGTGACGAAGCGGCGATGACGACCCACCGACGGGAACCCGAGACGCTGCAGCACCGGAGCATCGTGCAACCTCGAGCGGGGTCGAGGGCAAGCGGATATCGGACGGCGGTGGGGTGGCGGCGGCTCGCTAGGGTCACGACCATGACCTTCTCGATCGTGGCCAGGTCCGCCGACGGAGAGTCGTGGGGGGTGGCCGTCGCCTCGAAGTTCCTCGCCGTGGGGTCGGCGGTGCCGGCGGCGGTGGCCCAGGTGGGCGCCATCGCCACCCAGGCCGACGCGAACGTCGCCTACAAGGGCCTCGCGCTCTCCCACCTCGACGACGGCGCGACCGCCTCCGTGGCGCTCCAGCGGCTGCTGGAGGAGGACGAGCAGCGCGACCACCGCCAGGTCGGCATCGTCGACAGCGACGGCGGCGCCGCCACCCACACCGGCCAGTCCTGCATCGAGTGGGCCGGCGGGCTGACCGGCGAGGGGTACGCCGTGCAGGGCAACTGCCTGGCCGGCGAGGACGTCGTGCTCGCGATGCGCGACGCCTGGGAGGACTCCGACCCGGCGCTGCCGCTGGCCCGGCGGCTCCTCGCGGCGCTGGCGTCCGGCGACGACGCCGGGGGCGACAAGCGCGGCCGCCAGTCGGCGGCGCTGCTCGTGGTGCGCGAGGGCGCCGGCTACGGCGGCCTCGACGACATCGCGGCCGACCTGCGCGTCGACGACCACACCGCCCCGGTGCAGGAGCTGGAGCGGCTGCTCGACCTCAACGATCTCTACCTCACCGCATCCACCGACGAGGAGAAGGTGCCGGTCACCCCCGAGCTCGAGGAGGAGCTGACGACGTACGTGCGCGGGCTGGGGCACCCCGACGTGCACACCTGGGTCGGCACCGAGAACTACGAGATGCGGGTCGCCCCCGACCTGGCCTGGATCGACGAGCGGATCCTGGCGATCGTGCGGGGGGAGACCAGCCGGTGAGCGTGCTCGCCATCGACGCCGGCACCACCGGCGTCACCGCCGTGGTCGTCACCCCCGACGGCTCGATCGCGGCCAAGGGCTACCAGGAGTTCCCCCAGCACTTCCCCCGCCCGGGCTGGGTGGAGCACGCCCCCGAGGAGATCTGGCAGGCGACCCTCGAGGCGACCCGGCTCGCGCTGGCCCAGGTCGACCGCGCCGACGTCACGGCGGTCGGCATCACCAACCAGCGCGAGACCGTCGTGCTCTGGGACCGCGAGACGCTGGGCTCGCCGCGGCGGGCGATCGTGTGGCAGGACCGGCGTACGGCGGACCTGTGCGTGCGGCTGCGCGAGGCCGGTCACGAGGACCGGGTCGCCGAGCTGACCGGGCTGCGGCTCGACCCCTACTTCTCCGGCACCAAGCTGGCCTGGCTGCGGGAGGAGGAGCCGCACACCTGGGCACTGGTCGAGTCGGGCCGCTACGCCGTCGGCACCGTCGACTCCTACCTCGTGGCCCGGATGACCCGCGGAACCTGGCACGTCACCGACGTCTCCAACGCCTCCCGGACCCTGCTGTTCGACCTCGGGGCGGGCGACTGGTCCGACGAGCTGTGCGCACTGTTCGGCGTGCCGCGCGACGCGCTGCCCGAGATCGTGCCCAACTGGGGCGAGATCGCGACCACCGACCCGCGGGCGTTCCTCGACCTGTCGCTGCCGATCGCCGGGCTCGCCGGAGACCAGCAGTCGGCGCTGTTCGGCCAGACCTGCTTCGACGAGGGCGACTCCAAGTGCACCTACGGCACCGGGTCGTTCATCCTCACCAACACCGGCAGCGAGCTGGTGCGCTCCGACGCCGGACTGCTCTCCACCGCGGCCTGGCGCTCCCCCGACGGCGAGCTCACCTACGCGCTCGAGGGCGCGATCTTCGTGACCGGCGCCGCGGTGCAGTGGCTGCGCGACGGGCTCCAGCTGGTGGGCTCGGCGGCCGAGACCGAGGCGGTCGCGGCGACGGTGCCGTCGTCGGAGGGCGTGGTGTTCGTGCCGGCGCTGACCGGGCTGGGGGCCCCCCACTGGGACCCCTACGCCCGCGGCCTGATCATCGGGATCACCCGCGGCACCACGCGCGCGCACGTCGTGCGGGCCACCCTGGAGGCGATCGCGTTCGAGGTGCGCGACGTGCTCGACACCATGCCGGGCCTCTCCTCGCTGCGGGTCGACGGCGGCGCCTCGGCCAACGACCTGCTCTGCCAGGTGCAGGCCGACCAGGTCGGCGTACCCGTCGACCGCCCGCGGCTGGTCGAGACCACGGCCCTCGGCGCGGCGTTCCTCGCGGGCCTCGGGACCGGCGTCTGGGGCTCGGTCGACGACCTGCGCCAGACCTGGCAGCTCGACCGGTCCTTCACCCCCTCGGCCGACCGGACGGCGGCCGACGCCGCCCACGCCCGGTGGACCGACGCCGTCGAGCGCGCCAAGGGGTGGGCCTCGGAGTGACCGCGCCGCGGTAGTCCGTGACGTTTAGGCCCCCGACACGCCGTACCGAGGGGCCCGAACGTCACGGACTACCGCTCCAGGCGCGCCAGTGCCTCCGCCGCGCGCTCCCGGGCACGGGTCGCCTCGGCGAGCGCCTCCTCGGCCTCGGTGCGGGCGTCCTCGGCCTCGGCGATCTCGTCGTCGACCTCCTCGTAGGCGGTCTCGAGCTCAACGATCCTGCGGCGGAGCTCGTCGATCTCCGACTGAAGCTGCATCGAGCGGGCCTCGAGCTCCTCGACCGCGGTGGTCGCCTCGGTGTGCGCGTCCCGGGCCTGCTCGAGCTCCGCGTCGGCCTCCTCGAGGGCCTCCTCGGCGGCGGCACGGGCCTTGGCGTCCGCCTCCGGGTCGGGTACGACGCGGAGCTCGGGCCGCGGCTTCTCGGCGGGGGCGTCGGAGTCGCGGGCCGGCGCTTCGAAGCCCAGCGCCTCCGGCAGCGCCACCGCCCCCGTGAGGTCGACCTCGTCGACGCCGGTGGCCGACAGCGGCGCGATGAGCATGCCGCTGCGCACCGCCCGGGCGCACGACTCGTCGACCATCGCGGCGGTCAGCGTCGCCTCGACCTGGTCGGCCACCGACTGGGTGACCCTCTGCCCGTGCTCGCGCGACAGGGCCCGGGCACGGGTGGTGACCGCGGCGGTGAGCTGGCGGCGCTGCTTGGTCAGCGCCCGCAGCTCGTCGGCCGACATCGACTCCTGCGCCGCCCGCAGCGCCGTGCCGACCTCGAGCACCTGCTCGACCTGCTCGGTCTCGTGGCGCACCAGCAGGTTGACCACCCAGGCGGCCAGCGACGGCTTGCGGAGCTTCTTGACCTGCGCGGCGAGCGGCGTGCCCTTGAGCTCCTTGGCCCGGGCGTCGCGCGCGGGGGTGAAGTCGGCCGGGTCGAGCGCGTAGAGCTCGTCGGCCTCCGCCAGGAGCCCGTCGCTCACGGCCGGTCCTCCCCCGCTCCGGCCGGCTGCTCGCCGTCGTCGAGGCCCTGGGCGATGGCGTAGCGGGTGAGCTCGACGCGGTTGTGCATCTGCAGCTTGCGCAGGGTGTTCTGCACGTGGTTCTGCACGGTGCGGTGCGACAGCACCAGCCGCTCGGCGATCTGCTTGTACGACATCCCCTTCGCGACCATCTTGAGCACCTCGGTCTCGCGGTCGGTCAGCTCCGAGGGCGGGCCGTCGGGTCCCCTCGGCGTCGGGTCGGGCTCGTCCTTGATGCGCCGGAACTCGCCGAGCACCAGACCCGCCAGCCCGGGCGTGTAGACGGTGTCGCCGCCGGCGACCCGGCGTACGGCGTCGATCAGCTCGGTGCGCGAGGCCGACTTGACGAGGTAGCCGGTCGCCCCTGCCTTGACGGCGTCGAGCACGTCCTGCTGCTCCCCGGACGCCGAGAGGATCAGCACCCGGGCCGACGGGTCCTGGCGCAGCACCTGCGCGGTGACCTCGACCCCGGTGGGCGGCGGGATCTGCAGGTCGAGCACGACGACGTGCGGCCGGCAGGCCGGGAAGCGCGCCAGCGCCTCGGCGCCGGTCGAGGCGACCCCCACGACCTCGAACCCCGCGCCCTGGAGGTCGCGCTCGACCGCGTCGCGCCACATGGGGTGGTCGTCGACCACCATCACCCGGATCGGCGTCTCGCTCATGCCCCGGACCCTAGTGCCCCGACGTGCGCCGATCCGGCGCCAGTGCCGCCGGGTGACGTCGACCCGGCGTCAGTCGGCGCGAGACTGGGCGCGGTGCTGGGTGGCGGAGCGTCGTCAGCCGCCGAGCGGGACGAAGTGGCCCCGCCGGTGGCCCAGGGCGGGGGCGGTCTCGTCGAGCACGGTGGGCTCCTCGAGCCGCGCGGTGACCAGCAGCGACCAGCCGACCTCGCGGGTCTCGACCGGCACGGCGCCGACCCACGCCGTCGCGTCGGCCAGCCGCGGCCCCCACCGGGTCTGCTCCCAGCCGGCGTGGGCGAACGCCCCGCCGGGGGCCGGGGCGGTGCCGGCGAACATCTCGGCCAGGTCGCGGTGGGCCCACGAGAGCACCTGCACCACGCACCCGCCGTGCTCCTCGAGCCCGTCGCGCAGGTCGGAGTCGGGGTCGACGAGCGCCAGCACGTGGGGCGGCTCGCCGTTCGCGACCATGACCGAGCTGATCGTCAGCCCGGCGCGGGTGGTGCCCTCGCCGGTGGTCCAGAGCGTGACCGCACCGCCGAGCCGGCCGCGGAACCGGCGCACCGGGTCGGGATCGGCCGCGAACGGGTGTCCGGAGTGGATCGTCACCGCGGCCCCCGGGGTACGACGAGCTCCCACTCGGTGCCCGAGGCGCCGGTGTGGAGGGTGGCGGTGCCGCCGAGGTCGGCGACCCGGCCTCGCACCGAGCCGCTGACGCCGAGCCGGCCCTCGGCGACCGCCGACTCCAGCCGCCCGCCGGGGATGCCGGGCCCCTCGTCGCGCACCGACACCTCGACCCGGTCGGGCAGCGCCTCCAGCAGCACCCAGGCGGGCGCGTCGGGTCCGACGTGCGCGGCGACGTTGTCGAGGCAGGCGGCGACCGCGGCGACCAGCTCGGTGACCACCTCGGCCGGCAGCACCACCGGCTCGCCCGGGCCGGCCACCGACACGCCGGGGCGGCGGTCGAGGCGGGCCAGCTCGGCGGCCAGGTCGAGGGTGCCGGCGCGCCGGGCGTCGGCGACGGCGTCCTGGTCGCGGATCAGGCTGCGCAGCCGGGCCTCCTGCTCCCCCGCCAGCCGTCCGAGCTCCGCGGCGTCGCCGCCGAGCTCGTGGCCGCGGCGCTGCACGAGCGCCAGCGTCTGGAGCACGCCGTCGTGCACGGCTCGCGCCAGCCGGGCCCGCTCGGCGGCGGCCGCCGCCGACCGCTGCGCGGCGTCGCGCTCGGCGGCGAGGTAGCGCAGCGACTCGCCGAGGAAGCCGATGATCAGCCCGCCCAGCACGAGCAGGAACGCGTTGCCGTAGTGGGACTGGGAGACGTCGCGTCGGATCGCCAGGTCGACGACGCCCAGCAGCACGCCCGCGGCCAGTCCGCCGCGCCAGCGCCAGACCACCGCCCAGGCGAGCAGCGCACCCATCACCCAGAAGCCCGGCACCGTGGCGCTGAACCCGTCGCCCTTGACCGCCGGGGTCGCGACCAGCACGCCCACCGCGACCGCGAGGTCCGCGACCAGCAGCGGCCACGTTCGGCGGCGGGCGGCGAGGTAGGCCCACGCGGCGTACGCCGTCCACAGCACCATCACCGCGACCAGCAGCAGCCCGGCGGTGGGGTGGACGAAGTTGTCGCGGCGGTAGACGTTGAGCACGACGGCGTTGGCGAGCACCGCCAGCCGCAGCACCACCAGCCAGCGGACCAGCCGCTCCTCGACCGTGTCGGCCGCGCCGAACCAGGCGCCGGTCGCGGCGCGGAGACGGGCGACCGCGCCCGGCTCGCGAGCGGTCAGGACGCCTTCTTGTGCTCGTCGACCCGGTCGGCGGCGTCGGCCTGCTTCTTGGCGTCCTCCTTGGCCCGGGAGGCGTAGGTGTCGACGTACTCCTGCCCGGAGAGACGCATGATCTCGTACATGATCTCGTCGGTGATCGACCGCAGGATGTAGCGGTCGTTCTCCATGCCCTCGTAGCGCGAGAAGTCCAGCGGCTTGCCGAAGCGCACGATCGGCCGGGTGAACGAGCCGAACTTCTTGCCGGGCGGCGCGATCTCGTCGGTGCCGACCACCGCCACCGGGATCACCGGCACCTTCGACTCCAGCGCCAGCCGCGCCACGCCGGTCTTGCCGCGGTAGAGCCTGCCGTCGTGGGAGCGGGTGCCCTCGGGGTAGATGCCGAACAGCTCGCCCTCGTCGAGGATCCGCCTGGCGCTGGTGAGCGCCCCCTCGGCGGCCGAGGCGCCGGACCGGTCGATCGGCACCTGTCCGGCACCGGAGAAGAACAGCCGCTGGAACCAGCCCTTGACACCCGGCGAGGTGAAGTACTCGGCCTTGGCCACGAAGGTGACCCGGCGCGGGAGCGTGAGCGGCATGAACAGCCAGTCGGCGTAGGACAGGTGGTTGCTGGCGAGGATCGCCGGGCCCTCCAGCGGGACGTTCTCGGCGCCGACCGCCTGCGGGCGGAAGACGAGCTTGAGGAGGGGACCGATCGCGATCCACTTCAGGAACCAGTAGAACACTCGAGAACCTCCCACCACGACCGTGCGGCCGACCGGACGGCCGAACGGTCGAAGCCTAGACCGTGGGTGCAGAATCGCCACCATGACGATCCACCCCCTGGCCGCTCCCCTGTCGGTGCCGGCGCGGCCCGAGCTGACCGGCGGGCGCCGGGTGGGCGTGCTGCTCAGCCACGGCTTCACCGGGCAGCCCGCCTCGATCAAGCCGTGGGGCGAGCACCTCGCCGCGCTGGGGTACGGCGTCGAGGTGCCGCGGCTGCCCGGTCACGGCACCACCTGGCGCGAGCTCAACACGCTGCGCTGGGACGACTGGTACGGCGAGCTCACCCGCGTGTTCGACGGGCTCTGCCTCGACCACGACGCGGTCGTCGTCGGCGGGCTCTCGATGGGTGGTGCGCTGGTGCTGCGGCTGGCCGCCGACCACCCCGACCGGGTCGCCGGCGTGATGGTGGTCAACCCGGCCGTGGCCACCGCCCGCAAGGACGTCAAGCTGCTGCCGCTGCTCAAGCACCTGGTGCCGTCGTTCCCCGGCATCGCCAACGACATCAAGAAGCCCGGCGTGGAGGAGCACGGCTACACCCGCACCCCGCTCAAGGCGATCCACTCGATGATGCAGGCGTGGCCCGGGATCGTCGCCGACCTGCCGCGGGTCACCGCTCCCCTGCTCTACCTCCGCTCGACCGTCGACCACGTCGTCGACGGCCGGTCCGAGCCGCTGGTGCTCGGCAACGTCGGCTCCACCGACGTCACCCGGATCGAGCTCCCCGACAGCTACCACGTCGCCACGCTCGACAACGACGCCCCGCGGATCTTCGAGGAGTCGGCGGCCTTCGTCGCGCGTGTGACCGCTCCGTAGGCTGGGGTGGTGAGCAGCACGAACGACGACGACGCCTGGCGCGCCATCGTCGAGAACTACGGCGAGCGAGCCGCCATCGACCCGGCCGACGACCCCGCGGGCGCCGCGGCCGCCGAGGAGCCCGCGCCGGTGTGGTCGTCCTGGGACTCCGGCGACGCCGGCGGCTCCGGGGAGATCGTTGACGTGCCCGACCGCGACCTCCCGGACCTCGACCTGCCCGATCCCGAGGACCGCTTCGTCCCGCCGACCCCGCCTCCGCTGCCCCGCCCGCCCCGCGACCGGCTGCTCGCCTGGGTGGGCCTGTTCGGCTCGCCCCTGGTGCTCCTGGTCTGCCTGCTGCTCGGCATCGACCTGCCCCCGATCATCGGGTACGCGCTCGTCGGCGGCTTCGTCGGCGGGTTCCTCTACCTCGTGTTCCGGATGCCCCGAGAGCCCGGCGACCCCTTCGACGACGGCGCCCGGCTGTAGCCCCGCCGAGGCGGGGGGGGGGGGGGGGCGGAAAACCGCCGCCGCCCCCCCCCCCCGTGGCGTGGTTACCGGTTCCGCATAACCCACGCCTCGGCCCCCTCAGCCGCGGGCCAGGATGGCGGCGCCGACGACGCCGGCCTCGGGGCCGAAGCGCGCCCGCAGCACCGGGGGTACGACGCGGTGGGGGGCGCCGACCAGCGAGCGGGCCAGCGCGGTGCGGGCCGGCTCGAGCAGCCGGTCCCCGGCGGCCGAGACGCCACCGCCGATGACCACCACCTCGGGGTCGAGCGCGGCGACCAGGTTGGCCAGGCCGACGCCCAACCAGCTGCCCACCGACGCGAACGCCTGCCGGGCCACCAGGTCGCCGGCCTCGGCGGCCTCGGTCACCATGGGGCCGGCGAGCTGCTCGGGGTGCCCCGAGCACAGCTCCTCGAGCATCGTGGGCTCGTGCCCGATCCGGGCGGCGGCGTAGCGGACCAGGGCGTTGCCGCTGGAGTACTGCTCCCAGCAGCCGCGGCCGCCGCACTCGCACGGGTGCCCGTCGGGCACCACCTGCATGTGCCCGAACTCCCCGGCCATGCCGTTCAGGCCGCGGTGCACGTCGCCGCCCACGACGACCGCGCCCCCGATGCCGGTGCCCATCGTGACCACCAGCGCCGTGCGGGTAACGCGGGCCGCGCCCAGCACGCACTCCGCGCGGGCGGCGCAGTTGGCGTCGTTGTCGAGGACCACCCGGGTGCCCCAGCGCTCGGTGAGCCGGTCCCGCACGGGCTCGCCGCGCCACGGCAGGTGCGGCGCGAACATCACCCGCTCGCCCTCGGGGTCGACGAACCCGGCCGCGGCCAGGCCCACGGCGTCGACCGGGCGGCCGGCGGCGACCTCCTCGACGGCCTCGGTCAGCGCCCTCTCGAGCAGGCGCACGTCGACGCGCCGGCCCGGCGTGGTGCGCCGGCCGGTCCGCACGACGGTGCCGTCGGGGTCGACCTCCGCGGCCAGCACCTTGGTGCCGCCGACGTCGACACCGATCACGAGCGACACGGGCTCAGCGACGGGCGAGGTCGGCCGCGCCGATCATCCCGGCCTCGTTGCCGAGCCGGGCGGCGCGGATCTCGAGCGACGGGCGGTGCCCGCGCCCGGTGAGCTGGAGACCGAAGGCGCTGCGGATCGGGGCCAGCAGCAGGTCGCCGGCCTCGCTCACGCCGCCACCGATGACGACCACGGCCGGGTCGAGGACGGCGGTCAGCGAGGCGATCCCCTCGCCGAGCCACCGCCCGAGCTCGGCCAGCTGCTCGATCGCGAACGGGTCGCCGTCCTGGGCGGCCGCGGTGATGAGGGGGCCGGTGATCTGCTCGGGGTCGCCGCCGGCGCGGGCGAGCACCTCGCGCGCCAGGATCGAGCCGGCGCGCGCCGCCTCGCGGGTGCGCCGCACCAGCGAGGAGCCGCTGCCGTACATCTCGAAGCAGCCCCGGTTGCCGCAGCCGCAGAGGATGCCGTCGGGCACCACCCGCATGTGGCCGATCTCGGCGCCCACGCCGAAGGCGCCGCGGTAGAGCTCGCCGTCGAGGACGACGCCGCCCCCCACACCGGTGCCGACGGTCACGAGCAGCAGGTCGTCGACGTCGTGGCCGGCGCCGTAGCGGAACTCACCCCACGCGGCGGCGTTGGCGTCGTTCTCCACCACGACCGGCAGGTCGATGCGCTCCTCGAGCTCGCGCTTGAGGTCGAGGTTGCGCCAGGCGAGGTTGGGGGCGAACAGCACCACCGCGCGCGACTTGTCGATGTAGCCGGCGGCCCCGATGCCGACGGCGGTGATCTCGTGGCGCGAACGCAGCTCGTTGACGAGGCCGGCGATGGCCTCCTCGATGGCCTCGGCGTCGGTTGCGGGCGACTCCACGCGCAGCTCCTCCAGGAGCTTGCCGTGGTCGTCGACCACGCCTCCGGCGATCTTGGTGCCGCCGACGTCGATTCCGCAGGACAGGCTCACTGTCCACCACCTTCCGGCTCGGGCCAGTCCGCGCCGTCGTCGGCGTCGGGGTCGAGATCGATGCGCTCCACGCCACCGGGGCCGCGCTCGGCGGACGTCGCCCCCGGCGGCACCGCGGTCGCGAGCAGCCCCGCCGCGGCCTGGAGCAACGACGTCGCGGCGGTCGCGAGGTGGGCGCGCACCTCGGGGCTGGCCTGGCGGACGACGTGCACGGTGCGGCAGACGGGGCACCAGGTGCACTCGGGGGCGCCGGTCGCGAGGTGCTCCTCGGCCCCGACGGCCGCGGCCGCGGCGCGCTCGGCGAGGCCGCCCAGACGCTCCCCCGCGCCGCCCCCGAGGACGCCGCCCAGCCCGCCCGCCTGGCCGGCGTGGGCGCGGGCCCACTCGCCCAGCGCGCCGAACAGCTGCGCGGCCTCCTCGGCCACGCTGCCCACGACGTCCTCGGGCCCCGGGGCGTCCCGGGAGGGCTCGCGCGGCTCGTCCGGCCCGTCGGGCTGCGTCACGTCACTGTCTCCTGTGCCGAGTCCGGCGTCGTCTCCTGGAACCTCACCTGCAGCACGCCGTCCTCGACGACCCGGGCGCCGGCCACCCGGAGCCGGGCCAGCGCGGCCGGCAGCGTGAGGAGACGACGATACGACCCCACGGTCACCACGAGCTCATCGCCGCTGCGCGCGAGATCGACCTCGGTGCGCGACACGAGCGGCAGCCGCAGCCGCAGCACCGCTCCCCCGTCGACCTGGTCGACCTCGAACGGTCCGGCGCCGCTCGGCACCGCCAGCGGGTCGGTGCCGGCGTAGACCTCGTCGGCCAGGGTGCGCAGGTCGGTGACGCCGACCGGCTCGGCGGTGCGGTACTCCGAGCGCCACAGCGGCAGCCCGGCGAACGACTGCTCGACCTGCGCGAGCACCTCGTCCTGCGCCACCACCCAGCCCGCCCGCCAGTCGTCGGCGCCGCCCGCCGGGAAGATCCGGTTGGCCACCACCCCGTCGACGCGGTAGCCGAACAGCGACAGCGACGTGTACGCGCGTCGGGCCTCGGCGAGCACCACCGACTCCGGGGTCAGCACGATCCGCACGCTCGCCTCGGGGCCGCTGAGCAGCGACCGCACCTCGTCGAGCTCGGTGTGCAGCCGCTCGACGGCGTCGAAGACGCCCCCGCCGGGCATCGGCACCCCGGCGGCCCGGCTGAGCACCGGCTTGAGCGCCGTCATCACCCGGGCCTGGGTCGGGAAGACCCGCTGCATGTACCAGCCGAGCGCCTCGGGCAGCGCGAGCAGCCGCAGCGTCTCGGCGGTGGGGGCGCAGTCGACCACCACGACGTCCCAGCCGCCCGACAGCGCCTGGAGCCGCAGCTCGAGGAGGGCGAGCACCTCCTCGGCGCCCGGGACGACGGTGAGCTCCTCGGCGGCGAGCGGGTCGACCCCGGCGACCTCGAGCACCGACAGCAGGTAGCGCTGGATCTCGGCCCACGACCGCTCGAAGCGCTCCTGGGCGTCGACCTGCTGCACGAACAGCCGCTCGGCCACCTCGGTGGGCTGGGAGCCGACCGGCGTGCCGAAGGCGTCGCCCAGGGAGTGGGCGGCGTCGGTCGACAGCACGAGCGTGCGGTGGCCGGCGGCCGCGGCCTGCGCCGCCGTCGCCGCCGCGACCGTCGACTTGCCGACGCCGCCCTTGCCGGTGAAGAGGAGGATCCGCAAGGGGGCTCAGGCGAGGGACTCGACGCGCTTCTTGAGCCCCTTCAGCGCGGTGTCGATGAGGATCTTCTCGCCCTTGCGCTTCAGCATCCCGATGAGCGGGATCGAGACGTCGAGCGCGAGCCGGTAGGTGACCTCGGTGGCCCCGCCGAGGTCCTCCAGCACGTAGGCGCCGTCGAGGGCGCGCAACATCTTGCCCTCGTCGAGGGTCCAGGTGACCTGGCGGTCGCCGTCCCAGGTGTAGGCCAGCGTGTACTCGTCCTTGATCGGCGAGACGTCGAGGGCGAAGAACACCTTCTCGGCGCGACCGTCGGGCCCGGTGGCCACGGTGTCGGCGGTGGTGACGCCCTTGGCCCACGCGGGGTAGCTGTCGAAGTCGGCGATGACCGCCATCACCGCCGCCGGCGGGGCCTCGATGCGGATCGAGGACGTCGTCTGCTCGGCCATGGGAGCCCCCTGCATCCGTCCTGGAGTGGTGCGCGACTGCTGCGGCGGCGAGCGTACCGGATGGGTCGCCCCGGCGACCCGGCGGTAACGTGCGGCTGTCCGCGGCTCGCGGCGGGGCGACCGGCCGGTCCGCCCCGCGCGGGCGTGCCCCTGGAGGAGGAACCCGTGCGGGAGTACGCCACCCCCCTGACGTTCCCGTTGCCCACCACGGGCAACCTGACCGACGACGTGGTCGCCAACGCCCGTGACCACGCCGAGGACGTCGTGTTCAGCAGGCCCTCCCCCGACGGCGGCGAGACCCCCTGGCTCGACGTGACGGCCGCGCAGTTCCACGACGAGGTGTGCGCGGTGGCCAAGGGCCTGGTGGCTGCCGGCATCGAGGTCGGCGACCGGGTCGCGATCATCTCCAAGACCCGCTACGAGTGGACGCTGCTCGACTACGCCATCTGGTTCGCCGGCGCGGTCACCGTGCCGGTCTACGAGACCTCCTCCGCGGAGCAGGTGGCCTGGATCCTGGAGGACTCCGGGGCCCGCGCGGTGCTGACCGAGACCCACGAGCACGTCGCCCGGGTCACCGGGGTGCGCGACCGCCTCGACCAGCTCAACCACGTCTGGTCGTTCGGTGACAACGCCGTGGAGATCCTGGTCCGGCTGGGCGAGGACATCTCCGACGCCGAGCTCGAGAAGCGACGTACGACGGCCGGCCCCGACGACCTCGCCACGCTGATCTACACCTCCGGCACCACGGGCCGGCCCAAGGGCTGCCGACTCAGCCACGGCAACTTCATGTTCGAGCTCGGCGTCGCCGTCGAGGAGCTCGACCGCCTCTTCGACACCGAGGGCGCCTCGACGCTGCTGTTCCTCCCCCTGGCCCACGTGTTCGCCCGGATCATCCAGATCGGCTGCGTGCGCTCGCGGACCCGGCTGGGTCACAGCGCCGACATCAAGAGCCTCCTGCCCGACCTGCAGGCCTTCGAGCCGACGTTCATCCTGGCCGTGCCCCGGGTCTTCGAGAAGGTCTTCAACACCGCCTCGCAGCGGGCCACCGCCGACGGCCGCGGGCGGATCTTCGAGCGGGCCGCCGAGACGGCGATCGCCTACAGCCGGGGCCTCGAGAAGGGCCGGGTGCCGCTCGCGGTGCGCGCCCAGCACGCGGTCTTCACCCGGCTGGTCTACGGCAAGCTGCTCGCGGCCCTGGGCGGCCGCTGCCGCCACGCGGTCTCCGGCGGCGCGCCGCTCGGCGAGCGGCTCGGCCACTTCTACCGCGGCATCGGGCTGACCGTGCTCGAGGGCTACGGGCTCACCGAGACCACCGCGGCGCTCACGGTCAACCTGCCCGACGCGATCAAGGTCGGCACCGTCGGGCGGCCGCTGCCCGGCACCACGGTGCGGGTCGCCGACGACGGCGAGCTGCTGTTCCGCGGCGGCCAGGTCTTCGCCGGCTACTGGAACGCGCCCGAGGCCACCAGCGAGGTGCTCGAGCCCGACGGCTGGTTCCACACCGGCGACGTCGGCGAGGTCGACGACGAGGGGTTCGTCCGGATCACCGGGCGCAAGAAGGAGATCCTGGTCACCGCGGGTGGCAAGAACGTCGCGCCGGCCGTGCTCGAGGACCGGCTGCGCGCGCACCCCCTGGTGAGCCAGTGCATCGTCGTCGGCGACGGCCAGCCGTTCATCGCCGCCCTGGTGACCATCGACCCGGAGTCGTTCGAGGCCTGGGCGGCCACCCACGGCAAGTCGGGGACCGTCGCCGACCACGTCGACGACCCCGACCTGCGTGCCGAGATCGAGGCGGGGGTCGAGGACGCCAACCGCGCGGTCTCGCGGGCCGAGGCGATCCGCAAGTTCCGGATCCTCCCCGACGACTGGACCGAGGAGGGCGGCCAGCTCACGCCCAGCCTCAAGCTCCGGCGGTCGGTGGTGATGCGCGAGCTGCGCGACGAGGTGGCCGCGCTCTACGGCTGAGCCACCCAGCCAGCTCGGGCCACCTGTCGGGGTCGCCTGTCGGGGTCGCCGGGTCGCCGTTCGGCGCACGTCGCCGACCGTTCGTCGTGCGCGGCACGCCCGACCGGGTGACTTTTCGCGAAACGACGACCCTCGGGCTCCATCGCTCCTACAGTTCCGCCTGAGGGAGCAGGCAGCTTTGCTGCTCAAAGGGAACTGATTCGTGGGAACGGATCACGAGGGAGCACGGCGTTCGCGCCAGCCTGCCCTCGTGCGTCCGGGGGATGGGAAAGGTCGCGACATGGACCGACGCAGGATCCTCCTGATCGTCGCGGTGTTGGTGGCGGCGCTGGGAGCGGCGCTCGTCTTCCTGTACGTCAAGGACGCCGACACCCGCGCCAACGAGCGCTTCGACACCGTCGAGGTGCTGCGCGCGCAGGCGATCATCGAGGCAGGAGAGACGATCGAGGACGCCCAGGCGGCCGGGAAGCTGAAGCTGGAGGACGTCTCGCAGGAGCAGCTGCTGGCGGGGGCGCAGACGACGACCACCGGCCTGGCCGGCATGGTCGCGCTGCAGACGCTCTACCCCGGCGAGCAGATCCTCGCCGAGAAGTTCGGGGCCGCGGGCAGCAGCGTGACCTCCAACCTCCAGATCCCGGACGACCGGGCCGCGGTGTCGGTCAACCTCACCGACCCGGGCCGGGTGGCGGGCTTCGTCACCCCGGGCTCGGAGGTGGCGATCTACTACAGCGTCCCGGGCGACTTCACCCGGATGCTGCTGCCGCGGGTCAAGGTGCTCGGCGTCGGCGCCACCACGCCGGTGTCGACCACGACCACCGACGAGTCCGGTGCCGCCGTGACCGAGGAGGTCTCGCGCACGCTGCTCACGCTGGCGCTCGACCAGACCGAGTCGGAGAAGGTCATCTACGCCAGCCTGAACGGCGAGGTCACGTTCGCGCTGCTCACCGACAAGAGCCGCACCGGACCGGCGGACTCCCGGCGCTTCGCGAACCTCTGGTGACCTGATGCCCATCATCGTCGACCCCGACCCCGAGGTCGTGACCGGGCTGCTCGCCGCGATGCCGCCCGGCTCGCACGGCGTGGAGTCCACCGAGCGGCTGCAGGCGTGGCTGGCCACCCACGGCGACGAGTACGTCGTCGTGCTCGGCCCCACGCTCTCCACCGACGACGTGCTCGGCACCACCGAGGCGCTCCGGGTCTCGCGACCGATCGTCAGCACCATCCTGGTCCGCGACGACATCACCACCGAGCTGCTGCGCGCGGCGATCAAGGCCGGCGCGCGCGACGTCGTCGCCAGCGACGACGCCGCCGGGGCGTTCGACGCCGCGATCCAGCGCGCCCAGCAGCTCTACGTCGCGCTGCGCGGCCCCTCGGGCGCGATGCACCTGAGCAAGGTCATCTCGGTCTTCTCCCCCAAGGGCGGGGTCGGCAAGACCACGATCGCGGTCAACCTGGCCCTGGCGCTCTCCGACAAGGGGGCGCGCAAGGTCTGCCTCGTCGACATGGATCTCGCGTTCGGCGACGTGGCGATCACCATGCAGCTGTTCCCGACCCACTCGGTCGAGCAGGCCATCGGCTCCGAGGACACCCTCGACGTGGAGATGCTCGACGTGCTGCTGACCCGCCACCCGGACTCGCTGATGGTGCTGGCCGCGCCGTCGCACCCCGACGTCCGCGAGCGGATCACGCCGGCGCTGGTCTCGCGGGTGATCGCCACCCTGCGCGAGACCTTCGACTACGTCGTGCTCGACATGGCGCCGTCGTTCGACGAGCAGGTGCTGACCGCGCTCGACGGCACCGACGACGTCGTGCTGGTCGCGACCCTCGACGTGCCGACGCTGAAGAACGTCAAGGTCGCCGTCGAGACGCTCGACATGCTGCACGTCGCGCCGGAGCACCGCCACCTCGTGCTCAACCGGGCCGACGACGAGGTCGGCATCAACGCCGACAAGGTCGAGGGCATCCTCGGCATGCCGGTGGTGACCGAGATCGCGACCTCCATCGACGTGGCCGCCTCGACCAACGCCGGCAACCCGATCCTGTTCAGCGACCCCCAGCACCAGTTCAGCGCGGCGATCCGGGACCTCACCCGGGCCCTCGCCGGCGAGCAGCTGGTGCCCGTCCCGGCCGCCGCTCCCGAGGCCGGTGCGCCGGAGGGTCGCGGCCGTCGTTCGCGGAAGCGGAAGTGATGACCCCATGAGCCTCGCCGACCGGATCGCCGCCGCCCGCCGCGCCAACGCCGGACCGGGCACCTCCGGGTCCGCCGCCTCCGCGCCGGCCCCGACCGCCCAAACTGACACCCGCCTCGCCGACGAGGGGCTGCCCGCCGGCGACCACACCGTCCCCGCCCCGGTCTCCCCCGAGGCCGCGGCCCAGGCCGCCGCCCGGGCGGCGGCCGCCGTCGCCGGCAAGCGCCGCGCCGACGTGCCCAGCGACACCCGCGGCACCGGCCGGTCCAGCGGCGCACCCGCGCACGCCGCGCCCGCCGCCCCGGTGGTCGCGACCCGCGCGGGCACGACGCCGTCCGGCAGCCACGGCACGGGCAATGGCACGGGCAACGGCACGGGCAACGGCACCAGCAACGGCGCGGGCACGGACGCCGGCAGCGCCACCCGTCGGATCGCGAGCCTGCAGCAGCAGGACCGGATCGAGGAGCTCAAGAGCAGCGTGCACGTCCAGCTGCTCAAGCAGATGGGCCCGCACCTCTACGACTCCGACATGGACCAGAACGAGCTGGACCAGGAGGTCCGCAAGGTCCTGGCCGACGTCCTCTCCTCGCAGGACCGGCCGCTGAGCAGCAGCGACCGGGCCCGGGTCACCCAGGAGATCAGCGACGACATCCTGGGCTACGGCCCGATCGAGCCCTACCTGCGCGACCCCGACGTCTCCGAGGTGATGGTCAACGGCCACGCCTCGATCTGGCTGGAGAAGTCCGGCAAGCTGGTGCCGGCCACCGCCCACTTCAGCGACGAGGCCCACCTGCGCCGCACCATCGACAAGATCGTCTCGCGCATCGGCCGCCGGGTCGACGAGTCGAGCCCGATGGTCGACGCACGCCTGCCCGACGGCTCGCGCGTCAACGCCGTCGTCCCGCCGCTGGCCGTCGACGGCTCCGCGCTCACCATCCGCAAGTTCGCCACCGACCCGCTCACCGTCGACGACCTGATCTCGTTCGGCTCGCTGAGCCCCCAGACCGCCGACTTCCTCGACGCCTGCGTGCGCGGCCGGCTGAACGTGATCGTCTCCGGCAGCACCGGCGCCGGCAAGACCACGACGCTCAACGTGCTGTCGTCGTTCATCCCCGACGACGAGCGCATCGTCACCATCGAGGACGCCGCCGAGCTGCAGCTCAAGCAGGACCACGTGGTCCGGCTGGAGTCGCGGCCCTCCAACATCGAGGGCAAGGGCGCGGTCTCGATCCGCGACCTGGTCAAGAACAGCCTCCGGATGCGACCCGACCGGATCATCGTCGGCGAGGTCCGCGACGCCTCCGCGCTCGACATGCTGCAGGCGATGAACACCGGCCACGACGGCTCCATCTGCACGCTCCACTCCAACGGCCCCCGCGACACGCTGAGCCGGATGGAGACGATGGTGCTGATGGCGGGCATGGACCTGCCGGTGCGCGCGATCCGCGAGCAGGTGGCCTCCGCGGTCGACCTGATCGTGCACCAGACCCGGTTCAAGGACGGCAGCCGCCGGATCACCCACATCACCGAGGTCGAGCGGATGGAGGGCGACGTGATCACCCTCCAGGACATCTTCGTCTGGGACGGCAGCGCGGGCTTCGACGCCGAGGGCCGGGCCCTGGGCCGGCTCCGCTCCACCGGGCTGCGGCCGAAGTTCCTGGAGAAGATGGCCTACGCCAACGTCACGGTCGACCCGATGCTGTTCGCGACGGACAAGCTGTGACCGGCCGCCTGCCCCGCCGTCGGCCCCGCCGTCAGCGCCGCCGCGAGCCCGCCGTGCGGCTCGCCGCGGTCGCCGGCCGCCTGGCCGCGCTGGGCCTCGCGCTGGGCCTCGCGCTGGCGCCGACCGTCCCGGCGTCCGCGGCCGACCTGGCCGGCTCGATCGACCACGCCGAGCCCACCGACGACGGCCTCCAGGTCCTGGTCTCGGTGCCGGCCGGCGCCGAGGTCGACCTCGACGGCGTCACCGTGGAGGTCGACGGCGAGCCCGCCGAGTCGGTGGCCACCGCGGCCGAGGACACCGGCACCGTGCGCCGCACCGCCGTGCTGGCCTTCGACGTGAGCAACTCGATGAAGGGCGCCCGGTTCCGCGCCGCGCAGCGCGCCGCGGTGGCCTACATCGCCGCGCTGCCCGCCGACGTCCACCTCGGCATCGTCTCGTTCGCCGGGGAGGTCACCCCGGTGCTCGAGCCCAGCCGCGACCGCGACCGGGCCACGGAGGTCGTCGAGGCGCTGACGCTGTCGAAGAAGACCCGGCTCTACGACGGCGTGCTCGAGAGCATCGAGCAGGCCGGCGCCCTGGGGCAGCGCAGCCTGCTGGTCCTCTCCGACGGCGCCGATACCAGCGCCGTTCCGCTCGAGACCGTGACCGCCGCGATCACCAGCGCCCAGGTGCTGGTCGACGTGGTCGCCCTCGAGCAGGACGCGCCGGCCGCGGTCAGCGCCCTGGAGCAGCTCGCCCGGGCCGGCAACGGTCGGCTGATCCCGGCCGAGCGCAGGGCGCTGCGCGAGGCGTTCGCCGCCGAGGCCGACGTGCTGGCCAACCAGGTGCTGGTGACCACCCGGGTGCCCGACGACGTCCGCGACACCGAGGCCACCGTCGAGATCACCCTGCCGACCTCCGCCGGGCCCGTGGTCGCCCAGTCCTTCACCCGGGTGCGCACCGCGGAGGTAGGCACCGACCTCGGTGCCGCCGAGGCCGGTGGCCTCGCGCTGCCGGACTGGGCCGTCTACGCCGGACCCGCAGCGCTCGGCCTCGGTGCCTGCCTGTTCCTGCTGATCGCCGTGCCCCGCCGCTCTGCGCCGCGGATGTCGGCCGCCGACCGGGTCACGCGCTACGCCGAGAGCCAGTCGCGCGCCGACGCCCCGGGCAAGGGCTTCGACTCCGACCAGGCCCTGGCGACGGCGAAGGAGACCGCGACCAACATCCTGCGCCGCAACCAGTCGTTGGAGGCGCGGATCAGCCAGCGCCTCGAGGTGGCCGGCAGCGAGCTCAAGCCCGCCGAGTGGCTGCTCGTGCACGGCGCGGTCGCGTTCGTCGCCGGGCTGCTCGGCATCGCCGTGGGCGGCAGCAACCTGTTCGTGGGCGCGGTGTTCCTCGCCGTCGGGCTGGTCGGCCCGTGGCTCTACCTCGGCTTCCGCGGGGCCCGGCGGCGCAAGCAGTTCAGCATGGGCCTGCCGGACACGCTGCAGCTGATGTCGGGGTCGCTGTCGGCCGGACTCTCGCTCGCCCAGTCGGTCGACACCATCGTCCGCGAGGGCCCGGAGCCGATCGCCGGCGAGTTCCGCCGGGTGCTGGTCGAGACCCGGCTCGGCGTGTCGATCGAGGACGCGTTCGAGGGTGTGGCCGAGCGCTTCGGCAGCAAGGACTTCGAGTGGGTGGTGATGGCGATCCGGATCCAGCGGCAGGTCGGTGGCAACCTCGCCGAGCTGCTCGACACCGTCGCGGCCACCATGCGCGAGCGCGAGTACATCCGGCGCCAGGTCGCCGCCCTCGCGGCCGAGGGCAAGCTGTCGGCGTGGGTGCTCGGGCTGCTGCCCCCGCTGTTCATGGTCTACCTGCTGATGACCAACTACGACTACGTGAGTGTCATGTTCACCGAGCCGCTCGGATGGCTGATGATGATCGGGTCGGGCACCGTGCTGGCGATCGGGGTCTTCTGGATGAGCCGTCTGGTCAAGGTGGAGGTCTGAGATGACGATGCTCTTCGTGCTCGGGATGATGATGGTCGTCCTGGCGATCGTCCTCGCGGCCTCGGCGCTCGGCGCCAACGCCGAGGGCGGTGGCGTCACCCGCTCGCTGGCCCTGCTCCGCGCGATGACCGACGCCCCCAAGGAGCTCACCTCCGAGCTCGACAAGCCGTTCGCGGACCGGGTGATCGAGCCGCTCCAGCAGCGCGCGCTCGCCGTAGGACGGCGGCTCTCGGGCAGCGACGCCGCCGAGCGGATCCGGCGCAAGCTCGAGCTCGCCGGCAACCCCGCCGGCTGGACCGTCGACCGGGTGGTCTCGGGCAAGGTGATCGCCGCCGTGGTCGGCCTGCTGGTCGGGCTCGCGTTCTCGTTCATGCTGGCGCCGAGCACCGGCGTCCGGCTGCTGCTCGCGGTGGGCGGCCTGGTGGCGGGCTTCTTCGGCCCCAACCTCTACCTCTACCAGCGCGCCTACGAGCGCGCGGAGCGGCTGCAGCGCGACCTGCCCGACGCCGTCGACCTGCTCACGATCAGCGTCGAGTCGGGCCTGGGCTTCGACGCCGCGGTCCAGCAGGTCGCCCAGAACACCGAGGGCCCGCTGGCCGAGGAGTTCTCGCGGGTGCTGCGCGAGATGCAGATCGGCCAGGGCCGCGCCGACGCGCTGCGGGCCATGTCGGAGCGCACCAACGTCGCCGACCTCAAGACCTTCGTGGGCGCCATGGTGCAGGCCGACTCGTTCGGTATCCCCGTCGCGCAGGTCCTGCGCGTACAGTCAGCCGAGATGCGGGTCAAGCGTCGTCAGCGAGCCGAGGAGAAGGCGCAGCAGGTGCCGGTCAAGATCACCGTTCCCCTCATCTTCTGCATCCTGCCGTGCCTGTTCATGGCCGTGATGGGTCCGGCCGTGCTCTCGATCATGGACAGCTTCTAGGCCGCCGATGACCTCCCTCGTGCGCCTGCCGGACCGGCAGCACCTCCGCCTCGGGGCCGCGGCGCGCGGCTTCGTGCTGGTGGCGCTGCTGGCCCCCGTGCTGTGGTCGCGCGACACCCCGGCGCTGCTCGCGCTGCTGACGATCGGGCTGGTCTGGGTGCTGGCGACGCTCGCCGACCTGCGCGAGGAGCGCTCGGTCGTGCTGCTCACCGTGCTCGAGGCCGGGGTGGTCGGCGCGATCTGCGGCTTCGCCCTGCACGACTCGATGGCGGTGCTCGGCGCGCTCTCGGTGCCGCCGTTCGTGGCCGGGCTCTACCGCGGGCTGCCGGGCGTCGCCTACGCCCTGAGCGCCCAGCTGGTCGCGCTGGTGCTGGTGGCCTTCCTCTGGTCCGAGGGCATGAGCGCCGACCAGGGCTTCGGCGTCTTCAGCTGGTGCCTCACCGGGCTCGGCCTGGGCCTGGTCGGCACCTTCCTCCAGACCGCGCTCCGCTCCCAGGCCGACCCGCTGGCGCCGTACCACTACGCCCAGACGCTGATCCGCCAGCTGATCGACCTCTCCGGCGGGCTCGACTCCGGCCTCGACCCCGTCGCCCTGGGCGGCGCGATCCTCAGCGCCGTGCGCGACGACATGCCGGCCACCGCGCTGGTGGTGCACGTGCCGCGCGGCGACACGCTCACCCCGCTGATCACCAAGAGCATGCACGTCGGCGACCCCGCCGACCTCGCGCAGTGCGAGGACATCGCCGTCGAGGCGTGGGCGGTCGGACTGCCGGTCGTCGACGACCGGGTCTTCGCCTTCCCCCTCTCCACCGAGAGCGGGATTGCTGCGGTCGTGGCCGGTGTCCTCTCCGAACGGGTCGACCCCGGCACGCTCGGCCTCGACGACCGGATCCGCAAGCTGATGCGCCGCCTCGAGACCAGCGCGGTCCACCTCGACACGGCGCTGCTGTTCTCGGCCTTCCGCGACGCCGCGACCGCCGAGGAACGCCGGCGCCTGGCCCGCGAGATGCACGACGGCGTCGCCCAGGACATCGCCTCGCTCGGCTACCTCGTCGACGCCCTCGGCGCCGGGACGACCAGCCCCGAGCAGGCCGAGCGCCTCGAGGTGCTCCGCGACCGGATCACCGCCGTGGTCGCCGAGATCCGCCGCTCCGTGGTCACGCTGCGCACCAGCGTCGGGGCGAGCGAGAGCCTCGGCGCGGCCATCGGCTCGATCGCCCGCAACCTGACCGAGGTCTCGGGGGTGCCGATCCACGTGACCCTCGACGAGCGCACTGCGCGGCTGCGCCCCGAGGTGGAGGCCGAGCTGTTCCGCATCGCCCAGGAGGCGATGAACAACGCCGTCCGCCACGCGCAGGCGTCCGCGATCCACGTGCACTGCCAGGTGCACGCGCCCGAGGCGCTGATCACCGTGCGCGACAACGGTCGGGGCCTCCAGGCCGCCCGGCCCACCTCGCACGGCCTCGACATCATGCGCGAGCGGGCGCTGCTCATCAACGCCCAGCTCGACATCACCGAGACGCCCGGCGGCGGGCTCTCGGTCTCGGTGCGCATCCCCGGGGGCCGTCCGGTCCCCGAGGAGGGCGCCACCCTCACCACGACGAGAGACAGGATCGGCGCATGAGCTCACCCACGACCGTCCTCCTGGTCGACGACCACGAGCTGATCCGCAGCGGGTTGGCCGGCGTCTTCGACCTCGAGGAGGACATGACGATCGTCGGCACGGCCGGGTCGGTCGCCGAGGCGCTCGAGATGTACGGCGACAAGCAGCCCGACGTGGTAGTCGCCGATCTCCAGCTCCAGGACGGCACCGGCCTCGACATCGTCCGGTCGATCCGCAAGCAGAGCAACACCGTCGGCCTCGTCGTGCTCACCATGCACAGCGGCGACGATCAGATCTTCGCGGCGATGCAGGCCGGTGCGTCGGGCTTCGTCGGCAAGGACGCGCCCTCCGGCGAGGTCGTGCGCACCGCCCGGCACGCCGCGGTCTCCCCCCGCTCGTTCGTGTGCGCGGGGCTGGCCGGCGCGATGATGCGCCGCAGCGCCTCGGAGTCGACCCGTCTCTCCGAGCGCGAGCACGAGGTGCTGGTGCTGCTGGCCGACGGGCTCGGCGCCGCCGCGATCGGCGAGAAGCTCTACCTCAGCGAGTCGACCGCCAAGTCGCACATCGCGCGGATCTACCAGAAGCTCGGCGCCCAGAACCGGGCCCAGGCACTGGTCACCGCGATGCGGATCGGGCTGCTCTCGAGCGTGCGACCCAGCAACCTCTGAGACCGCCACCGGACGTTCGCGGAAGTAGGCCGCCGAGGTCGCGCGAAAAGCGTGCGAAAAGCACCGGGAAATGCATCGTGAATGCAATCCCCGGGGCTTTGGCGACCCTTTTTTGGGCACTCCGTCGACCCGGTGACCACCCGGTCGCACCGACCGGGCCCCGGGTAGTGCTACCACCCCTGTTTGTGCAGGTCAGAGGCCATACCGGACGGCGTCGACGGCATAGTCCGAAGTGACTACCCAGGCTCGCCTGCTCACCCGATAACTTCTCGGCGCCGGCTGCGTGAAGATTCTTCTTGTGAGGCGCCCGCCTCATCTCGTGGGAAATACTTTGCACCAATTCAGGAGAACTATCATGCTGGACTACCTGCGCATCATGCTCGCCGCTCGCACCGAGAAGATGGACGAGCGCGGCGCCTCCGCCGTCGAGTACGGCCTGCTCATCGCCGGCATCGCGGCCCTCATCGTCGTCGTGGTGTTCGCCTTCGGCGACAACATCTCCGACATCTTCGAGGACACCTGCAAGTCGGTCGCCTCCGCCTCGGGCTGCACCAGCGACTGATCTCCGTCTCTCGGAGACCAGGCATCATGAGCGTCCACGGGGCCCGGGTCCGGACAGTCGTCCGGGTCCGGGCCTCGTGCCGTCCCCGTCAGGAGCGCGGCGCCTCGGCCGTCGAGTACGGCCTGCTGATCGCGGGCATCGCCGCGATCATCGCGGCCGCGGTCTTCGCCTTCGGCGGCGGCACCGACGGCCTCTTCCACGGCAGCTGCGACGACATCATCGAGGCGCAGTCGATCGGCAGCTGCTCCTGAGCCGGTCCCGGCCGGTCAGTCCCCCGCCACCCGCCGGGCCAGCGCGATCCGCAGCAACGCCCGGGGGTGGCTGCCGAACCACCACTGCGCGAGGGCTGGCGGGGTGGGGTCGGCCAACGAGCGCCGCGCCAGCTCGGTCTGCATGTCGACGAAAGCCGCCGGATCACGGGTCGCCCGCAGTGCGTCGACGTCGGCGCGCAGCTCGATCTGCCGGCTGACGGCGTTCTGCACCGGGCTGGCCAGCAGCGTGCCGATCGCGACCAGCGCCAGCAGCCGCGGCACCGTGCGCGGGTCGGCGAGCCCCGAGTCGTCGCCGCCGTCCCTGGCGTCCGGGCCGCTGCGGCGCCGGCCGCCCCACAGCAGCCCCAGCAGGCCGACCCCGGCCAGCACCCCGGCGACACCCAGCAGGGTGCCGGTCACCACGTCGTCGTGGCGGGCGTGGGCCAGCTCGTGGGCGACCACCGAGAGCGTCTCCTGGCGGCCCAGGTCGTCGACGAGGTTGTCGTAGACCACGACCCGGCGGGTGGCGCCGATCCCGGAGACGTAGGCGTTGAGCGTGGTGGTGCGGCGCGAGGCGTCGGCCACCAGCACGTCGTCGACGCGCACGCCCTCGCGGTCGGCGAGCTCGAGGATCTCGCTGCGCAGGGTGCCGTCTGGCAGCGACGAGAAGTCGTTGAAGAGCGGCTCGACCAGCACGGGGTAGGCGAACGAGCCGACCAGCACCAGCACCCCCAGCACACCGCCTGCCGCCGCCGGCCAGGCCCGGGCCCACCGCCGCGCGCAGCCCACCAGCATGAGCACCACGACGGAGGTGAGCACCACGTCGAGCGCCTCGTTGCGCACCAGGTCGGCCGCGAAGCCCGCCCACGACTGGTGCGAGAGTCCCTCCTCGAGCACCCGGCGACGCAGCAGCACGGCGAACGGCAGGGTCACCACCCGCCCCAGCACGTCGAGCGCGGCCACCGCCAGCACCGACCGCCACCACCACGGACCGCGCAGGCGCCCGACCACGCGGGCGCCCCACGGCCCCAGGCCCAGCACCAGCGCGACCGCGAGCGAGACGGCCAGCGACGAGTAGCGCCACAGCATCGAGACGCGCGAGAACTCCTCGGCCCGGGCGATCTCGGCGGCGGTGAAGACGTCCTCGGGCGCGGCCGGGCGCAGGGGGCCGCCGGGCACCGGGTCCCAGGGCACCAGCCACCACGCGAGCAGGACGAAGGTCGCGAGCCCGACGACCAGGACGCCGAGGGCGACCCGGCGGGCCGACGGCCCGGAGGGGCTGCGGGCGTCGGACGCGCCCGCGTCGTCCGGCTCGGTCGGCGCGGTCGTGCTCACCGCACCAGTCTGTCAGCCCGCCAGCTCGGTCAGCCGGGCGCGCCAGAGCCGGGTCAGCCCGGCGACGTCCAGCCCGAAGCCGCGGCGCAGCCCGGCCTCGACGTCGGCGCCGCCGGCCGTCTCCTCGTAGAGCCGCACCAGGGCGGCCTCTCCCCCGCGGTCGGCCAGCACCACGCAGGCCAGCCAGGCGCTCTCGTACGCCGCGCCGAGGTGGGTCGAGGCCTCGTCGAACTCCGCGGCTCCCGGCAGCTGGCGGGGCGCGCCGTCGCGGCGCACCTGCTCGATGATCTGGCGGGCGGTGAGGCTCAGCGGCAGGTCGGTGTCGCGCAGTGCGACGTGGTCGGCGAAGCCCTCCAGCAGCCACTGCGGCACCGACGGCGTCATCGGGGCGTCGGTGGCCAGGTGGGTGACCTCGTGGGTCATCACGACCTGGGCGCCGACCGGGTCGAGGGCGCCGAAGACGACCGGGTTGAGGAACACGTGCACCGGCGACTGCGGCGTCACGGTGCCGTCCACGGTGGCGGTGACCGCGGCGATGTTGGCGTAGGTGCCCTCGGTCGCACCCAGGGCGCGGTCGAGCATGCCCTGGGTCGACGGCACCTCGACGACGAGGCGGCCCCGCCACGCCGGCAGCACCGCCCGCACCGCGGGCACCGCCGCCCGGGCGAGCCGGGTGTACGACGCCGCGTCGGGCGCGCGCCCGGCCGCCAGCACCAGGGTGGTCGCCGTGCGGCTGACGGTGACCGGTCCGGCGAGCCACACCGGCGTGCGACGGTCCCCGCCACCGCCGAGGCCGGTGACGGCCACACCGTCGGGGGTGGACCGGAAGCCGACCAGCACCTCGACGTGCGCGGGGTCGCGGTCGAAGCCCTCGAACGCCCAGGCCAGGTCGACCGCCGCCTGCCAGGAGCCGTCCGCGGCCACCGCGCCGACCTCGTCGACGTAGCGCAGGGTCAGGTCGACCACCCGCAGCCCGGCGGCGTTGCGGGCGACCGCGGCGAGCAGCGACCGGGCCTCGTCGTCGGCGCCGAGCGCGGCGGCGGCGTCGGCGTCGCCGTCCGCAAGGGCCTGGCGCAGCTCGCCGAGCACCCGGGCCGCCTCGTCGGGGCTGGCCGCGGCCGGCACGCCCCGGTCGGGCTCGGCGACGTAGGTGTCACCCCGCAGCACCAGCCAGGCGACCGCGCCGACCAGCGCGAGCAGGACGACGGACGCGACCGCCACCCACGCGCGCGGGCGGCCGGCGACGTGGCGGGCCGGCTCAGCCAGGGCGGACCGCGCCGACGTAGGGCATGGAGTAGAGGTCGGAGACCCGGACCCCGGCACCCGGGTTGGCGGCGTGGACGATCAGGCCGTTGCCGATGTACATGCCCACGTGGCTGATCGGCGAGTAGTAGAAGACCAGGTCGCCGGGGATCAGGTCGTCGGCGGCGACGTGGGGGCCGCTGCCGTACTGCATCCGCGAGGAGTGCGGCAGGCCGACGCCGGCCTGGGCCCAGGCCATCATCGTCAGCCCGGAGCAGTCGAAGGCGTCGGGTCCGGCGGCGCCGTAGACGTAGGAGTCACCGACCTGGGCCATGGCGTACTCGATCGCGGCGGCGGCGCGACCGGAGGCCGGCACGTCGGACGGGACGGCGCTGCCGCCCCTGGCCAGGACCTCGGCGCGCTCGGCGGCCTTCAGCTCGTCGAGCACCTCCTCGGCCTCGTCGTGCTTGCGCTCGATCTCCTGCTTCTCGGCTGCCAGGTCGCGCTCGAGGTCAGCGATGTCGTCGGCCCGGTCCTCGGTCGCCTCGCGGCGGATCCGCAGCGCCTTGGCCTCGTCGGCGAAGTCGGCGAAGAGCTGGTCCTGGTAGGCGTTGAACGCCGACATCGTGGACATGCCCGAGAGGAAGGCGTCGGGGTCGTCGGCGACGACGACCGCGCCGGCGGCCGAGATGTCCTGGCCCTGGTACTGGGCGACGACGGCGTCGCGCACCTGCTCGCGGATCGCCGCCATCCTGCGGTCCTGCCGGGCCTGGTCGGCCTCCAGCGACCGCAGGTCGCGGCGCAGCTCCTCGAGCTCGAGCCGGGCGTCGTTGAGCCGCTCCGAGGCCTGCTCGGCCTGGTGGAAGAGGGTGTCGACCTTCTGCTGGACGTCCTTGATCTCGGGCTCCGCCGCGGCCGGCGTCGAGGGCACGAGTCCCACGGTGGCCGCGAGGGCGAGTCCGGCCAGGCCGGGGATGAGTCGGTTGCGGCTCCTGCGCACGGCCGGGAGATCTCCTCGGGGTGTCGTACGCCTACCGGGTGAGCTGACGGGTTCGGGCACGACCTGCCCTACTCCCGCTCCACGACGGTGGCCGCCTCGCGGGAGATTCACCCCAGGTGAGTTGGTTCCCCGGCTCCCGGTGCACGCGTGGTGCCCCGGAACTCAGCGCGGCCTCCGCGCGGACCGGTTGTCCACGTCCACGAAGGCCTCGCAGCACCGTAGCCGCCGCCTCGGCGGTGGTCCAAACTTTGACGGCCTGCGTCTCACGGTGTGTCGGGAACCGTGCGTCACAACCGTCACACTGGTCACATCATCACCAGGGGTCACGCCGGACACACCCGCCGTCAGGCGGACTCCTCGACCTCGGGCGGGTCGACGGGCTCGACCAGCCGCAGCGGCGGCACCAGCCCGCTGTCGGCCAGCACGTCGAGGGCGCGCCGTTCGTCGTCGTCGAAGGTCAGCTCCGGCGGCGGCCCCAGGAGCACGGTCACCACGCAGTCGTGGCAGGCGAGCCCCCGCACCACGCAGGTGTCGCAGTCGATTCTCGTCGTCATGGGGCCACCGTGACAGGGACCTCCGACAGTGCCTCGCCGCGGCCTGCCGGCACCCGGTCAACCCACCCGTTCAGCCCACCCGGTCAGCCGGCGCGGGAGAGCAGGTCGAGCAGCACCGCGCCCGATGCGGTGCGGGCGCCGTCGCGGCGCACGTCCTCGACGATCTCGCGGTCGTCGGAGACCACCACCAGGACCCGGCCGGCGGGCTCGGCCGCGACCAGGTCGCGGATCACGTCGTCGGCGATCACCCCGAACGGGCTGAACACCACCTTCACCCCGCGCGGCGGGTTGACCGGCGGCCGGGTGCTGACCTCGGCGGCGTCGAAGACCACCGTGGTCTCCGCGCCGGTGCGGGCCACCAGCGGGGCCAGCGCCGAGAGCAGGCGGATCCGCTGGGCGTCGAGCGGTGAGCTCGGCCAGGCGGTCTTGCTGACGTTGTAGCCGTCGACGACCAGCCGGGCCCGCGGCATGCCGAGCTGCTGCTCCAGCAGGGTCGCGGTCAGCGCGGCGGTCGGCGCTCCGCTGGGCTCGGTGGCCAGCGCCGCCTCGACCCGCTCGCCCGGGGCGGCGGAGCCGGCCGGCAGGCCCAGCTCGCGCCGCAGGCCCAGCGAGGCCTCCACGATGGTCTCGAGCAGCACCCGGCTGCGGGTGGTCGCCTCGTCGCGCTCCGTCCGCGCCGTCCGCCGGTCGGCGGCCGAGAGCTCGGCGTACTGGGCCACCTGGGCGCGCAGCGAGCGCACCTCGCGCTGGAGCTGCTCCTCGGTGGCCGCGGCCCGGCCCCGCAGCGCGTCGGCCTCGGCGACGGCCCGCTCGGCCTCCTCGCGCACCCGTCGCTCGGCGGTGCGGGTCTCGCCGAGCTTGCGCCGGAGGTTGGCGTTCTCGGACTTCAGCTCCTCGACCTGCGCCTTGTGCCGGGCGCGGGTGTCGCGCAGCGTCGCCTCGGCCTGGTCGAGCCGCTCCTGGAGGCGCTGCAGCCGCTCGTCGTCGCGGCGACCGCCGCCCTCGCGGGCGGCGACGGCGGCCAGCGCCCGCTCGAGCGCCGTCGTCCACTCCTCCCCGCGCAGCAGCCAGGCCAGCGCCCCCGCGTCGACCGGGTCGTCACCCGCGGCGTCGTCGCGCCGACGGCCGACCTGGGCGGCCACCTGCACCGCGGCCCGCTCGCGGAAGCCGTCGTCGGCCAGGGCGTCGGCGATGGCGCCGGCGCCCAGCCGCGCGCGGCGGGCGGGGGCGAAGTCGGCCATCCGGCGCAGCGGGGCGGGCAGGTCCGGGATCTCGGGGAGGCTGCCGGCGACGTGGGCCACCACCCGGTCCCGCACCGGACCGGGCAGGTCGGCGAGGACGGGGGTGCTCATGGCTGCGCGGCCGCCGTGCCGGGCCGTCCCGGGTGCTCGGCGTCGACCCCCGCAGCGACGTCGGCGGCCACGTCGGCCCCCACGTCGGCCCGGGCCACCACCTCGACGGCGTCGTCGCGGCCGCACCAGCGGCAGGTCACCGACTCGACGGTCTCCGCCTCGACCTCGGTCTCCTCCACCGCGTGCCCGCCGGCGAGGTCGAAGTGCCAGAACTCCGTGGTCCGCCGGGTACGTCGTACGTCGAAGCGGGTGAGGTTGCCGCAGCCACCGCAGCGCCAGCGCTGCGCGGGGTCGGGGATCGGCGTGCTCACGTGACCAAGCCTAGGGGGCGGGTGGGGCGCGTCGCGCCGGGAATGTCGGCGCCCGGTCCTACCGTCGTCGGCATGGGCAGCACCTCCACTCGCGAGCGTCCGGGCCGGGCCGGCGGCTGGGAGTCGCAGCGCAGCTTCGACGAGCTCGGGCGACCGCTGCGCGAGATCACCTTCACCGTGGTCGACCTCGAGACCACCGGCGGGTCGGCCGAGGCGGGCTCGATGATCACCGAGATCGGTGCGGTCAAGGTGCGCGGTGGCGAGGTCCTCGGCGAGTTCCAGACGCTGGTCAACCCCCGGGCCGAGATCCCGCCGTTCATCGCGGTGCTCACCGGCATCAGCAACGCGATGGTGGCCGACGCGCCTCCCGTCGAGTCCGCGCTGCCGGCCTTCCTCGAGTTCGCCGCCGGCACCGTGCTGGTGGCCCACAACGCGCCCTTCGACGTCGGCTTCCTGCGCCACTTCGCCGAGCGCCAGGGTCGCGCCTGGCCGACGTTCGAGGTCGTCGACACCGCGCGCCTGGCCCGGCGGGTGATCACCCGCGACGACGCCCCCAACTGCAAGCTCTCCTCGCTGGCCAAGGCGTTCCGCTCCTCGACCACGCCCAACCACCGGGCGCTCTCCGACGCGCGCGCCACCGTCGACGTGCTGCACGGACTGATGGAGCGCCTCGGCGGGCTGGGCGTCCACACCCTCGAGGAGCTGCAGACCTTCTCGGCGCGGGTCACGACCGCCCAGCGCCGCAAGCGCCACCTCGCCGAGGGCCTGCCGCACGCGCCGGGGGTCTACCTGTTCCGCGACGACAGCGCCCGGGTACTCTACGTCGGCACCTCCCGCGACCTGCGCACCCGGGTGCGCAGCTACTTCACCGCCTCCGAGACCCGCAGCCGGATGGGCGAGATGGTCGGGCTGGCCACCACCGTCACCGGCATCGAGTGCAGCACCGCCCTCGAGGCCGAGGTCCGCGAGCTGCGGCTGATCGCCGAGCACAAGCCGCGCTACAACCGGCGCTCGCGGTTCCCGGAGAAGATGCACTTCATCAAGCTCACCCGCGAGCCCTGGCCGCGGCTGTCGATGGTTACCAAGGTGCTCGACGACGACGCCGACTACCTCGGCCCGTTCGGCAGCCGGCGGGTCGCCGAGCGCTGCCTGGCCGCCCTCCACGACACCTTCCCGGTGCGGCAGTGCTCGGGCCGGCTGGCCCGCGAGCCCTCCCGCGCCCCCTGCGTGCTCGCCGAGCTGGGCCGGTGCCTCTCGCCGTGCGACGGCAGCGTGGACCGCACCACCTACGACGCCGTGGTCCGCCAGCTGCGCGACACCCTGCTGCGCCGCCCCGACGACGTGGTCGAGACGATCAGCGCCAAGATGGGCGCCCTCGCCGCCGACGAGCGGTTCGAGGAGGCGGGGGTCCACCGCGACCGGCTGGCGGCGTTCGTCCGGGCCGCCGCCCGCACCCAGCGGCTCTCGGCCCTCACCGGCTGCCCCGAGATCGTCGCCGCCCGCCGCGAGGACGACGGTCGCTGGCAGGTCCACGTGGTCCGCCACGGCAGGCTCGCCGCGGCGGGCGTGATCCCGCCCGGCGCCGACGCCCAGCAGTACGTCGACGAGCTGCGCGCCAGCGCCGAGACCGTGCTCAACGCCCCCGGCCCGGTGCCGGCCGCCAGCCCCGAGGAGTCGGAGAAGGTGCTGCGCTGGCTGGAGTCGCCCGGCATCCGCCTGGTCGCCGTCGAGGGCGAGTGGACCTGCCCGGTGGCCGGCGCCACCCGCCACCTCGCCGTCCACGCCGCCGCCGACGAGTCGCGGCGGTCGCTGGTCCCGTTCGCCGAGCGCCGCGACCTCGCCCCGGTGCACCGGCCGGCCCGCTGAGGCCCGCGCGGCTGAGTAGGGTCGGGCCATGATCACCGCCATCGTGTTCGTGAAGGCCGACGTCGCCCGGATCCCCGAGGTGGCCGAGGAGATCGCCGCGCTCGAGGGCGTCAGCGAGGTCTACTCCGTCACCGGCCAGATCGACCTGATCGCCCTGGTCCGGGTGCGCCGGCACGAGGACGTGGCGGCGGTCGTGGCCGACCGGCTCAACAAGGTCCCCGGCGTCATCGAGACCGAGACCCACATCGCCTTCCGCGCCTACTCCCGCCACGACCTGGAGGCGGCGTTCTCGCTCGGCCTGGAGTGATCCCGACGCCGCCGGCATGATCCGTTCGGGCCATGCCGGTGCCCGGTCGGTCAGTCCGCGCCGGTTCGGCCACGCGCTCCTCCGCCGCCGCCTAGCGTGCCCCTGACGCACTCGGTGACCTGGGGAGGGAGACGCTGTGCCGTCCAACCGTGCACGCCTGCGCGCGCTCATCTGCACGCTGTCCGGACTGCTGCTGGCCACGGGGCTGGTCACGGGGCTGGTCGCGCTCGGGGCGCCGCCGGCGACCGCCGCCGTGCCGACCGACCTGTCCCCCAGCGCGACGACCGTGACCGGCATCCCGACGCTGTCGTGGACCCGGGTGCCCGGGGCCGCCAAGTACGACGTGCAGGTGTCGCTGTCGTCGTCGTTCGCGACCACGCTGGTCAGCACCAGCACGGTCAACCAGCACCTGGTGCCGACCGTGCAGCTGCCCAGCGGCGAGCTGCACTGGCGGGTCCGGCCCGCCGGCAGCGGTGACGCCGGCTGGGCCGGCGCGTCGTTCGTCCGCGACCCGCTGGCGCCTCCGGCGCTGGTCGCCCCGGCCGACGGCACCGCGCTGGCGCAACCCTCCACGCCGCCGCTGCTCTCGTGGGAGCCGGTCGAGGGGGCGAGCGGCTACACGCTGCAGATCAGCACCGACGAGGCGTTCATCGACCCGGCGAAGATCAAGTCCTACCCCACCCAGGCGACGTCGTACATCGTCCCCGACCTGCAGCTGCCCACCACCTACTACTGGCGGGTGAACGCCCAGCTGGCCGCCGGGATCGGCACCGAGTGGTCGACCCCGCGCCGCTACGTGGTCGAGGGCCTGGCGGCCCCCGCGCTGGTCTCGCCCGCCAACGGGTTCGGCCGTGCGGTCACCGACGCCGTCCTCGACTGGGCACCGGTGCCGGGAGCGGCGACCTACGAGGTGCAGGTCAGCACCGACGAAAACTTCCTCACCGGCGTGGAGACCAAGGCCGACATCGTCGGCACCCGCTACGCGCGGATCAGGACGCTCGACAACGACCAGTACTACTGGCGGGTGCGGCCCTACGACGCCGCGGGCAACAAGCTCGACTGGTCGCAGGTGGCGACCTGGCGGTTCCGCCGCGCCTGGCCGGCCCAGCCGCGGCTCGAGCACCCCGCCGACGGCGCCACGGTCGGCGACCCGTTCTGGTTCCAGTGGACGCCCTCGGAGCAGGACGGCGACCACGACGACCGCAGCCTGGCCAGCAGCTACACGCTGCAGATCAGCACCACCCGCAGCTTCACGCCGGCCTCCGCCGTGCGCAGCTGCACGACGGTCAACACCACGCTCGTGCCGAGCACCGGCGGCTGCTGGCCGGCGGCCGCGGGCACCTACTACTGGCGGGTGCGCGGCAACGACGACTACTCGGGCGACCGACCCGAGACCGACCTCATCAGCGCCGAGGTGCGCTCGTTCACCTACCTGCCCGAGCGGGCGATCCAGGTCTCGCCGGCGCCGGGCGAGCCGGTGTCGGTGCCGACCCTGCGGTGGCGGCCGGTGGCGGGTGCAGCCCGCTACCAGGTCAGCATCACCGGCACGTCCGGCGGCTTCGCCCACACCGAGACGACGACCGGCACGTCGTACACGCCGCGCGCCAAGCTGCCCGAGGGCACCTACCGCTGGCAGGTGCGCACCGAGAGCCAGGACGAGCGCCTCGGCAGCGGCCTGCTGCTGGCCGCGCAGCCGACCTTCACCGTCACCTCCCCGCCGGCGGCCACCGCGACCGTGCCGGTGCCGACCAGCGCCCCCACGGCGTCCCGGTTCCCGACGCTGACCTGGGAGCCGGTGGTGGGCGCGACCCGCTACGCGCTGCTGGCGCGCCCGCTCGGCACCATCGGGTGGTCGTCGGTCGCCACCAACCTGCCCTACCCGGCCGGCGAGGGCGTCAACGCCGCGCAGCTCGAGCCGGGCACCTACGAGTGGTACGTCGACGCCTACAACGGCAACGTGCTGCTGGCGTCCGGCGCGGCGGCGACCGGCCGGTTCACGGTCACGCCGCTCCCGCCCGTCGACCCCGGCAGCCACCGGGTCGCCGCGGTGGGCACCGGCCTGCACGCCGACCCGGACCCCGCGGCGCCGGACCCCTACCGCACCGACGACTGGTGCGACAGCGTCGAGGACGCCTCACCGGACCTGTCCAGCGACTGCCTCGACCTGCGCAACACCCCGGTGCTCAGCTGGGCGCCCGACCCGACGGTGGGCTACTGGCTGCTCTACCTCAGCCACGACCGCGAGCTCACGAACCCGATCGCCGGCTTCACCGCCCCCCAGGTGCTGACCCAGCCGATGTGGACCCCGAGCACGGCGCTGAAGGACAGCCAGGCCGGCTCGGCGTACTACTACAGCGTGGTGCCGTGCTCGGCCGCCGGCGTCTGCTCGCTCCCGCAGCACGCCGAGCACTCGTTCAGCAAGCGCAGCCGCCAGGTCGAGCTCGTCTCGCCCACCGCGACGCCGGGCGAGACCGACCCCGGCGCCTACCCCGTCGTCAGCGACGACGTGACGCTCACCTGGCGCGACTACCGCGACACGGAGACCACGCCGCCGACGCCCGGCGAGACCGAGCGGCCCGAGACGCTGGCCGAGCCCGGGCGCACCGAGGCGCGCAGCTACGTCGTCGAGACCGCCACCGACCAGAACTTCCAGAACGTCCTGGAGCGGGTGGAGGTCGACCAGACGTCGTTCACCTCCTACACCCACACCTACCCCGAGGGCCCGGTCTACTGGCGGGTGCAGGCGATCGACGGCAGCGGCAACCCGCTCGCGTGGAGCCCGGTCGGCCGCTTCCGCAAGCAGTCGCCGGTGCCCGACCTGGTGACGCCCGACGGCACCCACCCGGTGCGCGGCGACCAGCCGCTGACGTGGGACCCGCTGCCGTTCGCCGCGTCCTACAAGGTCGAGGTCTACCGCGACGACGACCGGATCGGCAACGCCGCCAACCGGGTCACGAACGCCACCACCAAGCAGCGGGTGCTCGCCCTCACCAAGCCGCTGCCGGCGAGCACGACGCCGTACACCTGGCGGGTCAGCCGGGTCGACGCGCGAGGGCGCCAGGGCGACTGGAGCGTCTTCCGACCGTTCCTGGTCGAGGGGCCGGCTCCCGAGCTGGACCTGCCCGTGGCCGGGGCGACCGTGGCGCCCTCGGAGGCCCTGTTCACGTGGCGGCCGGTGGCCAAGGCGACCTCCTACCGCTTCGAGCGACGCCTCGTGGGCGCCACGGGCCCGGCAGAGACGGTGACGACCCGCGCGCTGGCCTGGGCGCCCACCGCCGCGATCGCCGGCGGCTCGTGGGAGTGGCGGGTCACCGCGCTCGACACCGACGCTAAGCCCCTGGGGGGCGCCGCGTGGCGACCCTTCGTCGTCGTCGACGCGCTGACCGAGGTCACGAGGGCTGCCGTCGTCGGCTCGGGCCGGGTCGGCACCGAGCTCGCCGTGCAGCCGGCGACCTTCGAGCCGGCGGCGACCGACGTGACCTACCAGTGGCGGCGCAACGGCCGCGACATCAGCAAGGCGACCGGGGCGACGTACCTCGTCACCTCCCAGGACGTCGGCCAGCCGATCACCGTGGTGGCCACCGGCCGGCGCGACGGCTGGAAGGTCGGCACCAGCACGAGCGAGCCCGTCCACGGCACCGAGGGCGAGCGGCTGCTGGCCAGCGCGCCGCCCGTGGTCAGCGGCGCGGCCCGGGTCGGCGCCGTGCTCACCACCACGACCGGCACCTGGCCGCACGCGCCCAAGCTGGCCTACCAGTGGTTCGTCGGCAGCGAGGCCGTGGCACGAGCGACCGGCAGCAGCTACACCGTGCGCACCCGCGACGCGGGGCTCCCGGTGCGGGTGGAGGTCCGGGCGAGCACGCCGGGCTACGCGCCCGGGGTGGCGTCGAGCCGGCCGGTGCAGGTCGCCAAGCTGGCCTCGCGGACCGTGGGCGTCCTGCTGAGCCGCAAGATCAGCCGCAAGGACCGGGGCCGGGTCAGCGTCACCGTCGTGGTGCCGAACTGGCTCGACCCGACCGGCCCGGTGCGGATCACCGAGCGTTCCTCGGTGCTCGGCACCGTGGTGCTCCGCGACGGCCAGCAGGGCCGGGTCACCGTGCGGCTGAAGAAGCTCAAGCCCGGCCGGCACCGACTGGTGGTCCGCTACCTCGGCGGCACGCCGACGCTGCCGTCGGTCTCCAAGGTGCTGGTGCTCACGGTCCGGCGGTGACCGGCCGGCCCGGCCCCGGGCCGGGTCCGCGGACGAGGGCCCGGGCGTGCCCGAGCAGGCCGGCCGCGGGACCCACGACCAGGGCGAGCAGCAGCGCCGGCCGCTCGTCGGGAACGAGCAGCAGCGGCCCGAACGACGCAGCCACCGCCACCAGCCAGCCCGCGGTCGACGCGGCGTGCCGGTCGAGCGCCACCAGCGCCAGGCCCGAGACGACCAGCATCGCGAGCAGCACCGTGGCCGCCGCGAGCACCGCCAGGTCGCCCGGGGGCACGGCGTACGCCTCGCCCAGCAGCAGCGTCACGACCGGGGGTCCGACGACGGCGGCGCTGCCCGCAGCCGGCAGCCCGGCACCGGCCAGCCGGAGCCACCACCCCCGCACCACCGCCGCGGGCCGGTCGGCGTCGAGCAGCGCGCGCAGCAGCACCGGGCGCAGGCCGTAGAGGACGACGAGCAGCGGGCTCCGCACCAGCACCAGCGTGGCGAGCAGGGCGCCCGCGACGGGTCCGAGGGCGCCGGGCCGGGCCAGCGCGACCAGGGCCGGGAACCCCGCCACGAGCAGGGCCGCGCAGGCGGTCGCGCCCATCGCCACCAGCGCGCGCCTGACCAACCCGGGCAGCGGATCGGCGCCGTGTGCCCCGAGCGCGGCGCGCACCGGCGTGGTCGCGGTCAGCGGCACCCAGGCGAACGCGCCGACGCCGATGGCCAGCGGCAGCAGCGCGAGGCGGTCGGCGACCAGGCAGGCCGCCACCGCCGCCGAGCGCAGCACCGCGTCGCCGACGAGCACTGCGGCGAGCACGGCCCACTCGTCCCGGGCCGCCAGCACGCCGTTGACGAGGGTCAGGCCGGTCAGTCCCACGAGGCCGGCGCCCAGCGCGGCGGCGACCGCGCCGGTGGAGCCGGAGACCGCGGCCGTCTGCGGGGCGGTGACGAGCGCGAGCACCAGCAGTGCCGCGACGCCGGGCACCACCAGGGCGGCGGCGGCCGACGCCAGGCGCGGCCCGGGGGACGCTCGCCCGGTCGAGCGGGTCACCGAGCGGGTGACCTCCTGCTGGAGCCCGGCGTACGCCCCGCCCACGCCGAAGAACACCGCCCAGAGCACCGCGAACGACGCGTAGCCGGCGGGATCGGTGCTGCGGCCGACCGCCACGACGGTGAGCCACCCCAGCAGCCCGGTGACCGCCGAGGCGAGCAGCGACCAGGCGACCCGCCGGTCGGTCGTGGCGCTCACGCCGGCCGGGTCAGCACCGCGGTGTAGGCCAGGGTCGGCTTCGCCGGGGCGAACCCGACGATGTCGCGCCGCGTCCAGCCGGTGGCGTCGAGGGCGGCCCGGTAGCGCTCGCGGTCGACGTCGTCGACGAGGAGCAGCCCGTCCGGGGCCACCTTCGGCAGGGCGGCGGTGGCGCACCGGGCCCGCTCGCGTCCGTCGACGACCACGACGTCGAAGTGCAGGTCGGGGTAGGCGTCGATCGCAGCGACGTAGGCGGCGTAGGCGTCGGCGTCGGAGCGGCGCAGCAGGGTCCACCGGTCCGCGGCCCAGCTGCCGCCCACGACCCGGGCCAGCTCGTCGGCCCAGCCGGGGTGGTGCTCGCAGGTGACGACCGTGGCGCCCCGGTCGAGGAACCACAGCGTGGACCCGCCGCCGCCGTACTCGAAGACCCGGGTGCCGGGGCCCACGACCGTGCCCAGCTCGTCGATCAGCCGGAACGGCAGCCAGGGCAGCCGCAGCGCCATCGTCCCGCGACCGCGGGTGGCCAGCAGCCGGGGCAGGTCGCGGGCCAGTGCGGGCTCGCCGGCGATGCGGCGCGCGCTGCGCCCGGCGTAGCGCGCCTGCCGGGCCAGCATCTCGGGGGTGATCCTCACGACGGCCGCCCTCCCAGGGCTCGGGGTTCCAGGCGCCGCGACAGCACCCGGTCGTAGGTCAGTCTGAGCGCCGGCTGGGGCAGCAGCCGGAAGCCGCCCCGGACGACCAGGTTGCGCGTCGCCCCCGCCCGGCCCACCACACCGTAGGACAGCAGTCGCCGCTGGAGGTCGACCTCGCGGCGCAGGAAGCCGGTCGTGGCCCGCCGACGCCGCATCCCGTCGCCGGCGCGGAACAGCACGAGCGGCTCGGGCAGGTTCGCCATCCGCGCCCCCGCGACCAGCATCCGGGCGAACAGGTCGTAGTCCTGCATCAACCGCAGCCGCGGGTAGCCGCCCGCGGCGAGGGCGACCTCGCGGCGGTAGAACGCCGTGGAGTGGTTGATCGGGTTGTTCAGGCGCATCCGCCGCGCGATGGCGACGTGGTCGGGCGGGTTGGCGCGGAGCCGCTGGGGGTGCTCGGGCTCGATGTCGAACTCCCACATCGCCGCCCCCAGCAGGTCGACGCCGAGCCGCTCGGCGGCCTCGACCTGGGTGCCGATCCGTTGGGGCAGCGACACGTCGTCGGCGTCGGCCTTGGCGATCCACTCCCCCGTCGCCGCCTCCAGGCCGGCCTGGTTGGCCACCCCGGCGCCGCGATTGCGAGGCAGCACCACCCGCACCAGGGGCAGCTCGGCGCCGACGTCGGCCAGCGCGGCGTGGTGGTCGTCGGTCAGCGGGCCGTCCTCGACCACGACGACCTCGTCGGCGGGACGGGTCTGGGCGCGCACGCTCTCGAGCGCCGCCCGCCAGTGGTTCGGGGCGATGCCGGCGTGCACCGGCACCACCAGCGAGACGCGGGTCACGGCCGCTCCCGCCCCGCGTCGAGGACCACCCGTCCCCAGGCCAGCCAGGCCAGGACCATCAGCCCCGCGACGACGACGGCCGGCGGCTGCAGCCAGGCGGGGTCGTCGGCGGAGACGTCGCGCGCGACCTCGGCCCGGAGCACGTGCACGACGCTGACGGTGTGGGCCACCGCCAGCGCGACCAGCGCGGTGACCAGCAGGCGCACGCGGTTCGGTGCTTCCCAGCCGGCCCGGTCGAGGAGGAGGCCGCACAGCGGCAGCACGCCGAGCACGAACGGGAACAGGTAGCGGCCCTGCCAGATCGAGCCCCGGGAGCCGATGGTCGCCGAGGCGACCACCACCGGCACCAGCAGCACGGCCACGGCCGAGCCGACCACCGACACCCGCTGCCAGCCCCGGGCCCGGCGACCCGCGGCCACGACGAGCAGCAGCACGACGAGCAGCACCAGCGGGTAGACGAGGACCGGCGCCGGCTGGTCGCGGTAGGGGAACGCCCCGACCAGCTGCAGGACCCACCGGTGCACGGCGACGGCGTCCGACGGGTCGGAGTCGGCCGCCGTCGAGGCGGCGTCGGACGGTGCGCTGTAGCTGCTGGAGTCGAGCGCCCACCACACGCCCGCTGCCATCGCTGCCACGACCACCCCCGCCACCGCGGTGACGGCCGTGGCGCGCCGCCGGACCAGCGCCCACCAGCGGCGCGGGCCGACGTGCACCAGCACCACCGTGGCGATCATCAGGACGAAGAACGGGCCGAGGGTGCGCAGCCCGGAGAGCAGCACCCCTGAGACCGCCACCTGGGCCAGCAGCCAACCCACGGGCACGGACGGCGCGCCCTCGTCCGCCGACCGGCCCAGGGCGAGCAGCGCCGCCCAGAGGCTGAGCCCGGCCGCGGCTTCGAGCCCGTTGGGCGCGGCCACCACCGTGGTGTAAACGAGGGTGGGGGTCAGCGCGGTCACCAGCCCCAGCGCGGTCCAGTGCCGCATCCCGGCGGCGCGGAGCGCGGCGGCGGCGGCGAGGACGACCAGCGCGCACAGCAGCGCCGAGGTGATCCGCATGGCCTGGAGCGCGGCGGCGCCCTCGAACGGCTCGGCCACGGTGCCGATCACCCAGTAGTAGACCGGGTTGTAGTTGCTGGCCGCCGTCGCGACCTCGACCCGGCCGGCCCCCGCGGGCCGCACCGGGTTGCAGTTGTCGTGCTCGGTGTAGGGCAGCGACGCGCACTGCTCGTGGGCGGCCTCGACGAGGTCGGCGGGCACCCGGACCAGCATCCCCCGCCCCTCGGTGGCCCGCTCGTCCAGCCGCCACTGGCCGCCGGCGACGCCGGCCGCCCGGTAGGCGTGGTCGAACTCGTCGCTCCCCCGGAACGGCGGGACCGCCAGCATCCACGCGCCCTGCGCCAGCAGGATGCCCGCGAGCACCCAGACCGGCAGGAGCCTCCCTCTCCTCACCGCGCAACCGTAGTGCCGCGCGACGCCGCCGCGGCCCCGAAGAGCGGCGAGCCGCCCGGGCGTGCGGGTGGCATGGCCCGAACGGGCCATGCCGGCACGGCCGCTCGGTCGGAGTTGGCCGGCGACGCCGCCGAGGGCCCCGCCCCGCCCCTAGCCTGCCGACAGGGAGATCCCGTGGCACGCGGTGAGGGTCGCGCGTCCGGGGTCAGGGAGAGGGAGTGACCGGATGGTCCCCACAGCAACGCCGCGTCCGCGCGACGCCGAGCCGGTCGTCGTGCCCGGCAACCACGACACCTGCGTCGTCGTGCCGATGTACGACGAGGCGGGAGTGATCGCCTCGGTCGTCGCCGAGCTGCGCGGCCGGTTCGACCGGGTCGTGTGCGTCGACGACGGCTCCCGCGACGCGAGCGCGACCCTGGCCGCCGCCGCCGGCGCCGACGTCGTGCGCCACCCGGTCAACCTCGGGCAGGGCGCCGCCCTCGAGACCGGCATCCGCTACGCGCTCGCCCAGCCCGGCGTCGACTACGTCGTGACCTACGACGCCGACGGGCAGCACTCGCTGGCCGACGCCGAGGCGATGGTGCGGCTGGCCCGGGCCGAGGGCCTCCAGGTGGTGCTGGGCTCGCGCTTCCTCGCCACCCTCAGCGACGTGCCGGCGGGCCGCCGCCGGCTGCTGCGGGCCGCCGTCCGCTTCACCCGGTCGACCACCGGGCTGGACGTCACCGACGCCCACAACGGGCTGCGGGTGCTGCGCCGCGACGCGGCCGCCGGACTCCGGCTGCGGCTGCACGGGATGTCCCACGCCAGCGAGATCCTCGGACAGGTGGCCCGGGGCGGCTACAGCTACGCCGAGCACCCGGTGACGATCCGCTACACCGACTACAGCCGTGCCAAGGGCCAGCGCGGCTGGAACGCCCTCAACATCGTCTTCGACCTCGTCGTCGACCGGCTCCGGGCCGCCGCATGATCATCAAGCTGATCCTGGTGGCCGCGCTCGCCGGGGCGGCGGTCACCCTGGTGCGCGGCCGTCGTACGGCGCTGAGCCTGCTGGTGCGGCGGGCACTCACGCTCGGCGTCCTCGCTGCGGGGGTGGTGGCCGTGCTGTTCCCGGCCACCGTCACTGAGGTCGCCCGCGCCGTCGGCGTCGGTCGCGGCACCGACCTGGTGCTCTACCTGCTGGTCGTCACCTTCCTGTTCGTGTCGATCTCGCTCTACCTGCGCCTGGGCGAGATGCACGACCGCTACGTGGAGCTGGCGCGGCGGGTCGCCCTCCACGAGGCCGACCCCGACGCACACGAGACCAACCGCCGGCTCACCCCGCGACGCTGAGCCCCGCGGCGCGGGACGGCCGGGCGGGCCGCCGCGTCGGTGCCGCTCCCCGCGCGGGCCGTGACTACCATTCCCCGGTGAACTGGCTCGGCGAGCACTGGCTCGACATCCTCGGCTGGGGCGGCAGCGCGCTGCTGGTCTTCTCGCTGCTCCAGGCCCGGGTGCTGCGCTTCCGCACCTACAACCTCGTCGCCTGCGTGATCCTCGTCGTCTTCAACGCCGCCATCGGCGTCTGGCCGATGGTCGGCATGAACGTCGTGCTCGCCCTCATCAACATCTGGTTCCTGGTGCGGCTGACGCGCGACCGTCACGACCAGGCGGCGTTCTCGGTGGTGGAGGTCGGCATCGACGACCACTACCTCGCGCACGTCCTCGGCGTGCACGGCGCCGACGTCGCGCGCTTCCAGCCCGACTTCACCTGGCCGGCCGCTGACCCGGCGGACCACGCGTTCGTGGTGCTGCGCGGCGACGAGACCGTCGGCGTGGTGCTGCTCGACGCCGACGGCGACGTCGCCCGGGTGCGCCTCGACTACGTGACGCCGCGCTACCGCGACTTCACCCCGGGCGAGTTCGTGTGGCGGCACAGCACCGTCCTGCGTGATCTCGGCCTGCGGCGGGTGGTCACGCCGCCCGGCATGGTGGGCGCCTACTACGACCGCCTCGGCTTCCGTCGCGACGGCGACCACTGGGTCCTCGACCTCTAGCCGTCCGCTAGCCCGAGGAGGCCGCGACCCACTTCTCCAGCGTCGCGGCGGCGGCCCCGCTGTCGATCGCCTCGGCGGCCCGGCCCACCCCGGTGGCGAGCGACTCCTCGACCGGCGCTCCCGGTGCGTCGTGCACGGCCAGGGCCGCGCCGGCGTTGAGCACGACGGCGTCGCGCACCGGACCGGTCTCGCCGGCCAGCACCCGGCGCACCACGTCGGCGTTGTGGGCGACGTCGCCGCCGCGCAGGTCGGCGGTGGTGGCAGGCGCGAGGCCGTACGCCGCCGGGTCGACCCGGGCCGTGGTCACCTCGCCGTCGTGGACCACCCACACCGACGAGGTCGTGGTGGTGGTCAGCTCGTCGAGCCCGTCGTCGCCACGGAACACCCAGGCGTCGACACCCCGGGCGGCGTAGACGCCGGCCATCACCGGCGCCATCCGCGGGTCGGCGCAGCCGATCGCGTTGGCCTGCGGGCGGGTGGGGTTGGCCAGCGGACCGAGGAAGTTGAACGCCGTGCCGATGCCGAGCTCGCGGCGCGGGCCGCCGGCGTGGCGCAGCGCGGGGTGGAAGGCGGCCGCGAAGCAGAAGGTGATGCCGGCCTCGTCGACCAGAGCGGCCACCCGGTCGGCCGGCAGGTCCAGGCGGATGCCGAGGGCCTCGAGCACGTCGGCGGAGCCGGACTGCGAGGAGGCCGAGCGGTTGCCGTGCTTGGCCACGCGCGCCCCCGCACCGGCAGCCACGATCGCGGCCATGGTGGAGATGTTGACCGACATCGAGCGGTCGCCGCCGGTGCCGACGACGTCGAGCAGCCGACCGGGCACCGTGATCGGGGTCGCGACCTCGAACATCGCCGCGACCAGCCCGGTCATCTCGGCGATGGTCTCGCCCTTGGCCCGCAACGCCACCGCGAAGCCGGCGATCTGGGCGGGGCTCGCCTCGCCGGAGAGGATCTCGCCCATCGCCCACCGGGCCTGGTCGTCGGTGAGGTCGGCACCCGCGACGAGCGCGCCGAGCACCTCGGGCCAGCTGGCCATGCGCGTCAGCCGGTCGTCAGGCCGTGGGGGCGGGCACGCGCGCGCGGAGCAGTCCCACGACGGTCTCGGCCAGCCGGATCGGGTCGATCGGGTGGGAGACCGCGGCCTCGGCGCGCGACCAGGTGGCCAGCCAGGCGTCCTGCGGGCGGCCGGTCAGCACGACCACCGGCGGGCACTGGTAGATCTCGTCCTTGAGCTGCTTGGCGATGCCCATCCCGCCGGCCGGGACCGCCTCGCCGTCGAGGATCGCCAGCGCGATGCCCCCGGCGTCCATGTTCTGGATGACGACCGGCTCGGTCGCCACCTCGACGTACTCCAGCTCGGGGAGGTCGGGGTGGGGACGGCGGCCCAGCGCCAGGATGACCTGCTGGCGGGTGTCGACGTCGTCGCTGTAGACGAGCACCTTCAGCGGGGCGGGCTTCGCGGTCGTGTCGCTCACGGGGCGATGCTACCGCGACTGCCCGCTAGCGTTCGGGGCGTGGTGGTCCCCCTCGTCGTCGAGCGTCGGGTCGTGCTGCCGCGCCCGGCGGCGCAGGTGTGGGCGCGGGTCACGACGCCGGAGGGCATCGCGGACGAGCTGCGCCCGGTGCTGGTGATGACGGTGCCGCCGGGGCTGCGCGGCCGCAGCATCGCCGAGGGCGACGCCCTCGTCGGCCGGCCGCTCGGCCGGGCCTGGCTGCTGCTGCTCGGCGTGCTGCCCGTGGAGTACGACGCGATGACGCTGGTCTCGGTGGGAGCGCGATCGTTCCACGAGCGCTCGACCATGCTCTCCCTGCGCCGCTGGGAGCACGAGCGCTCCGTCGTCGAGGTCGACGCGGCTCGCTGCGAGGTCGTCGACCGGCTCACGCTCGAGCCGCGCTGGGCCCCTCTCGGGGCGGTGGCGTGCCGGGTGGTCGGGGCGCTGTTCAGCCACCGCCACCGGCGGCTGGTCCGCTGGACCGATCAGCCGACCGGTCAGCCGGTCGGTCACTGACCCCCACGCTCGCGGCCCGCTCCCGTGCCTCGATGCGGTCGAGCCGGCGGTCCTCGCGCTCGGCCTCCTTCAGCGACGAGCGCACCCACTGGGCGAACAGCACCCCGAAGAAGATCAACCCGATCAGGTCGCCGGAGCCCCACAGGATGCCGCCGGCGAGGTGCTGGTCGTCGAGGGCGTCCGGCAGCCACCGACCCATCGGCCCCTCGCGCAGCGCGAGGTAGTGCTGCTCGCCGATCAGCGTCTCCTGGCCCATGATCGTGACGCCGAGGAAGGCGTGGAACGGCAGCGTCAGCACGGTCAGCAGCACCCGGAACGGGTAGCCGACCCGGCCCGGCACCGGGTCGATGCCCATGAGCGGCCAGAAGAACAGGGCGCCCACGGCGACCAGGTGGAAGTGCATCGCCTCGTGCACCCATGCCGAGTCGAGCGAGGCGTCGTACCAGCCGGTGTAGTAGAGCGCCCACGGCGAGACGACGTAGACGAGGAAGGTCAGCGGCGGGAACGACAGCACCCGGGCCACCCGAGAGTGCAGGACGGCGAGCAGCCAGCGGCGCGGCGCCGCCGGCAGCGTGCGCAGCGCCAGGGTGACCGGTGCGCCCAGCGCCAGCGCCAGCGGCACCACCATCGAGAGCAGCATGTGCTGGACCATGTGGACGCTGAGCAGGGTCTCGTCGTAGGCCGCCAGCCCGGACGTCGTGGCGAAGACGAACGAGCCCAGTCCGAGGCCGACGAAGGCCAGCGTGCGACCGACCGGCCAGGCGTCGCCGCGGCGGTGCAGCGAGCGCACGCCCACGAGGTAGAGACCACCCGCCCAGACGGCCACGACGAACGGCACCGGGGCCAGGCCCCACTCGGTGACGATGCGGCCCCAGCCCCACTCCGGGAGGTCGCCGCCGGCCGCGGCGAGGGGGCTCAGCAGCGGGACGACCACCTTGTGAAGTTTATGACGCGCCAAACCCGGGGGTCGGGGTGCCCTCCGGATCGAGCCAAGACATAATGAGCGCGTGGCGACAGCAGCGGCTTCGACGATCCCGGCATCCCGGCTCCACGGGCAGCACGGCCGACCGGACATGGTCAGCGTGGGGACCATCATCTGGCTCTCCAGCGAGCTGATGTTCTTCGCGGCCCTGTTCGCGTCGTACTTCACGATCCGGTCGGTCAGCTCCGACCTGTGGCAGCAGAACACGGACCTGCTGAACATCCCGTTCGCCTCGGTCAACACCACGATCCTGGTGCTGTCGTCGCTGACCTGCCAGCTCGGCGTGTTCGCCGCCGAGCGCGGACAGGTGGGCCGCACCGGGTCGCTGCTCGACGTGCGGGGCTGGGGCCTGCGCGAGTGGTTCATCCTGACCTACGTCATGGGCGCGATCTTCATCGCCGGCCAGGCCACCGAGTACGCCACGCTCGTGCAGGAGGACGTGACGATCCAGAGCTCGGCCTACGGCTCGATGTTCTACCTCACCACCGGCTTCCACGGCATCCACGTGACCGGCGGCCTGATCGCCTTCCTCTTCGTCCTGGGCCGCACCTACCTCGCCCGACGCTTCACCCACGAGCAGGCGGTCAGCGCCGTGGTCGTCTCCTACTACTGGCACTTCGTCGACGTCGTCTGGATCGGGCTGTTCGCCACGATCTACCTGGTCAAGTGACCGCCCGACCAACCCAAGGGACAATCGTGCGCTTCCTCAACCGCTCCGTCGGCCGGCTGTCGCGACACCGTCGCGGCCCCGTCGCGGGCCTGGTCCTCCTCCTGCTCGGCCTGCTGGTCTCGGGCGGCCTCTACGCCGGCCTGGCGCCGGCCAGCGCCGACGAGACCCGCACCGACGCCGAGCTGATCGCCGAGGGCCGCGAGCTCTTCCTGGTCAGCTGCGCCTTCTGCCACGGCCAGAACGGCGAGGGCCTCGAGACCCTCAACGGCAACATCCTCGGCCCCTCGCTGGTCGGCGTCGGCGCGGCGGCGGTCGACTTCCAGGTCGGCACCGGCCGGATGCCGATGGCCCAGCCGGGCGCCCAGGCCCCCACCAAGCCCGAGGAGCTCGACGAGGACGAGACCGAGGCGGTCGCCGCCTTCGTCGCCTCGCTCGGCCCCGGCCCGGCGGTCCCTTCGCCCGAGGACTACAGCCTCGACGGCCTCGACGACGAGGAGCGCGAGCAGGCCATCGTCCGCGGTGGACAGATCTTCCTCACCAACTGCACGGCCTGCCACAACTTCAACGGCAAGGGCGGTGCCATGCCTCGCGGCGGTGCGGCGCCCGACCTGAGCAACACCACGCCCGAGCACATCTACGAGGCGATGCTCACCGGCCCGGGCCAGATGGACTCCTTCTCCAACGGCAACCTCTCGCCCGAGGAGAAGCGCGACGTCATCGCCTACCTGATGAACCTGCGCGAGCAGCCCAACTACGGCGGCTTCACCCTTGGCGGCCTCGGTCCGGTCTCGGAGGGCCTGTTCGCCTGGCTGGGCGGCATCGGCGCCCTGGTCGCCTTCGCGGTGTGGATCGCCGCGCACACCACGCGTTCGAGCAAGAAGAAGGGCGAGACGGCGTGACCGACTCCCACGACACCCTGCCGGTCCCGGCCGATCGGCCGATCGACGACCCGGGCCTGCCCGAGCACGCCTGGCGGCCCACCGACGTCGACCCCGCGGCCGAGAAGCGCGCCGAGCGCCAGGTCGCCGGGCTGTTCGGCCTGTCCATGGTCTGCGCCGTGCTGTTCGTCGTCGCCTACTTCAGCCTCGACATCGGCGACAACCACACGACGTTCCTCGGCATGGGCGCCTCCACGCTCGCGCTCGGCGCGGCTCTCGGCGGCACCCTGCTGTTCTTCGGCATCGGCATCATCCAGTGGGCCCGCAAGCTGATGGGCGACCACGAGATCATCGAGATGCGCCACCCGGCCCGTTCCTCCGACGAGGACCGCGCCGCCACCCTCGAGGCGCTCAACCTCGGCCTCGAGGAGTCCGGGATCGGGCGCCGCAAGCTGGTGCTGTTCGGCATCGGCGGTGCCGGTTTCTTCATGCTCGCGCCGGCGGTGGTGCTGCTGCGCGACCTCGGCCCCACGCCCAACCAGGTCGCCGAGTCCGGCGTCGAGGGCGCCGGGCTCGAGCGCACCATCTGGACCAAGGGCATGCGGGTCGTGCGCGACGTCGTCGGCACCCCGATCCGTCCGGCCGACGTCGAGATCGGCGACCTGTTCAATGCCGAGCCGGCGGCGATCTTCGAGGTCGATGAGGAGGGCCACCCGCTCATCGAGGGGGTCGAGCTCCAGGTCGCCAAGTCCAAGGGCGCCGTGGTGCTGATCCGGATGGATCCCGAGGACAACAACCCGGGCCCGGGGCGCGAGAACTGGGACGTCGACGGCATCCTCTGCTACTCCAAGATCTGCACCCACGTCGGGTGCCCGATCTCGCTCAACGAGCGCAAGACCCACCACCTGCTGTGCCCGTGCCACCAGTCGACGTTCGACCTCGCCGACGCGGCGAAGGTGGTCTTCGGCCCGGCCGCGCGGCCACTCCCCCAGCTCCCGCTGGCGGTCGACGAGGAGGGCTACCTCGTCGCGCAGAGCGACTTCACGGAGCCGGTGGGGCCCAGCTACTGGGAGCGTGACTCCCAGGCAGACACGTCGAAGATCCCCGGAGAAGGTGACTCCGCATGAGCATCGACACCAGCAAGGTGGCGACCAGCAACTCCTCGGCAGCGATCGCCAAGAAGCCCGGCAGGGCGGGCGCGGTGGCCGAGTGGGCTGACGACCGCCTGGGCCTCGCCACGGCGATGAAGAAGAACCTGCGCAAGGTCTTCCCCGACCACTGGTCCTTCATGCTCGGCGAGATCGCGCTGTGGAGCTTCGTCGTGCTGCTCCTCAGCGGCGTGTTCCTCACCCTGTGGTTCAACCCCAGCATGGGCGAGGTCCAGTACAACGGCTCCTACGACGCGCTCCGCGGCATCCACATGTCCGAGGCCTACGCCTCGAGCCTGAAGCTGTCGTTCGACGTGCGCGGTGGCCTGCTGATGCGCCAGATGCACCACTGGGCCGCGATGATCTTCATCGCCTCGATGATGATCCACCTGCTCCGGGTCTACTTCACCGGTGCCCACCGCAAGCCCCGTGAGCTCAACTGGGTGATCGGCTGCCTGCTGCTGCTCCTCGGCACCCTGGAGGGCTTCACCGGCTACTCCCTGCCCGACGACCTGCTGTCCGGCACCGGCATCCGGGCCGCCGACGGCTTCATGAAGTCGATGCCGGTCGTGGGCTCCTACATGAGCTTCTTCCTCTTCGGCGGCGAGTTCCCGGGCGAGTCGATCATCCCGCGGCTCTACACCGTCCACGTGCTGCTGATCCCGGGCCTGCTGCTGGCCCTGATCGCCGCCCACATGCTGCTGCTCGTCTACCACAAGCACACCCAGTGGGCCGGCCCCGGCCGCACCGAGGAGAACGTCGTCGGCTTCCCGATGCTCCCGGTCTACGCCGCGAAGGCGGGCGGGTTCTTCTTCATCGTCTTCGGCGTGATCGCGCTGATGGGCGGTCTCCTCACGCTGAACCCGGTCTGGCTCTACGGGCCCTACGACCCGTCGAAGGTGACGGCCGGCTCCCAGCCGGACTGGTACATGGGCTGGCCCGACGGCGCGCTGCGGATCATGCCGGGCCTGGAGACCCACCTGTTCGGCCACACGCTGTCGTGGAACGTCTTCCTGCCGATCATCGTGCTGCCCGGCCTGATGTTCACGATCCTGCTGCTGCTGCCGTTCGTCGAGTCGTGGATCACCGGCGACAAGCGCGACCACCACCTGCTCCAGCGGCCGCGCAACGCCCCGACCCGCACCGCCACGATGGTCGCGCTGATGACCTTCTACGGCCTCATGTGGGCGGCCGGTGGCAACGACATCATCGCCATCCTGCTCGACCTGTCGATCAACCAGATCACCTACTTCATGCGGGTCGCGGTGTTCGTCGGACCGGTGATCGCGTTCATCATCACCCGGCGTTGGTGCATCTCGCTGCAGCGCAAGGACGAGGAGGTGCTCCTCCACGGCTACGAGACCGGCGTCATCATGCGGTCGCCCGAGGGCGGCTACTCCGAGCGCCACCTGCCGGTCAGCGAGTCGCGCGCCTACACGCTCACCGCGCGTGACCGCGACCCCGACGTCACCGCGCCGGAGTCGACGGTCGACGCCAACGGTCTCGAGGACCCGAGCTCGGGTCGCCTCTCCGGCCTGCGGCAGCGGCTGCGCACGCTGATGTACGCCGACAACGTGCAGCCGCCCACGCGCCAGGAGCTCGAGGCCGCCCACCACCACGCCGACCACGACGCCGACCACCACGCCGACCACCACGCCGACCACGAGCTGGAGTCGCGGGACCGCGACGCGCTGCCCGGTGGGCACTGACCACGACGCCTACGTCGTCCAGCTCGGGCTCGACACGTTCGGCGACGTGACGCTCGACGAGTCGGGCACGCCGCTCCCCCATGCCCAGGTGCTGCGCAACCTCCTGGAAGAGGGGGCGCTCGCCGACCGGGTGGGCGTCGACGCGTTCGGGATCGGAGAGCACCACCGCGACGACTTCGCGGTCTCCGCGCCCGACGTGGTGCTGGCCGCGCTCGCCTCGCGCACCGAGCGGATCCTGCTCGGCACCGCGGTCACCGTGCTCAGCTCCGACGACCCGGTGCGGGTCTACGAGCGGTTCGCGACCCTCGACGCACTCTCGAGCGGCCGGGCCGAGGTGACGCTGGGCCGCGGCTCGTTCACCGAGTCCTTCCCCCTGTTCGGCTTCGACCTGGCCGACTACGAGGTTCTGTTCAGCGAGAAGCTCGACCTGTTCGCCGCGCTCCGCTCGGAGCAGCCGGTCTCCTGGCAGGGCACCACCCGCCGTCCCCTGGAGGCGACCCAGGTGCACCCGCGCACCGAGCGCGGCTCCCTGCGCGCCTGGATCGGCGTCGGCGGCTCGCCGGAGTCGGTCGTCCGCGCCGCCCGCTACCGCATCCCGCTGATGCTGGCCGTGATCGGCGGCGACCCCGCCCGGTTCGCGCCGTACACCGACCTCTACCGGCGGGCGCTGACCGAGCTGGGCGCCGAGGAGCAGCTGCCGATCGGCGTCCACTCCCCGGGGTTCGTCTGGGACACCGACGCCGAGGCCCGCGAGCTGCTCTTCCCCCACTTCAAGGCCAACCGCGACCGGATCGGCCGCGAGCGCGGCTGGCCGCCCGCCACCCGCGAGCAGTTCGAGGCCGAGGCCGACGCCGGCTCCCTCTACGTCGGCTCCCCCGAGACCGTGGCCCAGCGGATCGCCACCACCGTCCGCACCCTGGGCCTCTCCCGCTTCGACCTCAAGTACAGCAACGGCCCCCTCCCCCACCCCCAGCTGATGCACTGCATCGAGCTCTACGGCACCGAGGTCGCCCCCCGCGTTCGCGAGCTCCTCGCCGCCGCCGCTGGTTGAGGAGCTTGCGCAGCAAGCGTCTCGAAACCCGGTGAGACGAACGCCCTTCCGCACCAACAGGCGACCCCCCGGCCCACGGCGTTTCGAGACGGGCCTTCGGCCTTCCTCAACCACCGGTGGCTCGGGCCCGGACGTGCCGCCAGGCACGCGAGGACAGCCCGGGCAGGTCCTCGAACCGACCCTCGATGAGGGCGATCCGCTTGGCCCGGTTCCAGCCCTGGACCCGCTTCTCGAACGCGTACGCCTCGTCGATCCGCGCGAAGTCCGCGGCCCAGGCCAGCACGACGGGACGCCGGCCACGACGGCGCGTGTACGACGCACCGAGGCCGTCCTGGTGCTGGGAGACCCGACCGTCGAGGTCGGTCGTGCTGCCGACGTAGAAGGAGCCGTCGGCGCACTCGAGGATGTAAACCCCAGGGCATGGACCGGTGGTGCCCGGTGCCCCGTGGCTTCGAAACGACGACTCCCGCTACCTGTGGACGGCCGTGCACCAAGCCGGTCTCCTCGCTGGTCGAGGAGCTCGCGCAGCAACGTCTCGACATTCACCAGGGCGCACGCCCACCCGTACCCAGGACCGACCTCGGCCCACCGGGTTTCGAGACGGGCCCTCGGCCCTCCTCAACCATCGGCAGCCGCCCCAACCGCCAGTGGGGGAGCCTGCGCACCAAGCGTCTCGAAACCCAGCAGGACGAACGCCCTCCCGTGCCCCGGACCGACTCCCGGCTCACCGGGTTTCGAGACGGGCCTTCGGCCCTCCTCAACCATCGGCAGCCGCCCCAACCGCCAGTGGGGAAGCTTGCGCACCAAGCGTCTCGAAACCCAGCAGGACGAACGCCCTCCCGTGCCCCGGGACCGACTCCCGGCTCACGGGGTTTCGAGACGGGCCTTCGGCCCTCCTCAACCAGCGGCGGCCGACGCTCGGCCCACCGGGTTTCGAGACGGGCCTCCGGCCCTCCTCAACCAGCGGCGATCAGGTCAGCATTTCTTGCGGTTGCGGCCGGGCTGGGAGACGACCTGCCACTTGCCGCCGGTGCCGGAGAAGGTGTAGCTGATGTCGCCGAGGGCGACCGTGACCCCCTTGAGGTCCTTGTTCGACCAGGTGTGGGCGTACTTGGTCCAGGCGCCGGTGACGCCGCAGGGGCGGCCCTTGGTCATCACCAGCACGTTGCCCTGGTACATGTTGAAGTCGTCGGGGCTCTCGCGGTGGTCGACGATGTCGGTCTTGCGGAACGCGACACCCCAGCGGTTGCGCTCCCACGCCTTGAGGGTGCGGGTGCCGCCGCCGTCGCGCCAGCCGAACGTCGCGGAGTAGCCGGTCACGTCGAGCACCTTGTTGAAGGCGATGCCGAACGCGTCCCGTCCCGGCAGCTTGCAGCCGTCGTAGATCGGCAGGCTGCACGACGGCGACTCGTCCTCGGTGTAGTCGTCGTTGAGCCAGGTGTAGGCACCGATCCAGTAGCCGCGGCCGCCCTCGTCCTTGAAGTACTTCGGCGGCATCACGTTGACGTCGTTGCGGCCCGAGCGAGCCAGCCGGGGCGGGGGCGCCAGGTTGTCGACCTTGCGCAGGCCGAGACCCTCGATCGCCCGGTCGAGGCGGGCGCCGCGGAGCCCGCGCTGCTGGAGCCGGAAGATCTTCTTGGAGAGCCGGTCGGCGCGGGCCTGGTCGGCCAGGGTGGTCCGGCTCGAGTCGGCTCGGGCGGCGGCCGGCTCGGCGCTAGCGGTGGTGGTGACCGGCGCGAGCAGGGTGGCGCCCAGGGCGGTGACGCCCAGGGCCAGCCCGGTCGCGCGGGCGAGCAGGGTGGTACGACGCATGGGGTGCTCCTCGGTGGGGTGGGGGCTCACGGGCGGTACGTCTTCTCCTGGTAGCGCAGGCAGGTCGGCGCCTTGCTGGCGTTGATCTCGCAGAGGCGGAGGGTGACGTAGCGGATGTTCTTGGCGTAGCTGCGCTTGAAGGTCGGGAAGGTGACCGGGTTGAAGCTGCAGCCGTCGTCGTCCTTGGCGATGATGCCGAGCTTCTTCTGCACGAACTTCTTCGGGCCGGTCAGCCCGACGAACGCCTTGAGGTAGGCGCCGTGGCCGTCGCCGCCGCCGTCACAGCGGTCCCAGGTGTAGCCACGGGTGATCTTGAAGGTGCCGCGCCGGGGGAACGAGATCATCCCGCCGGCCTCGACGTACGGCGTCGCGTCGCCGTTGGTGCTCAGGATGATGCTCTGCGGGGCCGCGGACGCCGGCGCGGCCGGCACCACGACGCCCAGCCCGGCGAGGAGGGGCAGGAGGGCGAGGAGGAGGCCGGGGCGCAGCCGTCGAGCGGGCACCCGGGACCTCGGGGATAGGAGGGTCATGCCCGCTCCCTACCCAGGTTCTTTGCCTTCAATCCCCCGGGCGCGCGTCAGCCCAGCGCGGAGCCCCGCTTGTACTCGCGGAAGGGCAGGTTCCAGTCGCCGTAGCCGTTCTCGAGGGTCATCGGCCGGTCGGTGCCGGTGTACTCGACGACGTCACCGCGCTGGGAGAGGTGGTAGAGCCAGTCGGCGTTGGCGGTGCTCAGGCCGGTGCAGCCGTGGGAGACGTTGGCGTAGCCCTGCGAGCCCACCGACCACGGGGCGGCGTGGATGAACTCGCCCGAGAAGGTCAGCCGCATCGCCCACTGCACGTTGTCGATGTCGTAGGCCTCGGCGCTGTCGGCGGGGATGCCGACGGTCTCGGAGTTCATCCGCCGCGCGTCGAACTTCTCGATGATCACCTTGGTGCCGGAGCGGGTGGTGAAGCCCGGCTTGCCGGTGGTGGTCGGCAGGGTGCGCAGCAGCTTGCCGTTGGCGAAGACCTTCATCTGGTGCGTGCGGGCGTCGACCTTGTAGACGTGGGAGTCGCCGATGTCGAAGGCGATCCGGCGGCTCTCCTGGCCGTAGATGCCGTTGCCGGCGTCGACCCCGTTGACGTCGACGTCGACGGTCACCTCGGTGCCGGGCTTCCAGTACTTCTTCGGCCGCCACCGGGCCTCGTTGTCGGAGAACCAGCGCCAGGCCCCCGGCTGCTGCGGAGACGAGGTCACCTTCATCTGCCGCTCCATCGCGGCCTTGTCGGCTACGGGCAGGTCGAACTGGACGACGACCGGCATCCCCACACCGACGGTCTCGCCGGCGAGCGGGGCGATGGTCGGGTAGGTCTGCTCGTCGAGCGTCAGCGCCCGGGTGGTGAACCGCTGGCGGCGGGTCACGGCCGAGCCTGCGCCGTCCTGGAGTCGCGCCTCGATGGTGTAGCGGGTGCCCGGCTCCAGCCGGTCGGAGGCCGACCAGCGGCTGCCGTCGCCGGCCAGCGTGCCCTCGACCGGCGGTGCGTCGCCGGTGCCGCGCACCGTCACCCCGGTCAGCGTGCCGTCGACGGCGCGGACCTCGACCAGCCGGTCGACCCCGACCGCCTTCGCGCCTCGCCGCACGTTGGCGGTGATCGTCGCCTCCGGCACCTCGGGGCTCTCCGAGGCACCCGGCGCGTCCGAGTCGCTGCCGGAGTCGTCGCCGGAGAGGGCGGAGCCCGCGTCGCAGGCGGTCAGCAGGGTCAGCCCGAGCAGGACCGCCGTCGCTGCCGCGAGTCGGCGCCGAGCAGGCGTCCTTACCGTCATCTGTGGGACTCCCCGTGAGCCGGTGGTGACATTGTGTGGTGACATGGTCAGGGCCCCCAGGTGCTCCCCAGGGGCCCTCGACAAGCGTAACCACGGCCGGGGACGAATCCCCAAACCCGGCTCAGTGAGCGTGCTCTCCGCGGTAGTACTCGAAGACCAGGCCGGAGAGCGCCAGCGTGCCGAGCACGGCGCCGATGATGACCAGCCACCAGGCGCCCATGGCCAGGCCGAAGACGATGACGCCGAGGGTGGCGCCGCACCACAGCGGCCACCACGAGTACGGCGGGAAGAACCCGAGCTCGCCCGCGCCGTCGGCGATCTCGCCGTCCGACCGGTCCTCGGGCCGCGGGTCCATCTTCTTGGCGTGGAAGCCCAGGTAGAGGGTGACCATCAGGGTCAGCAGCGTCGTCATGAACAGCGCCGACGTGCCGGTCCAGTCGCCGCCGTGCTCGCTGGCGTCGGTGACGAACCAGTACGCCGGGGTCACCAGCACCAGGAAGACGGTGCAGACCGCGAAGATCCAAGCCTCGGACTTCATCAGGACTTCTCCTCCGGGGTGTCGTCGTCCGACGTGTCGGCGCCGCGGTCCTCCAGCATCTCCTCGCGCCCGGACATGTCCGGTGCGTCGGCGAGGCCGCCGTCACGGGCCGCCTCGTTCTCCTCCAGGTCGAGCACGGCGACCTCGGGGTGGTGCAGGTCGAAGGCGGGCGACTCCGAGCGGATCCGCGGGATGGAGGTGAAGTTGTGCCGCGGCGGCGGGCACGAGGTGGCCCACTCCAGCGACCGGCCCCAGCCCCACGGGTCGTCGACCTCGACCTTCGGCCCGCGCGCGGAGACGTAGACGTTGTAGAAGAACGGCAGCGTCGAGGCGCCCAGCAGGAACGCACCGATGGTGGACACCTGGTTGAGGGTGGTGAACCCGTCGCTCGGCAGGTAGTCGGCGATCCGGCGCTGCATGCCCTCGACACCCAGCCAGTGCTGGACCAGGAACGTGGTGTGGAAGCCGACGAAGAGCAGCCAGAAGTGCACCTTGCCGAGCCGCTCGTCGAGCATCCGGCCGGTCATCTTCGGCCACCAGAAGTAGAAGCCGGCGAACATCGCGAACACCACGGTGCCGAACACGACGTAGTGGAAGTGGGCGACCACGAAGTAGGAGTCGGAGACGTGGAAGTCCAGGGGCGGGCTGGCCAGGATGATGCCGGTCAGGCCGCCGAACAGGAACGTCGTCAGGAAGCCCACCGACCAGAGCATGGGGGTGTCGAAGGTCAGCGACCCGCCCCACATGGTGCCAATCCAGTTGAAGAACTTCACCCCGGTGGGCACCGCGATCAGGAACGTCATGCCGGAGAAGAACGGCAGGTCGACCGCGCCGGTGACGAACATGTGGTGGGCCCACACCGCCACCGAGAGGATCGCGATGCCGAGCGTCGCGCCGACCAGGCCGATGTAGCCGAAGATCGGCTTGCGGCTGAAGACCGGCAGGATCTCGGTCACGATGCCGAAGAACGGCAGCGCGATGATGTAGACCTCCGGGTGCCCGAAGAACCAGAACAGGTGCTGCCACAGGATCGCGCCGCCGTGGGCGGCGTCGAAGACGTGGGCCCCGAGCATCCGGTCGGCCTCGAGCGAGAGCAGGGCGCCGGCGAGGACGGGGAACGCGATCAGCACCAGCAGGCTGGTGATCAGCGTGTTCCACACGAACAGCGGCATCCGGAACATGGTCATGCCGGGCGCGCGCATGCAGATGATCGTGGTGATGAAGTTGACCGCACCCAGGATGGTGCCGAGACCGGCCATCCACAGACCCATGATCCACAGGTCGCCGCCGACGTGGGGGGTGTTCACCGCGTCGGAGAGCGGGGTGTAGGCGAACCAGCCGAACGACGCCGCGCCGCCGGGGGTCAGGAAGCCGGAGGCCGTGATCAGGCCGCCGAACAGGAACAGCCAGTAGCTGAACATGTTGAGCCGCGGGAACGCGACGTCGGGGGAGCCGATCTGCAGCGGCATGATCACGTTGGCGAAGCCGAAGAACAGCGGCGTCGCGAACAGCAGCAGCATGATCGTGCCGTGCATCGTGAACAGCTGGTTGTAGAGCTCGTCGTTGACGACCTGCTGGCCGGGGAAGGCGAGCTCGGAGCGGATCAGCATCGCCATCAGGCCGCCGATGATGAACCAGGCGAACGACGTGCCGAGGTAGAGCTTGCCGATCAGCTTGTGGTCGGTCGTGGTCAGGACCCGGACGACCTGCTGACCCAGCGTCCGACGGGGCTGGCTCACCCCGACCGGGTTGGAAGCGGTGGCGGTCACGACGTCTCCTCGTCCTCGTGCATGCCGGCCGGCTGGTAGGCGCCCGCGGGGCCCTCGACGATGTCGTCGGCATCGTTCTTACCGGTGGCCGCGAGCTCCTCGAGGTAGTCCTCGTACTCCTCGGGGCTGACGACGTCGACCGTGAACAGCATCCGTGAGTGGTAGGTGCCGCAGAGCTCGTAGCAGGCACCGCGGTAGGTGCCCTCGGCGGTGGGCTTGATCTCGTAGTGGTTGTTGCGGCCCGGGATGACGTCCATCTTCATGAGGAAGCCGGGAACGCCGAAGTCGTGGATCACGTCGGGCGAGCGGAGCTCGAAGCGGGTGGTCTCGCCGACGGGCAGCACCAGCTTGGGGATGTAGGAACCGGTGCCGGCCTCGAAGAGCACCTTGCCGTCGCCGGCCGGCTCCTCGACGTAGTTGAACGTCCAGGACCACTTCTGGCCCACGACGTAGACGGTGTGGTCGGGCCGCTCGGACTCCTCCAGCACCAGGTTCTGGGTCTTCACCGTGTGGTTGAAGAACACGATCACCATGATGACCGGCGCGATGGTGTAGAAGATCTCCAGCGGCAGGTTGTAGCGCGTCTGCACCGGGATCGGGTCGTCGGCGCTGCGTCGGCGGAAGCGCCAGGTGGCGTAGAAGATCAGCCCCCAGACGAGCCCCCCGGTGATGAGGGCGGCGATCCACGCGCCCTGCCACAGGTTGAGGATGTGCTCGCCCTGCTCGGAGGCGGGGTCCGGCATCGCGAGCCGACCGGCCGCGGTCTCGTCCGAGCATCCGGCCAGGAACAGGGTGCTGAGTCCGAGCACGACAAGGGCGGCGGTCCTCGGGATGCCGCGTTTCCCTGCCGCGCGCCGGGGGAGCTGCAGACTCACCGAAGAGCCTTCCTCTCGAGCGATCACGGGTACTCCGCACACTATCCGAATCGGGTCCCGATGTTGGCGGAGGGGGGCCTAGATTGCACGGTGTGACGAATGCCGCGGCGGCCCCGACGACGTACCTCGACGCCGCCTCCTCCGAGCCGCTCCACCCGGCCGCCCGCGAGGCGCTGCTGGCCGCGCTCGACCGGGGCTGGGCCGACCCCCGGCGCCTGCACTCCCCCGCCCGCTCGGCGCGGCTGATCCTCGACAACGCCCGCGAGGCGGTGGCCGAGGCCCTGGGCGTACGCCGCGACGAGGTCTCGTTCACCTCGTCCGGCACCGACGCGGTGCACCGCGGCCTCCTCGGGCTGGTCGCCAGCTCCCGCCGCGGTCGGGTGGTCGTCCACTCGAGGGTCGAGCACTCCGCGGTCCTCCGAGCCGTGGAGTGGGGAGCCGAGGCAGATGTCGTCGAGGTCGACGGGAGCGGTCGGGTCTACGACGGCGACCTCGTCGAGCACGCGATTGGCCCCGATGTCGCCGCAGTCGCCCTCCAGACCGCCAACCACGAGGTCGGCACCATCCAGGATGTCGGACGCTTCGAACTGCCGAACGACGTGCCCCTCTTCACCGACGCCTGCGCCTCGATGGGCCGCCTCCCGCTGCCCGAGGGCTGGGCGGTCGCGGCGGGGTCGGCCCACAAGTGGGGCGGGCCGGCCGGCGTCGGCGTGCTGCTGGTGCGCAAGGGCGCCCGGTGGCGCAACCCGTTCCCGGCCGACGACCGGGTCGACGACCGGGTGGCCGGCTACGAGAACGTGCCGGCCGCCCTCGCCGCGGCCGCCGCCCTCCAGGCCGTGGTCGCCGAGCGCGACGCCGTCAACGCCCGCCAGCACGCGCTCGTCGACCGGGTGCGGGCCGCGGTCGCCCGGGTGCCGGACGTCGACGTCGTGGGCGACCCCGTCGACCGGCTCCCCCACCTGCTCACCTTCTCGGTGCTCTACGTCGACGGCGAGGCCGTGGTCGATGCCTTCAACCGCCGCGGGTTCGCGGTGGCCAGTGGGTCGGCGTGCACCTCCTCGACCCTCGAGCCCAGCCACGTGCTGGCCGCGATGGGCGCGCTGACCCACGGCAACGTCCGGCTCGCGCTGACCCGCGACGTCACCGAGGAGCAGGTCGAGGCGTTCGTGGCCGCGGTGCCCGAGGTGGTCGCCGAGCTGCGGTCGGGGACCGGGCTGTGACGCCGGCGCTCGAGCTCGACTGCCGGGGCCTGCCGTGCCCGCGTCCGGTCATCGAGCTGGCCCGCCACCTCGGCGACGTCGCGGTCGGCGAGACCCTCGCGGTCGTGGCCGACGACCCCGCCGCGCGCCACGACGTGCCGGCGTGGTGCCGGATGCGCTCGCAGCGCTACGACGGGGAGGACGCCGCCGCGGACGGCGTGCCTCGCTACCTGGTGACCCGGCTGTCCTGATCCCCCGACCGACCTGGCAGACCCGACCGGCCCGCCGTGGTCAGCGGACGACGGAGAGGTGCGGCTTCACCGCGCCGGCCGCCTCGGCGCCGTAGGACGCCTCGACCCGGGCCAGGAACTGCTCGGCGGTGAAGGAGTACTCCTGGGTGCCGACGGTCTCCACGACGTACGCCGCGAGCACGCAGCCGACCTGGGCGGCGTTCTCGTGGCCCAGGCCCCAGGCCAGGCCGGCGAGGAAGCCCGAGCGGAACGCGTCGCCGACCCCGGTGGGCTCGACGGCGGTGACCTCGGTCGCGGCGTGGAGGGTCAGGTCGACGCCGTCCTTGCTGCGGATCCGCACGCCGTCGGCACCGAGGGTGGTCACCTGGGTGCCGACCCGGGCCAGCACCTCGTCGGCGGTCCAGCCGGTCTTCTGCTCGATCATGTGCGACTCGTACTCGTTGGAGAACAGGATCGCGGCGCCGTCGATGAGGTCGCGGATCTGCTCGCCCTCGCTGAACGCCAGCTGCTGGCTGGGGTCGGCGATGAACGGGTAGCCGCGCTGGCGGCACTCGTCGGTGTGGCGCAGCATCCCGTCGGGGTCGTCGGCGCCGATGAGCACGTAGAACGGCTCGCCGACCTTCTCGACGATCGGCGCCAGCTCGATCAGCCTGGCCTCCGACATCGCGCCGGGGTAGAACGACGCGATCTGCGCGCCGGTCGGGTCGGTGGTGCACACGAAGCGGGCGGTGTGCTTGCTCTCCGAGATCCGCACGTGGCCGCAGTCGACGCCGTGCCGCTCCAGCCAGGAGCGGTAGTCGGCGAAGTCCTCTCCCGCCGAGCCCACCAGCACCGGCCGCAGGCCGAGGCGGCCGAGGCCGAAGCACATGTTCGCCGCGACGCCGCCGCGGCGGATCTCGAGGTCGTCGACGAGGAAAGAGAGGGAGATCTTGTCGAGCTGCTCCACGACGAGCGAGTCGCGGAACCTCCCGGCGAAGTTCATGAGGTGGTCGGTGGCGATGGAGCCGGCGATCAGCAGGGACCCGGGGGAGGTGTCGGACACGGAGAGGAACACTACTGCGAAGTAGTGCTGGGAGTACCAATCAGTAGCCCATAACGTCGAGGCATGACCGCCTACGACGACCTCTCCAGCACCTCGGACATGCTCGCCGACTGCCGCGCCACCGAGACCAACCTGCGGCTCGAGCGGACCGCGTGGCGAGCGGTGCGGCCGGCGCCCAGCATCCACTTCGACGAGGTGCCCACCGACCTGCCCAAGGGCGAGATCGAGATCAGCGACGCCGCGCTCCGGCTCGCCAACGCGCTCTCGCTGCACCTGGACTGAGCGCGGCCGCCCGGACCAGCGCCGAGCGGCCCCCACCGACGCGAACAGCCCCCGACGCCTCGGCGTCGGGGGCTGTTGCTCGCTCGAGCCCGGCGTGCGGGCCTGCGGATCGGCTCAGTGGAAGCTGTCGCCGCAGGCGCAGGAGCCGGTCGCGTTGGGGTTGTCGATGGTGAAGCCCTGCTTCTCGATGCTGTCGACGAAGTCGATCATCGCGCCGTTGAGGTAGGGGACGCTCATCCGGTCGACGACGACGGACACGCCGTCGAAGTCGGTGGCGACGTCGCCGTCGAGCGTGCGCTCGTCGAAGAACAGCTGGTAGCGGAGGCCCGAGCAGCCGCCGGGCTGCACGGAGATCCGCAGCGCGAGGTCGTCTCGGCCCTCCTGCTCGAGGAGGCTCTTGACCTTGGCCGCAGCGACGGGGCTGAGGTTGATGCTGTCGGTGCGACGCTCGGTGGTGGTCTCGACCTGCTCGGTCATGTGTCGGCTCCCGGGTGGACGCTGGTGAGTGGGAAGGGACGGTCTGTCACTGGTTGCAATGGTCGCACACCGGGGTCTATTCCCGCGGTGTCGGCCGGATCACCGCGACCACGTGCGCGCGACCCGCTCGGCGAGGTCGGCCAGCGAGCCCGCGGGGTCGGCGAACGCGATCTCCTCCCCCACCAGGTCGACCAGCGAGTACGCCGACTCCACGCCCAGCGCCCGCATCTCCCGCGACCCCACCAGCACCGCCCCGGCGAGGGCCACGCACGGGCGCAGCGCCTCGGCGGCGACCTCCGCGACGCCGTAGGGCACCTTGCCCGAGCGCGAGGAGAAGTCGAAGGCGCCCTCGCCGGTCACCACCAGGTCGGCCGCCCGGGCCCGCTCGGCCAGCCCGACCGCGTCGGCGACCAGCCCGATCCCCGAGACCCGCTCGGCGCCGAGCGCGAGCAGGCCGAAGCCCAGCCCGCCCGCCGCCCCGGCACCCTTCTCGAGCGCCAGCCTCCGGTCGACGGCGGCGGCGTACTGCTCGAGCTTCGCGTCGAGCTCGACCAGCAGGTCCTCGTCGATGCCCTTCTGCGGGCCGAAGGTCTTGGTGGCGCCGAACAGCCCGGTGAGCGGGATGTCGACGTCGGTGGCCGCGACCAGCCGGCGCCCGGCCACCCGGGCCCGGGCCGGCGCGAGGTCGACGGAGGTGACGGTGTGCAGGTTCACCCCGCCGACCTCCATCACCCCGTCGCTGGTCGCGCCGAGCACCGACAGCATCCCGCCGCCGCCGTCGTTGGTGCCGCTGCCGCCCAGCCCGACCACGATCGTGGTGGCCGGGGTGGCGAGCGCGGCCGCGACCAGCTCCCCCACGCCCATCGTCGACCCGTGCTCGGCACCGCCCTCGATCAGGTGCAGGCCGCAGGCCTGGGCGCTCTCGACGTACGCCGTGTCGCCGGCCAGCAGCACCGTCGCCGGCACCCGCTCGCCGTGCGGCCCCTCCACGGTGACGCCCAGCAGCTCCCCGCCGAGCGTCGCGTGCAGCACGTCGACGAAGCCCGGGCCGCCGTCGGACATCGGGGCGAGGTCGAGCTCGTCGCCGGGCGCCCGGCGGCGCCAGCCCTCGGCGATGGCGTCGGCTGCCTCCACGGCGGTGAGGGTGCCGGCGAACTTGTCGGGGGCGACCAGAACTCGCATGCGGCCATCCTCGTGCATGTCCTAGCGTCGGCCGGGTGACGGGACCGGTGACGGGACGGGCGACGGGACGGACGGGCTGGGTGGTGCGACCGATGCGGGCCGAGGACGTGCCGCTGGCCGAGCGGCTCAGCGCCGAGGCCTTCCTCGAGCTCGACGTCCGCCAGCGGCGCGCGGACCTGCCGCCCCCGGTGATCCGCAGCGAGCGGCACGCCTCGGGATGGGTGCGCCGGACCCACCACCTGCTGGAGACCGATCCCGGCGGCTGCTGGGTGGTCGAGGGCGACGAGGGGCTGGTGGGGATGGCCACCTCGCTGGTGCGCGAGGTGACCTGGTGCCTCGCGACGTACGCCGTGCGACCCGGCCACCAGGGCCGCGGCATCGGGCGCGCGCTGCTCGAGGCGGCCCTGGCCCACGGTCGGGGCTGCACCCGGGCGATGCTGTCGAGCTCCGCCGACCCGCTGGCGGCGCGGCGCTACCGACTGGCGGGGTTCTCGCTGCACCCCCAGATGTTCCTCACCGGCACCGTCGACCGCACCGCGATCCCGGTCGACACCGGTGAGAAGGTGCGCGAGGGCGCCGAGGCCGACCGCGAGCTGATGGACTCCCTCGACCGGCGCACCCGCGGCTCGGCGCACGGACCCGACCACGCGCACCTGCTGGCCGAGCACCGGCTGCTGGTCTCGGACACCACGACCGGCTCGGGCTACGCCTACGTCGACGGGGGCAGCGTGCTCCTGCTGGCCGCCGACAACCGGCGCACCGCTGCCCGGCTGCTGTGGGCCGCGCTGGCCGACTCCTCCGGGGTGGTCACCCAGCCGCACCTGACCGACGCCAACCAGTGGGCCCTCGACGTGGGCCTGGGCGCCCGGCTGGCGCTGCACACCGAGGGCTACCTGGCGCTGCGCGGGATGAAACCACCCGCGCCGTACGTTCACCATGGTGCCCTCCAGTGAGGGACCGGGGACGGTCGCCGATCCGGCGTCCGCCCGGGCCGACGAATAGGATCCGCCCATGACCACCGTCGACCTCCCGCTGCTCCCGCTGGGGCGCGGCACCGACCTCAACAGCGAGCGCGGGGTGGAGTGCCCCGGCGACCTGCCCTCGCCGTCCGACCCCGACCTGGTGGCCCGGGCGATCGCGGCCAAGGAGGCCCTGGGCGACCGGGTCTTCGTGCTCGGCCACCACTACCAGCGCGACGAGGTCATCCGGTTCGCCGACGTCACCGGCGACTCCTTCAAGCTGGCCCGCGACGCCGCCGCCCGGCCGGAGGCGGAGTTCATCGTCTTCTGCGGCGTGCACTTCATGGCCGAGTCGGCCGACATCCTCACCGGTCCCGACCAGAAGGTGATCCTCCCCGACCTCGGCGCCGGCTGCTCGATGGCCGACATGGCCCGCCTGCGCCAGGTCGAGGACGCCTGGGAGGCGCTGGCCGCGGCCGGGATCGGCGACGCGGTGGTGCCGGTGACCTACATGAACTCCTCCGCCGACATCAAGGCCTTCTGCGGTCGCAACGGCGGCACGGTCTGCACCTCCAGCAACGCCGAGGTGGCGCTGGAGTGGGCGTTCGCCCAGAAGCCGGACGTCGCGGGCGGCGCCAAGGTGCTGTTCCTCCCCGACCAGCACCTGGGCCGCAACACCGCGGTGCTGCAGCTGGGCCTCTCCCTCGACGACTGCGTGGTCTGGGACCCGCACCGGCCCCACGGCGGCCTCACCGTCGAGCAGCTGCGCGACGCCAGGATGATCCTGTGGAAGGGTCACTGCTCGGTGCACGGCCGGTTCGCGCCCGAGGTCGTCGACGAGCTGCGCGCGACCATCCCCGACGTCAACATCCTGGTCCACCCCGAGTGCCGTCACGAGGTGGTGCTCAAGGCCGACCTGGTCGGCTCGACGGAGTTCATCATCAAGACCATCGAGGCCGCCCCCGCGGGCTCGAGCTGGGCGATCGGCACCGAGCTCAACCTGGTGCAGCGCCTCGCCCACGCCCACCCGGACAAGAACATCGTCTTCCTCGACAAGACCGTCTGCTACTGCTCGACGATGAACCGGATCGACCTCCCCCACTTCGTGTGGGCGATGGAGTCGCTGGCGGCCGGGCAGGTCGTCAACCAGATCGAGGTCGACCCGGAGACCGAGAAGTGGGCCCTGGTCGCCCTCCAGCGGATGCTCGATCTCCCCGGCAAGTCCCACAAGGACTGAACCGGCCGGTCGCCCTACGCCGGTTCGACCGGCGTCGGGTCAGGCGGGCAGGGCGAACCAGAACGTCGAGCCGCCACCGGGGACGGGGTCGCAGCCGAGCGTGCCGCCGTGCGCGGACAGGATCCGCCGGCACGTCGACAGCCCGATCCCGGAGCCCTCGACGGAGCGGTCCGCCCGGGTGAGCGGGTCGAAGATCGAGCCGCGCGCCTCCGCGGGCACCCCCCGGCCGTTGTCGACGACCTCGACCCGCCAGCAGTCGTCGACGCGAGCCGACGAGACCGAGATCGTGGGGGCGCGGTCGGGGTGGCGGTACTTGGCGGCGTTGTCGAGGAGGTTCTGCAGCACCGAGCGCAGCAGCACCGGGTCGCCGACGACCACCGGTAGCGGACCGACCCGGACCTCGACCCCCGCCAGCACCCCGTCGAGGTCCTGCAGCACCTGGCCGACCACGACCCCGAGGTCGACGGCCTCCGTCTTCAGCGAGCCGCCGAGGCGGGCGTAGTCGAGCACCTGGTCGATGAGCCGCGCCATCCGGGAGGAGCCGTCGATGGCCCGGTCGAGCAGACCGTCCTCCACGCGGATCGAGCCGTGCTCCTCGAGCTGGTCGCGCATCACCTCCAGCGACAGCGACAGGCTCGCCAGGGGCGTCTTCAGGTCGTGGCTGACCTGGCCGGCGAACGACGTCAGCCGCTCGTTGCTCAGCTCCAGCTCGGCGAGGGTGCGCTGGAGGGCGCGACCGACCAGCTCCAGCTCGAGGATGTCGACGATCCGCTCGGCGAGCGTGCCGAGCGCGACCCGCTGGTCCTCGTCGAGGTGGCGCACCCGGTCGTCGAAGACGCACAGCGTGCCGATCGTGACGCCGTCGGGCGTGACCAGCTTGTGGGCGGCGTAGAACCGCACATCGCCGAGGCTGCCGGTCACGAACGGGTTGTCGCGGAACCGCGGGTCCTGGCTCGCGTCGGGCACGACGACGGGGGCGTCCTCGCCGAGGATCGCCGCGCACATGGAGTCCTCGCGGCTGCAGATCGAGGCGTCGAAGCCGACCGCCGCGGCCTGGTGCTGCTCGGTGTCGGTGATCAGGTTGATGGTCGCCATCGGCACGCCGCAGATCCGGGCGGCCAGGTCGACGACGGCGACCAGCTCGCGCCGCGGCGGCTTGAGCAGCACGTCGTAGGCCGCCAGCGCGGCGGTCCGGCGCGCGTCGTCTCCCACCTCGTCCACGCCCCGCATCGTAGGTGGCGCGGCCGTCGTGTCCCCCCGGACGCCGACGGCTGGACCTCAGCCCTCGCGACCGGGCGCCTCGGGGCGGGGCTCGGCACCGGTCTCCCCCGCAGCGTCGACGGCGGCGTCCGGGGCCTCCTCGGCGGCCTCGATCGCCTCGGGCCGGTAGCTGGTGCCGGCGCCCTTGAGCGCAGCGAGCTCGGCCTCCACGTCGGCCTGCGAGCTCATCGCCTCGAGCTCGCGGGCGATGTCGTCGCCGGCGTTGAGAGCTCCGGGGGTGTCGAGGGCCCCGGTGGCGATCAGCTCGTCGATGGCGCCGGCCCGGGCCTGCATCTGGGCGGTCTTGTCCTCGGCCCGGGCCATCGCGGCGTTGATGTCGCTCATCTCGGTGCCGAGCCCCGACATCGCCTCGTTGACGCGGGTCTGCGCCTCGGCGGCCGTGTAGGTCGCCTTGATCGTCTCCTTGCGGGTGCGGAACGCCTCGACCTTGGCCTGCAGGCGCTGCTGGGCGAGCGTGAGCTTCTCCTCCTCCCCCTGGAGCTGGGCGTGCTGGGCCTGCAGGTCGGCGATCTGCTGGCTCAGGCCGGAACGGCGGGTCAGCGCCTCGCGGGCGAGGTCCTCGCGCTCCACCTTCAGCGCCTGCTGGGCCTGCCCGTGGAGCTTCTCCGCCTGAGCCTCGAGCTGGCGGACCTGGAGCTCGACGCGCTTGCGGCTGGTCGCGACCTCGGCGACCCCTCGACGCACCTTGGAGAGCAGCTCGAGCTGACGCTCGTAGCTGTAGTCGAGGGTCTGGCGCGGGTCCTCGGCGCGGTCGAGCGCCTGGTTGGCCTTGGACCGGAAGATCAGGCTGAGTCGCTGCATGAGGCCCATGGGTCGAGTCCCTTCGTCGGATCCGTCGACACCCACCCTAGTCGGCGCCGGTAGGCTCGTGCCGTTCCACCGACCCACCCAGACCCCGAGGCAACCGTGTTCCGTCGCGCCAAGTCCGAGGCCCCCGTCGCCGACCCCGCCCCCGTCAAGCCGGGCGGCAAGGGCCGGCCGACGCCGACCCGTCGCGAGGCGGAGGCCGCCGCCCGCGAACGGGCCAAGACGCCCCGCACCCGCAAGGAGATGGCGGCCGCCCAGCGGGCGTCGCGCTCGGAGTCGAGCCAGAAGATGCGCCAGGCCATGAAGACCGGCGACGAGCGCTACCTGCCGCCGCGCGACAAGGGTCCGGTGCGCCGCTTCATCCGCGACTTCGTCGACAGCCGGTTCTCGCTCATCGAGCTGATGATCCCGCTGCTGGTCGTCACGATGATCCTCGGCTACTCCGGCAGCAGCCGGCTCGCCGCGATCGGCAACTCGGTGCTGTTCGGCACCCTGCTGGTCGTGGTGCTCGACCTGGTGATGCTGCGCCGCCGCCTGCGCCGGCAGCTGGCCGCCCGGTTCCCCGAGGAGCCCACCAAGGGCACGTTCTACTACGCCGCGATGCGCTCGCTGCAGATGAAGTTCATGCGGCTGCCCAAGGCGCAGGTCAAGATCGGCCAGGAGCTCCCCGAGCACTACCGATGACGACGCGGGCGGGACGCCGGCGGTGAGCTGGCTCGGCCTGGTCGCGGGGCTGCTCTCGGCCACCGTGTTCGGCCTCGCGGCGGTCGCCCAGGCCCACGCCGTACGACGCTTCGCCGACCGGCCCGACAGCCTGGTCGGCTTCGTCAGCCTGTCGGTACGCGACGCCTGGACGATGGCGGTGGTCGCGGCGTACCTGCTCGGCTTCCTGCTCCACGCGGTCGCGATCTGGCTGCTGCCGCTCTACCTCGCCCAGGCGACGGTCGCGATGTCGCTGCCGGTCACCGCGTGGGCGGCGCGGCGTGTCGACGCCGCGCTCGCCGCGCGGCACTGGGCCGCGGTCGGCACCGTCACCCTCGGCCTGGTGCTGCTCTCGCTCGGGGCGGGTGCGCCCGGCGAGGTGGTGACCACCCCGCTGTTCACCGCCCTGCTGTGGGCGGCGGTGCTCGGCCTGCTGGTCGCGGCGCTGCTGCTGCATGACTCCCCCGGCGGGCTGCTCGGCACCCTCGCCGGCCTGGGGTACGCCGGGTCGGCGATCGCCGTGCGGGGCGTGGAGACGCCGGTGTCGGCCGTGGTCGTGCTAGCCGCCCTCGCGGTGCCGTCGTTCAGCCTGGTGGCGTTCTGGGTCTACTCCCTCGGCATGCGCGGCGGCGCGGTCGCGGCCGCCACGGCGCCGATGATCGTGGGCCAGACCTTCGTGCCGTCGGTGGTCGGCGTCGCCCTGCTGGGCGACGGGGTCCGCGGCGGCTGGTGGCCGGTCGTGGTGGCCGGCCTGCTGCTCTCGACCGCCGGCGCCGTGGCGCTGGCCCGCCAGGAGTCAGAAGTCGCGCTTCCCGGGTGACTGCGTCCTGGCCGGGTCGCGCTCCACGACGTCGCCGAGCACCTCGTCGATCGAGGTGAGCAGGTCGGCCTCGAGCCGCACCCCGGCCGCCTTAACGTTCTCGGTCACCTGCTCGGGGCGGCTGGCGCCGATGATCGCCGAGGAGACGTTCGGGTTCTGCAGCGTCCAGGCCACCGCGAGCTGGGCCAGGCTGAGCCCGGCCTGCTCGGCGAGCGGCTGGAGCCGCTGCACCTTGGTCAGCACGTCGTCCTGGAGCCAGCGCGAGATCATGTCCGCGCCGCCCTTGTCGTCGGTCGCCCGTGACCCCGCCGGCGGCGGCTGGCCCGGCTGGTACTTGCCGGTGAGCACGCCCTGCGCGATCGGCGACCACACGACCTGGCCCAGCCCGAGCTCCTCGCAGGTGGGCACCACCTCGGCCTCGATGACCCGCCAGAGCATGTTGTACTGCGGCTGGTTCGACACGAGCGGGATGCGCAGCTCGCGGGCCAGCGCGTGCGCCGCCCGGATCTCCTCGGCCCGCCACTCCGAGACCCCGATGTAGTGGGCCTTGCCGGCGCGGACGACGTCGGCGAACGCCTCCATGGTCTCCTCGAGCGGCGTCTCGTAGTCGTAGCGGTGGGCCTGGTAGAGGTCGACGTGGTCGGTGCCGAGCCGGCGCAGGGAGGCGTCGATCGACTCCAGGATGTGCTTGCGCGACAAGCCGTGGTCGTTGTGCTTGCCGGGCCCGGTGGGCCAGTAGACCTTGGTGAAGATCTCCAGGCCCTCGCGCCGCTCGCCGGCCAGCGCCTTGCCGAGCACCGTCTCGGCCGCGGTGTTGGCGTAGACGTCGGCGGTGTCGAAGGTGGTGATGCCCTCGTCGAGGGCCTGGCGCACGCACCGCAGGGCGGCGTCCTCCTCGACCTGCGAGCCGTGGGTGAGCCAGTTGCCGTACGAGATGGCGCTGATCTTCAGACCGCTGGCGCCGAGGTTGCGGATCTCCATGGGGTCGAGCCTAGGACGCGGGGCCACGGGACGACCCTCGGGCCGGGGGCTGCGAGGATGGGGGCATGAGCAGCCCCACCGCCGACGTGTCGGTGCGCGTCGCCTGGGCCGACGACGCCGCCGCCATCGCCGAGCTCCAGCTGCGCAGCTGGCCGGGGCTCTACGCCGGCGTGGTACCGCCCGAGGCGTTCCCCACCGGACCGGACGCCCTCGCCGCCGCCGCCCGGGCCTGGGCGGAGTCGCTGACCAAGCCCGGCGACGCCCGCAACCGGGTGCTGGTGGCCCTCGAGCGCAACCGGGTCGTGGGCTTCGCGATCACCGGGCCCGCGGCCGACCCCGACTGCGACCCCGTGGCCGACGCCGAGCTGCGCGAGCTGACCGTCGATCCCGACGAGCGCGGCCGCGGCCACGGCTCGCGGCTGCTGCAGGCCGCCGCCGACACGATGGTGGCCGACCGGTTCACCCGCGCGGTGCTGTGGGCCAACGCCGGCGACGACGCGTTGCGCGCCTTCCTGGCCGGCGCCGGCTGGGCCCCCGACCAGGCCCACCGCGAGCTCGACCTCGACGGCACCGGCGCGACCACGGTCAAGCAGGTGCGCCTGCACACCGCCCTGACGTGAGCCCCGACCCGGCCGGCGCCGACGACCTCGAGGCCGCCCGCCGGGGCGTCGTGCGCGACAGCCTCGGCGTCGGCGTCGCCACCGGGCTCTACGGCGTCTCGTTCGGCGCCGTGTCCGTCGCCTCGGGGCTGGACGTGTGGCAGACCTGCGTGCTGTCGCTCGTGATGTTCACCGGCGCCTCGCAGTTCGCCTTCGTCGGCGTGCTCGCCGGGGGTGGCTCCCCGGTGTCGGCGGCCGCGACGGCCCTCCTGCTCGGCACCCGCAACACCCTCTACGGCCTGCGGATGGCACCGCTGCTGGCCTGGCGCGGCCGGCGGCGCGCGGGCGCGGCCCACCTCCTGATCGACGAGTCCACGGCGATGGGCGTCACCCGCGCGACGACGCCGCTGGCGCGAACCGGCTTCCTGGTCACCGGGGTCACCATCTTCGTGCTGTGGAACCTCACCACCCTGGCCGGCGCGGTGGCCGGGGAGGCGCTCGGCGACCCGCGCACCTACGGCCTCGACGCCGCCGTCGGCGGGGCCTTCCTCGCGCTGCTGTGGCCACGGCTGCGCGAGCCCCGGCACCGGGTCGTGGCGGTGCTGGCGGTGGCGGTCGCGCTCGGCCTGGTGCCGCTCACCCCGGCCGGCGTGCCGGTGCTCGCGGCCGGCGGCGTGGCGCTGCTGGTCGGGCTGCTGGGGCGCCCACCGGGGAGGCGGGCATGACCTGGCTAGCGATCGCGGTCGCCTGCGCGGGTTGCTACCTGCTCAAGCTCGCGGGCCTGTCGGTGCCGGAGCGGGTGCTCGACCGGCCGGTGGTGCGCCGGGTGGCCGACCTGATCCCGGTGGCGCTGCTGGCCGCCCTGGTGGCGGTGCAGGTGGCGGCCGACGACCAGCGCCTGGCCCTCGACGCCCGGGCCGCCGGGTTGGGCGCGGCCGTGGTGCTGCTGGTGCTGCGGGCGCCGTTCCTGCTCGTGGTGGTGGGCGCCGCGCTCACCGCGGCCCTGCTGCGGTTGCTCTGACCCCGCCGACGGGTGACCGACGGCCCCGGCCGGCGCCGCCGACCGGGGCCGCGGGTCCCCCGCGCGGGTGGCTCAGGCCGGCTGCACCTGGCCGAGCACGTCGAGCACCTCGTCCACCGACCCGGCGGCCTCGAGGCGGGCCACCTGGTCGGCGTCGAGGAAGACCTCGGCGATGCGCTGGAGCAGCTTGAGGTGGTCGGTGCCGGCGCCGGCGATGCCGACGACGAACTTGACCTCCTTGCCGTTCCAGTCGAGGCCGCCGGGGTAGCGCACGAACGAGATGCCGGTGCGCCTGATCGCGCTCTTGGCCTCGTTGGTGCCGTGGGGGATCGCCAGCAGGTTGCCCATGTAGGTCGAGACCGACTGCTCGCGGGCGTGCATGGCCTCGACGTACGACGGCTCGACGGCCCCGGCCGCCACCAGCAGCTCGCCGGCGCGGGTGATCGCGGCCTCGCGGTCGTCGGCGCCGCCGTCGAGCACGACCGACTCGGCGCCGAGCAGGCCGGCGGACAGCCCCGGGGCCTCCTCGGCCGCGGGCGCGCCGGAGCCACCGCCGTTGCCGCCGCCGTTGCGCTCGTCGAGCAGCGCCACGATCTCGTCGTAGCGCGGGCTGCCCATGAAGTTCTCCACCGACACGTGCACCGCCGACGGCGTCCGCTGCTGGGCCCGCGCCGTGAGGTCCTGGTGGGTGACCACGAGGTCGTAGGTGTCGCCGAGGTTCGAGATCGCCTTGTTGACGACCGTGACGTCGGCGTGCCCGGCGGCCTGGATCTTCTTGCGCAGCACCGAGGCGCCCATCGCGCTGGAGCCCATGCCGGCGTCGCAGGCGAACACGATCTGGCGGATCGGGCCGGTGCCGCCGCCGGTGAGGGCGGAGGCGACCGACGACTTCCTGCCCTTGCGCGCCTCCATCTCGGCCGTCGCGCCGGCGAGGTCGCCCTCGGAGTCGCGGTCGAGCCGCAGCAGGAAGCCCGCGACCAGGAAGGTCACCGCGGCCGACAGCACGACCGAGAGGGTGACCCCCACCAGGCTGCCGGCCGGCGACTGGAGCCAGACCGCGATGATCGAGCCGGGTGCGGCCGGGGCCCGGAGGCCCGAGTCGAAGAGCACGTTGACGCCGACACCGGTCATGCCGCCGAGGATCACCGCGACGATCAGCTTGGGCTTCATCAGCACGTAGGGGAAGTAGATCTCGTGGATGCCGCCCAGGAACTGGATGACCGCGGCGCCGGGCGCCGACGCCCGCGCCAGGCCCTTGCCGAAGATCGCGAAGGCCAGCAGCAGGCCGAGGCCCGGGCCGGGGTTGGCCTCGATGAGGAAGAGCACCGACTTGCCGTCCTCGACCGCCTGCGAGGTGCCGAGCGGGGTGAAGACGCCGTGGTTGATCGCGTTGTTGAGGAAGAGCACCTTGGCGGGCTCCACGAAGATCGACGTCAGCGGCAGCAGGTCGTTGCCCACGAGGAAGTCGACGACGTCCTCGGCGACGTTGGAGAACGCCTTGACGAAGGGCCCGGCGATGAGGAAGCCGAAGATGGCCAGCACCATCCCCCAGATGCCGGCGGAGAAGTTGTTGACCAGCATCTCGAAGCCGGGCTTGATCCGGCCGTCCCACAGCGCGTCGAGCTTCTTCATCGACCAGCCGCCGAGCGGCCCCATGATCATCGCGCCCAGGAACATCGGCACGTCCGCGCCGGTCACCGAGCCCATGGTGGCGATCGCCCCCACGACGCCGCCGCGCAGGTTGTCGTCGTACATCATCCGGCCGCCGGTGTAGCCGATCAGGATCGGCAGCAGGTAGGTGATCATCGGCCCGACGATGCCGGTGCCGTCGGCCCCCGACCCCCAGGCGCCGAGGTCCTCGACGAAGCCGTAGCCGCCGTCGTAGCCGAAGACCTTGTCGCCGATGAGGGTGATCCAGCCCTTCTCGATGAACAGGGCGGTGATCAGGCCCCAGGCGATGAACGCGGCGATGTTGGGCAGCACCATGTTCGACAGGAACGTGCCGAACCGCTGGACCTGCACCCGCATCCCGCCCGTGGTGGGCGCCGTGGCTGTTGTCGTGGTGGTCATCGAACCTTCCCCTGGACCTCTCGGGTTCCGTGCTCACCTGTGATCGGGGTCACGGAGATCTTTGAACATGTGTATATCGGACCGATATCGGGCGTCAAGAGGTCTGAAACCAACACATCCAAAGTGACAACAACATGAAACACGACTACGGTCGGGAGTGGCGGCACGGTGTGGTCTCCTCGGAGGGACCGCCCGCGGCCGCCCGGACCACCGCCCCCACTCCCGGAGGAGACCCCCATGAAGGCCCTGAGGTTCTACGCACCCGAGGACGTCCGCCTCGAGGAGGTGCCGGAGCCCGGGTGCGGCCCCGACGAGGTCAAGCTGCGGGTGCGCAACTGCTCGACCTGCGGCACCGACGTGAAGATCTTCCACAACGGCCACCAGAACCTCACTCCCCCGCGCACCATCGGCCACGAGATCGCCGGCGAGGTCGTCGAGGTCGGCGCCGACGTCAACGCGACGTACGGCTCGGACTGGGCGGTGGGCGACCGGGCCCAGGTGATCGCGGCCGTCCCGTGCGGTGAGTGCCACGAGTGCCGCAAGGGCTGGATGGCGGTCTGCCAGAACCAGACCTCGGTGGGCTACCAGTACGACGGGGGGTTCGCCGAGTACATGGTTGTGCCCCGGCAGGTGCTCAAGGTCGACGGGCTCAACCGGATCCCCGACAACGTCGGCTACGACGAGGCCTCGGCCGCCGAGCCGTTCGCGTGCGCCATCAACGCCCAGGAGCTGCTCGGCATCGAGGAGGGCGACACAGCGGTCGTCTTCGGCGCCGGTCCGATCGGCTGCATGCACATCCGGATCGCCCGCGGCGTCCACCGGGTCGGTCCGGTCTACCTCGTCGACGTCAACGCCGAGCGGCTGGCGATGTCGGCCGCCGCGGTCGGGCCGGACGAGGTGATCAACGCCGCCGAGGTCGACGTCGTCGAGCGGGTGATGGAGCTGACCGGCGGGCGCGGCGCCGACGTCGTCATCACCGCCACCGCCGCCAACGTGACCCAGGAGCAGGCCATCGCGATGGCCGCCCGCAACGGCCGGATCTCGTTCTTCGGCGGCCTGCCCAAGACCGACCCGACCATCACCTGCGACTCCAACGTCGTCCACTACCGCCAGCTGCACATCCACGGCGCCAACGGCTCGGCCCCCGAGCACAACAAGCGCGCCCTGGAGTACATCTCCTCGGGCCAGGTGCCGGTCAAGGACCTGATCACCGCCCACATCCCGCTCGACCGCGTGCTCGACGCCTTCGACCTGGTGCGCAAGGGCGAGGCGATCAAGGTCACCGTCGAGCCCTGACCCGGCCTGTCGAGTCGTCGTTACTCGTGCTGAGTAACGACGACTCGCCCTACCCCAGCCTGTCGAGTCGTCGTTACTCGTGCTGAGTAACGACGACTCGGCGCGCTCAGCCGAGGTCGAGGACGTGCTCGAGGCCTACGGTGAGGCCGGGGTGCGACCGGATCGCGCGGAGCCCGGCCAGCACGCCGGGGGCGAACGACGACCGGTCGAGGGAGTCGTGGCGGATGGTGAGGGTCTCGCCCGGGGAGCCGAGCAGCACCTCCTGGTGGGCGACCAGGCCGCGCAGGCGGATGCTGTGCACCGGCACGCCGTCGACTGACGCCCCCCGGGCGCCGTCGAGCGCGGTGGAGGTCGCGTCGGGCATCGGGGCGCTGCCCGCCGCGCGCCGGGCGGCGGCGACCAGCTCGGCGGTACGGCGCGCGGTGCCGGACGGCGCGTCGGCCTTGGTCGGGTGGTGCAGCTCCACGATCTCGACCGACTCGTAGAACGACGCCGCGGCCGCGGCCCAGCGCATCATCAGGATCGCGCCGATCGAGAAGTTGGGGGCGATCAGCACGCCGGTGGCGGGTTCCTCGCCCAGCCAGCCGCGCAGCGTCGCCAGGCGGTCGTCGTCGAAGCCGGTGGTGCCGACGACGGCGTGGATGCCGCTCTCGACGCAGTAGCGCAGGTTGTCCATCACCACGTCGGGGTGGGTGAAGTCGACGACCGCCTCGGCGCCCGACGACGCGAGCACCTCCACGTCGTCGTCGACGTCGACCTCCGCGACCAGGTCGAGGTCGTCGGCCGCGGCGACCGCGCGGCACACCTCCGACCCCACCTTGCCGCGCGCGCCCAGCACCCCGACCCGGAGCGGTCCCGTCGTCTCGTCAGCCACGGCACCACGCTATCGGCCGGCCGGACGCCGCGGGCCGTGCGTCCGTCCGGGCCCGGGTTCTGGCAGGCTGGACCCATGGCTGTGCAGGCGATCCCGGCCCGGATCCGGTGGGCGGTGGAGTTCATGGACCCGCAGCCCGGCGACCACCTCCTCGAGATCGGGTGTGGCGCGGGCGCGGCGGCGGAGCTGATGTGCAGTCGGCTCGAGACCGGCAAGCTGTTCGCCATCGACCGCTCCGAGTCCGGTGTCGACCGCACCAAGCGGCGCTGCGCGGCGTACGTCGCCGCCGGCCGCCTCACCGTCCGCCAGATCGACCTGGCGACGCTGCGGGTGCCGGTGAAGCGGCTGCACAAGGTGTTCGCCTTCAACGTCAACCTGTTCTGGGTGCGCGACTGCGCCGACGAGGTGGCGCTCCTGCACGAGCGGGTGCTGCCCGGCGGGGCGGTGCACCTGTTCTTCGAGGTCAAGCTCCCCGAGCAGATGAAGACCATCGTCGAGAACGCCTCCGCGGCGCTGCAGGGCGCCGGCTTCCGGGTGTCGGTGGTCGAGAACAAGGAGCTCGCGGTCATCGGCATCATCGGCAAGCGCTGATCGGGCCGTCGCCCCCGCGGGGGAAGGAGATTTCCTCCGGCCCGCCAACCTTAGGACATTTCCTAAGGATTGGGCTACGTTAGGGAATCTCTCACCACGGAGGTGCCGATGCGTGTCGTCGTCGTGACCGCCGACCAGCGGTCCAGCCGGTCCGGGCCGGACCTGGTGCCCGCCCTGCTCCGCGACCTGGCCCCGCTCCCCCACCTGCGCGCCTTCGAGCGCACGGCGGGCGACGAGGTGCAGGGGGTGCTCGCCGCCGACGAGCTGCCGGCCGTCGTCGAGCTGCTGCTGCGCGACGGCGGCTGGAACGTCGGGATCGGCGTCGGGCCGGTCGACCCGCCGCTGCCCGACAGCACCCGGGCCGGCCGCGGACCGGCCTTCCTGCTGGCCCGCGACGCCGTCACCGCGGCCAAGACCAGCCCCTGGCACCTGCGCGCCCTGGCGCCCGGAGACGCCGCCACCGACCTCGAGACCGTGCTGTGGCTGTGGGCCGCACTGCTCGGCCGCCGCACCCGGGGCGGCTGGGAGGTCGCCGACCTGCTCGACGACGGCCTCACCCACGAGGAGGCCGCCGAGCGGCTCGGGGTCACCCCCTCGGCCGTCACCCAGCGCGCCCGCACCGCGGCGGTGCAGGAGGGGCGGCGCGCCCGCGCCACGGTGGCCGCCCTCGCAGCCGCGCTCGTCGGCGGGGAGGTCGCGGCATGAGCGGCGACACCGCCCTGGTCGTGGTCCTGGCCCTGCTGGGCGGGGCCGCGGTCGCGGGCGTCACGGCCTGGTCGGACGCCGTACGGCGCGCGGGCTCGCTCGCCGTCCCGCTCGGCACGGCCGTCGCCGTCGCGGCGGCGGGCCTGGTCGTGGCGACCGTGCCGGCCGCGGCCACCGACGACCCCGGGCCGCAGGCGCTCGCCGTGCTCCTCGCGGCCGTCGCGGCGGTGGCGGGCGGCGGGCCGCTCACCACCGCCGTGTTCTCCGTCGTCGACGCCGCGGAGCCCGCACCGGCGGCCGGGTCCGGTCGCACCGGGCTCGACGCCGCGGCCAGCGTGCTGCGCGGCGGTGCGTGGATCGGCGTCCTCGAGCGGGTCGCGGTCTTCGCCAGCCTGGTCGCGGGCCTGCCCGAGGGCATCGCCCTCGCGCTGGCCCTCAAGGGCCTGGGCCGCTACGCCGAGCTCAAGGCCAACGACTCCGGCGCCGCGGAGCGGTTCATCATCGGCACCTTCGTCAGCGTGCTGTGGGCCGCGGGCTGCGCCGCGGTGGTGCTGGCGGTGCGCTGAGCCCGGCGGTGCGCTGAGCCCGGCTCAGGGCTAGGCCGGCCCGACGACCGCGAGCAGCTCGGGACGGTCGAAGACCAGCCGGGCGACGTCGCGCACCTCGTCGAGGTTGACGGCCTCGATCCGGGCCAGCACCTCGTCGACCGAGAGCAGCTCGTCGTGCACGAGCTCGGCCTTGCCGATCCGCGACATCCGCGACAGCGAGTCCTCCAGGCCCAGGACCAGCCCGCCGCGCAGCTGGCCCTGGCCGCGCACCAGCTCCTCCTCGGTGATGCCGTGGGCCGCGACCCGGGACAGCTCGGTGCGCACCACCGCCAGCACGTCGTCGAGCTTGGTGGGCAGGCAACCCACGGAGACCCCGACCAGGCCGGAGTCGGCGTGGTGGCTGGCGAAGGAGAAGACCGAGTAGGCCAGGCCGCGGCGCTCGCGCACCTCCTGGAAGAGCCGGCTGGAGGTGCCGCCGCCCAAGGCGGTGTTGAGGACGCCGAGTGCGAACCGCCGGTCGTCGGTGCGTACCAGCCCCTCGCGGCCGAGCACCACGTTGACCTGCTCGAACGGCCGGGTGGCCTCGACGACGCCGGGGTGGACCCGGCGCGGACGGGCCGCCGAGCGCGGAGGGACGGGCGTCGCGTCCGGGTCGAGGAAGCCGTGGCGGCCGAACGCCCTGCGCACCCGGCGCACGACGTCGGCGTGGTCGAGGTTGCCGGCGACCGCGACGACCATGTTGGCCGCGCGGTAGTGCCGCCGGTAGAAGCGCTGGATCTGCGCCCGGGTGAGCGCCTCGATCGAGCCGACGGTGCCGGCGATCGGTCGACCCAGCGGGGAGTCGCTCCCCCACGCCAGCTCGGCGAAGAGGTTGTGCACCACGTCGTCGGGGTCGTCGTCGTGCATCGCGATCTCGTCGAGGATCACGTCGCGCTCGGCCTCGACGTCCTCGGCGGCGAGCAGCGAGCCGGTGACCATGTCGCCGAGGACGTCGACCGCCAGCGGCAGGTCCTCGTCGAGGACCCGCGCGTGGAAGCAGGTGTACTCCTTGGCGGTGAAGGCGTTGAACTCGCCCCCGACCGCGTCGAGCGCCACCGAGATGTCGAGCGCCGAGCGCTCGGCGGTGCCCTTGAACAGCAGGTGCTCGAGGAAGTGGGAGCAGCCGTGGAGGGTCGGGGACTCGTCGCGCGAGCCCACGCCGACCCAGACACCGATGCTGGCCGAGCGGGCACCGGCGAGCTGCTCGGTGACGACCCGGAGGCCGCCGTGGAGCACCGAGCGCTTGACCAGCGAGGTCACCTGGCCGGCGTCGTCGCTGGTGGACTGGAGCGTGCGGGTGGTGCCGGGCCGCTGACTGGTGCCGGAAGCCGACGACCGGCCGGCGGTTGCCCGCCGGCCGGTCGTCGTGGGAGACGAGCTCACGTGGAGGTCAGTCCTCCTCGGACGCCTCGACGTCGCCGGGCTCAGCGTCGCCGCCGGCGGCGTCGTCCTCCTCGACGACGGGGACCAGCGACAGCTTGCCGCGATCGTCGATCTCGCCGATCTGGACCTGGACCTTCTGGCCCACCGACAGGACGTCCTCGACCGCCTCGACCCGCTTGCCGCCGGCCAGGGCCCGCAGCTTGCTGATGTGGAGCAGGCCGTCCTTGCCCGGCATGAGCGAGACGAACGCACCGAAGTTGGTCGTCTTGACGACCGTGCCGAGGTAGCGCTCGCCGACCTCGGGCATGGTCGGGTTGGCGATCGCGTTGACCGCGGCGCGCGCGGCCTCGGCCGCCTCGCCGTTGGTCGCACCGATGTAGACGGTGCCGTCGTCCTCGATCGACAGCGAGGCGCCGGTGTCGTCCTGGATCTGGTTGATCACCTTGCCCTTGGGGCCGATGACCTCGCCGATCTTGTCGACCGGCACCCGGACGGTGATGATGCGCGGCGCGTGCACCGACATCTCCTCCGGGCCGTCGATGGCCTCGTTCATCACGTCGAGGATCGCCAGGCGGGCGTCCTTGGCCTGGGTCAGCGCCGCAGCGAGGACCTCGGCCGGGATGCCGTCGAGCTTGGTGTCGAGCTGGAGCGCGGTCACGAACTCGCGGGTGCCGGCGACCTTGAAGTCCATGTCGCCCATCGCGTCCTCGGCGCCGAGGATGTCGGTCAGCGCGACGTACTGGGTCTCGCCGTCGACCTCGCCGGAGATGAGGCCCATCGCGATGCCGGCCACGGGGGCCTTGAGCGGCACGCCGGCCTGGAGCAGCGACAGCGTCGAGGCGCAGACCGAGCCCATCGAGGTGGAGCCGTTGGAGCCCATCGCCTCCGACAGCTGCCGGATCGCGTAGGGGAACTCCTCGCGCGAGGGCAGCACCGGCAGCAGCGCGCGGCGCGCCAGCGCGCCGTGGCCGATCTCGCGGCGCTTGGGCGAGCCCACCCGACCGGTCTCGCCGGTGGAGAACGGCGGGAAGACGTACTTGTGCATGTAGCGGCGGTGCTTCTCGGGGCTCAGCGTGTCGAGCTGCTGCTCGAGCTTGAGCATGTTCAGCGTGGTGACGCCCAGGATCTGGGTCTCGCCGCGCTCGAACAGCGCCGAGCCGTGCACCCGCGGGATCACGCCGACCTCGGCGTGCAGCGGCCGGATGTCGGCCAGGCCGCGACCGTCCATGCGCACCTTGTCGCGCAGCACGCGGTCGCGCATGAGCGCCTTGGTGACCGACTTGAACGCCGCGCCGATCTCCTTCTCGCGGCCCTCGAACTGGGCTCCGATCTGGTCGAGCAGCGAGGCCTTGACGGCGTCGAGGCGCTCGTCGCGCTCCTGCTTGCCGACGATGGCCAGTGCCTCGGCGGTCTGGGTCGAGACCGCGGCCTCGACGGCGGCGTAGACGTCGTCGTCGTAGTCGAGGAAGACCGGGAACTCCTGGACGGGCTTGGCGGCCTGCTTGGCCAGCTCGGCCTGCGCGTCGCAGAGCTGCTTGATGAACGGCTTGGCGGCGTCGAGGCCACCGGCCACGATCTCTTCCGACGGTGCGGTCGCGCCACCGCTGACGAGCTCGTAGGTGTTCTCGGGCGCCTCGGCCTCGACCATCATGATCGCGACGTCACCGGTCTCGGTGACCCGGCCCGCGACGACCATGTCGAACACGGCGCTCTCGAGCTGGCTGTGGCTGGGGAAGGCGACCCACTGGCCCTCGATGAGGGCGACGCGGACGCCGCCGACCGGGCCGGAGAACGGCAGGCCGGAGAGCTGGGTCGACATCGACGCGGCGTTGATCGCGAGCACGTCGTAGGGCTGGTCGGGGTCGAGCGCCATCACGGTGATGACGACCTGGACCTCGTTGCGCAGGCCCTTCTTGAACGTCGGGCGCAGCGGCCGGTCGATCAGGCGGCAGGTGAGGATCGCGTCCTCGCCGGGCCGGCCCTCGCTGCGGAAGAACGAGCCGGGGATCTGGCCCACGGCGTACATCCGCTCCTCGACGTCGATCGTGAGGGGGAAGAAGTCGAAGTGGTCCTTGGGCTGCTTGCCGGCCGTGGTGGCCGAGAGCAGCATGGTCTCGTCGTCGAGGTAGGCGGTGACCGCGCCGGCGGCCTGGCGGGCCAGGAGACCGGTCTCGAACTTGACCGTGCGCTGGCCGAACTTGCCGTTGTCGAGCACGGTCTCGACCGCGGAGATCACAGGCTCCGAGTAGGTGTCAGTCAAGGGTTGAACCTTTGCGTGTCGCGGAGCGATCCGCGGCGTCCCGCGTCGAGGCGGGAGGTCTCTCTCGAGGGGTCCCGCCGGGTGGTCGCCTCGCCGGTCGTGGTGCTGGCGAGGGGGCCGGTCTTCGATCGAGGCCCGCAGGTCGCCCGGCCGGAGCCGTGCCTGAGGGCCACTACCGAGGACCGGGCCAGAACGTGCGGGTCGCTCCTGGTGTGGTGTTGTGCAGTTGTGGTGGTGCGGTGTGGTCGTGCGGTGGGTTCTTCGGGTGTTCGTTCGGGTGGTGCTACGGGTCCGACCCTAGCGTCACGGACCCGCAAATGGCGCGGAGCGACCGCCCACGAGGGACGATCGCTCCGTCCGACGGACCGTCGGTCAGCGGCGCAGGCCGAGACGCTCGACGATCGAGCGGTAGCGCTCGATCTCCGTCTTGTTCAGGTAGTTGAGCAGCCGACGGCGCTGGCCGACGAGCAGCAGCAGACCACGACGGCTGTGGTGGTCGTGCTTGTGCTGCTTGAGGTGCTCGGTGAGGTGCTGGATGCGGTGGCTCAGCAGCGCGATCTGCACCTCCGGCGAACCGGTGTCGCCCTCGGTCGTGGCGTACTCGGCGATGATCCTCTTCTTGGTCTCCGCGTCGGTTCCGATCGACATGCGGGCTCCTCTCTCGGTTCGCTGCGCGGCGCGCCGGGGCCTGTTCTCCCGGGCACTCTGGATCCGCGGCCGTTGCACGGCAGGGTTCTCAGCTGTGTCGTCGCCCCGCCTCCACGGGTCAGGGCAACCGGAAGAGCGTATCGCTCCGGCGCGCCGCGGCCCAAACCGGCGGCACGCGCCGTGATCGGCCCGTCGGGCCCCGGTCAGGCCACCACGACAGGATGCCGCACCACGGCGTCGAAGAAGTAGCCGTTGTCGTTGTAGGCCGCGACGTCGGGCTGGGTGCGCCCGTGCCGGTCGGTGGCCCGCGCGAGCAGCTCGTGGCGGCCGGGCCGGGGCCGGTGCCAGCGCACCGACCACGTCGTCCAGCCCAGACCCTCGCGCTCCCCCAGCTCGGCGGCGCGCCAGCTCGCCCCGCCGTCGAGGCTCACCTCGACCGCGCGGATCGGGGCCGCCCCGCTCCACGAGCGACCGGTGAGCGTCACCGGGCGACCGGCCCGCAGCGGCGCCTCCCACGGCAGCTCCCACGCCGACCGCACCGGGTTGACCGTCAGCGGCGGCGAGCCGGGCGGGTGGTCGCCGCCGGTGAGCCGGTACCACGTGGTGTTCCACGGCGAGGTCAGCTCGCTGCGGGAGACCTCCAGCGAGCCCAGCCACTTGATCGAGGCGATGCCGACCCACCCGGGCAGCACCAGCCGCAGCGGGAAGCCGTGGTCGGGCAGCAGCGGCGCGCCGTTCGCGCCCCAGGCGAGCAGCGCGTCGTCGAGCGCCTTGGTGACGGGGAACGGGCGCCGCACCCGGCCGTGGTCGACGCCGCCGGCGACGTACGGCGCGTCCAAGCCGGTCGCCTGCACCGAGACGGCGTCGCGGCGCAGGCCGATCCGGCGCAGCAGGGTGCGCAGCCGCACCCCCTCCCACTCCACGGTGCCGACCGAGCCCAGCCGCCACGCGGTGCCGGACGCCGCGCGGCCCTGCTGGGTCGCGAAGAAGCTGCGCCCGTTGCCGGTGCACTCGTGGACGGCGGTCAGCCGGGTCGTCGGGAGCCGCTTGAGGTCGCGCAGCGAGAAGCGCAGCGGCTCCGCGGCCGAGCGACCGCCGGCCAGGCCGTCGCCGAAGATCCGCAGCTCGTAGCGGTCGCGGTCGAGCACGGGCGTGGCGGTGTGGTTGCGCACGAACAACCGGGACGCCGGGGTGAGGTAGCGCCGCGGGTCGACCGCGTCCCACCGCATCTCCGCGTTGGTGCCGAAGTCGACGAACAGGTCGGGCGGCAGCGCCTTGAGGATCGCGGGGGCGCCGGCGAGGGCGCGCGGCGGCGGGAGGCCGAGGCTCGCCACCGCACCTCCGGCGGCGGCAGTGGTCAGGACGCGTCTGCGGGAGATCCCCGGTCCGAGGTGCGAGATCATTTCAATACTTTAACATGATTGACTAACCTGACTTTGAAGACGCCGGGACTCCGCTGGGACCGGCACCGATCTGTGCGGCGCGACCATGGCGGCCCGGTCGCAGCGGCTGGCACGATGCGGCCATGAGCGAGAGCCGGCTCGGCGTCTGCAACCTGTGCGAGGCGATCTGCGGGCTGCAGGTCACCGTCGACGGTGGCGTGGTCACCGGGATCCGCGGCAACCCCGACGACCCGCTCTCCCGCGGGCACATCTGCCCCAAGGGCGTCGCCCTGGCCGACGTGCACGCCGACCCCGACCGTCTGCGCCGCCCGGTGCGCCGGGTGGGGCGCGGCGCGGCCGCGACCTGGCAGGAGATCGGCTGGGACGAGGCCCTCGACCTCGTGGCCGAGGGGTTGGCGGGCGCCGTCGAGCGCGGGGGTCGCGACGCCGTGGCGGTCTACCTCGGCAACCCCAACGTCCACTCGGTGGGCTTCGCGACCCACGGCACGACGCTGGTGCGGACCCTGCGAACCCGCAACAAGTTCAGCGCGACCTCGGTCGACCAGATGCCCCACCAGCTCGTGGCCTGGCAGCTCTACGGCCACCAGCTGCTGCTGCCGATCCCCGACATCGACCGCACCTCCTGGTTCCTGGTGCTCGGCGCCAACCCGATGGCCTCCAACGGCTCGCTGATGACCGTGCCCGACTTCCCGGCCCGGCTGCGGGCGCTGAGGGAGCGCGGCGGGCGGATGGTCGTGCTCGACCCGCGCCGCACCGAGACCGCCAAGGTGGCCGACGAGCACCACTTCGTGCGGCCCGGCAGCGACGTGCTGGTGCTGCTCGCGATGCTGCACGTGCTGGTCGCCGAGGGCCTGGCTACGCCGCCGTCGTACGTCGACGGGGTGGAGCGGGTCGCGGAGCTGGTCGCGCCGTACACCCCCGAGCTCGCGGCCCGGCACAGCGGCGTGCCGGCCGACGTCGTGCGCCGGCTCACCCGCGAGCTCGCCGCGGCCGACGGGGCTGCGGTCTACGGGCGGATGGGCCTGTCGACCCAGGGCTTCGGCACCCTGTGCCAGTGGGCGGTGCAGCTGCTCAACGTGCTCACCGGCAACCTCGACCGCGAGGGCGGCACCCTGCTCACCGAGCCGGCCGCCGACACGGTGGGGCTGCGCGCGGTCGGGCCCGGGCACTTCGGGGCCTGGCACAGCCGGGTGCGGGGACTGCCCGAGTTCGCCGGCGAGCTGCCGGTCGCGGCGCTGCGCGAGGAGATCGAGACCCCCGGCGAGGGCCAGGTGCGGGCCCTGCTGACCGTCGCCGGCAACCCGGTGCTCTCCACGCCGGACGGCCGGGCGCTCGGCGAGGCGCTCGAGGGCCTGGAGTTCATGGCTGCGATCGACATCTACCTCAACGAGACCACCCGGCACGCCGACGTCGTGCTGCCCACCACCACCGCCCTCGAGCGCGACCACTACGACCTGGTCTTCCACGCGCTGGCGGTGCGCAACACCGCACGCTGGACCCCCGCCGTGCTGGCCGCCGCGGAGGACGCGCGCCACGACTGGCAGGTCTACGCCGAGCTCGCGGTGCGGCTGCAGGAGCGGTTCGGGGTCGAGCCCCGCCGCGACCTGCTCACCTATCCCCCGCGCCAGGCCGTCTCGGACCTGCTCGACGCCACCGGCCGCACCAGCCTGGCCGAGCTGGAGGCGCACCCCGAGGGGGTCGACCTCGGTCCGCTGCGCCCGACCCTGCCCGGCCGGCTGCAGACCGACGACGGGCGGATCGACCTGGCGCCGGCGCTCGTCACCGACGACCTCGAGCGGGTGCGGGCGACGTTCACCGAGGCGCCCGCGGCGCCCGGCGACGGCCAGCTGCTGCTGGTCGGCCGCCGTCACCAGCGCGACTGCAACTCCTGGCTGCACAACACCACCCGGCTCACCCGCGGGCGGCCCCGCCACCACCTGCTGATGCACCCCGACGACCTGGCCGCCCGCGGCCTGGCCGACGGCGCCCGGGTGGTCGTGACCTCGCGGGTCGGCACGGTCGAGACCGAGGTGGCCGCGGTCGACGACATGATGCCGGGCGTGGTCTCGCTCCCCCACGGCTACGGCCACCAGGTGCCCGGCACCCGGCTCGGCATCGCCACGGCGGTGGTCGGGGCGTCGGTCAACGACCTCACCGACCCCGACCGGCTCGACGTGAGCGGCAACGCCGCCCTCAACGGCCTCCCGGTGACCGTGAGGGCGGCGTCGCCCGCCTGAGCAGCCCGCCCGAGCGGCCCGCCTGATCCGCGGGGTCAGGCGTACGCCGGCTCCCCCGCCTGGTCGCCGGCCGGGCGCCGTGCCCGACGCGGCCGGCTGGGCCACCAGGCCCGCTCGCCCAGCAGCACCAACGCCGCCGGGAGCATCACCAGCCGGACCAGGGTCGCGTCGAGCAGGATCGCCGCGGCCAGCCCGACGCCCATCATCTTCATCTCCAGCATCGACAGCGTCGCGAAGATCGCGAACACCGAGACCATCACCGCGGCCGCGCTGGTGACCACGCCGGCGGTGTCGGCGACCCCGCGCCGCACCGCCACGTGGGTGGGCAGGCCGGCCTCGACGTGCTCGCGGATCCGGCTCACCACGAACACGTGGTAGTCCATCGACAGCCCGACCAGCACGACGAGCACGAACAGCGGGATCCAGTCGATGACGAAGCCGGGAGTGGTGAAGTCGAGCAGGTCGGCGCCCCAGCCGTGCTGGAAGACCAGCGCGAGGAACCCGAACGAGACGCCCACCGAGGCGAGGTTGAGCGCGGTCGAGAGCGCGGCCACCACGACGCTGCGGAAGGTCGCCAGCATCATCAGGAAGGTGAGCAGCAGCACGAAGCCGATGACCAGCGGCAGCCGGTTCGACTGGTGGTCGGCGGTGTCGAGGCTCTCGGCCGCCCCGCCCCCGACCACGGCCTCGGCGCCGAGGCCGCCGAGGGCCGCGGGCACCAGGTCGGACCTCAGGTCGCGCAGCGCCTCGTCGACCCGCTCGTCGGACTCGTCGAAGGGCATGCCGATGCGCAGCACGGTGGTGCGGCCGTCGGCCGACGACTCGGGCGCCTCGCCCTCCTCGACGAAGTCCCCGGTGGCGCCCGCCTCGGTGCGGAGCCGCTCGAGCCCGGCGACGACGCGCTCGCGGTCGGCGGCGTCGGCGTGCACGACGACCGTCGCGCTGGCCCCCTCCACCGGGAACGCCGCGGTGAGATCGCGCATGGTCACCACCTCGGGGATGCTGTCCGGCAGCGTGTCGAGATTGGCCGCGTGGATCCGCAGGCCCAGGGCAGGGGCCGCGAGCGCACCCACGACGACGCCCGAGACCAGCAGCGCGACGCCGGGGCGGCGCACGACCGGGCCCAGGATCCGCCGGCTCAGGCCCCCGCGGCCGATGCGCGCGTTGAGCCGCCAGAGCAGCGGCACCCGCGGTCGGTCGACCCGGCGTCCGAGCTTGACCAGCAGCGCGGGCAGCACGGTGATCGAGCCCAGCACCGCGACGCCGACCACGAGGATCGACCCGACCGCCAGCGAGTTGAACGTCGCGCCGCCCACCACGAACAGCCCGGTCATCGAGGCGATCACCGCGCCACCGGAGACCAGGATCGAGTGGCCCGAGGTCCGCGCGGCGATCTCGACGGCGTCGAGGGTGGTGCGTCCGGCGGCGCGCTCCTCGCGCTCGCGCTTGAGGTAGAACAGTGAGTAGTCGACGCCGACGGCCATGCCGATGAGCACGATCATGCTGGTGACGGTCGACTCCGCCGGCACCAGGTGCGAGAGCGGCGCCATCACCCCGATCGTCGCCGCGACGCTGCTCGCGGCGAGCAGCACCGGCAGGCCGGCGGCCACCAGGGCGCCGAACGCGACGAGCATCAGCACCAGGGTGATCGGCAGGCTGATCCCCTCGGCTGCCTTGAGGTCGTCGCCGACCTGCTGGTCGATGCCCTCGTCGAGGGAGACGTCGCCGGTCTGCCGTACCTGCAGCCCCGGGTGGTCCTCGGCCACCTGCCGGGTGACAGCCTGGATCGGCGCGACGTCGACGTCGTCGCGGGCCAGCTGCACGGCCACCAGCAGGGCGCTGCGGTCGGGGCTCCACTGCGGGTCGGCGACGTCGTCGACGCCGGGCAGCGAGGCGACCCCCGCGCGGACCTGCTCGGCCGCCGCCGTCGCCTCGGCCTGGTCGAGGTCGCCGTCCGCGTCGGTGACCAGCACGTGCTCGGTGTCGGGCCGGTCGAGGCCGGCCTCGGCCACCAGCTGGTCGGCGCGGCCCGACTCCCCGAGCCGGTAGTCGGCGTCGGTGGTCTCGACGGTCGGCACGACCATCGCCAGGCCCAGCGCGACGAGCACCAGGCCCAGCCAGGCCAGGATCGCGCGCCAGGGGTGCAGGGCGCTCCACCGGGCAGCGCGCAGCGGCACCGCGGTGAGCGGGTTGGTGACCGTCATGGTCGTCTCCTCGTCTCGGCCCGGGCCCAGGCGCCCGGGGGTGCTCCCAGCCAACCGAGCGCGGCGCTGCAGGTCAGGGGCGCACGGACCACACCCGCGGTGGTGCCAGCACCACTGCCTGGCGTCGGGTTCCTCGGCGAGGATGGGGCCATGAGCGCTCCCGACGTCCCCGGCGCCGCCCCGGCGCGCCCCGGGCGGTGGACGCTGACCGCCTACGCCGCGTGGCAGTTCGTCCTCGCGCTCGGGCTGCTGGTGCTGTGGGTGCTGTGGGTCCTCGGCGCCGTGCTGCTGGTGGTGTGGGTCGGCGCGCTGCTGCTGGCGGTGGCGGTGCCGGGCGTGCGCGCGATCGCCACCGAGCACCGGCGGATGGCCGCCCGGGTGCTCGGCCTGCCCGAGCCGCGGCCCTACCTGCCGCTGCCGGCCGGCAACCCGATGGGGGCGCTGTGGGTGGTGATGCGCGACCCGATGACCTGGCGCGACCTGGCCTGGTCGGTGTGGGCGTTCACCCTCGGGCTGGTGTGGTCGTTGCTGTGCCTGGTGCAGGCGCTGGGCGTGGTGACCTGGCCGCTGTGGTGGTGGGGGCTGCGGTGGCAGCTGCGGTGGCGATCGCTGGTCGACCTGTGGTTCCTGGGCCGCTCGCGCACCGAGCACCTCGAGCAGCGGGTCCAGGCGCTCACCGAGAGCCGCGCCGACGTCGTCGACCACTCCGCGGCCGAGCTGCGGCGCCTCGAGCGCGACCTCCACGACGGCGCCCAGGCCCGCCTGGTGGCGCTGTCGATGAGCCTCGGCCTGGCCGACCAGGCGTTCGACGACGACCCGGAGCGGGCCCGGCGGCTCGTCAACGACGCCCGCGAGACGACGTCGGCGGCGATCGGCGACCTGCGCTCGGTGGTCCGCGGCATCCACCCGCCGGTGCTGGCGGACCGCGGCCTGGTGGGCGCCGTGCAGGCGCTGGCCCTCGACATGGCGCTGCCGGTGCGGGTCAACGCGGCGCTGCCCGGCCGACCGCCGGCGCCGGTCGAGTCGGCGCTCTACTTCGCCGTCGCGGAGTGCCTGGCCAACGTCGGCAAGCACGCCGCCGCCACCGAGGCGTGGATCGAGCTCGGCTGGGACGACGGCCGCCTGCACGCCCGGGTCGGCGACGACGGGCGCGGCGGTGCCGATCCCGCGGCCGGGAGCGGCATGCTGGGGGTCCGTCGCCGGCTCGCCGCGTTCGACGGCAGGATGTCGGTGTCGAGCCCGGCAGGCGGGCCGACCGTGGTCACGCTGGAGGTGCCGTGCGAGTTGTCCTCGCCGAGGACCACGCCCTCCTCCGCGCCGGAATGACCCAGCTCCTCGAGGCCAACGGCTTCACGGTCCTGCACGCCGCCGACGACGAGGCGTCGCTGGCCACGGCCCTGGCCGACCCGGCGGCCGAGGCGGCCGTGCTCGACGTACGCCTGCCCCCGGGTCAGACCGACGAGGGCCTGCGCGCCGCGATCGAGGTGCGCCGGGCCCGACCCGGCTTCCCGGTGATGGTGATCTCGCAGTACGTCGAGCACCTCTACGCCCGCGAGCTGCTGGCCAGTGGCGAGGGGGCCGTGGGCTACCTGCTCAAGGACCGGGTCTCCGACGTCGCCGAGTTCGTCGACGGCGTGCGCCGGGTGGCCGCCGGCGGCACCGTGCTCGACCCCGAGGTGGTCGCCTCGATCATGGCCAGCCGCCGTGAGGAGCCGCTCGACCGGCTCACCCCCCGCGAGCGCGAGGTGCTGGCGCTGATGGCCGAGGGCCGCTCCAACGCCGCCATCGCCGCGCGCCTGGTGGTCACCGAGAAGGCGGTCGCCAAGCACATCAACAGCATCTTCGCCAAGCTCGACCTCGGCCTCGCCGACGACGACCATCGCCGGGTCCGCGCCGTGCTCACCTGGCTCCGGGTCTGATCCTCCCCGCCGCGCCCCTGCCCCGGGAGCGGTGCCCCAGGAGCGGTGCCCCGGGAGCGGCGCGCACGCTTGTAACGCGCAGTTATCAGGACTGGTGCGTCGCCACAAGGGCGCGCCAGCCGGGATAAACGGGCGTTACAAGCGCTCTCAGCCGGCCAGCGCGACCCGGACGGCGTCGCGGGCGGCCATCGGGTCGGAGGCGGCCAGAGCGGCGTCGGCGGCGGCCCGGCACGCCTCGTCGGTGACGGTGCCGAGCTGGGCGCCGACCGCGCGCACGGCGGCCGCGGCCATCGACAGCGACCCGATCCCCAGCCCCACCAGCACGCAGGCGAGCAGCGGGTCGGCGGCGGCCTCGCCGCACACCCCGACCGGCTTGCCGGCCGCCCGCCCCGCGCGAGCGGTCATCGCGACCAGGTGGAGCACCGCCGGCTGCCACGGGTCGGTGAGGTGGGCGAGGTCGGTGGCCATCCGGTCGGCGGCCATCGTGTACTGGGTCAGGTCGTTGGTACCGATCGAGAGGAAGTCGACGACCTCCAGCACCCGCTCGGCCAGCAGCGCCGACGACGGCACCTCCACCATCACCCCCGCCTTGAGCCCGCGCTCCCGCACCGCCTCGGCGAACGACGCCGCCTCCGCCACCGTGGCGACCATCGGCGCCATCACCCAGGTCTCGGTGCCGGTCTCGGCGGCGGCCGCGGCCACCGCGTCGAGCTGGCGCTCGAGCAGCCCGGGGTTGTCGAAGGAGAGGCGCAGTCCACGGACGCCGAGCGCGGGGTTCTCCTCGCCCTCGTGGGTCGCGAAGGTGATCGGCTTGTCGGAGCCGGCGTCGAGGGTGCGCACGACGACGTAGCGACCGGCGAAGGGACGCAGCACGTCGGCGTAGATCGCCGCCTGCTCGTCCACGCCGGGTTCCTCGGTGCGGTTGAGGAAGCACAGCTCGGTGCGGAACAGTCCCACCCCCTCCACCGGGGCGTCGGCCGACGAGGCCGCGGACGGCCCGTCGGCGACGTTGGCCAGCAGCTTCACCGAGGTGCCGTCGGCGGTGGCGCCGGTGCCGGTCCACGAGGCCTGCGCCTCGCGGGCGGCGCGGTCGGCGGCGACCGCCGCCTCGGCGCGCTCGGGGTCGGGGTCGAGCTCGACGGTGCCGGCGACGCCGTCGACCAGCAGCGGGGTCCCGTCGCCCACGTCGAGGACGCCGGCGGTGCCCACCACGCACGGGATCGCGAGCTGGCGGGCGATGATCGCGGTGTGACTGGTCGGCCCGCCCTTCTCGGTGACCAGGGCCACCACCAGCGCCGGGTCGAGCCCGGCGGTGTCGGCGGGCGCCAGGTCCTCGGCGACCAGCACCGACGGCGCCACCGGTGCCGGCGCGCCGGGCTCGGGCACCCCGACGATGCGGGCGACCAGCCGGCGCTCGATGTCGCGCAGGTCGGTGGCCCGCTCGGCCATCAGCCCGCCCATGCCGGTGAAGATCGAGACGAACTGGTCCACCGCGGCGTGCACGGCCGCGAGCAGGTCACCGTCGCTGCGCACCGCCTTCGCCACCGCTCCCCTCAGCCCCTTGTCGCGGGCCAGGCCGGCGCTCGCCGTCAGCACCTCGGCCGCGGCCCCGTGGGCCACGCCGGCCTTGGCCTCGAAGCCGCCGGCGACCTGGTCGACCGCGGCGTCGTAGGCGGCCAGGGCGGCGTCGCCATCGGCGAAGTCGCCGGTGCCGAAGCGGGCAACGGCGTCGGAGTCGACACCTGCGCGGGCCACCAGCGCCGGCGCGTGCGCCAGACCGGGGACGACGGGGGTGCCGCGGAGCGTGGTGGCTACGGTGACCATGCTCACAGTAAAGGGGCGGCGGTCCTTGACAGTCAACACATTCGGGCGTAAAACCACAGATACGAAGATGGGAGACGTCGGGTGACGATGTACGCCGAGGAGCGGCAGCAGGCCATGGCCCAGCTGGTCGCCGAGCGGGGCCGGCTGTCGGTCAACGAGCTGGCCGAGCGCTACGACGTCACCACCGAGACTGTACGCCGCGACCTGTCCACGCTGGAGCGGATCGGGCTGGTCCGGCGCGTGCACGGCGGCGCGGTGCCGGCCAGCACCCTGGCCGTCATCGAGTCCGGTCTGGTCGAGCGCGACGCCGCCAACACCACCCAGAAGGAGCGGATCGCCCGCGCCGCCCTCGACCTCCTGCCGGCCCCCGGCTCGACGGTGCTGATGGACGCCGGCTCGACCACCTCGCGGCTGGTCAGCCTGCTCCCCCGCGACCACGCGCTCGTCGTCCACACCCACTCGGTGCCGATCGCCGCCCGGCTGACCGGCAACCCCCAGGTCGAGCTGCACCTGCTGCCGGGCCGGGTGCGCGACACCACCCAGGCCGCGGTGGGCGCCGACACCGTCGCGGCGGTGCGCGAGATCCGCGCCGACGTGGTCTTCCTCGGCACCAACGGCATCACCGCCGGGCACGGCCTCTCCACCCCCGACCGCGACGAGGCGGCCACCAAGCGGGCGATGGTCGCCAGCGCGCGGCAGGTCGTCGTGCTCGCCGACGCCAGCAAGGTCGGGAAGGAGCTCGCGATCCGGTTCGCCTCCCTCGACGACGTCGACGTGGTCGTCACCGACGACGGCCTCGACCCCCGCGACCGAGCCCAGCTCGCGGCCGCCGGCGTGGACGTCGTGGTCGCATGATCGTCACGCTCACGCCCAACCCCAGCCACGACCGCACGGTCGCGCTCACCTCGGCCCTCGAGCGCGGCGCCGTGCAGCGGGTGGCCTCGATGACCTCCCAGGCCGGCGGCAAGGGCGTGAACATCTCGCGGGCGGCGGTCAAGGCCGGGCTGCCCACCGTGGCGGTGCTGCCGGCCGACCCCGACGACCCCTTCGTCCACGACCTGCTCGCGGCGGGCATCGACTGCCGCCCGGCACGCACCACGGGCGCGGTGCGGGTCAACGTCACGATCAGCGAGCCCGACGGCACGACCACGAAGCTCAACAGCCCCGGCCCGGCCGCCACCCCCGACCTGCTGCGGGCGCTGCTGGAGACGCTGCGCGACCACGCCCGGACGGCCGACTGGGTGGTGCTGGCCGGCTCGCTGCCGCCCGCCGCCCCCGACGAGTGGTACGCCGACCTGGTCGCCGCCCTGCGCGACACCCCGGCCCGGATCGCGGTCGACACCAGCGAGGGCCCGCTGCGCGCCCTGGTCGACCGGCTGCCGGCAGTGGCGCCGCACCTGATGAAGCCCAACGGCGAGGAGCTGGCGTCGTTCACCGGGGGCGACGCCGACGAGCTCGAGGCCGACCCCGCGGCCGCCGCCCGGGCGGCCCGCGCCCTGGTCGAGCGGGGCGTCGAGGCGGTGCTGGCCACCCTCGGCGCCCGCGGCGCGGTGCTGGTGACCGCCGACGGCGCCTGGCACGCCGCTCCCCCGCCGACCACCGTGGTCAGCACGGTGGGCGCCGGCGACTCGAGCCTCTTCGGCTATTTGCTCGGCACCCACCGCGGCCACCCGGCACCGGAGTGCCTGGCGCTGGCGGTCGCCTACGGCAGCGCCGCGGCCGGTCTGCCCGGCACCACGATCCCGCTGCCCACCCAGGTCCGCCCCGACCTGGTCGTCACCCGCGAGCTCACGTCCCCGTCCACCGCCTGACCCCGAGGAGAACCATGCCCACCAGGTCCGTCGTCGTCGGCTCCGCCGTCGGCCTCCACGCCCGCCCCGCCGCGATCATCTCCGAGAAGGCGGCCGAGCTCGGCTCCGAGGTGCTCATCGGCATCCCCGGCGGCGACCCGGTCGACGCCAGCTCGGCCCTGCTGATCATGACCCTCGGCGCCGGCAAGGACGACACCGTCGAGGTCTCCGGCGACGACGAGGCGGCCGTCGACGCGATCGCCGCGCTGGTCGAGCAGGACCTCGACGCCTGACCCACCGGGATAGTCCCTGCGTCAGGCCATCTCGCCCCGACCCGGGCCGGGGTCGGGCGGGCGTACGGCGGCGTCGCGGCGGCGGCAGAGCTCGCGGTAGACCACGCGGGCCCCGACGGCGCGGCGCAGCTCGCGCATGATCACGGTGAAGAACTCGCGCCGGTAGGTGTCGTCGGTGATCGCGGTGACGGTGAAGTAGAGGCCCGCGAAGCCGGCGAGGAACGTCGACACCCGGATCAGCTCGACGCTGACCAGCTCGGGGCCGGGCAGGTGGTGCGGGATCGCGGTGCCGTCGGCAGCCTCGGTGCCGAGCCAGCTCTGGATGACGTCCTCCTGGATCGCCACCGCGCCGAAGACCACGAAGAACAGGAAGACGGCGACGGCGAGCAGGAACACCTGCACCAGCTGGGCGACGAGCAGCACGATCACCAGGTTGACCATCTGGAGGCCGCCGACCTGGGCCTCCTCCGGCAGGTCGATGTCGTCGGTGGCGACCAGCTCGACCGCCGCCTGCTCCAGCGGCGTGCCGGCGGCCGTGGTCACCAGGTCGCCCTCGTGGATGTGGTCGTCGAAGTCGTCGAGCTCCTGGCGCAGCCGCGGCACCAGGAAGCCCACCGCGGCCAGCGCGAAGAACAGGATGGCGGTCCACAGCACGCCGCCCTCGAGCGACGAGGCGACCTGCCACACCTCGGTGTTGATGAACAGGAACGTGATGAAGAGCAGCAGCATCGGCAGGGCACGGGTCGCCAGCGGCACCAGCAGCCCCAGGCTGCGGAACGCCCGCCGCACCGCCCAGCCCGCGATCACCGCCGCGCGCAGCGCGCGCAGGGCGTAGAGCAGCAGCCAGCCGATCAGCACGCTGGCCCCCACCGCCACGCCGGCCGCGGCGTCGAGCAGCAGCCCGGCAGCCACGCCGGTGGTCGCGCCGAGCACCGCACCGATCACCGCCACGCCCACCACCCGGCCGCGGGAGAGGCGGGCCAGCACGTCGTTGCGGACGTCGTCGACGAAGTACGGCAGCCCGTGCCGCAGGAACCAGGACTCGGCCGCCTCGATGGGCGTCTGCGGCACGGACCGCTCAGCCACCGAGCAGCTCCCGCGCGCGGTCGACGTCGGCGCCCATCTGCTCCACCAGCGCCTCGACGGAGTCGAAGGCCACCATGCCGCGCAGCCGCTCGACGAACGACACCTCCACCTCGACGCCGTAGAGCTCGAGGTCGGTGCGGTCGAGCACGTAGCTCTCGACCCGGCGCTCGCGCACGCCGTCGAAGGTCGGGTTGGTGCCCACGCTGATCGCGGCGGGGAAGGTCTCGCCGGTGTCGCGGCGGCGCAGCCACCCGGCGTACACGCCGTCGGGGGGTACGGCGGTCAGCCCGTCGGTCGGCACGTTGGCGGTGGGGTAGCCCAGCTCGCGGCCGCGCTGGTCGCCCTGCACGACGACGCCGCGCACGCTGTAGGGCCGGCCGAGCGCCTCGGCGGCCCCGGCGACGTCGCCGGCGGCCAGGCAGGTGCGGACGTAGGTCGACGACCAGACCATCGGACCGCCGTCGAGCGGGATCCCCTCGGCGGTGAAGTCGTGGCCGGCGCCGAAGGCGGCCAGCGTGGCGACGTCGCCGGCCGCGCGGCTGCCGTAGCGGAAGTTGGCCCCCACCACGACCGCGGCGGCGTGCACGGTGTCGACCAGCACCCGCTGCGCGAACTCGTCGGGCGACCAGTCGGCCATGGCGCGGTCGAAGGGCAGCGCCAGCACGTGGTCGGCGCCGGCGTCGGCCAGCAGCTCGGCGCGCACCGGCAGCGAGGTCAGCTGGGTCGGGGCGTGCTCGGGGCGCAGCACCGCCATCGGGTGCGGGTCGAAGGTCACCACGACGACCGCCACGCCGAGGCCGTCGGCGATCTCGCGGGCCCGGCCCAGCACCCTGCGGTGGCCGAGGTGGACGCCGTCGAAGTTGCCGACCACGGCCACCGTGCGGCCGAGGTCGGCCGGGACCTCCGCCAGGGAGCGCCAGATGTGCACGAGCCGACTCTAGTGCGGGCTCAGACGAAGACGGCGGTGGGTCGGGCCCGTCCGCCGTCCGGCTCGTAGAGCGCGAGGAACTCGCCGTCCGGTGCGAACACCGCGCTCAGCCGCTGCAGCGGCAGCTCGAGCCGCCGGCCGAACCGGACGTCGGCCGCCGCCCCCTCGTCGAGCTCCACCACCGGGAACGCCGCCCGGGCGGCCGCCGCGATCGGCAGCAGTGCGAACGACTCCTCCAGCTGCTCGAGGGTGTGCGCGACGCCGAGGTCGTAGGGGCCGACGGCGGTGCGGCGCAGCGCGGTGAGGTGACCTCCCACACCGAGGGCGGCTCCGACGTCGCGCGCGATGGCCCGCACGTAGGTGCCGCTGGAGCAGCGCAGCGAGACGTCGACGTCGAGGTGGTCGCCGGCGGGCCTGACGCCGGTGACGTCGAGGGCGTGCACGGTCACCGGGCGTGCGGCGAGCTCGACCTCCTCGCCGTCGCGCACCCGGGCGTAGGCCCGCCGGCCGTCGACCTTGATCGCCGAGACCGCGCTGGGCACCTGCTCGAGGTCGCCGACCTGGGTGGCGAACGCCGCCCGCACCCGCTCCTCGTCGAGGTGCCCGGCCGGCGTGGTCGCGGTGGTCTCGCCCTCGGCGTCGTCGGTGGTCGTCGCCTCGCCGAGGCGCACCGTGGCGTCGTAGGTCTTCTCGGTGAGCATCAGGTGCCCGAGCAGCCGGGTGGCGCGGTTGAGCCCGAGCACCAGCACGCCGGTGGCCATCGGGTCCAGGGTGCCGGCGTGGCCGACCTTGCGGGTGCCGGCCAGCCGGCGCACCCGCGAGACCACGCCGTGGGAGCTGAGCCCCCCGGGCTTGTCGACGACGACCAGCCCGGCCTCAGTCGTCATCGAGGCCGGCGGCGTCCTCGGCGGGGTCGTCGTCGGCGTCCTCGTCGGTGTCGTCGGCGTCCTCGTCGTCGGCGGCGCGGGGCTTGCGGTACGGGTCCGGCTCGCCGGCGTACGCCGTGCCGCGCAGGGCCGCGACCGCCTCGTCCTGGGCCTTGGCGCGGGCCAGCACCTCGTCGAGCGCGCGGGCCTCCTCGGGCAGCGCGTCGTGGACGAACTCCAGCGTGGGCGCGGTGCGCATGCCGAGCTGCTTGGCGACCTCGGAGCGGAGCAGCCCGCGGGCCGACTCCAGCGCCGCGGCGGTGCCGGCCATCTCGTCCTCGCCGCCGAGCACGGTGTAGAAGACCGTCGCGTGCTGGCTGTCGCCCGTCACCCGGACGTCGGTCACGGTGACGAAGCCCAGCCGGGGGTCCTTGATGCGGCGCTCGAGCACCTCGGCGACGATGACCTGGATCCGGTCCGCGATCTTGCGGACGCGCGGGTTGCTCATGGTTCCCTTCCTACTCCTGTGCGGTGCGCGACAACAGCCGAGTCGGCGCAGATGTCGCCATCTGCGCCGACTCGTGGTGCGAGGTGCCGGCCGGGGCCGGCGGGTGGTGCGTCAGGAGCGCGGGATCTCGCGCATCTCGAAGGCCTCCACGACGTCGCCTTCCTTGATGTCCTGGAAGTTGCGCAGCACCAGACCGCACTCGAAGCCCTCGCGGACCTCGGACGCGTCGTCCTTCTCCCGCTTGAGCGAGGAGAGGTCGAGGTTGTCGGCCACCACGGCGCCGTCGCGGATGACCCGCACCTTGGCGTTGCGGCGGATGACCCCGCTGGTGACCATGCAGCCCGCGATGTTGCCGATCTTGGACGAGCGGAAGATCGCGCGGATCTCGGCCTGGCCCAGGGTCGACTCCTCGTAGACGGGCTTGAGCATGCCCTTGAGCGCCGCCTCGATCTCCTCGATCGCCTGGTAGATGACCGAGTAGTAGCGGATCTCCACGCCCTCCTTGTCGGCCATCTCGGTCGCCTTGCCCTGCGGGCGGACGTTGAAGCCGATGATGATGGCGTCGGAGGCGGCGGCCAGGTCGACGTTGGTCTCGGTGATCGCACCGACACCCCGGTCGATGACCCGGAGGTTGACCTCGTCGCCGACGTCGATCCCGAGCAGCGCGTCCTCGAGCGCCTCGACCGAGCCGGACACGTCGCCCTTGAGGATCAGGTTGAGCTCCTGGCTCTCGCCCTTCTCCATGGAGGCCATGAAGTCCTCGAGGGTGCGGCGCACGCGCCGCTTGGCCTGCATGGCCGCCCGCTCGCGGGCCTCGCGCTTCTCGGCGATCTGGCGGGCCATCCGGTCGTCCTCGACCACGATGAAGTTCTGACCCGCACCGGGCACGGCGCTCAGGCCGAGCACCAGGGCCGGCCGCGACGGGTCGGCCTCCTGGATCTCCTCGAAGTGCTCGTCGAGCATCGCCCGCACCCGGCCGTGGGCCGGACCGGCGACGATCGAGTCGCCGACGCGGAGCGTGCCGCGCTGCACCAGCACCGTGGCCACCGGGCCGCGACCCCGGTCGAGGTGCGCCTCGACCACGAGGCCCTGCGCGTCCTGGCGGGGGTTGGCCCGCAGGTCGAGCGAGGCGTCGGCGGTGAGGACGACGGCCTCGAGCAGCCGGTCGAGGTTGAGCTCGGACTTGGCCGAGACGTCGACGAACATCGAGTCGCCGCCGTACTCCTCGGGCACCAGGCCGTACTCGGTCAGCTGGCCGCGGACCTTGGTCGGGTCGGCCTCCGGCTTGTCGATCTTGTTGACCGCGACCACGATCGGGACGCCGGCGGCCTTGGCGTGGTTGAGCGCCTCGACCGTCTGCGGCATCACGCCGTCGTCGGCCGCCACCACGAGGATCGCGATGTCGGTCGCCTGGGCACCACGCGCACGCATGGCGGTGAACGCCTCGTGACCCGGGGTGTCGATGAAGGTGATCCGGCGCTCGGTGCCGTCGACCTCGGCCGCGACCTGGTAGGCACCGATGTGCTGGGTGATGCCACCGGCCTCCTTGTCGACGACGTTGGCGTTGCGCAGCGCGTCGAGGAGCTTGGTCTTGCCGTGGTCGACGTGACCCATGACCGTGACCACCGGGGGCCGGATGGCCAGGTCGGACTCGTCGCCCTCGTCCTCGCCGAACTCGAGGTCGAACGACTCGAGCAGCTCGCGGTCCTCGTCCTCGGGCGAGACGACCTGGACGACGTAGTTGAGCTCCTCGCCGAGCAGCTCCAGGGTGGCGTCGTTGACGGACTCGGTCGCGGTCACCATCTCGCCGAGGCTGAACAGCATCTGCACCAGCGAGGCGGCGTCGACGCCGATCCGCTCGGCGAAGTCGGTCAGGCTCGCGCCGCGCGGGAGGCGGACGGTCTCGCCGTTGCCCTTGCGGACGCGCACGCCGCCGATCGTCGGGGCCTCCATGGCCTCGAACTCCTGGCGACGGGCCCGCTTGGACTTGCGGCCGCGCCGCGACGGGCCGCCGGGGCGACCGAAGGCGCCCTGGGTGGTGCCGCGCTGGCCGGGACGACCGCGGCCGGCGGGGCCGAAGCCACCGCCACCGGGGCCACCACGGCCCGGGGCACCGGCACCGGGGCCGCCGCGACCGGGCGCGCCG
>NZ_JAFFJT010000032.1 GCF_016924665.1 Nocardioides sp. SYSU D00038
GGGGGGCCCCCCCCGACGCTCGCTGGCGCTCGCTGCTCGACCACCGGGCCGAGTTCACCTACCCGACACACGACGGTGACCCCGACGCCACGCCCGCGCCGTAGCGTCTCGGGCACCGCCTCCCCCGACCGCCCGGAGCTCCCATGGTCGTCCGTCTGCTCACCCGGATCAGGTCCTGGCCGGTCGAGTCCCAGCTCGGGGCGCGGCGCAACGCGATGGTGGCGTGCACGGCGCTCGCGCGGCGGCGGGCCGAGCGGGAGGACGTGGAGGCCTACCTGGCGGCGCGAGGCGCGGCACCCGACGCCGCCCGCGCCGCTCACGCCTGACCCGGGGTCACGGCCCCTCGGGCACAATGGCCCGCATGCCGACTGCCGCGAAGACCGGCCCCACGCCGACGCTGGCCTACTGCGACGTCCTCTCCGACGACGGAACCAGGTTGCGGGCCTGGACCAACGACGCCGAGGGCGTCATCGACGGGCCCACCGTCGTGCTCTGCAACGGACTCGGCACCAGCGCCTGGACCTGGCCGGCGCTGCTCGAGCCCGACTGCGGCGTCCGCGTCGTGTCCTGGTACCACCGCGGCACCGGGGGGTCCGACCGTCCCGCCGACCCCAGCCGGGTCCACATCGAGGAGTTCGTCGAGGACGGGCTCTCGGTCATGGACGCGTTCGGCATCGACAGGGCGGTGCTGGCCGGCTGGTCGATGGGCGTCAACACGGCGTTCGAGCTGGCCTTCCGCCACCCCGAGCGGGTGACCGGGCTGTTCGCGGTCGCGGGCGTGCCGGGCGACACGTTCGCCACCATGCTGGCGCCGCTGCGGGTGCCGCGCCCGGTGGCCCGGCTGCTCACGGTGAACTTCGCGCGGACCCTCAAGTACGCCGGTCGCGGCCTCACCCCGATCGCCCGGCGGCTCCCGGTCGGGCGGAAGGCGGCTGCGGTGGTCAGCCACTCGGGCTTCATGCTGCCGGTGCCCGACCTCGACAACACCGCGACCGCGATCCGGGAGTTCCTGGCCACCCCCGTCGAGTGGTACATGCACCTCGCGCTCACCACCTCCGAGCACGCCCGGGTCTCGCTCAGCGGCATCCGGGTGCCGGTGGCGTTCGTGGCCGGCACCTACGACCTGCTGGCCGGGGCGCGCGACATGGCCTCGGCAGCCGCCCGGATCGACGGCGCGACGTACGTCGAGCTGCGCGGCTCCCACTTCATCGCCATGGAGCAGCCGGACGTCGTGCACGACCTGCTGCTCCGGTTCCTCGACCGGGTGGGCTGACGTGCACCGCCGGCTCCTCCCGGTCGCGTCCGCCTGCGTGGCGCTGGCCCTCGCGGGCGGCCTCGCCGCGTGCAGCGGCGGCGGCAACGAGACCGTGGTCGAGGTGGAGCCGTCGGTCGCGCCCTCCGGCACCGCGTCGTCGCCCAGCGCCACCGGCACGAGCAGCCCGACGACGTCGGGCAGCGCCGAGCCCGGCAGCGACGGTCCGCCCGAGGTGGTGGAGGTGGTCGCCCGCGAGCTGGCGGTGCCGTGGGGCATCGCGTTCTTCCCCAACGGCGACGCGATCGTCACCGAGCGCGACTCCGCCCGGGTGCTGCGGATCGACGGCAAGACCCGCAAGGTCGTCGAGGTGGGGCAGGTCGGCGAGGCCGCACCCCAGGGTGAGGGCGGCCTGATGGGCGTGGCGATCGACCCGGCGTTCCGCGAGAACCGGTTCGTCTACTTCTACGTCTCCACGGCCAGCGACAACCGGATCGTCCGAGCCCGGCTCGAGGACGGCGAGCTCGGCCCCACCAGCGCGCTGCTCACCGGCATCCCGGTGGGGCAGATCCACGACGGCGGCCGGCTGGCGTTCGGCCCCGACGGCTACCTCTACGCCTCCACCGGCGAGATCGGCGAGGGCGAGCGCGCCCAGGATCGCGACGACCTCGCCGGCAAGATCCTGCGGATCACCACCAACGGCGACCCTGCGCCGAGCAACCCGTTCGGCACGCCGGTGTTCTCCTACGGCCACCGCAACGTGCAGGGCCTGGCCTTCGCCGACCAGCAGCTGTGGGCCTCGGAGTTCGGGCAGAACACCTTCGACGAGCTCAACCGGATCGACCGCGGCCGCAACTACGGCTGGCCCGAGGTCGAGGGCACGGGCGGCCAGGGCCGCGGCTTCACCGACCCGCAGGCCACCTGGGACACCGCCGAGGCCTCCCCCTCCGGCCTCGCCTTCGCCGACGGGGCGCTCTGGATGGCGGCCCTGCGCGGCTCGCGGCTGTGGCGGATCCCGGTCGAGGGCGACCGCGCCGGAGAGCCCGAGGGCTTCTTCGTCGGCGAGTACGGCCGGATGCGCACCGTCGTCACCACCCCCGACGGCGACCTGTGGGTCACCACCAGCAACCAGGACGGCCGTGGCAACCCGGCCGACGACGACGACCGAATCCTGCTGGTCCGCCCCTGACGACCGTGAGCGGCGCCCGGCGACCGGTTGGTCGCGGGCGCCACCCACGTGGCGTCGACCCCCTCGGCTCAGACGGTCGGCACGGTCCCGCCGTCGATCACGTACTCGGCCCCGACGATGGCCGAGGCGCGGTCCGAGACCAGGAAGCCGACCAGGTCCGCGATCTCCTCGGTGCGGGCGAACCTGCCCAGCGGGACCCCGCCGAGGGAGTCGAGGACGCTCTGCTCCGCCTCCTCGCGGGTGGTGCCGTTGCCGTCGGCGATGGAGTCCACGAAGCGTTCGTAGGCCTCCGTCTGGATCCCGCCCGGGCTGATCGTGTTCACCCGCACGCCGCGCGGTGCCAGCTCGTTCGCGAGGCCCTTGCTGTACGTGCGCAGCGCGGCCTTCGCCGAGGCGTAGGGCAGCGACGCCTCGTGGAGCGGCATGTCGCGCTGGATCGACCCGAAGTGCAGGACGACCCCCGACCCCGACTCGAGCATGGCCGGGAGGAGTGCTCGATCGAGTCGCACCGCCCCGAGGAAGTTCAGGTTCAGCTCGACCAGCCACTGCTCCTCGGTGATGACGGCGAACCCGCCGGGCGGCGTGGAGGACCCGCCGACCACGTGGACCAGGATGTCCAGCGCGCCGTGCTCCGCGATGCGGTCGGCCACGGTCGCCGCGCCTCGGGCCGTGGCGGTGTCCGCCTCGATGAAGCGGTCGGGGCGGTCGTAGCCCTCCGGCATGGTCCGGGCGGTCGCCCAGACATCGGCGCCCATGGTCCGGAGCCTGTCGACGACGGCCCTGCCGGAGCCCTTCGAACCGCCGGTGACCAGCGCCCTGCGACCGTCGAGGCGGTCGCGATCCTCGTGTGCCATGTCTTCTCCTCGTCGTGTGTGGTGTCGGTGCTGCGGGTCGTCGGTGGGGCGACCGGCGCCGGTGCGCGCCGGGGCCCGTCGCTCAGCTGCTGAGCTGCCTGCGCAGCCAGGCCGCGCGTGCTGCGATCGCGTCCTGCGAGATCGCGGCGCCGGGGACCACGACGTCGAAGCCGTGGAACCCGCCGGGCCAGACGTGCAGCTCGGCGCGTCCGCCCGCCTGCCAGATGCGGCACGCGTAGGCGACGTCCTCGTCACGGAAGGTCTCCGCCGAGCCGACGTCGATGAAGGTCGGCGGGAGCCCGGTCAGGTCGGTGGCGCGCGCCGGCGCGGCGTACGGCGCGACGTCCGGGCCGCCGCGGACGTCGGCACCGAGGAGGGCGTTCCACCCCGTCTCGTTGGACGACCTGTCCCAGATGCCGAGGCCCCGCATCTGGTGGCTGGAGGGAGAGTCGTTGCGGTCGTCGAGCATTGGGCACAGCAGCAGCTGGGCGAAGACCGAGGGGCCGCCGCGGTCCCGCGCCAACAGGGTCACGGCCGCCGCGAGGCCACCGCCGGCGCTCGTCCCTGCGACGACGACCCGGTCCGGGTCGATGTCGAGCTCGCCGGCGTGGGTGGCCGTCCACACCAGGCCGGCGTAGCAGTCCTCGACCGGACCGGGGTGCGGCGTCTCGGGTGCGAGCCGGTACTCGACCGACACCACCGCCAGTCCCAGCGGCGCGGCCAGGGCCAGCATCTCGACCAGGCCGAACCGGTTGTCACCGACGATCATCCCCCCGCCGTGCACGTGGTAGATCGCTGCCGTGGGTGCGGGTGCGTCGTTCGGCAGGCAGATCAGGAGCGAGATGTCGGGCGCTCCCTCCGGCCCGGGGACGGCGCGCTCCTCCACGCGGTAGGTGCCGTCACGCGACAGCACCGCGTCGGTCGGCGGCTCCACGCCGGGCACCGGCTGGCGCATCTCGGCGATGTTGTCGGGCCGGTACGCGTCGGGGGCTCGCAGGCTCGCCAGCACCTCGACCACCGGGGCGAGCTCGGGGTCGAACGGCGGTGGCGGTGCGTCGAGCCCGGTCGGCGACGCCTCGGGGCCTTCGCTCGTCATGTCTCTCCTCCGGACGGGGCCGGTCAGCCCGCGACGATGTCGAGTCGCGCGATCCGGTCGCCGTCGAGCACGAACCGGTAGTCCAGGTCGGCGGTCCCGCCGGGGAAGTCGCCCTCGAGGTGGTGGCCGACCACCCACGTGTCGCCGTCGCGACGTACGCCGGTGAGCTCGGTGGTGTAGGTGAACTCGGCCCCGGCCTCGGTGACGAAGCTCCTGAGGGAGTCCTCGCCGCTGAAGGACTCTCCGATGTCGGTGATCACGGCCGCGGGCGTCAGCAGGCTCAGGGCGGTGTCGGCGTCGCGAGCCTCCTGGGCGACCAGGAAGGCGCGGATCGTGGTGGGCAGCTGCTCGGTGTGGGTGTTGGTGTCCATGCACTCGAGCCTGGACACTCGGGCCGTGCGAGAGTCAAGGACTGGAGTCTCCCCCAGGGGGAGGGTCCAGACTTCGACCATGTTGGCGATCGGTGAGTTCTCGCGGTTGACCCACCTCAGCATCCGCACGCTGCGGCGCTACCACGAGGTGGGGCTGCTCGAGCCGGAGCTGGTGGATGCGTCCAGCGGCTACCGCTACTACTCCAGCGACCAGATCCCGACCGCGCAGGTGATCAACAGGCTGCGCGAGCTCGACGTCCCGCTCGCCGACGTCCAGCGCATCCTGCGCAGTCCCGACCCCGGGCAGCGCTCGGCGCTGGTCGCCGAGCACCTCGGGCGCCTGGAGTCGGAATTGGCGCGCACCCGCGTGGCGGTCAGCTCGCTGCGCAGGTTGCTCGCGCCCGAGCCCGCGCCGTTGCAGGTCGAGCTGCGCGCCGAGCCCGCGGTCACGGTCGCCGCGGTCGAGGACGAGGTGAGCGCCGACGACGTCGTCGCCTGGTTCGCCGGGGCGATGGCGGAGCTGGACGCAGCCCTGGGTCCGGAGGCCAGCACCGGACCACCCGGGGGGCTGTACGACAACGGGCTCTTCGAGCACGGCCGCGGTCGCCTGCTGCTCTACCGGCACACCCCCGAGCCACCCAGCCGCGGACGGGTCCGCCCGGTCCGGCTGCCGGCCGTCGAGCTCGCCGTCACCACCCACGAGGGCGAGCACGACGGCGTCGACGTGACCTACGGCCAGCTCGGCTCCTGGGTCGTAGACAACGCCCTCACCGTGGCGGGCCCGGTGCGGGAGCGCTACCTCGTCGGCCCGCGCGACACCGACGACAGCGCCGCGTGGCGGACCGAGATCGGTTGGCCGGTCTTCCGCGTGGCCGGGGACCTCCCTGGCCGGACGCTCGGCAGCACCCGGGCGTCCGGCCCCGACGACGGCGCCGACTGAGCGGACCGGGCCCGGCGAGCCCGTGGTCACGGCGCCCCGTCCGTGTCATGGTGGCGGTCCGGCTCGCACGGAAGTGGTGGTCCCGTTGGTCTACATCCTGGTAGCCCTGATCGTCCTCATCGTGCTGTTGGTCATCGCCAACGCGCGCCGCGGCGGCCCCGAGGCGAGCCGGCGGAACGCCCAGGGCGACGGCGGGATCGGCTCCGGCGGCGGATCCGCCTAGTCGGCAGGGCCGACCGGTCTCACCAGTCGACCGGGGCTTCCACCCGCTCCCCAGATGTAGCATAAGTGCTACATTCTGTTCCATGCCTGTCCCCCACGACTCCAGCCCCTCCGGGCCGAGCCCCGTGATCGCCGTGAACGACCTGCGGATGAGCTACGGCGACCACGTGGTGCTCGACGGCGTCTCGTTCACCGCTCGCCCCGGCGAGGTGCTGGCGCTGCTCGGGCCCAACGGCGCCGGCAAGAGCACGACGATCGAGATCCTCGAGGGCTTCCGCCACCGGTCCGACGGCGACGTCACCGTGCTCGGCGTCGACCCGGCCGACGCCGACGAGACGTGGCGCGCCCGGCTCGGCATCGTGCAGCAGTCGTGGCGCGACCACGGGCGGTGGCGGGTGCGCCAGCTGCTGACGCACCTCGGGGCCTACTACGCGCCGTTCTCCACGCCCTCGCGCCCGCGCCCGATGGACGTCGACGAGCTGCTCGCGACCGTCGGCCTCACCGAGCACGCCGACCAGAAGGCCGGGGCGCTCTCCGGCGGCCAGCGGCGGCGGCTCGACGTCGCGATCGGCATCGTGGGCCGTCCCGACCTGCTCTTCCTCGACGAGCCCACCACCGGCTTCGACCCGCAGGCGCGGCGCGACTTCCACGACGTGGTGCACCGCCTCGCCGACCTGGAGGGCACCACGATCCTGCTCACCACCCACGACCTCGACGAGGCCGAGAAGCTCGCCGACCGCATCCTGATCCTCGCCGGCGGGCGCATCGTCGCCGACGGGAGCGCGGCGGAGCTGTCGCGCGAGGTCGAGGGGCGCACCGAGGTGCGCTGGAGCCGGGACGGCGAGTACTACGTGCACGCCGCCGCCGACGCCACCCGCTTCGTGCGCGAGCTCTTCGAGCAGCACGGCGACGCCATCGGCGACCTCGAGGTCCGCCGCAGGACCCTGGAGGACAGCTACATGACCCTCGTGCAGCGCTTCGAGTCCGACCCCTCGACCGAGGCTCGGACCCTGGAGGCCGTGCGATGAGCGACACCACGACCACCCGTCCGTCGAGCGCCGTCACGCACGCCGTGCGGCTCGGCGTACGCCGCGGCGGCATCGAGATGATGCACAGCCTGACCAACCGGGCCGACCAGATCTGGATCGTCGTGATGAACGGCATCTTCGTCGGGGTGCTCGTGCTCCAGCGCAACTCCGACCTCGCGGGCACCGGCTTCTCCCTCGCCGTCGCGACGCTCCCCGGACTCATCGGCATGAACGTCGTCATGGGCGGCTGGATGGGCACCGCGCAGATGCTGGCCGTCGAGCGGGAGGACGGCACGCTGCTCCGGGCGAAGTCGACCCCCCACGGGATGCTCGCCTACCTCGTGGCCCGCGTGACCCTCGCCGTCCTCAACACCGCGCTGGGCCTGGTGATCTTCCTCGTCGCCGGCCTGTTCCTGCTGCCCGGACTCACCGACGTACCGCTCAGCGGCTGGCTGATGCTGCTCGCGGTGTTCCTGCTCGGCATGCTCGCCACGATGCCCTGGGGAGCCGTGGTCGGCGCCTCGGTGAAGTCCGCCGGCGCCGGGTTCGGGCTGACGTTCCTGCCGATGATCGCGCTCATCGCGATCTCGGGGATCTTCTACCCCATCACCGGGATGCCCGACTGGCTCCACCCGGTCGCCCAGGCGTTCCCGGTCTACTGGCTCGGCGCGGGCATGCGCGACGCCCTGCTGCCCGACGCCGCTGCCGCCGCCGAGCTGGGCGGCCAGTTCCACACGCTCACGACGTTCGGCGTGCTGGGCGCGTACGCCGCGCTCGGCCTGCTGGTCGCACCCCGGGTGCTGCGTGCGATGGCGCGCAAGGAGTCGGGGTCGGCCGTCGAGAGCCGCAAGGCCAAGGCGATGCAGGGGTGGGGCTGAGTGGCGCCCCGCAACGAGTACGTCCACCAACGTATCGCGATGCTGCGCGCGGAGCGCGGCATCTCGCGCCGCGACCTCGCCGACGGCGTCGGCGTGCACTACCAGACGATCGGCTACCTCGAGCGTGGCGAGTTCAGCCCTAGCCTCCACCTGGCACTCAGCATCGCGGCGTACTTCGAGGTGCCGGTCGAGGTCATCTTCTCCCTCGAGCCGTTCCCGCGGTTGGGCGAGCAGAGCGCCTGAGCGATCGACGACCCTGGGTGCTCAGTGCCCCTTCGGGACCCTGATGTCCACCGGTTCGTTCCAGTGGGTGGCGTTGACTATGCCCTCGGCCCCGCCGATACCGAAGGTCACCCGACGCATGAGGTCCTCCGCGTCCAGGTACACCTTGTAGATGACTGTCTCCGGCGCACCATCGGCGAGCTGCTCGCCCTCCGCCTCGGCGGCGTCGGCCGTGTTGACCGTAGCCCAGTACAGGCAGACCTGTTCGCCGTCGATCTCCTCCTCGCCGACGAGCTCGACCTGCTCGAGGCCCGCCTCCCAGGCGGCGAACGAGGACACGACGTCCATGCTCTTGATCTGGCTGTGCAGCTGGGCCACACCCGGAGCCGAGGCGTCGATCTCCTGGTACGGACCGCCCTTGGCGGAATCGGAGATGAAGATGCGTTCGTCCACGAGGATGGCCGCAAAGTCCCCCTCAGGACCCTGGACGGTCATGTCCATCTCGGCACCGTCAGGCGTGTACGCAATCACTCCGTCCATGACCAGCTTCTCCTCACCACCCCTGAGCCTGAGTGAAGCCCGGAACGTGGCGTCGCTGGGCACCGCCGCCTGCATCGCCGGCAGCAGAGTCTCCGTGTCGTGGCGGCAGGCCCCCGTCGGCTGCTTCGAGGGTCGCTCACCGCCAGCCCGGTCGTCCGCACACCCGGCGAGGGCTACCGCTGCCGGCACGATGATGGCAAGAACCGCTGACCGCATGCTTCCTCCAGACCCCCATGGCGATGGCACCCGCGACCGCCCGCTGCACCCACCGTAGGGCCAGCCCCTGCCGAGTGGACATAAGCGCACACCATCGCCGTAGTCCGGCCGCCCTCGCAGACTCCGGCGTGGATGGGCCAGCCAGGCGATCGAGCGAGTCCTCCTGGAGCCGGTCAAGGTCCTGACCCGACCGCCTCGCTGATGCAGACAACGGCCCACGAGACGGGGTTTGCGACGCGGTTGATCGTCAGTGGGGCGGCTCCCCCAGATCGGGGAACTCGCGGCGGTGGCCCTTCCGGCTGCCAGTGGACGCGGTGCACTCGATGCCCCGTCTGGAAGGAGATCCCCGTGCGAGGTGCCCGCTGGGTAGCTGGTCTGCTCACCCTTGCCGGTGTCGTGGCCCAGCTGTGGATCCAGGTCGACTGGATCGGCGGACTCAGCGAGCACTGCGACTACCCGGGCGATTGCCGAGAGCGATGGTTGCCCGATGCCTTCTCCGCGGCGGAGCAGGTGTGGCTCGCCACGGCGGCATGCGGCTTGCTGGCCTAGGTCGCCGGCTGGCGACTCGGCGAATCGGCCTTGTCCGCAACCGCTGCGGCTCTGGGGTCCTCGATCGCCTTCGCCGCCTACTTCCTCACCGACACGTGGCAGTGGCGTGGCGACGTGGATGGGCTCATCCAGGCGCACGGCCTTCGCCGGGACGCCGCGTACCAGGTGACCCTGCTCCTGTTGCTGGCGAGCGTGGTGCTCCAATCCTTCGCCCTGGGCCGCTTCACTGCACCGTCCTCGGCGAACAGACACCGACCCGAGGCAGAAGTCTCCCGTCAGGAGGTCCTCAGCGACCTGACACAAGGTCGACCCCCCATGCCTTGACAGGGCCTGACCCGCCGATGAGCGGACATGGGATCGCCACTCCGTGCCACACCTACGCCGCGACAGATACGTAAGAGCCTGAACTTGACGACCGGCGATGCCCCGACCTTCACGGCAGACGCTGGTGGGAGTGAGCGTTCACACCATCCACGGCAACCCAGCCCGGCGCATTCCTCATTCCGCGAGCGAGCGTCGATGCAGGCCTAACATGTGAGCGTGGTCGAGGCGGTCGTGCGTCAGTGGGACGAGTCGGAGGGCTGGGGCGTTCTCGATGCTCCAGAGGTGCCCGGCGGCTGCTGGGTGCACTACAGCCACATCGAGATGCACGGGTACAAGCGTCTGGTTGCTGGCCAACGGGTCGACCTCGATTGGGAGGCGCCCGGGCAGGACGGTTTTGACTATCGCGCCGTTCAGGTCCGCCCGACACGGTGACTGCACCCTTGCCGGTGAGCACTCGATGCTGACCGGTCGGCCTGCACGGTCGTGACTAGGCCCAGGCACTAGTCGCCCACCCTGCTCTCCGACACAACCGCACGCTCATGCCTGGACCGTCACACCGAAGTGCGTCGCTTCGGTGGCTGGCTCAGCACGGTCCCACCAGTGGAACAGCACTTGCTTGACCTCGGCATGAACGCCCTGGGGAGCCATGCTGCCGAGTATCACAGCGAACGCACTTTCATGCCGCTGAGCGTGCGGGGCGGAACGGTCAGACGTCGCGTCCCTTGAGCACTGCTCCTGCCGGGCGGCAAAGTGCCTCACCGTGCCGCGTCGTCACCGCGGCTCACGGTTCGCGTTGCCAATACCGGGCAGCCCATGCAGGGCGCAGTCATTCACACCTGTTGCTCCGCCGGAGCTCAACGGCGGCTGAGCAAAGTCCACACCAAGGTGGCCAGAATCGCGGCCATGAAGAAGGCTCTGGCTGGCCATTGGACGCTCCTGTCCTCAGGCAAGACCACTAGCACGAGAGTCGCGATCGTCAGCATCAAGAAAGCGACCCCGAGTGGTCGATCGTCCCCACGGGTCAGCCAGTAGACACTGATCAGAGCCCAGAGCACTCCGAGCCCGATGTCGAAGCCACGCTCGCGAACGCTCTGGTTCATCTCCACGGACCTGACACTAACCTGCACCTAGGGGCAGCAGTGGCGCATGAAGATGCGCACTGACGGAGGCCGCCAGGGTCCAAGGACCCTGCCGGTTCACTCGCGAGCTCGTGCACGATCGCCGCCCTCACCCGGAACGCCTCCGTACGCAACCGCACGCCCAAGCCGTGAGCCGGGCGGCGATCTCAGACCAGCGAGCGGCCCGACACCCTCGCCTGCGCCTGACTCAACTTGCGCTGGATGGAGCGCAGGATGACGACGCCCTCCGTGTCCGAGAAGCCCGATGTGAGGACGGCGTCGAGCCCAGAGCCGAAGACGTCGCTTGCCCAGACGAACTCGGTGGCGACCAGCGCACGCGTCCAGTCGAGTCGTGTCAGACCCTGGTCGGTTCTTACAGCCTCAGCCAAGCGTCGCGCTTGGAGGTAGAGGTCGGCAGCGGACTCGAAACCCATGATCCTTGCGAGGTCGTCGGTGGGCGAAGCCGGGCCACCCCATTCCAGCAAGCCCCAGCGCAGCAGGGAGCGCTCGTCGTCGCTCAGCTCCATCGTCAGCACGTCGTCCACAACGGAACCCTACGAGCGAGGCCCGCCGATGCGCCCGGTCATACCGCTCTCGGGACGAAGCGCCGGACCATGCCACGACCCGCTCGGTCCTGCCGATGAGCGGGACCTACGATCGTGCGCCATGGGTCGCGCTAGGGGGCAGCTGTCTGGCGTCGCTGACACCGGTCGATCTGACTATGCTCCCGACGTGACCGACAAGCCCGCCGTCTCGAGGGTGCGGGCCGGTGTCTTGGACGTCAGTCTCCTACGCACGGGGAATCCCGACGGCTGGCCCGTGGTGCTGCTGCACGGCTTTCCCTACGACGCCCGCGGCTTCGACGCGGTCACCGCGCGGCTGGCCGAGGCCGGCGCGTTCGTGGTGACGCCATGGCTGCGCGGGTTCGGGGGCACCCGATTCATCGAGGCGAGCACGATGCGGTCGGGGCAGCAGGCAGCGGTCGCCCACGACCTGCTCGACCTGCTCACCGCTCTGGGTCTCGAGGCGCCGGTCATTGCCGGCTATGACTGGGGCGGGCGCGCGGCGTGCGTCGTCGCGGCACTGTGGCCAGAGCGGGTCGGGGGGCTGGTGAGCGGCAACGGCTACCTGCTCCAGGACATCGCCGCGGCACGGCACCCCGACCCTCCGGACCTCGAGCGCAGGCACTGGTACCAGTACTACCTGCACGGGGAACGCGGCGAGGCGGGTCTGCGCGAGCACCGCGCGGAGCTGGCCCGACTGCTGTGGGAGGAGTGGTCGCCCACCTGGACCTTCAGCGACTCCGAGTTCGAGGCGACCCGGCCCGCATTCAGCAACCCCGACTTCGTCGAGGTTGTGCTCCACTCCTACCGACACCGGTACGGTCTGGCGGCCGGCGACCCGGCGTACGCGGAGACTGAGCGGCGGATCGCCGAGCTCCCCCCGATCACGGTCCCGACGGTGGTAGTCGACGGGCGGCACGACACGGTGACCCTCCCGCAGTCGGTGGAGGAGCACGCGCATCACTTTCCGGCTCTCGTTGACTACGCACTCGTTGACGCCGGCCACGCGCTGCCGCAGGAGGCGCCGGAAGCGTTTGCGGACGCGGTGCTGCGGCTACGCCCGTGACAGACCTTGGTCAGAGCGCCGTGACCGCCGCGCGCTCGTGGTGACTCCCGCCGTGCCCTGCGCTCCAAGGAGTGCTGGCCGGCCGATCGCGTCCGGGTAGCGCTTCGGGGCAGCGGTGCCGCACGCTCTTGCCGCGTTCCGGTCATGCCGAGGAGCGGATGCTCAGCAGGCGATGCACAAGACTGCTGACATGGATCACCGACGTCTCATTGGCTACTCGCGCAACGAGCAGCACCCTGAGTTGCCCGACCCACGGGCGTGCGTTGATGACTCTTGGGACGATGCCGAGCGGCACGCCGTCTGGTCGTACTTCTGCTCCGGAACGGTGGTCGTTGCGTATATGGGCAACTCACCGTGCCGTCTGTGCGGGCAGGACAACGGATCCTTGGAGTACACCGACGGTGTGTATCAGTGGCCAGAGGGGTTGGCTCACTACGTCAGCGACCACGGCGTCCGGCTGCCTGACGAGGTGGTGCGGCATGCCGTTGCGCGACTTGGCGAATTGAAGGCCGCTGATAGCAGCCTCGATTGGTGGCTGGCCGCCACCAGTTCAGGCTGACGCGCCGTCCGGTCATGCCGATGAGCGGACGGGTGGCATCATCCGGGTCATGGAGCCCGTACCGACCAGTGCCCTGGGTGAGCGCGAAATCGTCGTCCGAATCTTCGAGTTCCCACCCGACGCGTCGGCAGTGTCGAACTGGGACGACGACACAAGGTGTGCTCTTCACGTCGAGGGGGACTCACAGCCCACGCTGCACATCGTCGCCAACGTGGCTGGCCTGTGGTCACTCGCACGCCACTGCCTGACATTGGCGCAGGACGGGCAAGAAGGCGGACATGTGGACTACGACGCCGACAGCGGCTGGTTCGACTCCCCGGACTTCGGTCTTCGAATCTCCAGGGGATGGGACTAGTCACCCGTTCCGCCCGACCGTGCCGCGACTAGCTCGTTCGTGCCGATGATGGTGCGCCACCGAGGCGAGTAGCCGTGCCCGGGCCTTCAATGCTTGAGGGCATCCGCGATCTGTTGGGCAGCCTGGCCGGGTGCTAGGTGGGTGGTGTCGACGACTTCGGCCTCATCATGCAACCAAGTGCTAGCCGCCTTGGCGTATGGCTCCAGGTACTGAAGCCTGAATGGAGAGTCGGAGCCGAGGACGACGTCACCAGCGATTCGCCTGCGGAGGGTGTCCTGGTCGGCATGAAGAACGAAGTGCCGGAGCGGGATCGCGTACTCGGCAAGACCCGCGCTGATCTCGCGCCAGTACTGCTCGACAAGGACAGTCATTGGCATGACCAATGTGCCACCGGTGTAGTCGAGAATGCGACGCGCGGTCTCGACGACGAGGGGCCGCCAAGGTGGCCAGTGCTGGAAGTTGTCCGTACTGGGCAACCCCGGCGTGATGTCCATGAGCGTCTCGCCGACCTTCTCAGCATCGAACACTCGTGAGTCTGGGATCAACTGCTGCACAAGGGCGCTCGTCGTCGTCTTGCCTACGCCGTGGGTGCCGTTGAGCCAGATGATCACGATCCGACGCTACCTGTGGCAGAGCCGGCAAACGCCCGCTCATGCCGCGATTCGCTCGGTCCTGTCGATGACAGTTGATTGACAGCAGAGGCGTGCCATCATCGGCGAGTGTCCGCCCAAGAAGCCCTGAAGGCCACCCTTCGCGATCACCTTGGACCCATTGCTCGCCTCAAGGGCTACAAGGGTTCGGCGCCGACGTGGCGGAAGGCTTCTGCCGCTGGTGACTGGGCCATTGTCAACGTGCAATCCTCGTCCTTCAGCAGCGCTGACCTTCGATGCGTCGTGAACCTTGCCTTTGCACCAGAGCCATGGTTGAGGTGGAGGACGCACCACCTCGGAGCAGGGATGCCAAGAACCGTTTCGGAGTCACTGGGGTTGTACAGGGAACGGCTCCACCCACAAGGAACTCCAGAAAGCACCGACGGATGGTGGGACGTAACAGACGACGGTTCAGCTCGCCTGGCGGTCGCAGACATGGTCACTCAACTGAACGCGGCTGGCTGGCCCGTGCTGGAGAGCATGTTCTCTCGCGAGGTGATGTTGAGGCGCCTGCAAGACGGGGATCTGGGCAGAATGCAACAGCGGTCCAATCGCGAAGTCTTCTACGCCTGTGCTGAGGCTCTGCTACTCATGGATGCTGGACCCTCGGACGCACTGGAATCGCGACTCAGGTACGCACTCGACCACGCGACGCACCGTGAGAACGCAGAGCGATTCGACACTTGGGTGCGTGCCGAGGCAGCCAAGGGCGTGACCGGGGATCCGCTCATGCCTCGGCCGCTCGGTCCTGCCGATGACGGGCTGTCGCGCTAGGCGAAGTCGATGGTCACGCTCGGTTCGGTGGCTTCGGCCGTCCCCCAGTCGCCCGAGAGCACCCACGTCGCGCGCTCTGCGTCGAACTGGAAGAGGTCGACGTGCCGTAGGTCCGGTGTTCCCGTCGCATCGGTGGCTGGAGGGGCTCCAGACAGGCGCACCTCGTCGATACCGGCGATGGTCAACCAAGCGTCTCGATAACAGTGTTGATCGCCCGTTTCGGGGATGAGGTGGAGGGGGTGCCCTTGGAGCAACACTGCGTCGAGGTGCAGCGACAGACCCGCGTCGGTCGGGGCTACTTCAAGCACCCAAGACTCCTCCAAGAGAACCCCAGCGAGGTCTGGAAACGCGTCTTCGTACTCCACGGGCCGAGTATGCCCCGCGACCGCGAGGCCCGGATCTGCCGCTGAGCGGGCGTGCACCTCCGGCCCGTGACCAGACCGCCGCCACGGTCGTGACTAGGGCCTAAAGACTCGGGCTGACCGTGATGTCGAGAACCGCACGCTCATGCCGATGAGCAGGCGGACCCCGAGCGGCGATGGCACAGTTGCGCAATGCAGTACGTGGAGGTCAGGTCTGACCCGGATGGCTACTGGTACGACGCAAGTCGGTACGTGGAGGCCTTGCTCGGTATCGCCGAGCAGTTGCCCTCGGGTGCACGGACCTGGGCCAGCGACCCGCAGCACTATGACCTCTCAAGCCCTCGTTGCGTCAAGGACCTGTCGCTTGTTGGGCTCGATGTGCAGCCCGAGTTCGTGTTGCGCCTAGGCCCAAACGAATGGAAGCACCAGCAGGGGCTCGAGGTTCGCTACATCGGAGTAGTGAGTTTCGACTTCGAGATTCGACAGCCCGTGAACTCGCCGCCTCCATCGGTTCAGTTGGACGAAGTGCTCCCCCACGAACTCGGCTGCCAGCACGACGTAGCCTTCCATGGAGGACGCTTGTCTGTCGTGGCAAAGGATCTCACCGCTATATGGCTGGACGCCTCAAACGACCGCCCCTACCGCGCATAGGCATAGCGTGCGAGCCCGCTCGTGTCGCTGTCGGGGCGAACCGCCCGGCCATGCCGCTGAGCGGGCGTGCACCTTCGACCGCTGACCAGACCGCCGCCACCGTCGTGACCGGCACCCAGCCGACGCACCCCAGCCTCAGGCCGGACCGTGTACGACGGCCCGGCGGGCGGCCCGGCGCAGGGTGGTGAGCACCGAGGGGCCGAGCACCACGACCGCGACGGCGTTGGTGATCGCGCGGCCGGTGTCCCAGCTGCCGGTGGAGGTCAGCAGGGTGTAGAGACCGAAGGCGCGCAGGTTCTCCCACAACGGCGCCCCGGGCACGAACGCGAGCGACCCCTCGTGGCCCGGCACCTGCACGCCGAGCATGAACGGCCAGCCGGAGAGGTTCATCAGGAGGCCGAACGCGTACGCCGCGACCACGCCGTAGACGGCCAGCATCGCGATCTCGCGGCGGCCGGTCACCCGGCGCGGGAGCAGTCCGGCGCCCATGCCGACCCACGCCGAGACGAGCATCTGGAACGGCAGCCACGGCCCGACGCCGGCGGTCATCAGCGCCGAGGCGAACAGGGAGGTGCAGCCGAGCACGAACCCGAAGCCCGGGCCGAACACCCGCCCGGCCAGGATCAGCAGGAAGAACACCAGCTCCACGCCGGCGGTGCCGGCCGACAGGCCGCGCAGCAGCGCGATGATCGCGCTCAGCACGCCGAGCACGGCGAGCACCCGGGTGTCCATGCCGCCCTCGCTGAGCTCGGCGAGCATCACCGCGATCACCACCGGCAGCAGCGCCAGGAAGAGGAACGGCGGGTCGACCCGCTCGGTGCCCTCGACGCGCAGCAGCAGCGGCCAGACCAGCATCATCAGCCCGCCGAGGGAGGCGACGGCGAGCACCAGTGCCGACCGGCGCGAGACGGGTACGGCGGTGCGCGGGCTCACGACTCCCCCGCCCCGGGCGGCACGGACGGGCCAGGCGTGGCGAGCGCGGCCGCCACCTCCTCGACCCGCAGCCAGTCCGGCCCCAGCACCTTCATCACCTGGGGGGCGAACGCCGGCGACTCCGCCACCACCCGCCGGGTCGGCCCCGACGAGACGACCTCGCCCTCGGCCAGCACCACGACCTCGTCGGCGACCTGGGCGACGAACTCCACGTCGTGGGTCGAGACCAGCACCGCGCGGCCGCGCTCGGCGAGGTCGCGCAGGTGGTCGGCGAGCACCCGCTTGGCGGAGTAGTCGAGCCCGCGAGTGGGTTCGTCGAGCAGCACCACCGGCGGCTCGGCGGCCAGCACCAGGGCGAGCGCGAGCGCCAGCCGCTGGCCCTCGGAGAGGTCGCGGGGGTGGCGGTCGCCGGGGATGCCGGGTGCGAGGCGGTCGAGCAGGTCGCGGGTGCCGGCCCCGCCGGCGGCGCACTCCTCGTCGACGGTCTCGAGGTAGAGCAGGTCGGCGGCGGTCTGCGGCAGCAGCCCCACCAGCTCGCGGCGCCGGTCGCGGGCGGCGTCGGCGGGGTCGTCGCCGCCCACCGAGACCCGCCCCGCGCGGCGGCGTACGCCGCCCTGGAGCGCCCACAGCAGCGAGGACTTGCCGGCGCCGTTGCGCCCCATCAGCGCGGTGACCCGGCCGGCGGCCAGGGTGAGCGACACGTCGCTCACGGCGACCGTCGACCCGCGCACCACGGTCAGCCCGGTGGCCACCAGCGCGGGCGCGGACGGCGCCGGAGCAGGAGCGGCGGCGGGCGGCGCCAGGTCGAGCGATCGGGCCGAACGGCGGGCGTCGCGCACCGACAGCGGCAGCGGCGACCAGCCGGCCAGCCGGCCGAGCTCGACGATCGGCGGGGCCACCGGCGAGGTGGCCAGCACCTCGGCCGGCGACCCGGCGATCACCGTGCCGTCGCCGTTGAGCAGCCACATCCGGTCGGCGAACGGCACCACCCGCTCGAGCCGGTGCTCGGCCAGCACCACCGAGACCCCGACGTCGTGCACGAGCCGGGTCAGGGTGGCGAGCACGTCCTCGGCGGCGGTGGGGTCGAGGGCCGACGTCGGCTCGTCGAGCACCAGCACCCGCGGGTGCATGGTCAGCACCGAGCCGATCGCCACCCGCTGCTGCTGCCCGCCGGAGAGGGTGCGCAGGTCGCGGGCGCGCAGCTCGGCGATGCCGAGCAGGTCGAGGGTCTCCTCGACCCGGCGGCGCATGGTCTCCGGCGGCAGCCCGAGCTGCTCCATGCCGTAGGCCAGCTCCTCCTCGACCGTGTCGGTGACGAAGCCGGCGAGCGGGTCCTGCCCGACGTAGCCGATGGTGTCGGCACGGTCGCGGGGCGCGACGCGGAGCAGGCTGGCGCCGTCGACCCGCAGGTCGCCGGAGAGCTCGCCGCCGGTGAACCGCGGCACCAGGCCGGTCAGCACCCCCAGCAACGTCGACTTGCCGCTGCCGGTGGGGCCGGAGACCAGCACCAGCTCGCCCTCCTCGACCGTCAGGTCGACGCCGGCCAGCACCGGCTCCTCGCCGTAGGAGAACCGGACGTCGCGCAGCTCGATCATCGGCCCACCAGCCGCGGCCGGGGCGCGAGCAGCGCCGCGCCGACCCCGGCCAGGGCCGCGACCAGCGCGACCAGGCTGACCTGGGGGAACGAGGAGAGGTCGGGGTAGGCAATCGGCACCTGGTGCCGCTCCACCCACCAGGCCAACACCCCGGAGGCCAGGCCACACGCGACCACGGCCAGCTCGGGGCTGCGCCACGGGTCGGGCCGGTAGCGGGTGGTACGCACCCGGCGCCCGGCGCTCACCAGTCCGCCCACCGCGGCCGCGACCCCCACTGCCAGCATCGGCGCGGCGAGCAGCCGGGGCGCGGTGCGGTCGAGGACGGCGTAGACGCCGACGCAGATGCCGACCAGCCCGGTGAGCATCAGCGCGGTGGTGACGCGCCGCTGACCGCGGCTGGCCCCGGCGGCGCGGCCGTAGCCGCGGGTGTCCATGCCGGCGGCCAGCAGCAGCGAACGCTCCAGCGCGTCCTCGAGCACGGGTACGACGAACCGGCGCAGCCGCCCCACCCGCCGGGTGTCCCCCGCGCGCAGCGTCTGCGCGGCCCGCACCCGCCGCACGCTGTCGGCGAGCTGGGGCACCACGGTCACCGCCACCACCAGCGCGGTGCCGACCTCGTGCAGCGCCGGCGGCACCGAGCGGAGCAGCCGCTTGGGGTTGGCCAGCGAGTTGGCCGCGCCCACGCAGATCACGATTGTGGCCAGCCGCAGCCCGTCGTAGAGCCCAGCCAGCAGCGCCTCGCGGGTCACCGGGCCGAGGATCGTGATGCCCTGCACCCAGTCGGGGAGCGGGATCGTCGGCAGCTCCAGCAGCACCAGGCCGGGGTAGGTGCCGCCGAAGACCAGCCGCCACAGCACCCGCAGCACCACGATCGCCAGACCCAGCCACAGGTAGAGCCGGAACGTCCGGCCCCACGGCTGGTCGTTGCGGCGGGCCAGCACCACCACCGTGGCGACCCCGACCAGGGTCAGGTGCACCAGGGGGTTGGTGGTGGCCGAGGCCGCCGCGGCGAGCCCGATCGCCCACAGCCACCAGGCCACGGGGTGCAGGTCGCGCGGCAGCCGGGCGGTGCCGCTCACGGGCTCCGGCTGCCCCGGCGACGTGTGAGCGCCACCCCGACCGCCGTACCGGCGAGCAGGAGCAGCACGGCCGGGGTCACCCAGCCCGGCACCGCCCCGTCAGGTTCGGTGGCGCTGCCGGAGGTCGTGGTGACCGGGTCGTCGGTGGTGGCCGGCTCGGTCGTGCCCGTCGTCGGCTGGCCGGCGGTGGCGCCCTCCGTCGAGGCCGACGACCCCGGCGACGGCGCGCCGCTGCCGGCGTAGCTCGGCGTCGGCACCCCGGTGGGCGTCGCGGCCGTGGTCGGCGCCGACGTGGGCGTCGACGAGGAGCCGGACGACGGGGTCGCGCCCGAGCCGCCGCGGCCGTCGCCGGCCCCACCGCCGTTCGAGCCAACCGAGCCGCCGTCGCCCGAGCTGCTGCCGCTTCCCGAGGAGCCGCTCGGCGTGGGCGTCGAGGCCGCCTGGCGCGGCGCCGGCGTCGACGGCGCCACGCTGCCGGACCGGTCGTCCCAGACCCAGGCGACCGCACCGCCGGCCGGCACGTTCAGCGTGTCGACGCCGCGCGAGGAGTAGACCCACGAGCCGTTGCGGCCGTCGGACCACCACAGCCCCCAGTAGCGGTCGCCGGGCGGGGCCTGCACGCACGGCTCGTCGGCCGGCACGCCGTCGACCCGGCAGACCATGCCCGGGAACTGCTGCGGTCGGGTCATCGAGACGCCGACCCGGCCGAACACGGTGGCCGCCCGGCCCGCCCCGGCGCCGTCGCACGCCACCCGGGTGCCGCCGCCGAGCGAGCCGGGCTCGACCACGACGGTGACCCCGGGACCGCTCGGGCAGGCGGCCGCCTCCGCCGGGGCGGCGAGCGCCACGGGGAGGACGGCCACGGCCGCGGTCGTGACGACCGCGGAGAGGAGTCGTCGCAGGACCGTCATCGTCAGCGGACGACCTTGAAGGTCTTCTTGGCGAACCGGAGGTCGGCGTACTGGCCGGTGACCAGCAGCCGCTTCTTGCCGACCTTCGTCTGCTTGAACGTCGCGGTGAAGACGCCCGAGGCGTTGGCCCGGCCGGCCTTCACGCGCTTGCCGTTGACCTTCACCACGACGCTCTCGCCGGCGGCCAGGCCACGGACCTTGACGGTCTGCTTCTTGCCCTTGCGCACCTTCTTGGCGAACTTGAGCGTCAGCACCTTGCGGCCCAGCACGGTCACCTTCGCCGAGCCGAGCAGGCCGGTGCTGTCGTAGGCCTGCACGGTGCGCACGCCGGCGGCCGGCAGCGCCACGCCGAACGACGCCGAGCCGCTCGCCGAGCCGGCGACCAGGTTCGTGCTGGCGCCGTTGACCAGGCAGATCGAGTCGCCGGGAGCGGCGCCGCGGGCGGTGGCGACCACGGTCTTGGTGCCGGTGCGGGCGAACGCCGGGAGGGTGACGCCGTTGGCCTGGGTGGGCTCGGGCGAGTAGTTCAGCGCGGGGATCGCCTGGGCGGACGCGCGCAGGTAGCGGCCCAGGTCGGCCGCTGCGATCGGGCCGTTCTTGGCGTCAGCGAGGTCGAGGTCGTCGAGCGCGATCGCACCCCGGTCGGCGGCGGCGAACGTCGTGCACGGGCCGGCGTTGACCAGCTGGTGGCGGCGCAGCCAGACCGCGGCGCGACCGGCGGCGGCGTCGTGGGCGGTGGTGGCACGCACCGCGCCCCAGGCACCGAGCGCCCAGCCGGCGAGACCGGTGCTGTTGGCGTTGGGACCGGAGTCGGAGACGAAGGACCCGGCGGCGGCCTGCTGGGTCTTCAGCCAGGCGGCGGCCTTGTCGCCGGCGGTGGCGATCTGCGTGTACAGCGGCACGACGACCGGCTGGTCGTCCTTGTCGAGCAGGTCGGCGAGCGCCAGCAGGGCGAGCGCGCTGGCGTCGACGTCGCCCGTGGGGCTCGACGCGGCCGCGCACGTCTCCGTCGCGCCGGAGTCGGGGTCGGGCGAGGTGGGCTGGGCGCGGAAGAACCCGGCGGCGCACTGCTGGGCGAGCAGGTAGGTGATCGCCTTGGTCGCCTCGGGGCTGTTGGCGGCGCCGAGCGCCCGGGCGGCGAAGGACTGGCCGATGGTGGCGGCGTAGTTCTCGCTGGGGGCGAAGACGCCGTCGACCTGCGCGTCGTCGACGATGCGGCCGGTGTCGTCGCGGGTCAGCGCCTCGAGCCGGGTGATCAAGTTGATGTCGCCATCGTTGACATCTCCGGCAGGCCCCTTTTCGTCGTCACCGGCGCCGTCGGGGTCGATCTCGGTGACGTCGACGCCCGCGGCCTGGAGGCTGACGAGCGCCTTCGCGGTGCCCTGGGCGCTGCGGCCGGAGTGGACGTGATCGACGGGCCCCTCGGGCCCCTCGGGGCCGTCCGGGTCGACCGGCATCGTGTAGCTGTAGTCGGTGTACGCCTCGACGTTCGCACCGATCGCGGCGGCGATGTCGTCCACCGTGTCCTGCTCGGTGCCGACGGCGTTGAGTGCCAGCAACGCGTCGATCGACAGGCCGTAGTCCGGGCCGAACCAGCCCTCGTACGTGAGCAGCCCGTTGGTCGGCTGGTCGGCCAGCCAGGCCGCGCCGGTGATCGCCGGGGTCTCGTCGGCCGCCTGCGCGGGGGCGGCCACGCCGGCCACCAGCCCGCCGGCCAGCAGCCCGGAGAGGGCGGTGAGCGCGCCGGTGCGGCGCCACGTGGACAGGGTCATGAGGGGTTCCCTTCCGCTGCTCGGCAGGCGCGGTGCCTGCCGGTTCCTCGACAGCGTGTGTGTCAGGACGCCGCGCGGAAGGTGCTCCGGCTCGCCGCCCCGGAGGGCGGCCTACGGTTGCGGGTCAGCGCCGGACTTCGACCGGCTTCCCCCGCCGCGGGCGTGGATGGATCGTGCGGCAGCAGGCTACCCCGCCCCCGCCGCGGACGTGGCATCCCGTCCGAATCGGGCCCTCCGGCGGTCGTGCCGCTGGTTGAGGTGCGAGCGGAGCGAGCCTCGAAACCCGCGCCCCCGAACGCCCTCCGGTTGGTCGCTGGTTGAGGAAGTTGCGCTAGCAACTGTCTCGAAACCCCAGACGGCCGAACGCCCTCCGGTGGGAACGGAAGGGTGTACGTCTCACGGGGTCTCGAGGCTCAGGCCTAGCGGCCTTCGCACCTCGACCAGCGCCACGCCGAGCCGCGCCGACCCGCGCACCCGAACGCCCTCCGGTCGGGACGGGAGGGCATTCGGCTCACCGAGTCTCGAGGCTCAGGCCTAGCGGTCTTCGCACCTCGGCGCCACGCCGAGCCGCGCCGACCCGCCACCCGAACGCCCTCCGGTGGGAACGGGAGGGCATTCGGCTCACCGGGTCTCGAGGCTCAGGCCTAGCGGCCTTCGCACCTCGACCACCGCGCGCTGGTTGAGGTGCGAGCGAAGCGAGCCTCGAAACCCGCGCACCCGAACGCCCTCCGGTGGGAACGGGAGGGTGTACGTCTCACTGGGTCTCGAGGCTCAGGCCTAGCGGCCTTCGCACCTCGACCACCGCGCGCTGGTTGAGGTGCGAGCGAAGCGAGCCTCGAAACCCGCGCACCCGAACGCCCTCCGGAGAGGACGGGAGGGCTCTCGGCTCACCGGGCAACGAGTGAAGGACTTCGTCCTTCCTCAACCAGCGGTGGCTAGGTGAGCTTCTCCAGCACCAGCTCGCGCACCCGGGCGGCGTCGGCCTGGCCCTTCATCTCCTTCATCACCGCGCCGATCAGGGCGCCGGCGGCCTGCACCTTGCCGTCGCGGATCTTGTCGGCGACGTCGGGGTTGGCGGCGATGGCGGCGTCGACGGCGGCGCCGAGGGCGCCGTCGTCGGAGACCACGGCCAGCCCGCGGGCGGCGACGATCTCCTCGGGGGTGCCCTCACCGGCGAGCAGGCCGTCGAAGACCTGACGGGCCAGCTTGTCGTTGACGGTGCCGGCGTCGACCAGGGCCTGCACGGCGGCGACCTGGGTGGGGGTCACCCCGAGGTCGGCGACGTCGACCCCGGCGTCGTTGGCGCGGCGGCCGAGCTCGGAGAGCCACCACTTGCGAGCGGCCTGCGGGGCGGCGCCGGCGGCGACGGTCTCCTCGATCAGGCCGAGCACGCCGGCGGCGACCGCGTCGCGCATCTCGAGGTCGGTGAAGCCCCAGTCGGCCTGGAGGCGGGCCCGGCGGGCGAGGGGGTTCTCGGGCAGGGTGCCGCGCAGCTCCTCGACCCACTCCCGCGACGGCGCGACGGGCACCAGGTCGGGCTCGGGGAAGTAGCGGTAGTCCTCGGCGTCGGACTTCTCGCGGCCGCTGGTGGTGACCCCGGTGTCCTCGTGCCAGTGGCGGGTCTCCTGGAGGATCGAGCCGCCCGCCTGCAGCACCCCGGCGTGGCGCTGCATCTCGTAGCGGACCGCGCGCTCCACGGAGCGGAACGAGTTGACGTTCTTGGTCTCGGTGCGGGTGCCGAGCACCCCGGAGCCCTTCGGCGCGAGCGAGAGGTTGACGTCGGCGCGCAGGTTGCCCTGGTCCATCCGCGCCTCGGAGACCCCGAGCGCGACGATCAGGTCGCGCAGCTGGCTGACGTAGGCGCGGGCCACGGCCGGGGCCTTGGCGCCCGCGCCGACGATCGGGCGGGTCACGATCTCGATGAGCGGGATGCCGGCGCGGTTGTAGTCGACCAGCGAGTGGTCGGCGCCGTGGATCCGGCCGGTGGCGCCGCCCACGTGGAGCGACTTGCCGGTGTCCTCCTCCATGTGGGCGCGCTCGATCTCGACCCGGAAGGTCTCGCCCTCGACCTCGACGTCGAGCCAGCCGTCGAAGCAGATCGGCTCGTCGTACTGGGAGGTCTGGAAGTTCTTCGGCATGTCGGGGTAGAAGTAGTTCTTCCGCGCGAACCGGCACCACTCGGCGATCTCGCAGTTGAGCGCGAGGCCGATCCGGATCGCCGACTCCACCGCCTTGCCGTTGACCACCGGCATCGCACCGGGCAGGCCCAGGCAGGTCGGGCAGACGTGGGTGTTGGGCTCGCCGCCGAACGCCGCCGGGCAGCCGCAGAACATCTTGGTCGCGGTGTTGAGCTCGACGTGGACCTCGAGGCCCAGCGCGGGGTCGTAGGCCGCGAGCACGTCGTCGAAGGGCACCAGGGTCGGGCCGGTCGCCGTGGTCATGCGGGGGCTCCGTTCAGACCGGGGGCGCGGTCGAGCAGCGGCCCGCCCCACGTCTCGAGCAGGAGGGCCTCCAGCGCCGCGCCCACCCGGTAGCAGCGGTCGTCGGCCAGCGCCGGCGCCAGCACCTGCACGCCGGCCGGCAGCCCGTCCTCGTCGGCGAGGCCGCTCGGCACCGAGATGCCCGGCACGCCGGCGAGGTTGGCGGGGATGGTGGCGAGGTCGTTGAGGTACATCGCGATCGGGTCGTCGAGCTTCTCCCCCAGCCGGAACGCCGTGGTGGGCGCGGTGGGCGAGACCAGCACGTCGGCCCGCTCGAACGCCGCCTCGAAGTCGCGCGCGATCAGCGTGCGCACCTTCTGGGCCTGGCCGTAGTAGGCGTCGTAGTAGCCGCTGGAGAGGGCGTAGGTGCCGAGGATGATCCGACGCTTGACCTCGTCACCGAAGCCGGCGTCGCGGGTCGCGCGCATCACCTCCTCGGCGCTCGCGTCGGGGCGGCCCTCGGGCCACACCCGCAGGCCGTAGCGCATCGCGTCGAACTTCGCGAGGTTGCTCGACGCCTCCGCCGGCAGGATCAGGTAGTACGTCGCGAGCGCGTGGACGAAGTGGGGGCAGGACACCTCCACGACCTCGGCACCCGCCTTGACCATCAGGTCGACCGACTCCTGGAAGCGGGTCATCACGCCGGGCTGCCAGCCGTCGCCGGCCAGCTCGGTGATGACGCCGATCCGTACGCCGCTGAGGTCGCCGGTGGCGCCCTGGCGGGCCGCCTCGACCAGCGCGGGCAGCGGCTGGTCGATGGAGGTGGAGTCCTTGCGGTCGTGGCCGCCGATCACCTCGTGCAGCAGCGCCGCGTCGAGCACCGTGCGGGTGACCGGGCCCACCTGGTCGAGGGAGTTGGCCAGCGCGACCAGGCCGTAGCGGGAGACCCCGCCGTAGGTCGGCTTCATGCCGACGGTGCCGGTGACCGCGCCGGGCTGGCGGATGGAGCCGCCGGTGTCGGTGCCGAGGGCGAGCGGCGCCTCGTGGGCGGCGACCGCCGCGGCCGAGCCGCCGCCGGAGCCGCCGGGGATCCGGTCGAGGTCCCACGGGTTGTGGGTGGGACCGTAGGCGGAGTGCTCGGTGGAGGAGCCCATCGCGAACTCGTCCATGTTGGTCTTGCCGAGGATCGGCAGGCCGGCCGCCTTGACGCGGGCGACCACGGTGGCGTCGTACGGCGGCACCCAGCCCTCGAGGATCCGCGACCCGCAGGTGGTCGGCAGGCCCTCGGTGGCGAGCACGTCCTTGACTGCGATCGGCACGCCGTCGAGCGTGCTGGCCGGGGTGCCGGCGGCGCGGCGGGCGTCGGAGGCCTCGGCCTGGGCGAGCGCGCTCTCGGCGTCGACGTGGAGGAAGGCGTGCACCACGCCGTCGACTTGGGCGATCCGGTCGAGGGAGGCCCGGGTCAGCTCGACCGAGGTGGTCTCGCCCGCGGCGAGCGCGTCGGCCAGCTCGGCGGCCGTGCGGCGCTCGGCGCTCACTGCTCGTCCCCCAGGATCCGCGGCACCGAGAACCGCTGCTGCTCCTGCGCCGGGGCGCCCGAGAGCGCCTGCTCGGCGGTGAGGCTGGGCTCCACGACGTCGTCGCGGAACACGTTCGTGAGCGGCAGCGGGTGCGAGGTCGGAGGCACGTCGGCGCCGGAGACCTCGCTGATCGAGGCGACCGACTCGAGGATCACCGAGAGCTGCGGCGCGAGCCGGTCGAGCTCGGCGTCGTCGAGGTCGATCCGGGCGAGGGTCGCCAGGTGCGCGACCTCGTCACGGGTAATTTCGGGCATGCCGTCCATCCTAGGAGTCGGCACCGGTGCCCCGGACGCCGCCCGTTTGCCGCCTCCTCGCCCGGCTCGTCTGCTGCCCCGTTTGCTGCCCCGTTTGCTGCCCCGGGGGGCGGGCACCGCACAGGCATGACCAACGTCGCGATCGTCTACTACTCCTCCCAGGGCACCACCCACGCCATGGCCCGCCGGGTGGCCGAGGCCGCCGAGAAGCACGGGGCCGACGTACGGCTGCGCCACGTCGCCGAGACCGCGCCCCGCGAGGCGGTCGAATCGGTCGACGCCTGGCGCGACCACGTGGCCGAGATGGAGGGCCAGCCGGTCGCCGAGCCCGACGACCTGGTGTGGGCCGACGTGGTGGTGATGGGCTCCCCCACCCGCTACGGGCACGTGACCAGCCAGCTCCAGGCGTTCCTCGACACCCTCGGGCCGCTGTGGTCGCAGGGGAAGCTGGCCGACAAGGTCTACACGGCGTTCACCTCGACCCAGACCCGGCACGGCGGCCAGGAGTCGACCATCCTGGCGCTGCACACGACCTTCGCCCACCTGGGCGGCATCATCGTGCCGCCGGGCTACACCGACGCCGTGAAGTTCGGCGACGGCAACCCCTACGGCGTCGGCAAGGTCACCGGCGAGAGCACCGAGCTCGACGACCAGGACCACGCCGCGCTCGACCACCTCGTGGTCCGGGCGATCGAGGTCGCGGAGCGACTCGCGGCCTGAGTTCTCGGCCACGCCCGGCGTCAGGTCTCGCGGCCGTCCTGGTGGACGTCGAGCCGCAGCAGCCGGGCGGCCAGGTCGACCAGCGGGCCGAGCAGCACGATGACCGCGATCGTGCCGGCGCCGATGGTCGCGCCGAGCAGCCAGCCGACCAGCGCGCCGCCGCCCTGCACGACGCTGTAGCTCCAGCGGAACGGCACCGGCGGGTCCCACGCCAGCGCCGCCGCCTCGGCCGCGGCGGCGCCGGTGCGGCTGCCGAGGTAGGCCGCGATGCCGAGCGCCGTCACCGGGAACGCCACCACCAGCAGCGCGATCCGGGCGGGGAGGCCGTCGGGGGTCTCGAGCACCTCCAGCAGCCCCGACACGGTGAACCCGACCACCACGACCTGCACCACGGTGCCCACCCCGGGCCGGACGCCGCGCAGCGCCGCCATCGCCAGGAACGCCACGCAGACCACGAGGTTGCAGACCCAGAACGGCACGTCGCTGGCCAGCGCCGTGCCGTTGACCAGCGTCGAGAACCCGTCGGAGCCCAGGTCGGCCGTCAGCAGCATCGCCACGCCCACGCCCACGACCACGCAGCCGCCGACCAGCAGCGTCCAGCGACGCAGCGAGATCCTCACCCGCCCAGCCTGTCAGCCGAGGGGCCCAGCACTAGCATTTCGGCCATGCCCGTCACCCGAGGCTTCACCGGCAAGCGCCGCGACGACCGCGCCCGTCGCTCCGACCGGCTCCCGCCCGGGCAGTACGACGCCGGGCGCGAGTGGCCGACGCTGACCGCCGAGGCCACCCCCGACCTCGACCCGGAGTCGTGGACGATGACCGTCGACGGGCTCGTGGAGTCGCCCCGCACCTGGTCGTGGCGCCAGATCCACGCGCTCGAGGGCTCGTCGTACTTCGGCGACATCCACTGCGTGACGACGTGGAGCCGGTTCGACATGACGTTCGTCGGCGTCAGCGTCGACACCCTGCTCGACCTGGCGCGACCGGGCGCCGACGCGGCGTACGTGATGGCCCACTCGACCACCGGCTACACCACCAACATGCCGCTCGAGGACGTCACCGGCGGCCGGGCCTGGGTGGTCTGGGAGGTCGACGGGCGGCCGCTGCCGGTGGAGCACGGCGGGCCGGTGCGGCTGCTCGTGCCGCACCTGTACTTCTGGAAGTCGGCGAAGTGGGTGACCCGGCTGGAGCTGATGGCGACCGACCGGCCGGGGTTCTGGGAGCAGAACGGCTACCACGACCGCGGCGACCCGTGGCTCGAGCAGCGCTACCAGGGCGACCCGTGACGGCCGCGCCCCCGGTCGGGGCGTGGACCACCGGCCGGGTGGCGGAGGTCGACCACACCGGCGACCGGCTGGTGCGGCTGCGCCTCGAGGTCGCCGACCGGGTCGACCACCTGCCGGGCCAGCACTACGTCGTGCGGCTGCGCGCCCCCGACGACTACACCGCCCAGCGCTCCTACTCGATCGCGTCCGAGCCGGCTGACCCCCTGCTCGAGCTGATGGTCGAGCGACTGCCCGACGGCGAGGTGTCCGGGCACCTGCACGACGAGGCCCGGGCCGGCGACGTGCTGGAGCTGCGCGGCCCGATCGGCGGTTGGTTCACCTGGAGCGGCGAGGTGACCGCCGTCTGCGTGGCCGGCGGCTCGGGCGTCGTACCGATCGTGTCGATGGTGCGCCACGCCCGCCGCCACGACCTCCTCGACCGGCTCCGGGTGATCGCCGTCGCCCGCACCTGGGCCGACCTGCCCTACGCCGATGAGCTCCGCTCAGCCGGCGCGTTCATTGCCCTCACCCGCGAGAACCTCGGCGACCGGGTCGCCCACCCGCCCTGGCTCGACGAGGTGCAGCACCTCGTCGACGGCGCCGAGCGCGGCTACGTGTGCGGCTCGGTGGGCTTCGCCTCGTACGCCACCCGGCTGCTGGGCGAGGCCGGCATGCTCGCCAGCTCGGTGCGGGTGGAGCAGTTCGGGGCGTCGGGCTGATCGTCGCCCGGCGGGGCCGGCCGGCCGGCGATAGTCCCGGACGAAATGGCCCCCTGCGGGGGCTCGGGGGCGGCCATTTCGTCCGGGACTACCGCTCCGGGGCGGGCTGAGTGGGGGTGGGGGTCAGCCGCACCCGCGGGCGAGCACCCGGACGGTCGAGGGCGGGTCGGCGGCCAGGCGCGCGGCGGGGCGGACCGGACGGCGCACGAGCTCGCCGCCGCAGTTGGGGCAGCGGCCGCCCAGCACGGTCTCGACGCAGTCGACGCACCAGGTGCACTCGTAGGTGCACATCCGGGCGTCCGGGGAGTCAGGGGGCAGGTCGCGGTCGCAGCACTCGCAGTTGGGTCGCAGCTCCAGCACCCGCCGATGGTGGCGCCGACGGCCGGGCGCCCGCGAGCGGGTTCCCGGCCGTCGTACGACGAGATCCGGCCACCGAGCAAGGGCGGCCCCAGTCAGCCCACGGCGTCGGCGCCGCCCTCGAGCAACGCCTTGAAGCCGTCCTCGTCGAGCACGGGCACCCCGAGCTCCTCAGCCTTGTCGGCCTTCGACCCCGCGTTGTCGCCGACGACGACGAAGTCGGTCTTCTTCGAGACCGAGCCGGCGGCCTTGCCGCCGCGGGCCAGGATCGCCTCCTTGGCGGAGTCGCGGCTGAAGTCGACCAGCGACCCGGTGACCACGACGGTGAGTCCCTCGAGCGTGCGCGGCACCGACTCGTCGCGCTCGTCCTCCATCGAGACGCCGGCGGCCTCCCAGCGGTCGACGATCGCGCGGTGCCAGTCGACGCCGAACCACTCGATCACTGCCTCGGCGATGGTCGGCCCCACTCCCTCGGCCGCGGCGAGCTGCTCCTCGGTGGCGCCACGGATCGCCGCCATCGAGCCGAACTCCTGGGCCAGCGCCCGGGCGGCGGTGGGGCCGACGTGGCGGATCGAGAGCGCGACCAGCACCCGCCACAGCGGCACGTCGAGCCGGCTGCGGAGGTTGGCCAGCAGGCGCTGGCCGTTGGCCGACAGCTGCGGCCCCTCCTCCCCCTTCTTGGGTGCCCGGGTGAACAGCGGCACGGTGAGCAGCTTGGCCTCGTCGAGGTCGAACACGTCGCCCTCGTTGGCGATCACGCCCGCCTCGAGCATCGCGACCGCGGCCTCGTAGCCCAGCCCCTCGATGTCGAACGCGCCCCGACCGGCGACGTGGAAGACCCGCTCGCGCACCTGGCCCGGGCAGAGACGGTGGTTGGGGCAGCGCAGGTCGCGGTCGCCCTCCTTCTGCTGGTACAGCTCGGTGCCGCACGCCGGGCAGGTCGACGGCATCTCCCACTCCGGCAGCCCCTCCGGGCGCAGCGCCAGCACCGGCCCGAGGATCTCGGGGATGACGTCACCGGCCTTGCGCAGGATCACCGTGTCGCCCGGCCGGACGTCCTTGCGCCTGACCTCGTGGGCGTTGTGGAGCGTCGCCTTCTCGACCGTCGACCCCGCGACCAGGGTCGGCTCCATGATGCCGAACGGCGAGACCCGGCCGGTGCGGCCGACCTGCACCCCGATGTCGAGCAGCTTGGTGTTGACCTCCTCGGGCGGGTACTTGAACGCGATCGCCCACCGCGGCGCCCGGCTGGTCGAGCCCAGCCGCCGCTGGAGGCGCACGTCGTCGACCTTCACGACCACGCCGTCGATCTCGTAGGGGACGATCGTGTGGCGGTGCTCGCCGGCGTTCTCGACGTAGGCCCGCACCTCCTCGAGGGAGGCGACCACCCGGACCTGGTCGGAGACCGGCAGCCCCCAGGCGCTCAGGGCGTCGTAGGACTGCGACTGGGCCTCGGGCTCGAAGCCGCGTCGGGCGCCGATGCCGTGGCAGACCATGCCGAGGGCGCGGCTCGCGGTGACCCGGGGGTCCTTCTGGCGCAGCGAGCCCGCGGCGGAGTTGCGCGGGTTGGCGAACTGGGGCTTGCCGGCCTCGAGCAGCGACTCGTTGAGCCGCTCGAACGCCGCCACCGGCAGGAACACCTCGCCGCGCACCTCGAGCAGCTCGGGCACCGGGAACTCGTCGGTGCCGGTGAGCCGGTGGGGCACCGAGTCGATGGTCTTGACGTTGGGGGTGACGTCCTCGCCGGTGCGGCCGTCGCCGCGGGTGAGCGCCCGGACCAGGCGGCCGTTCTCGTAGAGCAGGTTGATCGCCAGGCCGTCGACCTTGAGCTCGCACAGCAGCGCGGGGTCGTCGACGCCGTCGCGCCGCAACCGCGCGTGCCACGACTCGAGCTCCTCGAAGGAGAACGCGTTGTCGAGGCTCTCCATCCGCTGCAGGTGGTCGACGGCGGTGAACTCCGTGGCCACCGCTCCCCCGACCTTCTGGGTGGGCGAGTCGGGGGTCTGCAGCTCGGGGAACTGCTCCTCCAGCTCCTCCAGCCGCCGCATCCGCCGGTCGAAGTCGGCGTCGGAGAGCGTGGGGTCGTCGAGCACGTAGTAGCGCCAGCGCGCCTGCTCGACCTCCTCGACCAGCAGCTGGTGCTCCTCGCGCGCCTCGGGCGGCGCCGCGCTCGGCTCGGGGGTCGACGGGGCGTCGGTCATGGTGCCCATCTTGCCGGGCCGCGCCGACGGTCGGGGCCCGGCGGGCCACCGCTGGTCGAGGAAGGACGAAGTCCTGTCTCGAGACCCGGTGACGCGAGAGCCCTCCCGCGGGGACGGTCGGCGTTCGGGTGCGCGGGTTTCGAGGCTCGCTCCGCTCGCACCTCAACCAGCGCGGGGATGGGAGCCCTCTCGTCGTACGGGGTCTCGAGACAGTCGCCAGCGCGACTTCCCCGACCAGCGGAGCGGGGGCAGGGAATGTGGGGCCCGGCGGGCGGGGTTGGGCCCACGAGACGGGCCCGCCGGACGGCGCTGGTCCAGACCGATCCCGGATATTCATTTGGCCGATGTCGGTGCCCACCCCTACTCTCGATGAAACGAAACGGTTTCGTTTCATCTGTGACCGGCGCCACACCCCACGACCACCCGACCGGAGACCCGAACCATGTCACCCGTACCCCCGCCCGCGAGCGAGGCCGCTGCCACGCGGCCGCGCGTCGAGGGCAGCCGCGAGCGCGAGATCCTCGAGGCGACGCTGGAGGTGCTGGCCGACGTGGGCTACGACCGGTTGACCATGGACGCGGTGGCGGCCCGCGCGAAGGCCTCCAAGGCCACGCTCTACCGCCGCTGGTCGACCAAGCCCCAGCTGGTCATCGAGGCGCTCCTCGTCGACAAGCAGGTGCCCGAGGTGCCCGACACCGGGTCGCTGCGCGGCGACCTCATCGGCGCCTTCTGCGGTGCGGCTGGGCTGACCGACCACCAGCAGACGTCGCTGTTCGGCGGCGTCCTCACCGCGATCATGCGCGACCCGGAGTTCGCGGCGCTGTTCCGCCGCGACTTCATCGGTCCCAAAGTCCGGGCGACCCAGGTCATCTACGACCGGGCCCGCGCCCGCGGGGAGATCGGGGACCACATCGACCTCGAGCTCCTGGCCCCCGCCCTCCCGGGCATCGTCATGCACCGCCTCTTCCTCATGGGCGAGGCGCCCACCCCCGAGCTGATCACCCGTGTGATCGACCAGATCATCCTCCCGGCCGCGACCCGCGACCAGTGAGACAACACCCGCCCACGAAGCGAGAAGGAACCATGACCCAGCAGACCTTGCCGGATGCACCGGCGCCCGAGAAGGAGCTCCACCTCGGGTGGGCGCTCGTGCTGATCTCGGTCGCCCAGCTGATGGTGGTGCTCGACGGCACCATCGTGAACATCGCCCTGCCCTACATCCAGGCCGACCTGGAGATCAGCAATGCGAACCTGACCTGGATCGTCACCGGCTACGCGCTCGCCTTCGGCAGCCTGCTGCTCCTCGGTGGCCGACTCGGCGATCTCTACGGCCGCCGCCGGATCTTCATCACCGGCCTCACCGTGTTCAGCATCGCCTCGCTGCTCGGCGGCCTCGCCACCAACGAGGGCCTGCTGCTCGCTGCCCGGGGGCTCCAGGGCCTCGGCGCCGCGCTCGCCGCGCCCGCCGCACTGGCCCTGATCACCACGACCTTCCCGGCCGGCCCGGCCCGCAACCGCGCGTTCGCGGTCTACGCCGCCATGTCGGGCGTCGGCGCGGCCGTCGGCCTGCTGCTCGGCGGCTGGCTCACCGGTCTGCACGGCTTCCTCGGCACCGACCTCGAGGGCTGGCGCCTCACGCTGCTGATCAACACCCCGATCGGTATCGCCACCGCGCTCCTGGCCCCTCGCTTCCTCCGCGAGTCCGAGTCGCACCCGGGTCAGCTCGACCTGCCGGGCGCCCTGACCGGCACGTTCGGTCTGCTCGGCTTGGTCTACGGCTTCAGCCGCGCCGGTGAGGACGGCTGGAGCGACGGCCTGACCATCGCCAGCCTCGCGGCCGGTGTCGTGCTCATCGCGGTCTTCCTCGTGATCGAGAGCCGGGTCGCCCACCCGCTGCTGCCCTCGCGGGTCTTCGTGAACCGCACCCGCGCGGCCAGCTTCGTCGCCATGTTCCTTGCTCCCGCGGCGATGTTCGCGATGTTCTACTACCTCAGCCAGTACATCCAGATCGTGATGGACTACAGCCCGCTGCGCGCCGGCGTCGCCTTCCTCCCGTTCTGCTTCGGCCTCGTGGCCGCGGCGGGCCTGGCCTCCAACCTGGTCAACCGGATCGACGCGCGCTACCTCGCTGGTGTCGGCACCCTGCTCGCCGCCGGCGGCCTGTTCGGCTTCTCGCGTCTGCCCTACGACACCTCGTTCCCGGTCGAGGCCGTCACCGGCAGCTACGCCACCGACCTGCTGCCGTTCATCCTGATGATGTCCTTCGGCATGGGGCTGACCTTCGTGCCGCTGACCCTCACGGCAGTCCACCACCTGCGCAACGAGGACTCCGGCATCGGCTCGGGGGTGCTCAACACGATGCAGCAGGTGGGCGGGGCGCTGGGCCTCGCGGTCCTGGCCACCATCGCGACGCAGACGTTCACCGACCGCACCGCCGAGCTCAGCACCGCGGCGCAGGCGGCCGGCGGAGCGCAGGCGAGCCCCGAGCAGGCGGCGGCGTTCGAGCGCATCGTGGGTGGGCAGATCTTCACCGAGAGCGCCACCAACGCGTTCCTCGTCGGGGCCGCACTGATGCTCGCGGCGTCGCTGGTGATCTGGGCGTTCCTCAACGTCAAGCACACCGAGCTGGCGACCGACGGCCCGGAGGGCGTCCACGTCGGCTGACGCGCTCAGCCGCCCACGTTGACGGCGCTCGCCCTGACCAGGGCGAGCGCCGTTCGCGTCCACGCAGGCGTTGCACCGGCCAGCCCGCCCCCGGGGGTGAGCACCAGGTGGTCGGTGACCGCCTCGGGGTCGAGGCCGAGCATGTCGAGCCAGCGCAGCACCGCCTCCGTGACGCCCACCTCGGTGGGCTCGACGGCCGGGGGCAGCGACGCGACGACGCCGAGGGCGACCCGCTCCCCCGCCTCCAGCGCCTCGGCCAGCACGTCGTGGTCGGCGGCGGTCAGCACCGACAGATCGGCGGAGAGACCACGGGCACCGGCCCCGCGCAGCAGCTGCCACGGCGTGCCCGGCGCGCACGAGTGCACCCACGGCTCACCGCCCGCCTCGCCGATCTCGCCCAGCACCCACTCCAGGGCCTGGCTCGCCTCGGGCACGTCGACCGTGCGGTGCCGGCCGAAGCCCGAGGCCGTCGGCACCGCGCCGCCCAGCACGGCGGGCAGCGCCGGCTCGTCGACCTGCACCACCACCGTCTCGACACCCGGGAGCCGGCGACGCACGTCGCGGACGTGCTCGGCGATCCCCTCGGCCAGGGCCTGGGCCAGGTCGCGGCGGGCGCCGTGGTCGGCCAGCAGCCGGTCGCCGCGGGGGCGCTCGACGGTGGCGGCCATCGTCCACGGCCCGGCCACCTGCACCTTGGCGGTGCCGGTCAGGCCCTGCCCCACCTCCTCGAAGGTGTCGAGGTCCTGCCCGAGCAGGCTCCGGGCGCGGCGCTGGTCGAGCGCGGGCGAGCCGGTGGAGCCGGTGAGCCGCCAGCCGGCAGGCTGGAGGTCGGCGTCGAGCGCGGTGAGCAGGCCGACCGTGCGACCGACCATCGAGGCGGTCGCGCCGCGACCTGGCACCTCGGGCAGGTGGGGCAGGTCGGGCAGCTCGCCGAGCACCGTGCGCACCGCCTCGTCGTACGCCGCCTGGTCGTCGCCGGGCCAGGAGCCCACCCCGGTCGCCCGGGTCACGCCTCGACCCGCCGGGTGGCGCTGATCGTGGCCGAGCCGACGACCCGGCTGCCGTCGTAGACGACCGCGGCCTGGCCGGGCGCGACGCCGGAGGCGGGGTCGAGCAGGTCGATCTCGACGGTGTCGCCGCTGACCCGCACGCCGGCGCGGTGCTCCTCGCCGTGGGCGCGCAGCTGGACGGTGACGCCGGGACCCGTGAGCGCGTCCGGCACGGTGCCGCACCAGCGGGGGCGGGTCGCGGTCAGCCCGTCGACGGCCAGCCGCTCGCGCGGGCCGACGGTGACGGTGCCCGAGACCGGCTCGATGTCGAGCACGAAGCGGGGCCTCCCGTCGGGTGCCGGCCGGCCGATCCGCAGCCCCTTGCGCTGGCCGATCGTGAACGCGTAGGTGCCCTCGTGCTCGCCCAGCACGGCGCCGGCCTCGTCGACGATGGCGCCGCCGTGGTTGGGGGCGCGGTCGCCGAGCTTCTCGCGCAGCCAGCCGGCGTTGTCGCCGTCGGCGACGAAGCAGATGTCGTGGCTGTCGGGCTTGTCGGCCACCAGCAGCCCGCGCGCCGCGGCCTCGGCCCGCACCTCGGTCTTGGTCGAGCCGCCGAGCGGGAACAGCGAGTGCCGCAGCTGGTCCTGGTCGAGCACGCCCAGCACGTAGCTCTGGTCCTTGCCCTGGTCGACCGCACGGTGCATCTCCACCAGCCCGTCGGGGCCGGTCGCGAGCCGCGCGTAGTGGCCGGTGGCGACCGCGTCGAAGCCGAGGGCCAGCGCCCGGTCGAGCACGGCGGCGAACTTGATCTTCTCGTTGCAGCGCAGGCACGGGTTGGGGGTGCGGCCGGCGGCGTACTCGTCCATGAAGTCCTCCACGACGTCCTCGTGGAAGCGCTCGGAGAGGTCCCAGACGTAGAACGGGATGCCGATCACGTCAGCGGCCCGGCGGGCGTCGTTGGCGTCCTCGATGGTGCAGCAGCCGCGCGCCCCCGAGCGGTACGACGCCGGGTTGCGCGACAGCGCCAGGTGGACGCCGGTGACGTCGTGGCCGGCCTCGGCGGCGCGGGCCGCGGCGACCGCGGAGTCGACGCCCCCGGACATCGCGGCGAGGACCTTCACGACGCCGTCACCTCCGGGCGGCCCGGGCCCGCTCGACGCAGGGACCGATCGCCTCGACGACGGCGTCGACGTCGGCCGGGCTGGAGGTGTGGCCGAAGGAGAACCGCAGCGAGTGCCGCGCCTGCTCGGCGTCGCACCCCATCGCCAGCAGCACGTGGGAGGGCTGCGGCACGCCGGCCGAGCAGGCCGAGCCGGTGGAGCACTCGATGCCGCGCGCGTCGAGCAGCATCAGCAGCGAGTCGCCCTCGCAGCCGGGGAACCCGAGGTGGGCGTTGCCGGGCAGCCGCCGCTCGGGGTCGCCGTGGAGGTGGGCGTCGGGCACGACCTCGGTGACCCGGCGCACGAGGTCGTCGCGGAGCGCGCCGACCCGGGCGGCGTGCTCGGCCTGGTGCTTGACCGAGAGCTCGACCGCGGTGGCGAACCCGGCGATCGCCGGCACGTCGATGGTGCCGCTGCGGATGTCGCGCTCCTGGCCGCCGCCGTGCATCAGGGCGGTGATCTCGAGCTCGCGACGCACGACGAGCGCGCCGACGCCGTACGGGCCACCGACCTTGTGGCCGGTGAGGGTCAGGGCGTCGACCCCGGCCGCCGCGAAGTCGACCGGCACCGCGCCGATCGCCTGCACCGCGTCGGTGTGCACCGGGATGCCGTGCTCGGCGGCGATCGCCACGACCTCCTCGACGGGCTGGAGGGTGCCGACCTCGTTGTTGGCCCACATCACCGAGACCAGCGCCACCGAGGCGGGGTCGCGGTCGACGGCCGCGCGCAGCGCGTCGAGGTCGAGCCGGGCCTGGGCGTCGACGGGCAGCAGCTCGACCTCCGCGCCGACGGAGTCGGCCAGCCAGTGCAGCGGGTCGAGCACGGCGTGGTGCTCGACGGCGGTGGCGAGGATCCGGGTGCGCCGCGGGTCGGCGGCGCGACGGGCCCAGTAGGTGCCCTTGAGCGCGAGGTTGTCGGCCTCGGTGCCGCCCGACGTGAACACCACCTCGCCGGGCCGGCAGCCGAGCACGCTCGCGATCGTCTCGCGCGACTCCTCCACCACCCGCCGCGCCTGCCGCCCGGAGGCGTGCAGCGAGCTGGCGTTGCCGACGTCGCGCAGGTGTCGGGTCATCGCCTCGACGGCCGCGGGCACCATCGGCGTGGTGGCGGCGTGGTCGAGGTAGACGGTGGGGGTCGACATGGTCGTGCTCAAGCGTACGGCGCCCCGCCGCGCCTCACGACGTGAGGCACGCCTCGTGCGCGGGGCCGCCCCACGGGGGTTCGGACAGGCGCGTCAGCTGCGGCGGGCGACGGTGGCGACGAGGGCCTTGTGGTCGGTGCCGGCGAGGACGACGGTGTCGGTGTCGAGGGCGGTGAGCCGGGGGCCGAGGAGCACGTGGTCGATGGCGACCACCGGTGGGAGGGCCGGGACGATCCCGAGGTGGTTGGCCGGCCAGGTCGGCTGCCACCCGGCGTTGGCGAGCTCGGCGGCGTCGCGGAAGCCGTCGTCGTGCAGCGCCTGCAGCGGCTCGTGGTCGTTGGTGGCGTTGAGGTCGCCGACGACCAGGTCGGCGTCGGCCGCGACGGCGGCGGCCCGGACGGTCTCCTGGTCGGTGCGCCACTCGGCGCCGTCGACCGGCGCGACCGGGTGCACCCCGAGGAGCGTCAGGCCGCCCACCGACACCGAGTAGGAGCCGAACCGGGTCGGCAGCCGCTCGAGGTCCGTCATCGCGGTGCGGGAGAAGATCATGGTGCCGGCGACGTCGTGGTCGCGGGCGGGCTCGCCCACCCGGTGGGGCAGCAGGTCGGCGACGCCGGCGGCGTCCATCGCCGCCAGGCTGGAGTCGGTGATCTCCTGCACCACCAGCAGCGCCGCGCCGCGGCGCCGGGCCTCCTCGACCAGCGCCGTTGCGTCGCCGCTCCCGGCCAGCAGGTTGGCGCTCATCACGACCACGCGCTCGGCGCCCGGGGCCGGCTCGGGCGTCTCGCCCAGCACCTGCGGCGACCACCACCAGGCGTGCAGCGCCAGGCCCCCGGCGGCCGCGGCCAGCCCGGCCCGCCACCAGCGCCGACGCGCCCGGCCCCGCAGCGCGGGCCCGGCGAGGAGCAGCCCCAGCACGGCGTAGAGCGGCAGCCCGAGCGGCGCGAACGACTGCAGCCGCACCACCGTGCCGACGTCGGTGCCGGTCACCTCGGCGACCAGCCGGGTGCCGGTGAGCAGCAGGGCGGGGACGAACAGGCCGGCCGCGGTCAGCGCGAGCAGCAGCAGTGCCACCGACCGGCCGCGGGAGCGCGACGGCGCCCGATCGGCGGCGGGGCCGGGGTCGACCACGTCGGGCAGCGTCACGAGGAGTTCCTCAGAGCAGCACCAGGTCGTCGCGGTGCACGACCTCGCGCTCGTAGTGGGGCCCCAGCTCGCGCTTGAGGTCGTGGGAGGAGCGGCCGAGCAGGCCCGGCAGCTCGGCGGAGTCGAAGTTCACCAGCCCGCGCGCCACCGCGACGCCGTCGGGGCCGGCGAGGTCGACCGGGTCGCCGGCCACGAAGGTGCCGGTGACGCCGGTGACGCCAGCGGCCAGCAGCGAGGCGCGCCGTTCGGTCACCGCACGGACGGCGCCCGCGTCGAGCAGCACCGCGCCCTTGGGCTCGGTGGCGTGCGCCAGCCACAGCAGCCGCACCGGACGGCGCCGCCCGGTCGCGTGGAAGAGGGTCCCCACCGGCTCGCCCGCCACCGCAGCGGCGGCGTTGGCGGCCGAGGTCAGCACCACCGGGATGCCGGCACCGGTGGCGATCCGGGCGGCCTCGACCTTGGTCTGCATGCCGCCGGTGCCGAGGCCGGCGGCGCCGGTGGAGCCGATCCGCACCCCGTCGAGGTCCGCGAGGTCGCGCACCTCCCCCAGCAGCGTGCTCGCCGGGTCGCGCGGATCGGCGTCGTAGAGCCCGTCGACGTCGGAGAGCAGCACCAGCAGGTCGGCGTGCACCAGGTGGGCGACCAGCGCGGCCAGCCGGTCGTTGTCGCCGAACCGGATCTCGGAGGTCGCCACCGTGTCGTTCTCGTTGACGATCGGCAGCACACCCAGCTCGAGCAGCTTGGCGAAGGTCTGGAAGGCGTTGCGGTAGTGGCTGCGCCGGGTCACGTCGTCGACGGTCAGCAGCACCTGGCCCGCGGTGACCCCGTGGCGTCGCAGCTCCTCGGTGTAGCGGTGCACGAGCAGCCCCTGCCCCACCGACGCGGCGGCCTGCTGGGCGGCCAGCGACCGCGGGCGACGGGCGAGCCCGAGCGGCGCCAGGCCGGCGGCGATCGCCCCGGAGGAGACCAGCACCACCTCCGCGCCCCGCGCGCGGACGCCGGCCAGCACGTCGACGAGCGCGCTGACCCGCGCAGGATCGATCCCACCCGCGGCGGTGGTCAGCGAGGACGACCCGACCTTCACCACGACGCGGCGCGCGTCGCGGACGACCCGGCGGCCGGACGGGGCCTGGGAGGTCATGCGTCGGGGTCCTGCTCGTTCCACGCCTCGGCGTCCGGGTCGGACTCCGAGCCGATCTCGTAGGAGCTCGGGCCGTAGACCTCGGGCTGGTCGAGGCGGCGGGCGACATCGGCGCGCGTCTCGGTCTCGGCCCGCTCCTCCATCGCCTCGTCGATCGCGCGACGCCGCTGGGCGGCCGGCCGGTCCTCGAGGAAGCGCTGGTCCTCGCCGCGGCGGCCCAGCATCTCCGCGCCGGCCTCGACGTCGGGGCGGAAGTCGAAGACCACGGAGTTCTCGGGGTCGCCGATCAGCACCGGGTCGCCGGCCTCGGCGCCGAGCTCGAGCAGCTTCTTCTCGACCCCGAGCCGGTTGAGCCGGTCGGCGAGGAAGCCGACGGCCTCGTCGTTGCTGAAGTCGGTCTGGCGCACCCAGCGCTCGGGCTTGGTGCCGCGCACCCGCCAGCCCTCGCCGGTGCGCTTCACGGTGAAGTCGCCGCCGTCGGCGCTCGGGGGCCGCAGCACGATCCGGGTCGCCTCGACGACCTCCTTGTCGGCCCGCGACCGCGCGACCAGCTCGGCCATCGCGAACGTGAGCTCGCGCATCCCCTCCCCCGAGGCCGCGGAGACCAGGAACACCCGGTGCCCCCGCGCGCGGAGGTCGTCGACGGTCATCGCGGCGATCTCGCGGCCGTCGGGCACGTCGACCTTGTTGAGCGCGACCAGCCGCGGCCGGTCCTCGAGGCCGCCGTACTGCGCGAGCTCGTGCTCCATCGCGTCGAGGTCGTCGACCGGGTTGCGGCCCGGCTCGATCGTGGCGGAGTCGATGACGTGGAGCAGCGCCGCGCAGCGCTCGATGTGGCGCAGGAAGTCGTGGCCCAGACCACGGCCCTCGCTCGCACCCTCGATCAGCCCCGGCACGTCGGCGACCGTGAACGTCGTGTCGCCGGCCCGCACCACGCCCAGGTTGGGCACCAGCGTGGTGAACGGGTAGTCGGCGATCTTGGGCCGGGCGCGCGAGATCGCGGCGATCAGGCTGGACTTGCCGGCGCTGGGGTAGCCCACCAGGCCGATGTCGGCCACCACCTTGAGCTCGAGGACGACCTCGATCTCCTCGCCGGGCTCGCCGAGCAGGGCGAAGCCGGGCGCCTTGCGCTTCGACGACGCCAGCGCGGCGTTGCCGAGCCCGCCGCGACCGCCCTGGGCCACGACCAGCTCGGTGCCGGGGCCGACCAGGTCGGCGAGCACCTCGCCGTTGCGACGCTTGACCACCGTGCCGTCGGGCACCGGCAGCACCAGGTCGGCGCCGTGGGCGCCGTTCTTGTGGTCGCCGGCGCCGTGGCCGCCGTTCTCGGCGGTCCGCTTGCGGCTGTGGTGGTAGTCGATCAGCGTGGTGACGTCCGGGTCGACGCGGAGGATCACCGAGCCGCCCGGGCCGCCGTTGCCGCCGTCGGGGCCGCCGAGCGGCTTGAACTTCTCACGGTGCACCGACGCGACGCCGTGACCGCCTCGACCGGCGCTGATGTGCAGCGTCACCTCGTCGACGAACGTGGGGACGGCCATGCGGAGTTCCTTGCTGCCGGGTCAGGCGGGCTGGAGCGGGACGGGCTGGAGCGGGGCGGAAATGGACGAAGGACGCCCCGGAACGGGACGCCCTTCGGTCAAGCAGGTGACGAGCGTCAGGTCACTCGCCCGGGACGATGTTGACGACCTTGCGACCCCGGCGGGTGCCGAACTCGACCGCGCCCGCGACCAGCGCGAACAGGGTGTCGTCACCGCCGCGGCCGACGCCGCTGCCCGGGTGGAAGTGGGTGCCCCGCTGGCGCACGATGATCTCGCCGGCGTTGACCGACTGGCCGCCGTAGCGCTTGACGCCGAGGCGCTGGGAGTTGGAGTCGCGGCCGTTCTTGGTGGACGCGGCGCCCTTCTTGTGTGCCATTGCTGAGTCCTCTTGTCGGTGCTGGACAGGCCCGGGGGCTGTCAGAGCGAGATGTCGGTGACCTTGACCTGGGTGTACTTCTGGCGGTGACCCTGGCGCTTCTTGTAGCCGGTCTTGTTCTTGTACTTCTGGATGACGATCTTCGGGCCCTTGGTGCCGCCCAGGACCTCGGCCTTGACCGACGCCTCCTCCAGGCCACCGCTGGTGACCTTCTCGCCGTCGACGACGAGGACCACGGGCAGCGTGACGGAGTCACCCACGGCGGTCGTCACCTGGTCGATCTCGATGACGTCGCCCACGGCAACCTTCTGCTGCTTGGCGCCAGCGCGCACGATCGCGTACACCGCGGTCTCCTTCGTAGCTTCTCTTCGTCAGTCTGGGTCTGGTCTGGTCCTGCGTCCGGTGTCTCCGGGCCACGCACCACCGGGAGCCGTGCTCCGGCTCGTCAGGTGGGAGGTGCCACGCAGAGGGCACGCCTCGACGCACCGAGGGTCAATACTACGGACGGCGACGACCTACCGCAAAACGGCGCCGGCCCGGCTGACCCCCTGCTCAGCGCTTGCGCGAGCCCTTGCGCTTGACCGGCACGTGCTCGACCGCGGGGGCGGCCTCGCCGTCCTCCCCGGTGCTGCCGGTGCCCTCGCCCTCGGCCGCGGCAGCGGCCTCGGCGTCGTCGGCCGCGGCCCGGGCCGGCGTACGGCGCCGGGTGCGGGTCACGACCTTGGGCGGCTCGGGTGCCACCGACCCGGCGGCGGGCTCGGCCTCGCCGGACGCCTCGGTGGCCGGCTCGGGAGCGGTCGCGGAGAGGTCGGGCAGCGGCGCGGCCTCGAGCCGGACCGTGGCCCGGCTGCCGCCGCGACGGGTGCGGGTGACGACCCGGGGCGGCTCCGGAGGTCCAGCCGGCTCCGGCACGGCGTCCTCGGCGGCCCGCTCGGCTGGCTGGGCCTGCTCCTCGGCCTGCTCCTCGGCGGGCTGCTCGGCGGGCTGCTCGGCGGGCTGGTCGTCCGGGCGGTCCTGCCCGCGGCCGCGACCCCGGCCCCGGCCGCGGCTGCGACCGGCGGGCTTGCTGGCGGTCTCGGCGGTGTCGGTGGCCTCGGTCTCGGCTGCGGTCTCGGCTGCGGTCTCGGTTGCGGTCTCGGCAGGCTCGGCGGTGCGGGTGGCCTCCGTGGTCCCGACCGCGTCGTCGCCACCCTCGTGGCGCGCCATCGCGGCGAACTCCTTCGGCGAGGGGGCGGACTGGCCGGACTGGCCCTGGCCGGACCGGCCCGACGACTGGTCGCCGTCGCCCCGGCCGCCCTTGGCGCCGCCGCGACCCCGACGACCGCGGCGGTCGCCGTCGTCGCCGTTGCCGTTGCCACCGCGGGACTCGACCGGGTGGTCGTGGATCACGACTCCGCGGCCGTGGCAGTGCTCGCAGTTCTCCGAGAACGCCTCGAGCAGGCCGGTGCCGATCCGCTTGCGGGTCATCTGCACGAGGCCGAGCGAGGTCACCTCGGCGACCTGGTGACGGGTGCGGTCGCGGCCCAGGCACTCGACCAGGCGCCGCAGCACCAGGTCGCGGTTGGACTCCAGGACCATGTCGATGAAGTCGACGACGATGATGCCGCCGATGTCGCGCAGCCGGAGCTGGCGGACGACCTCCTCGGCCGCCTCGAGGTTGTTCTTGGTGACCGTCTCCTCGAGGTTGCCGCCGGAGCCGGTGAACTTGCCCGTGTTGACGTCGACGACCGTCATCGCCTCGGTGCGGTCGATGATGAGCGACCCGCCCGAGGGCAGCCAGACCTTGCGGTCGAGCGCCTTGGCGATCTGCTCGTCGACGCGGTAGGTGGCGAACAGGTCCTTGCCCCCGTGGTCGGCCGGCTCGTAGCGCTCCAGGCGGGGCTCGAGGTCGGGCGCCACGTGGGCGACGTAGCTCTGCACCGTGTCCCAGGCGTCGGCGCCCTGGATGACCAGCGAGGCGAAGTCCTCGGTGAACAGGTCGCGGACGACCTTGAGCGTGAGGTCGGGCTCGCCGTAGAGCAGCTGGGGCGCGGACCCCTTGGACTTCTTCTCGATGTCCTCCCAGCGCGCCTTGAGCCGCTCGACGTCGCGGGTGAGCTCCTCCTCGCTGGCCCCCTCGGCGGCGGTGCGCACGATGACGCCGGCCGACTCCGGGACGATCTCCTTGAGCAGCGTCTTGAGCCGGTTGCGCTCGGTGTCGGGCAGCTTGCGGGAGATGCCGCTGGTGGTGCCGTCGGGGACGTAGACCAGGAAGCGGCCGGCCAGGCTGATCTGGCTGGTCAGCCGAGCACCCTTGTGGCCGATGGGGTCCTTGGTGACCTGCACCAGCACCGACTGGCCCGAGGAGAGCACCGACTCGATCTTGCGGGGCTGGCCGTCCTTGTGACCGAGCGCCGACCAGTTGACCTCGCCGGCGTAGAGCACCGCGTTGCGGCCCTTGCCGATGTCGATGAACGCCGCCTCCATCGACGGGAGCACGTTCTGCACCCGGCCGAGGTAGACGTTGCCGATGATCGAGGTCTGCGACTCGCGGGCGACGTAGTGCTCGACGAGCACCTTGTCCTCCAGCACCCCGATCTGGGTGAGGTCCTCGCGCTGCCGGATCACCATCACCCGGTCGACCGACTCGCGGCGGGCCAGGAACTCGGCCTCGCTCACGATCGGCGCCCGGCGGCGGCCGGCCTCGCGGCCCTCGCGACGGCGCTGCTTCTTCGCCTCGAGCCGCGTGGAGCCCGAGACCGCGGTGATCTGGTCCTCGGCCGAGCGGGGGCGGCGCACCCGGGTGACGGTGTTCTCCGGGTCGTCGCCGCCCTCGTCACCGTCGTCGCCGGAGCGGCGGCGCCGCCGGCGGCGGCGCGACGAGGTGCCCTCGGACGACGGCTCGCCGCCGTCGGACTCCTCGTCGTCCTGGTCACCCTCGTCGCCGGTCTTGTCGCCGGTCTTGTCGCCGGTCTTGTCGCCGGTCTCACCGGCCGCGCCGCCCTCGCCGTCGGAGGACTTGCGGCGGCGGCGGCCACCGCGGCGACGACGGCGACGCGCGCCGCCCTCGCCCTGGCCGTCGCGCTCGTCCTGCTCGTCGTCGCCGGTCTCGTCGTCGGTGGCCGCGTCGCCGGCTTCGTCTGCCGGAGCGTCCGCCGTCGCCTCGTCGTCCTCGTCGTCCTCGTCGTCGTCGGCCGGTGGCTCCTCGGCCGCCGGCTTGCGGGTCGACTTCTTGGCCGTCTTGCGGGCCGGGCGGGTGCGCGCGCTCGCGGTCTCGCCGTCACCACCCTCACCACCCTCGGCGGCGTCCGCGGCGGGGGCCTCGGCCCCGACGGGCAGCTCGGGCTGCTCGGGCTCCTCGGGCTGCTCGGCGGGGGCGGCCACGGCCTTCTTGCGGCTGCGCCGGGCGGGGGCCTTGGTGGGCTCCGGCGGCTGGAAGAGCAGCATCGTCCCGGGCCCGTCGGACGGCACCGACCCGGGCGGCTGCACCGGCTCGGCCTCCGCGGCCTCCACGGGTGCGGTGGGCTCGTCGGCGGGGTCGAGCGCGGCGGCCTTCTTGGCCGCGGTCTTCTTCGCGGCGGTCTTCTTCGCGGCCGCCTTCTTCGCCGGGGCCTTCTTGGCAGCGGCCTTCTTGGCGGTCTTCTTCGCCGGTGCGGGCGCGGCGGCGGCGTCGTCCGCGTCGCCCGCAGGCTCGCCGGCGGGCTCCGCACCCGGCGGGTCGGCCGGCGACTCGCTGGAGGCGGCGGCCTTCTTGGCGGTCTTGCGCGGCGCCCGCTTGCGCGCCGGGGCGGCGGGGGCCTCGGCCTGCTCGGCGCCGGCGTCCTGGGCCTGGCCCTCGGGCAGCTGAGCGGACTGCTCAGCGGATTGCGGAGCCTGGGGCTCCTCGACGGGGGTGTGGTCGTCGGGCATGTGCTGCTCCTCCGCCCGGAGCCTGGACCCCGGGCGTGTCGTACGCCGTCTCGACCTCGCGGCCGGCGGCGAAAGCCTTCGTGTGGCGGCGACACCCTCCGCGGTGTGCGGCACCGGTCCCGCCCCGTCACCTGCCGCGGTCGCCGGGCCCTGGGTGGCTGGTCGCTGTCACCGACCTGCCGGGCCGCGTCGCGGTCTGGGACGACGTGGAACCGCTGTGCCTGGCCCCGTCGTGCGGGTCAGGCGAGGAACGTCGTCGGGTCGAGTCCGGTGCGGTGGCACCCTCGTCGACCAAGGCCGAGTATCGCACACGGGTCCCCGGTTGCCCGTCACGGCGCGTGCAGCGGGTCCCCGATCGTGCCGGTCTCCGGGTCGAGCGGACCCTGCGCCAGGCGGGTCAGCAGCTGCACGGCGCCGGTCAGGTCGAGGCCACCCACGGCGGCCAGCCCGGTGAGCACGTCGTCGGGCCGCACGGCCGGGACGGTGTGGCGCAGCAGCAGGTCCAGCACGGTGCCGGCCTCCGGGTCCGGCGCCGGCGCGGCCGTCAGCGTGACCACCGCCGCGCGGCAGTCGAGCTCGCGCAGGCCCTTCTTGGTCATCCGCTCCACGGTGACCGCGTCGGCGGCCAGGAACGTCGCCAGCGCCGGCCCGACCGCCGCGTGCGGCGTGCGCACCACCAGCGACCAGCGGCTCGCCTCGAGCAGCTCGCCCAGGCTGCCGCCCGGCGACTCCACGACCTCGACCAGGTCGAGGCCGTCGGGGAGCGCCGCGGCCAGCTCGGCGTGGATGGCCGACGGGTCGACGACCTCGGCCAGCGCGATCTCGAGGTACTCCGCCTCGCTGGCCGACCCGGTGGGCGCGGCGCCGGCGTAGGAGATCCGCGGGTGGGGGTTGAAACCGGAGGAGTAGGCCATCGGCACCCGGGCGCGGAACACCGCGCGCTCGAAGGCGCGGCTGAAGTCGCGGTGGCTGGTGAAGCGCAGCCGCCCCCGCTTGGCGTAGCGGATCCTGAGCCGCTGCACGGGCGGCGCCTGCTGCTCGGGGATGTCACGCGCCACGTCGGCCTCCTGGGCGGGTCGGCTCGAGCCTCAGCACTGGGTCGGGAAGCCGTCGGAGTCGACGCAGGTCTCGTCGGGGGCGTCGTCGACGGCGAGGCCGATGAGCAGCAGGCCGATCAGGGCCAGGCTGGCGACCACGCCGACGATGCCGGTGACCACGCCGGAGAGCGCCAGCCCGCGACCGGCGCGGGTGCCGGCGGGGGCGGCGTCGATCTCGCGCATCGCCCGGGTGCCGAGCAGGATCGCGGGGATGCCGACCGGGAAGCAGCACAGCGCGATCGAGGTGATGCCCAGCACCAGCGACGTGATCGCGCTGCCGGGGGTCTGGGGTGGCGTCGGGTAGCCGTCGGTCGCACCCGGCCCGCCCGCGCCTGGGACGCCGTACGGCGGGGGCGGGTCGTGGGGCGGCGGGGCGCCGTAGGGGTTGGCACCCGACGGCGGCAGCGGCGGGCCGGCGGAGTGCGGGCCCCAGGACGAGGGGCCCGAGGAGGTGGGGCCGGACGGCGGCGGGGCGGGAAAGGGGTTCTCGGGCGCGTCGGGCGGCGGCGGGGCGCCGTACTCGGGCTGCGTCGGCTCCTGGTCCGGGCCCGGGCCGGGCGGGGACTGGTCGCTGCTCATCGAGTGGCCTCCTTCATCGCGAGTGAAGGGTAGACGGTGCCGACCCGCACCCCGTCGAGCCACTCGTCGAGGCGACGTCGCTCGACCTCGAGCGCGGCCCGGCCGGCCGCCGGCACGTCCTCGACCAGCGCGACCTCGACCCGGCCGGCGGCGTCCTGCACCCAGCAGCCCACGATCCGACCGTCCCACCAGGCGGTGGTGCCGGCGTTGCCGTTGCGGTCGAAGAGCCGGGGAGCGTGGTCACCGAGGTAGAAGGCGCGCTCCTTCCAGCCCATCACCGTGGGGTCGAGCACCGGCAGCAGCGCCGCCCACGGCTCGACCTCGGGCTCGGGCTCGAGGTCGTCGGGCAGCAGCCACCCGGTCGCGCCTCCGTCGAGGGAGACCTCCACCGCGCCGACGTCGGCCAGGGCGCGGCGGACGGCGGCCTTGGTCGACCCGAGCCACCAGACCAGGTCGGCCTCGGTGCCCGGGCCGAAGGTGCGCAGCCAGCGCCGCACCAGCTCGGCGTAGCCCTCGGCCTCGGGCAGCGGGGGCGGCACCTCCCCCAGCCACGACGACATCAGCGTCCACTGCGGCCGCGAGACCCGCCAGTGGCTCGCGTTGCGGCCCCGGCAGACCAGTCCCTCCACGCCGAGCTGGGTGAGCACCCGGGGCGACAGCGCGACGTTGGCGGCGTAGGGCGTGCCGGCCGCGATGTCGACCCGGCCGGCCAGCTCGGGCAGCTCCTCGCGGAGCGCCTGGGCCGTGAGCTCCGAGCCGTCGGCCAGCCGCCGCAGCACCGCGGCCCGCGCGGCCGCGAGCCAGGCCTCGCCGTCGTCGGTGACGCCGCCGGCCTCGGCCTCGGCCGCGAGCCGCTTCGCCAGCGGACCGGCCACCCGGGCCGACGCGCTGCCCCAGGCAGCCGGCAGCAGGTCGCGCGGGAACACGAACACGGTGCGGCGCATCGCCAGCTGCTTGACCACGCTGCGGTCGACGTGGAGCGCGTGGTCGACGTCGTCGACCCGCACCCCGTCGACCCGGGCGTGCACCGCGAGGTGCACCGATGCCGGCTCGGTCGCGTGGAGCACGGTCATCGCCCGGACGGCGGCCAGGGTGTCGGCCACCCGGTGCCCGGGGGCGACCGCGTGACGGCGGGCCAGGCGGGCGCGGCGTTCGCGGTCGGGGACGTGGCGCATGCGCCTATCCTTCCCCCAGCACCCGACAGCCCGGGTCACCGCGCCGGCAGCCGAGGCCCAACGACGGAGCCATGAACAGACGACTCATCGAGGTGGCCGCCGTCAGCGGCGCGCTGCTGCTGTTCCTGGCGCTGGTGCTCTCCTGGCCCGACCCCGACCCCGCACCGGACCAGCCGTCGGACCCCACCAGCGGCGCCCTGCCCGACCCGACGCTGCCACCGGCGCCGACCCCGCCGTCGGGCACGCCGCTGCCGTCCCCGAGCGGCCCCGGCGGCCCGGCGCCGAGCTGCGTCGACCTCGGCGACGCCGCCCGGCTCACGGTGCTGACCTTCAACATCCACGGCGGGTTCACGGCCGAGGACCGCTACGACCTGGCCCGGATCGCCGCCGAGATCGAGGCGTGGCGCGCCGACGTCGTGCTGCTCCAGGAGGTCGACCGCGGGCGCTCGCGTTCCGGCGGTGCCGACCAGGCCGCGCAGCTCGGCGCCCGGCTGGGCATGAGCTCGGTCTTCGGGCCCAACATCCGCAGCGGCGGGGGCCAGTACGGCACCGCGATCCTGAGCCGGTTCCCGATCGTCAGCTGGGCCCACCAGCTGCTCCCCCGCTACGCCGGCCAGGAGCAGCGCGGCGTGCTCCGCGCGACCGTGCAGCTGCTCGACCAGCGCATCGACGTGGTCAACGTCCACCTCGAGCACACCAGCAGCGACGTCCGGGTGGCGCAGATGCGGGCGGTCAAGAAGTTCATCGGCCCTGCGGTGCGACCGGTGGTGCTGGGCGGCGACTTCAACGACCCGCCCGGCACCCGGTCGGTGCGGCTCGGGCTCGCCGGCATGCAGGACACCTGGCCGGCCGTCGGCAGCGGCGACGGCGACACCGTGCCGGCGGCCTCGCCGCGGCGCCGGATCGACTACCTGCTGGTCAGCCCCCAGCTCACCCCCACCGCCGCCCAGGTGCTGCGCTCGGCGATCTCCGACCACCGCGCCGTGCGGGGCGAGTACGACGTGCAGCGGCCCGACGGCTGCGACTGAACCGGGCCACGGAGCACCGGGGCGGGATACGCTCCCCCGGCCGGCGCGACCCCGCGCCCTCCCCGGGAGCACACCCCATGAGCGACCAGCAGCCACCCCCGCCGCCGCCGGGCGGGGCCACCCCGCCCCCGGCCCCCTCCCCGGAGCCGCGACCGGACGGCGACCCCCAGGTGCTTCCGGCGTACCCCGAGTTCCCTGGGCGGGCCATCGACCACCGACCGCCGTCGCAGACGCTGGCCGGCTGGTCGCTCGGCCTGTCGCTGCTCTTCTGCATCCCGCCGGCCGCCCTGGCCGCGATCGGGATGGCCATCGCGGTGCTGGTGCGCGGCCGCCGCGACGGTCGTGACCACGGCAAGGGCCTGGCCATCGCCGCGCTGGTGATCGCCCCGCTGGGCCTGGTCGCCGTGATCGTGGTGGCCGTCTTCGGCGCCGGCCTCGGACTGTGGGACCAGGAACCCGACCGCGACGCCGACGGACGGGTCACCGAGGAGCAACGGGTCTCGACCAGCTCCCTGCGGGTCGGCGACTGCCTCGACGACCCGAACCTGATGGACCTCGACGACGGCGCCGTGGGCGAGGGGTCGCCGATGATCCGAGCCGTGCCGTGCGACGAGCCCCACGACCTGGAGGTCTTCCACTCCTACGAGGCCGACCAGGAGGACTACCCCGGCACGGACCGGATGGCGGAGCTGGCCGGCGAGGGGTGCACGAAGAAGTTCCGCGGCTACGTCGGCCGCAGCTACAGCCGGTCGGAGCTCGAGATCTGGATGTACTACCCCGACCAGTCGACGTGGCAGCTGCTCGACGACCGGGGCGTCACCTGCCTGGTGGGCCATCCGGACCGCAAGACGACGGGCCCCCTTCGCGGGAGCGACCGCTGAGCCCCTGACAGGATCGACCGGTGCGTCGCGGCTGGTTCGTGCTCCTGGGCATCGTGCTGCTCGCGTTCAACCTCCGGCCGGCGGCGGTGAGCGTCGGTCCGGTGCTGGAGGAGGTGCGGGCAGGGCTGTCGATGTCGGCGCCCGCCGCCGGGCTGCTGACCTCACTGCCCGTGCTCGCCTTCGCCGGCTTCGGCGCGCTGACGCCCGAGCTGGCCCGCCGGGTCGGGCTGCACCGCACGGCGCTCCTCGCGGCCGTCGTGCTGACCGGCGGGCTGGCCGCGCGCACGGTCGTCGACGCCGAGCCGCTGTTCCTGCTCCTCTCGCTCCTCGCCCTGGCCGGGATGGCCGCGGCCAACGTGCTGCTGCCCAGCCTGGTCAAGCTGCACTTCCCCGACCGGGTCGGCACGCTCACCGCGATCTACACGACCTCGCTCGCGATCGGGCTCACCGGCGCCGTCGTGCTGACCGTGCCGATCAGCGACGCGCTCGGCGGCTGGCGGGCCGGGTTGGGCGCCTGGGCGCTCACCGCCGCGGTGGCGATCGTGCCGTGGGTCGCACTCGGTCGGCGCGACCGCTCGCTGGAGGTGGCTCCGCGCTCGATCGGCTTCCTCGACGTCGCGCGCACGCCGATCGGCCGCGCGATGGCGCTGTTCTTCGGGCTCCAGTCGCTGCAGGCGTACGCCGTGTTCGGCTGGTTCGCGACGCTGTGGCGCGACGCGGGCTGGTCGGCGACGCAGGCCGGGCTGCTGGTGGGGGTGGTCACCGCGACCTCGATCCCGCTCTCGCTGTGGGCGCCCGGCGCGGCGGCGCGGCGCGAGTCGCAGCGCCTGATCGTCGGCGGGCTGGTCGCGTGCTACCCCGTGGGCTACCTCCTGATGGCGCTGGCCCCGCACACCTTGGCCGTGCCCGCGGCGCTGGTCGTGGGCGTCGGCACCTGCACCTTCCCCGTCGTCCTGGTGCTGATCGGGCTGCGCTCGCGCACCCCCGAGGGCACCGCGGCGCTCTCGGGCTTCGCCCAGTCGACCGGCTACCTCCTGGCGGCCCTCGGGCCCTGGGGCATGGGGGTGCTCCACGAGCTCGGCGGTGGCTGGACCCTGCCCCTCGCCGCGCTCGGCGCCCTCTCGCTCCCCCTGCTCGCGGTGGGCCTCCACGTCGCCCGCCCGGCCACGCTGGAGGACCAGCTCGCGACACGCACCCCCACCACCGCCTAGGTTTCTCGCACGGCACCCACACGAGAGGCACCCCTCCCCGATGACGACTCCGCAGAACCCGTACGGCGAGCAGCCGCCCGAGCAGCCGCCGGGCCAGCCCGCCAACCCCTACGGCCCGCCCGGTGAGGCCGGCACCCCGCCGTCGCCCCAGAACCCCTACGGCGCCACGCCCCCGCCGCCCCCGGACCCGGGTCAGCAGCCGGGTGGGCCGGGTCAGCCGACCTACGGGCAGAACCCCTACGGCGGCACGCCGCCGCCCGGCTACGGGGGGCCGGCGTACCCCGGCGGACCCCAGCAGGAGGAGCCCTCGAAGGGGCTGGCGATCGTCGCGCTGGTCACGGCGTTCCTCGGCTGCACCTGCATCGGTGCGATCGCCTCGATCGTCATGTCGGTCATCGTGCTGCGCCGCAGCCGCGACGGCCGCAACCACGGCAAGGGGCTGGCGATCAGCGCGATCGTGATCAGCCTGCTGAGCCTGGCGGCGGGCGTCGTCGCCGGCGCCGTGATCGGGGTGCTGGCCAACTACGCCTCCATCGACGAGCTCGAGACCGGGCAGTGCATCACCGCCGAGGGCCTGTCGGGCAGCGGGAACTCGGTCACCGAGATCACGAAGGTCTCGTGCTCCGACGAGCACGACGGCGAGATCATGGCGACCGTCGACCTCACCGCCGAGCAGGCCGAGGGCTACGGCGACGCCTCGTCGCGACAGCTGTGCTTCGACGCGATCACCGCCGAGGGCACGCTGGAGGGCATCACCGACGAGGTGTCGGTCATCGGGCTGACGTCGTCGAGCAGTCCCGACGCCGGTGACCGGCTGGCCTGCGTCGCCTTCAACACCGACGGGTCCCAGCGCACCGGCAAGCTCGGCTAGCCGTCTCGGGCCGCCGGGTCCGGGCGGACCCGGCGGCTCGACGGCGCCTAGACGCCGACGGTCTCGCCGACCAGCTCGCGCACCCGCGGCAGCAGGCTGGCCCCGACCCGCTCGGCCTCCTCGCGGTAGGGGGTGTCGGAGAGGATGAACTGGCTGATCCCCAGCCGGTGGTAGGCCGCCAGCGCCTCGGCGACGTCGTCGGGCGAGCCGACCAGCCAGGTCGTGGCGGCCCCGCCACCCCCGACGGCGGCGGGCCGGGTGTAGAGGCAGGTGTCGAGGACGTCGCCGCGCTCGTGGAGGTCGAGCAGCCGCTGCTGCCCCACCGCCGCACCGGTGTGCCAAGCGCTCAGCCAGTCCTTGCCGTGCTCGGCGAACTCGGCGACCTTGGCCTCGGCGTCGCGCCACGCCTCCTCGGTGGTGTCGCGGACCAGGGTGGTGATCCGCAACCCGAACTCCAGCGGCGCCTCCCGCTCGGCCTCCGCCTCCAGCGCGCGGAGCCGCTCGATCCGTTCCGCGATCCCGGCCAGCGGCTCGCCCCAGAACAGCTGCACGTCGGCCTCCGCCGCGGCGGTGCGCTCGGCTGCCGGCGAGGCGCCGCCGAAGTAGAGGGTCGGGCGGCGTCGTCCGTCCTGCTCGTGCGGCCGGGGCACCACGGTCGCCCCCTCGACGCGGTAGTGCTCACCGGTGAAGGTGACGTCCTCCTCGGTCCAGAGCCGGCGCAGCAGCTGCATGAACTCCGCGGTGCGCGCGTAGCGGGTGGGCTGGTCGACCTGCGGGTCGCCGTACGCCGCGGGGTTGTCCTGCCCGGTCACGATGTTGACCAGCAGGCGGCCCCCGCTGAGCGCGTCGAGGGTGGCTGCCGCCGTCGCGAACTGGGCGGGGTTCCAGTAGCCGGGCCGGGCGGCGACGAGCGGGCGGAACGTCGTCGTCCGGGCGGCCAGCGCGGTCGCGACCGTCATCGTGTCGGGCCGCCCCCACCCGGTGCCGATCAGCGCCCCCGACCACCCCGACCGCTCGCACCGCAGCGCCAGGTCGGTCGAGTAGTCGAGGCTGCCCCACCCCTCGGTCGTGGTGTCCCCGCGGTGACCGGGCTCGACGTTGTTGGGCACGTACCAGAGGAAGTCGGTTGCCATACTGGTCACCATACTCGACTGACTTACTTGTGTTAATGGGCCGCTGGTCGAGGTGCGAAGGCGGCCAGGCCTGAGCCTCGAGACCCGGTGAGCCGAACGCGCTCCTGTCCCCGCCGGAGGGTTGTCGGGTGCGGGGGTTTCGAGGCTCGCTCCGCTCGCACCTCAACCAGCGCACACGCTGGTCGAGGTGCGAAGGCCGCCAGGCCTGAGCCTCGAGACCCGGTGAGCCGAACGCGCTCCTGTCCCCGCCGGAGGGTTGTCGGGTGCGGGGTTTCGAGGCTCGCTCCGCTCGCACCTCAACCAGCGCACACGCTGGTCGAGGTGCGAAGGCCGCCAGGCCTGAGCCTCGGGACCCGGTGAGCCGAGAGCTCCTCCGTCCCCACCGGAGGGCGCCCGGCCGTCTGGGGTTTCGAGACAGTCGCCAGCGCGACTTCCTCAACCAGCGGGAGCCACCCGCTGGTCGAGCAGCGAGCGCCAGCGAGCGTCGTCGAGACCCGGTGGGACGAATGCCCTCCCGTGCGCACCGGAGGGCGTTCGGGTGCGGGGGGGTTTCGAGACAGTCGCTAGCGCGACTTCCTCAACCAGCGTTGCCCGAAATGCACGAAGGAAGGAAGCCGACCGGCTTCCTTCCACTCCCAAGGTATAGCGCAGCAGGGGGCTTGCCGCAAGACCCTCCTCGTGGCCCAGAATCGCCCGCCGACCCACCGGACGACAGATCGCGAGACCCCCACATGCCCCGCCCGTCCACGACGGCGTTCGCCCTGCCCGACCACCTCGCCGCCAAGGCCGATCCCGCCCTGGTGAGCGCCGACGACGACCACCTCGCCGCGGTCGGCGCGAGCCTGGCCGAGACCGTCGCCGACCTCACCGCGCGGCTCGACGAGGCCCGGCGGGCCCCGGCCGGCTCGGGCCAGCAGGCGCTCGACCGCGACCAGGAGGTGCACCGGCTGAGCTCGCGGCTGCGGACGCTGCGCCGGTTCGGGCTCGACCTGTGCCTGGGGCGGATGGTGGCCGCGGACGCCGACGAGCCGGTGTACGTCGGCCGGCTCGGCCTCACCGACCGCACCGGGCGCCGGCTGCTGGTCGACTGGCGCTCCCCCGCCGCCGAGCCGTTCTTCGGCGCCACCCACGCCAACCCGATGGGGCTGGTCAGCCGCCGCCGCTACCGGTGGACCGACGGACGGGTCAGCGACTACTGGGACGAGGTGTTCACCGCCGAGGGCCTCGAGGGGCACGCGGCGCTCGACGACCAGTCGGCGTTCATCGCCAGCCTGGGCACCAGCCGCTCGGCGCGGATGCGCGACGTGCTCGGCACTATCCAGGCCGACCAGGACGCCATCATCCGGGCCGGCTCGCGCGGCGCCCTGGTCGTCGACGGCGGCCCGGGCACCGGCAAGACCGTGGTGGCGCTGCACCGCTCGGCGTACCTGCTCCACTCCGACCCGCGGCTCAACGACCGGCGCGGCGGCGTGCTGTTCGTCGGGCCCCACCACCCCTACCTCGCCTACGTCGCCGACGTGCTGCCCAGCCTCGGCGAGGACGGCGTGCGGACCTGCACGCTGCGCGACCTGCTGCCCGAGGGCGCCACGGCAGGCGAGGAGACCGACGCCGAGGTCGCGCGGCTGAAGTCGACAGCCGCGATGGTGGACGCCATCGAGCCCGCCGTGCGGCTCTACGAGGAGCCGCCGACCCAGGGCCTCGAGGTGTCGACGCCCTGGGCGGACGTCTGGCTGGGCCCGGCCGACTGGGCCGACGCCTTCGACGTCCCCGCACCCGGCACCCCGCACAACGAGGCGCGCGACGAGGTGTGGGAGGAGCTGCTCACGATCCTGGTCGACCGGCACGGGCTCGACGAGGACGACGGCGAGGTCGGCGAGGTCGGCGAGGACGACGTCCGCCGCGCGCTGGTGAGGAACGCCGAGCTGGTCGAGGCGTTCGCCCGGGCCTGGCCGCTGATCGAGCCCACCGACCTGGTGGGTGACCTGTGGACGGTGCCGGCGTACCTGCGTCGCTGCGCGCCGTGGCTCGAGCCCGACCAGGTGCGGCTGCTCCAGAGGCCGGTGCCCGACGCGTGGACGACGGCCGACCTGCCGCTGCTCGACGCCGCCCGGCGGCGGCTCGGCGACCCGGACGCCGCGCGCCGCCGCCGGCGTCAGCAGGCCGCCGCCGCCGTCGAGCGCGACCAGCTGTCGATGGTGGTCGACCACCTGGTCGCCAGCGACGACACCGAGATGCTGGTGATGTCGATGCTGCGCAAGGACGACCTGGCCGGCGCGCTGGCCGACCCGTCGGCGACGCCGGCGCCCGACCCCGACGTACTCGCCGGGCCGTTCGCGCACGTGGTGGTCGACGAGGCGCAGGAGCTGACCGACGCGGAGTGGCGGATGGTGCTGGAGCGCTGCCCCTCCCGCAGCCTGACCATCGTCGGCGACCGGGCCCAGGCCCGGCACGGCTTCACCGAGTCGTGGCAGGAGCGGCTGGCCCGGGTCGGCCTCGACCGGGTCGCGCTGGCGTCGCTGACGATCAACTACCGCACGCCGCAGGAGGTGATGACCGAGGCCGAGCCGGTGATCCGCGCGGCGATCCCCGACGCCAACGTGCCGACCTCGGTGCGCAGCACCGGGGTGCCGGTCACCCACGCCGGCGTGGCCGACCTGGTGCCCCTGCTCGAGGACTGGCTCGCCGGGCACGGCGACGGCACCGCCTGTGTGATCAGCGCCGACGGCACCGCCGGCGCCGGCGTGTCACCGCGGGTGCGGTCGCTGACGCCGGTGCTGGCCAAGGGTCTGGAGTTCGACCTGGTGGTGCTGGTCGAGCCCGCGGCCTACGGCGACGGCATCGAGGGCGCGGTCGACCGCTACGTCGCGATGACCCGCGCCACCCAGCGGCTGGTGGTGCTCGCCGGGTAGGCCGTCAGACCACCGAGAGCGGCAGCAGCTGGCGGCCGGTGGGGCCGATCTGGATCTCGGTGCCCATCTCGGGGCAGACGCCGCAGTCGTAGCAGGGCGTCCAGCGGCAGTCCTCGACCTCCACGTCGGCCGAGCCGTCGGCGACCGCGAGGGCGTCCTCCCAGTCGGCCCACAGCCAGTCCTTGTCGAGGCCGGAGTCGAGGTGGTCCCAGGGCAGCACCTCGTCGTACTCGCGCTCGCGGGTGGTGAACCAGGCGAGGTCGATGCCGGTGCCGGCGAAGACCCGCTCGGCGGCGGTGACCCAGCGCTCGTAGGAGAAGTGCTCGCTCCAGCCGTCGAACCGACCGCCGTCGCGCCAGACCTCCTCGATCACCGCGCCGACCCGGCGGTCACCGCGGGACAACAGTCCCTCGATGGTGCCGGGCTTGCCGTCGTGGTAGCGGAAGCCGATCGCGCGGCCGAACCGCTTGTCGTCTCGCACCGTGTCGCGCAGCTTGCGCAGCCGCTCGTCGGTGGTCTCGTGGTCGAGCTGCGCGGCCCACTGGAACGGCGTGTGCGGCTTGGGCACGAAGCCGCCGATCGAGACCGTGCAGCGGATGTCGTTGCGCCCGGAGACCTCGCGACCCTTGGCGATCACCCGCTTGGCGAGGTCGGCGATCGCCAGCACGTCCTCGTCGGTCTCGGTGGGGAGACCGCACATGAAGTAGAGCTTCACCTGCCGCCAGCCGTGGGAGTACGCCGCCGCGACCGTGCGGATCAGGTCCTCCTCGGTGACCATCTTGTTGATCACCTTACGCATCCGCTCGCTGCCGCCCTCGGGGGCGAACGTCAGACCGGAGCGGCGGCCGTTGCGGGAGAACTCGTTGGCCAGCGTGATGTTGAAGGCGTCGACGCGGGTGCTGGGCAGCGACAGCGAGACGTTGGAGCCGTCGTAGCGGTCGGCCAGGCCCTTGGCTACCTCGCCGATCTCGGTGTGGTCGGCGCTCGACAGCGAGAGCAGCCCGACCTCCTCGAAGCCGGTCGAGCGGATGCCGTTCTCGACCATGTCGCCGATGGTCTCGATGGAGCGCTCGCGCACCGGGCGGGTGATCATCCCGGCCTGGCAGAACCGGCAGCCGCGGGTGCAGCCGCGGAAGATCTCGACGCTGAACCGCTCGTGCACGGTCTCGGCCAGCGGCACCAGCGGCTTGCGGGGGTAGGGCCAGGCATCGAGGTCCATGAGCGTGTGCTTGCGCACCCGGTGGGGGATGCCGGGCCGGTTGGGCACGACCGCCTCGATGGTGCCGTCGGCGGCGTACGCGACGTCGTAGAACGTGGGCACGTAGACGTTGCCGGTGACCGCCAGCCGGCGCAGCAGCTCGTCGCGACCGCCGGGACGGCCCTCGCCCTTCCACTCGCGGACCACCTCGGAGATCGCGAGCACGACCTCCTCGCCGTCGCCGAGCACCGCGGCGTCGAGGAAGTCTGCGACCGGCTCGGGGTTGAACGCCGCGTGGCCACCTGCGAGCACGACGGGGTCGGCCTCGGTGCGGTCGACGGCGTGCAGCGGGATCTGCGCCAGGTCGAGCGCGGTGAGCATGTTGGTGTAGCCCAGCTCGGTGGAGAAGCTCAGCCCCAGCACGTCGAAGTCGCGCACCGGGCGGTGGCCGTCGACGGTGAACTGCGGGATCGGGCCCTGCTCGTCGCCGCGGCGGAGCACCGCCTCCATGTCGGGCCACACGGCGTAGGTGCGCTCGGCCACGATCCAGTCGCGCTCGTTGAGCACCTCGTAGAGGATCTGCACGCCCTGGTTGGGCAGCCCGACCTCGTAGGCGTCGGGATACATCAGGGCCCAGCGGACCGTCTCGCCCTCGGGCGCGCAGTCCCAGTCCTTGACGGTGGAGTTGAGCTCGCCGCCGACGTACTGGATGGGCTTGCTGACGCTCGGCAGGTGCGGCTCGAGGCGGGGGAAGACCGACGTGGACACCCGCTCAAGGGTACGGGAGTCGGGCGGCGGATGCCGACTCGTGGCGGCCCCCGCCGGGGGCCCCCGTCGCGACCGGGGCGGTGGTAGCCCCCGATAGGTTGGCGGCCATGGCGACCAACTCCGTCCGTGGACGCTTCCAGTGGACGGTCACGGTGCCGCTGGGCGCGATCGCGGTGCTGGCCGCCACCTGGGCCAGCCACGAGCACTGGGCCCTGCTGGTGCTGATCGGCCTGTTCCTCGTGGGGGCGGTCATCGCTGCGGTGCACCACGCCGAGGTGGTGGCGCACAAGGTCGGGGAGCCGTTCGGGTCGCTGATCCTCGCGGTGGCGGTCACCGTCATCGAGGTCGGCCTGATCGTGATGCTGATGGTGGCCGGCGGGGACGGCGCGAGCGCCTACGCCCGCGACACGGTCTTCGCCGCGGTGATGATCACGCTCAACGGCATCGCCGGCCTGTCGCTGCTGGTGGGCGGGCTGCGCCACCACCTCGTGAGCTTCAACGCCAGCGGCACCGGCTCCCAGCTCTCCACGATCGTGGCGCTGTGCGCAGTGACGCTGGTGCTGCCGTCGTTCACGACGTCGGCCGACGGGCTGTCGTACTCCGCGGCCCAGCTGGCGTTCGCCGCGGTGGCCTGCCTGGCGCTGTACGCGGCGTTCGTGTTCACCCAGACGGTGCGGCACCGCGACTTCTTCCTGCCGGTCAGCTCCGACGAGTACGGCCGGGTGACCGGCCTGCTCGACGTCGACGGCGACGACCACGCCGACCCGCCCAGCACGCGCGACACCGTGGTCAGCGCGGTGCTCCTGGTGGCCGCGCTGGTCGCGGTCGTCGGGCTGGCCAAGCTGCTCTCCCCCACCATCGAGGACGCCGTCGCGAGTCTCGGCTTCCCCTACGCCGTCGTCGGTGTGGTGATCGCACTGCTGGTGCTGGCGCCGGAGTCGATCGCCGCGGTCCGCAACGCCCAGCGCGACCGGGTGCAGATCAGCCTCAACCTCGCCTACGGCTCCGCGATGGCCTCGATCGGCCTCACCATCCCCACCATCGCGGTCGCGATGATCTGGCTCGACGGGCCCCTCGTGCTCGGCCTGGAGCCGGTGCAGATGGTGCTGCTGCTGATCACCGTGATCGTCTCGGTGCTGACCATCGCCCAGGGGCGCGCCAAGGCTCTCCAGGGTCTGGTCCACCTGGTGCTGCTCGCGACGTTCCTGTTCCTCAGCATCAACCCCTAGGTCGCCCGGACCGGGATAGTCCCTGACGAAATGGCCCCCTATCCGCCGTGCGAGGAGGCCACTTCGTCAGGGACTACCGCAGCGGCCGGCCCCGGAGGTGGATGTTCTGGAGCAGCCCCACGGCGAGGAGGGCGGCGAAGAGGGAGCTGCCGCCGTAGGAGACGAACGGCAGGGGTACGCCGGTGACCGGCATGATCCCGAGGCACATCCCGATGTTCTGGAAGGCCTGGAAGCCCAGCCAGCAGGCGATGCCGGCGGCGGCGACCCGGCCGAAGACGTCGTCGCTGGCGCGGGCGATCCGCAGCGCGCGCCACACGACCACGGCCAGCAGCACGACGACCAGGCCGGCACCGACCAGGCCCAGCTCCTCGCCGGCCACGGTGAACACGAAATCGGTCTGCTGCTCGGGCACGAAGCCGGCCCGGGTCTGGGAGCCGTCGAACAACCCCTGGCCCAGCAGGCCGCCGTTGCCGATCGCGATCCGGGCCTGCTCGACGTTGTAGCCCGCCCCGCGCGGGTCGAGCGAGGGGTCGACGAAGGCCAGGAACCGGTCGAGCTGGTAGGCCTTGAGCAGCCCGCCGGTCACCGCGACCACGGCCAGCCCGACCCCGGCCGCGGCGAGCCCGCCGAGCCAGCCGGCGCTGGCGCCGCTGACCGCGAGCACCCCGAACACGGTGGCGCAGAGAACCAGCATGGTGCCGAGGTCGGGCTGGAGGAGGATGAGGGCGGCCGGCACCGCGGCGATCGCGAGCATCACCGCCACGTCGGTGCGGTCGACCCGGCGCCGCGGTGCCCCCTGGGCGCGCTCGGCCAGCACCAGTGCCAGCCCCACCACGACCGCGAGCTTCGCCAGCTCCGACGGCTGCAGCGACAGCGGTCCGAGTCGCAGCCACGACTGCGACCCGTTGACGGTGCTGCCGTGGGTCAGCACCAGCGCCAGCCCCACCACCGAGGCGACGTAGACGACCGGGGCGGTGATCCGCACCCAGCGGTGGTCGGTGACCACGACGCCCGCGAAGAGCGCGAGACCCAGGGCGACGTTGACCAGCTGTCGGCGCAGGTACGCCGAGGAGTCGCCGCCGGTGAGCTCCTCGCGGTGGGCGGTGGCCGACCAGACCAGCACCACCGAGAGCGCGACCAGCGCGAGCACCGCACCGAGCAGCACCCAGTCCAGCCGTGCCCAGCGCGACCACAGCGAGACCGAGCCCGGACCCGGGCGGGCCGGGCGTACCCGCGACTCGGCGGCCGTGCGGACCATCGTGCTCATCGGGGCTCCTCGTCGCGGGCCGGCGGCAGGATCGAGCCGTCGTCGGTGAAGGTCGGCAGCCGTCGCGGCGGCGTGGTGCCGGGGATGGCCGCGCGGCGCGGGTGCACCACGCCGTCGGCGACGCCGTAGAGGGCGTCCCACACGGCGCGCACGGCGTCGCCGGAGGTGCCCGAGCCGGTGCCGCCCTGGCTGACCATCATCACGACCACGTAGTCGTCGGAGTACGACGCGACCCACGAGGTCGACTGCTTGCCGTAGACCTCCGCCGAGCCGGTCTTGCCGCGGATCTGCACGCGGTCGAGGGGGAAGTCGGTGAACTTCCAGTCGAGGGTGCCGCGCAGCGGGACGCCCTTGAGCGCCTCGTCGACGTAGCGCAGGCTCCGGTCGGTGACCTTCACCCGCCCCTGCACCGACGGGGCGAACTTCTTCAGCACGGTGCCGTCGGCGCCCACGACCGCCTTGGCGACCCGCGGCTCGTAGAGCGTGCCGCCGTTGGCCAGCGCGGCGTAGCCGCGGGCGAGCTGGAGCGGGGTGACGACCGTGTCGCCCTGCCCGATGGCGAAGTTCACGGCGTCGCCGGCCCGGTAGGTGTAGCCCTCGACGCAGAACTCCCGGGCGAACCGGTGCTCGAAGTCGTCGCCGGGCTGCTTGCCGATCCGGCAGTACTGGTCCTTCATCGCCTCGTAGTACTCGCGCTTCCACCTCCGGTCCGCGATCCGGCCGGCGGCCTCGCCGGGCAGGTCGACCCCGGTCTCGGCGCCGAAGCCGAACCGCTGGGCGGTCTCGACCAGCGGGTCGCGCGCGTCGACGTCGTCGACGTCGGAGCCCAACCGCTGCCAGTAGTCGAAGCCCAGGCGGTAGAAGAAGGTGTTGCACGAGACCTCGAGCGCCCGGTCGAAGCCGATGTAGCCGTAGGCGCCGGACTCGTAGTTCTTGAAGTCGCGGTTGCCGACCCGGAAGGCCGAGCTGCAGTTGAGCCGGGTGTCCTCGGAGTAGCCGTTGCTGAGCGCGCCGGCGGTCATGAACGGCTTCCAGGTCGAGCCGGGCGCGAACTGGCCCTGGGTGGCCCGGGCCAGCAGCGGGGTGCCGGCCTTCTCGGAGTAGAGCCGGGCCAGCTGCTTCTTGGTGATGCCGTCGACCCACACCTCGGGGTCGTACGTCGGCTGGCTGGCCATCGCGACCACCCGACCGGTCTGCGCCTCGAGCACCACCACCGCGCCGGAGTCGGCGGCGTAGTTGCGGCCGGTCACCGGGTCGCGGGTCGCGCGCGCCTTGGCGATGGTGGCCGCGAGGTTGCGCTCCACGACCGACTGCACCCGCGCGTCGATCGAGGTGACCAGGGTGTCGCCCGGCTGTGCCTCGACCGCGTCCTCATCGCCGATCACCCGGCCCCGGGAGTCGACCGCGACCGAGGTGTAGCCGGGCATCCCGCGCAGCCACTCGTCGTACTCCTGCTCGATGCCGGCGCGGCCCACCGCGCTGGCGCCGTTGACCGAGCGGTCGCCGTTCTCCTCCGCGGTGTCGAGCTCGTCGCCGGTGATCGGGCTGAGGTAGCCGAGCACGTGGGCGGCGTTGACGCCGAACGGGCGGGGGTAGGCGCGCACGCTCTGCTGCTGGGCGAGCACGGCCGGGAAGTCCTCGGGCTGCTCGAGGATGCGCAGCGCCACCTGCTGGCGCACGTCGGTGGCGATCGGCACCGGCTGGTAGGGCGAGCCGTTCCAGCACAGGCCGACCTTGGCGCCCTCGTCGCCGCAGAGCAGCAGCCGCTTCTCGATCCGCCGCTGCGACACCTTGGTCACCTTCGCCACCCGGCGCAGCACCTGGTCGCGCTCCTCGTCGTCCATCCGCGACAGCAGGCTGCGGTCGACCGAGACCACCCAGGCGGTGCGGTTGGCGACCAGCGGACGGCCCTGGGCGTCGACCACCAGCCCCCGCTGGGGCTGGACGACGACCTCGCGCACCGACTGGTTGGCCGCGCGCTCGGCGTAGTCGTCGCCGGTCGCGACCTGCAGGTACCAGAGCCGCACCAGCAGGGTGGCGAAGAGCGAGAAGACGAGCGCCTGCACGACGACCAGCCGCAGCTGGCTGGTCGTCGCACCGTCGGCGGGAGGGCGGCTCACGCGGGCGCGGCCTCGAGGTCGGTGTGGCGCAGCACGGCGAGCAGGGGTGGCAGCACCAGCGGAGCCACCACCAGGTCGCAGACCAGCGCGACCGCCAGGCCGGAGAGCAGGTCGCCGGTGCCGAGGTCGCCGTCGCCGACGACCAGCCCGGCCAGGGCGAAGACCGACGTGGCGACGAACGACGCCGCGGCCACCGTGCCGAGCGCCGCGAGCGGGCTGCCGCCCCGTGGACGGCGCGGGTCGTGGAGCCGGCCGGCGAGCACGCCCACCAGCAGCAGCGCCAGCGCCCAGCGCCCGGCGGTGTGGTCGGCGGGCGGGGCGAGGTCGAGCAGGAGGCCGCCGACGAAGCCGACCACGAGGCCGGCCTCGCTGCCGCGCACGAGCGCGACCGCGACGACCAGCAGGAGCACGAGGTTGGGCACCGCGCCCTGCCACGACAGCAGCGGCAGCACGCTGGCCTGCAGGGTCAGGGCCAGCACCAGCAGCAGGCCGACGACCGCCGCGCGGCGCGCGGTCACCGCAGCGCCCCGTCGGGCTCGATCACGGCGCGGTCGCTGGCGGTGCCCGACGGCACCACCACACCGACCACGTCGAGGGCGCTGAAGTCGACGTAGGCGCGCACCGCAGCGCGCTGCGTCATGTCGCGCACGTTGCTGTAGACGGCCGTGACCTCGCCGACCGGGATGCCGGAGAGGTACGGCGCCCCGGCGTCGCTGCCCCACGTCACGACCACGTCGCCGCGGCGCGGCACGGCGGTCTCGTCGACCTGCTCGAGGTCGAGGGCGCCGTCGTCGTCGAGGGTTCCGTCGCCGGTCAGCGAGCCGATCTCCATCGAGGAGCCGAGCCGGGCACCCACCACCGACCGGTCGTCGACGACGAGCAGCACGGTCGCGGTGGTGCTGGTGACCCGCAGCACCCGGCCGACCAGCCCCTCGGCGGCGACCACGGTCATGTCGGGGGCCAGCCCGGCGCGCGAGCCGGCGTCGATGGTGACGGTGCGGGTGAAGGTCTGCGCGGCGCCGTAGCCCACCACCCGGGCGGGCACCATGGCGTAGCCGAGGTCCTCCGCCGCCGCGGTGAGGCCGTCGTACTCGGCGAGGCGGTTGCGGTCGACGTCGGTGCGGGCCAGTTGCTGGCGCAGCTCGGCGTTCTCGGCCTCGAGGTCGTCGACCCGGTCGACGAGGTCGCCCTGGTCGCCGACCCAGCGGGGCAGCGACAGGACGGGATCGAGGGCGTGGGCCACCCCGGCCTGCACCGGGCCGAGCACCTCTCCCACCGCGCGGCGGGCCGGGTCGACCGGCGAGCCGTCGGCGCCGCGGTCGACGGTCATCAGCGTGACCGCGGCCAGCACCAGCGCGACCACCAGCGGACGCTTCGGGCGCCCCGGCCGGCCGGGCTCGAGGCTGCCGCGCCGGTTGACCCGCTCCCGCTGGCGGACGGCGGACTGGCGGACGGGCTGGCTGGACGGCGGCGAGGTGTCGAGGGCCATCACACCCGCCGCTTCTCGGCCACCAGGACCTGCTGGAGCGCGTCGAACTCCTCCACGCAGGTGCCGGCGCCCTGGGCCACGGCGCCGAGCGGGTCGTCGGCGACGTGCACGGGCATGCCGGTCTCGTCGCGCAGCCGCTCGTCGAGGCCGCGCAGCAGCGCGCCGCCGCCGGTGAGCACCATGCCGCGGTCCATGATGTCGCCGGCCAGCTCGGGCGGGGTGCGGTCGAGGGTGACCCGGACGGCGTCGACGATGTCGTCGAGCGGCTGCTCCATGGCCCGGCGCACCTCGGCCGAGCCGACCGTGACGGTCCGTGGCAACCCGGAGACCAGGTCGCGACCGCGCACCTCGGCCTCCTGCTCGGTGAGGCCGGGCCAGGCGGAGCCGAGGCTGAGCTTGACCTGCTCCGCGGTGCTCTCGCCGAGCTGGAGGGCGTGCTTCTTCTTCATCCAGTCCACGACCGCGCGGTCCAGGGCGTCGCCGGCGGCGCGGACGCTGAGGCTGGTGACGATGCCACCGAGCGAGATGACCGCGACCTCCGTCGTACCGCCGCCGACGTCGACGACCATGTTGCCGGTGGCCTGGTGGACGGGCAGCCCGGCGCCGATCGCGGCCGCCATCGGCTCCTCGATGATCGAGACCTGGCGGGCGCCGGCCTGGTAGCCGGCCTCCTTGACCGCACGCTGCTCCACCGGAGTGATCCCGCTCGGCACGCAGATCACCATCCGCGGCTTGGCGAGGTAGCGGCGTCGGTGCACGCGCGCGATGAAGTGGCGCAGCATCTGCTCGGTCGCCTCGAAGTCCGCGATCACCCCGTCGCGCAGCGGCCGGATCGCGGAGATGTCGGCCGGCGTGCGGCCCAGCATCCTCTTCGCGTCGTGGCCCACGGCCAGCAGCTCGCCGGTGACGTCGTTGACCGCGACCACGCTGGGCTCGTCGACGAGGACGCCCCGACCGCGGACGTAGACCAGCGTGTTGGCGGTGCCGAGGTCCACGGCCATGTCACGGCCGATGAAGCTGTTCGCCATCGGGTCTGCCTCGTGTGTCCGGGGAAGGGGAACACCGGGGACCGGTCAGCGCACGGCCGGAACCCGTGTGACGAGGGTAAACAGAGTGACGGGTGTTGCTGGGGAGGCACGCCGGGCCCGTGTGTCGTCGCCGAGCCGTCGTTACTCGTGCCGGGTAACGACGGCTCGTCGTACGACGGACCGCTCCAGGCGCGTCGAGTCGTGGGTTAAGGCCGGGGGGGAACCCGCCACCGCGGGGGGGGGGGCGCGGGCCG
>NZ_JAFFJT010000033.1 GCF_016924665.1 Nocardioides sp. SYSU D00038
CCCCCCCCCCCCCCCTCCCGCCGCGTCGGCGCGACTCTCCATCCGCCCAACCCCCACGACTCGGCGTAGCTGGGTCAGAGGCCGGGGAACCAGAGGGCGATCTCGCGGGCGGCGGACTCCTCGGAGTCGGAGCCGTGCACGAGGTTCTCGCGGTTGGAGAGGGAGAGGTCGCCGCGGATGGTGCCGGGGGCGGCCTTGCGGCCGTCGGTGGCGCCGTTGAGGGCGCGGACCACCTCGATCGCCTCGTCGCCCTCGAGCACCAGCGCGACCATGGGGCCGCTGGTGACGAACGCTCGCAGCGGCGGGTAGAAGTCGCGGTCGACGTGCTCGGCGTAGTGCTGGTCGGCCAGCGCCGCGTCGACCGCCCGCTGCTTGAGCGCGACGATCGTCAGGCCCTTGGCCTCGTAGCGGGAGAGCACCTCCCCCACCAGGCCGCGGCGGACCGCGTCGGGCTTGATCAGGACCAGGGTGCGCTGGGTCATGGCCCGCACCCTATCGAGCGCCCTCAGGCCAGCTGCGCGGCCCGGCGCCTGACGTCCTCGGGCACCCGGTCGTGGGAGTCGGCGCCGCTGACCGGCGGCAGCGCCACCCGGCGCACCGGGATGGTGCCTCCCCACACGCCGGCCTCGATGTCCTCGGGGTCGTCGACCGGGTCGCCGTCGCGCTGCTTCATCGAGGCCTCGACCAGCGGCACGGCCAGCACGGCGGTGGCCGCCAGCTCCTTGCGGGTGCTGGGCCGCAGCGTCGCCGACCGGCCGGGCACCATGTGGTCGACGATGAGGTCGAGGGCGTGCACCCGCTCGGCCTCGTCGGTCACCAGCCGCGCGGGTCCGATCACCACGGCGGAGCGGTAGTTCATCGAGTGGTGGAACGACGACCGCCCGGCCACCAGGCCGTCGAGCTCGGTGATGCTCACGCAGACGGTGGCCCCCGGGGCCCGGCGCAGCCAGCCGGCCGCCACCGAGCCGTGCACGTAGAGGCTGCCGCCCTCGTCGGGGCCGTCGAGGTCGACGGCGTACGCCGTGGGCAGCACCAACGGGTGGTCGCCCACCGTGATGCCGAGGTGGGCGACCAGCCCGTCGGCCAGCAGGGCGTGCAGCCGCTCGCGGTCGTCGACGCCGCGGTGGCGGCCGCGGTTGAGGGTGGTGCGCGGGGTGGGCGACAGCGGCGCAGCGGTGGTCATGGCACTAGTCTGGTCGTCAAGTGGCCTGTGATTGAGGGCCAATCCGCGGCTAGATGGACAGGACACTTCCGGTGGTGCTCGACCAGGCCCTCGCCCTGACGCTCGACCGGCGCGACCCGCGACCGCTCGGCACCCAGCTCGCCGACCACGTCCGCGCCCGGGTGACCGCCGGCGGGCTCCAGGTCGGCGAGCGGCTGCCGAGCAGCCGGGCCCTGGCCGCCGAGCTCGGGGTGGCCCGGTCCGTGACCGAGCAGGCCTACGCCCAGCTCGTCGCCGAGGGGTGGCTGGAGGGTCGGCACGGGTCGGGCACCTTCGTCGCCGCCGCCGCGGTCAGCGCCACCCGCGGCCGGCGGCCCGGCCGGCGTCCGGCCGGGGGGCCACCCCTGTTCCGGTTCGACGCCGGCTCGCCCTGGATCGACCCGCGCCACGACGCCCTGTGGCGCCGGGCCTGGCGCGAGGTCTCCGCCGCCCGGCCGCCCCGCAGCTACACCGACCCCCGCGGCCTGCCCGAGCTCCGCGAGGAGCTCGCCGCCCGGCTGGGCCGCTCGCGGGGCCTCGACGTCTCGGCCGACGACGTGCTGGTCACCGCCGGCACCACCGACGGGCTGCGCCACGTGCTCGGGGCGCTGCCGCCGGGTCCGGTGGGGCTCGAGGACCCCGGCTACCGCGCGGCCGCCGGCACCGTGCGCGCCGCCGGCCGCACCGTCGTCGACCTCCCGGCGCTGCAGCCGGTCACCGACCTGGCCGGCCTGGCGGCGGCGTACGTCACCCCGGCCCACCAGCACCCGCTCGGCCCGACGATGCCCGGCGCGGCCCGGCAGTCGCTGCTGGCCGCCGCGACCGCGGCGGGGGCGCTGGTGGTCGAGGACGACTACGACTCCGAGTTCCGCTACGACGTCGCGCCGGTGCCGGCGCTGGCCAGCCTCGACCGCGACCGGGTCGCCTACCTCGGCACGGCCAGCAAGACCGTCGACCCGACGATGCGGCTGGGCTGGCTGGTGGCGCCGCCCGCCCTGCAGGCCCGCATCGACGAGGCGCGGTGGCTCACCCACGACGCCGCGGCCTGGCCGGTGCAGCGTGCCTTCGTGGTGCTGCTGCGCGACGGCTACGTCGACCGCGTGGTGCGCTCGGCCCGGCGGGTCTACGCCGAGCGGGCGGGCCTGGTGGCCGACGCCCTCGGCCCGTGGGGGCGGGTGCACGGCCCGGTGGCGGGCATGTACGCGACCCTGGAGATGTCGCCCGAGGACACCGCGACCGCCTCCACCGCCGCCCGCCGGGCCGGGTTCGAGGTGCCGCTGCTGGCCGACTACTGCCGCAGCGTCGTGCGCCACGGGCTGATCCTCGGCTTCGGCGGCTGCACGGACGACCAGCTCGACCGGGTGCTCACCGCGATGGTGGGCGCGCTGGAGGGGTCGGGTCGCGGCTAGGTCGCGGCTAGGCCGGCGGGGTCTGCTGTGCGTCGAACGCGGCGTACGCCGCGGCCCGCTCGCGCTCGATCCGGCGCCCCAGGAAGTAGGCGGTGCCCCACAGCAGCGCGAAGATCGCGCCGAGCACGAACATCAGGCCGATCACGAACCCCAGGCCCACCGCTGCGACCTGCACGGCCCAGCCCGCGGCGTAGGCCCACTCGCGGCGCAGCATCCCGGCGAGCAGCAGGCAGACCAGGGCCAACCCCAGGCCGGTGCCGAGCGCCACCCCGGTCCGTACGTCGGCGACCGCGATCATCACCGGTGTCGTCAGTCCGAGCGTGATCGCCTCGAGCGAGAGCACGGCGGCGCACATCCCGCGCCGCGGCGACCGTTCGCGCTCGCTCATCGCGGTCCGCCCGCGCCGGGCCCGCCCCGGCCCGCGCGCTCGCGCGGCCTGAGCATGGCCCGGGCCTCGCCAGCGGTGACGACCGACCCGGTGACGAGCACGGCGCCGGCGCCGATCGAGGAGCCGAGCCCCTCCCCCGCCTCGGCGAGCGCGGCCGCCTGGTCGATGGCGTCGGCGAGCCGCGGCGCGACCGTGACCCGGTCGGTGCCGAAGACCTCGGTGGCGACCTCGGCCAGCCGCGCCGCCGGCATCGCGCGGTCGGTGGCGGCCTGGGTGCACACGACGTGGGCGAGGTGGGGCTCGAGGGCCTGCAGCAGTCCCTCGGCATCCTTGTCGCCCATCAGGCCGACCACGCCGATGAGCGGGTCGAAGGTGAAGGAGTCCTCGAGCGCGGCCGCGGTGGCCTGGGCGCCGGCGGGGTTGTGGGCGGCGTCGAGCACGATCGTCGGGCTGCGCCGGATGATCTCGAGCCGGGCCGGCGAGGTCACCTCGGCGAACGCCGCGGCGACGGCCTCGGCGTCGAGCGGCTGGTCGCCGACGAACGACTCGACCGCGGCGAGCGCGACGGCGGCGTTCTGGGCCTGGTGGGCGCCGTAGAGCGGCAGGAACACGTCGTCGTAGCGCGCCCGGAGTCCCTGCAGCGAGAGCACCTGCCCGCCGACGGCCGGCACCCGCGAGACCACCCCGAAGTCGACGCCCTCGCGGACCACGCTCGCGCCGACCTCGGCCGCGTGGCCGAGCACCACCTCCGCGACGTCGGGCTCCTGGAGGGCGACGACGGCGACCGAGCCGGGCTTGATAATCCCGGACTTCTCCACCGCGATGGCGGCCGGGCTGTCGCCGAGGTAGCGGGCGTGGTCGACCGCGACCGGCAGCACCACGGCGACGTCGGCGTCGGCGACGTTGGTGGCGTCCCACGACCCGCCCATGCCGACCTCGACCACCGCCACGTCGACCGGCGCCTCGGCGAACTTGGCGTAGGCCATGCCGACCACGGTCTCGAAGAACGACAGCGGGTGCGCCTCGGACTCGTCGACGAGGTGGGTGTAGGCGGCGACCTCGTTGAAGGCGCGCACGAACTCCTCGTCGTCCAGCGGTTCGCCGTCGACCGAGATCCGCTCCGACATCCGCTCGACGTGGGGGCTGGTGAAGCGGCCGGTGCGCAGGCCCAGGCCGCGCAGCAGCGCGTCGACCATCCGGGACGTCGAGGTCTTGCCGTTGGTGCCCGTGAGGTGGATGACCCGGAACGCCCGCTGCGGGTCGCCGAGCAGCTCGGTGAAGGCCCGGATCCGGTCGAGCGACGGCTCCAGCCTGGTCTCGGGCCACCGCGACAGCAAGGCGTCCTCGACCTCCTCGAAGGTCTCGGCCGGTCGGGCGTCGGGGGTCTCGGTCATCGCCCCCCGAGTCTAGGGCCGGCCCCTGCCGGCCGACCCGCCAGCCGCCCGACCCCGCGGTAGTCCGTGACGTTCGGGCCCCGATCGGGCCCCGGGAGGGGCCGAAACGTCACGGACTATCGACCCCGAGGTGGAACACGTTCTAGTCTCCGGCCATGGAGCGGAACCCGTGAGGACCACCGTCGCCGTCGTCAACGAGCCGGACGGGCCGTTCACCTTCGAGGAGGTCGAGCTCGACGGGCCGCGGGCCGACGAGGTGCTGGTGCGGATCGTGGCCACCGGCGTCTGCCACACCGACATCACCATGCGCGGCTTCCTGCCGGCGGAGATGTTCCCCAACGTGTTCGGGCACGAGGGGGCCGGCGTGGTCGAGGCGGTCGGACCCGACGTGGACGGCGTCGCGGTGGGCGACCACGTGGTGCTGAGCTTCCGGTCGTGCCGCACCTGCTCGCGGTGCACCGCGGGGCTGGTCGGCTACTGCGAGTCGACGCTGCTGCTCAACTACATGGGCATGCGGATGGACGGCTCGACCACCATGTCGAGAGCGTCCGGCCCGGTCTTCGGCTCCTTCTTCGGCCAGTCCAGCTTCGCCCGCCACGCGATCGCCTACGCCGACAACTGCGTGGTGGTCGACCCCTCGCTCGACCTCACCCTGCTCGCGCCCTACGGCTGCGGGTTCCAGACCGGCGCCGGCACCGTGCTCAACGTGCTCCGCCCCACCGCCGCCGACTCGCTCGCCGTCTTCGGCTGTGGCGCCGTCGGCCTCGCCGCGATCGCCGCGGCCTCCGCCAGCGGCACCGGCACGGTCGTCGCCGTCGACGTGCTGCCCGAGCGCCTGGCGCTCGCCGAGGCGTACGGCGCGGTGGCGGTCGACGGACGCGAGGCCGACACCGTCGTCGAGCGGGTCAAGGAGCTCACCGGCGGCGGCGCGACGTACGCGATCGACGCGACCGCGATCCCCGCGGTGGTCAAGCAGGCCCAGCAGGCGCTCGCCGTGCGCGGCACCCTGGTCGCGCTCGGGCTCGGCGCGGAGGAGTACCAGCTCGACGCCATCGACCTGCTCCAGAACGGCAAGACCGTCACCTCGTCGATCGAGGGCGACTCCGACCCGCAGGAGATGGTGCCGCGGCTGCTGGCGATGCGCGAGCGCGGCGAGTTCGACCTCGACGGCCTGGTGACGACCTACCCGTTCACCGAGCTGGAGCGGGCGATCGCCGACGCCGCGGCCGGCCGGGTGCTCAAGCCCGTGCTGGTGTGGTGACCCGCCAGGTCGCCTCGCGCACCGTGCCGTCGGCGCCGGTCAGGGTGGCCCGCACCGCGGCGTGCTGGGGCGACCCGAACCGGTAGGCGTAGGCCGAGTCGGCCCACCGGCCCAGCATCGTGTCGACGGTGCGCCGCAGGTGCCCGTGCGGAGGTACGACGACCGCCTCGCTCGCCGAGTCGGCGGCGCTGCCGTCGGCGCGCAGCAGCTCGACGGCCAGGGTGGCGACCACCGCCTCCGGGCGGTCGTTGGCGACGTGGACGTCGACGCCGTTGAGGCCCTCGTCGACCAGCCAGACCGCGGTCGGCTGCAGCACCGGCGCCAGGGCCAGCGCGGCCGGCTTGGGTCGGCCGGTGTGGTCGAGCAGGCCCCAGCCCGCCCCCGGCTCGAGGTCGCGCAGCCACAGCACGATGCCGCCGGCGCACGGCGACGCCGGCCGCCGCCACTCGCCCAGCACGTCGGCCATGACCTCGCCGGTCACCCGCTGCCGCTGCTCGAGCGTGGCGTCCGGCCCGTAGCGCCGGCGGGCGTAGTGCTCGCGGACGTCGGCGAAGTCCCAGTCGGCGCCGGAGTCGCGCGGCACGCCCACGTCCTCGCCGCCCGGCGGCAGCGGGTCGGGCAGCGAGGCGAAGGCCAGGCACTCCGCGGCGAACCGGACGCCGGAGTGCCGCGCGTCGGGCAGGTCGCGCCGGTAGGCGCCGACGCCGAAGTACTGCGCCACCCCGGTGTCGACCCGCACCGGCAGGTCTCCCCCGCTCGGCGAGGAGTCGACCCAGACCGCGTCGAGGCCGCTCGCGGCCACCACCGGCCGGGTCAGCGCCGCCAGCTCCGCGGCGGCGCCGGTGTCGGGGCGGACGCCGAACAGCGCCGCCTGCTGCTCGTGCTCGGCCGAGCCGCACACCACCGCGGTCGAGGGGTGCCCGACCAGGCGCCCGCACTGGTCGGCGGCCTCGGCGCGCACCGTCGCGGCGAACCCCTCGTCGGCCAGCGGGTAGTCGAAGGTCGTGAACATCAGGTCCTGCCAGACCAGCAGCCCCAACTCGTCGCAGCGGGCGTGGAAGGCATCGCTCTCGTAGGCCGAGATCCCGCTCACCCGCACCAGGTTGAGCCCGAGCGCGACCGCCTCGTCGAGCGCCGCGAGGTCGCCGGGGGTCCACACCGCTCCGCGCACGAAGACCGGCACGTCGTTGACCACCAGCGCCAGCGCCGACGGCGCGGCGTTCGCCAGGGTCCGGAAGCCGACCCGGCGCTCGGCCGCGGCCCGGTCGCCGGGCAGGCTCAGCGGCCGGCCGCCGTGCAGCACGCGGACGGCGTAGGTGTGCGGCTCGCCGTGGGTGTGCGGCCACCAGCGCCGCACGTCCGGCAGCTCCAGCCGAGCCCGGCCGTCCACGACCGGCGCCGACACCGGCGCCGACCCCGATGCCGACCCTGGTGCCGACCCGGGCGTCGGCCCTGGGCTGACCTCGACTACCAGCTCCGGCACGTTCGCCTCGACCTCGACGTCGAGCACGCCGGTGCTGCCGCGCAGCGACGGCACCAGCCGCAGCGAGGTCACCCGCGGGCCGGTGGCGAGCACGACCGGGAGGTGCGGCCCCACCCGGGGCGGGCGGGGCGCGAAGCCGGGCGCCCGGCCGAGCACCGACGTGCGCACCCAGCGCAGCCGGGGCTCGTCGGTGAGCATCGTGCGCCACCGGGCCCGCGGCCGGCGCGGCTGCTCGCCGAGGAGGTCGGTGAGCGGGTGCACCCGGACGACGACCTCGTTGCTGCCCGGTCGCAGCGCGCCGGAGACGTCGACGACGTGGCGCTCGAACATCGACCGACCGGTCAGCACGACGCCGCCGTTGACCAGCACGTCGTAGGAGGTGGCGACGCCGTGCACCTCGAGCGCCGCGCCGGCCGGGTCGTCGACGTCGACCCGCGCGACCTGCTCGTGGCCGGCGTCGTCGGCGCCCGTGGTGGGGCCGTCGAAGGCCAGGACCCGGCGCACGGTCAGCCGGCCAGGGCGTCGAGGTGGTCGATCGCCGCCTGCCAGCGCTCGGCCATCGGTCCCACGACCCCGGCCACGTCGAAGGCGCGGCGCCGGGCCAGTCGGAACAGCAGCATCTTGGTGCCGCCCACCACGTCGTCGAGCGCCGCCGCCGCGGGCTCGCCGTCGCCCCCGGCGAGCCAGCGCACGTGGCTGGCCAGCAGCTCGAACGACGCGCCCGCCATCCGGGCGTTGGCGAAGGCGTAGGCGTGGTAGTCGGCGAGGTCGCCCTCGAGCAGGCCGGGCAGGTCGGCCTCGAGCCGGGCGCGGAACGCCTCGAACGGGTTGCCCCGGGACCGGCGGCCGAGGTGCTCGCGCAGCAGCGCCAGCGCCTCCGCGCGGGCGGCCTCCCCCACCAGCGGCGCACCGGCGTCGAAGCGCACCAGGTCGACGTACGGCGGCATCGCGGCGCTGGTCGCGGCCGCGAAGACGCCGTCGAAGTCCTCGCCGGAGAGCTCGTGGTAGCCGGCGTTGTGGAAGTAGCGGAACACCTTGGCGTCGAGATCGATGGCCTCCGCGACCACCGAGGTCTTGACGTGCTCGGTGCGGTAGCTGGTCGCGGCGGTGTCGGGCAGCCACCACGAGTCGAGCTCGGGCAGCAGGGTCTGCCCGGCGGCGAGCCGCTCCGCGACCTGGTGGGGAAGCGAGCGGTACGGCTGCATCTCGTGGGTCTCGATGCCGTACAGGCGACGCAGGTCGTCGGCCGGGGGCTTGAAGAACGTCCACTGGTCGAGCTCGTAGTCGACCTCGACCGCCCCGGCGAACATCGCCTCGGGCTCCCAGCCGGACGCCGCGACCAGCTCGATCATGCAGTCGGCGTAGCAGTTGGTCTCGGTGTAGGTGCGCTCGTCGTCGTGGAGCGGGTGCGGCCGGTACGTCGCGGGGTCGAGCCCCAGCAGGCTGATCACGGCGTCCCCCCGGGGCGCGACGGCGGGGCCACCCGGTCGAGGAAGTCGGTGGCGCGCTCGAGGGCGGCCCGCTGGCCGGCGGCGGTGAGCAGGGAGTGGTCGAAGACGTCGTCGACCTCGAGGTCGAAGCGCGGGTCGCGGCGCAGCCGGGCCAGTGCCGGCCGCCACGCCAGCACCTCCAGGAAGTGCCGCGCGTCCTCGCGGCAGGCCAGCAGCCGGACGGCGGTGCCGCGGCGGCGGACCAGCCGGTGCAGCACGCGGTAGGGCGCGTGCCACACCGCGAGCTGGCGGTAGATGCGCCACAGCCCACCGGCCAGCACCCGGTGCCGCTCGGCCAGCCGGGCGAGCGGCCGGTGCGGCACGATCGCCGCCCGACGCCGCGAGGTGTGCAGCGCGGTGCCCTTCGCCGCGCCGTAGAGCGTGAGCCGGGGGTTGATCGCGAGCACCCCGGCCACGGGGTCGTGGAGGGCGGACTCGAAGGCGCTGTAGGCGCCCGAGCACAGGCCCACGAAGACCACCGGCGCACCGCCGGCGGAGAGCTCGGCGACCAGGTCGGAGGTGTCGTCGAGCCACTGGGGCGCGAACGGCTCGTCCTCGGTCTGCCCGGGGTGGGCCGGACTGTCGCCGATGCCGCTCAGGTCGACCCGGAGCGTACGGCGGCCCCCGCCGGCCCAGGCGCGGGCCCACTCGACCCACTGCCGCCCGGGCCCGAGGTAGTGCTCGGCGGCCACGTTGAGCAGCACGACCCACGGCTCGTCGTCGGCGACGTCGCCGACCGGCTCGGTGACCATGCCGACCAGGCCGACCCGGCCGATCCGGACCAGCCGCTCGCGCACCGGCGCCGACCCAGGCCCGCCGGAGCCGACCAGGGCCGGCCGGGGCCCGTCGGGCACCTTGACCGGCACGGGTGGCTGGTCGGCGACCCCAGCGGCGAGCCAGTCGGCCACCCGGGCCAGCGCGCGCTCCGGCACCAGGCAGTCGCTGGGCGGCAGGTCGAGCAGCCGGTCCTGGTCGAGGGCGACGTCGGTGGCGAGCCGGCCGCCCTCGTGCTCGAGGCGGGTCAGCACCGCCTCGGGCCGGGGCCGGTCGTCGCGGCTGAGCAGCAGCACCCGGTCGGCGAGCGGCCGCTCGGGCAGCCTGGCGAAGTCGACGGGTCGCAGGCCGCGCGAGGTCCCGGCGTCGTACTGGAAGCCGGGGGTGTGGATGCGGCCGTCGTCGGGGACGGCGAGGTGGTCGCCGAAGGAGTGCAGCGCCTGGCCCTCGCGCAGAAAGGTGCGCCCGCTCAGGCATGGGTCCCACAGCACCAGCGACCCGAACGCCGTGCCGGCGCCCTCCCAGTGCGCCGCCCGGTGGGCGGCCAGGGTCGCGCCGAGCCGCATGCCGACCGCGGCGACGGTGGGGACGCCGAGGTCGAGCAGGTGGTCTCGGGCGGCGTCGATGCTGCCCAGCCAGGCCGGCACCCGGTCGGGTTCGTCGCCGCGGCCGGCGGAGTCGCCGGTGCCGTCGTAGTCGAGGCGCAGCGCCACCAGCCCCAGCCCGGCGAGGGTCTCGGCGAGCCGCCGGTAGGTGCGGTGGACCGCCCGGCCCTCCTCCCCCATCGGCGGGCAGAGCACCACGCCGCCGCGCGCCTGCCCACCGGCGGGCACCGAGACCCAGCCCGCGAGCGGACGCGCCGCGGGGCCGAACCACACCTGGGTGTGGACGGCCCCGTCGACGTCGGAGGCGGCGTTCAGCACGACAGCGTCGACCGCACCTCGTCGGGCCACGCGGAGACGGCGAGACCGTGGGTGGCGAACAGCCCGAGGGTGATCCGCTCCAGGCCGTAGCCGAAGCAGGAGCTGTGGGCGACGCCGCCGTCGGGCGTGGTCAGCCCGAAGGGCAGGCCGAAGTGGTCCTCGTGGTAGTTGGCCGAGGAGATCGCGGTGGGCCTGGCGTCGGTGACGTCGAGCACCACCTCGTACTTGAGCTCCGCGGTGAGCTGGTTGGCGGCCAGCATCCGGCCGACCCGGCCGAAGAACGGGTCGTTGGCGGCCTCGACCCGCACCGGCAGGCCGAGCGCGGCCAACGAGTCGCGGCCCCGCCGCAGCCAGGCGTCGCGGTGGGCGACGGCCTGGTCGGGGGTGCCGACCAGCACGAACTCGTACATCCGGAACGACTGCATCCGCGCCGGGTCGAGGCTGGGCTCGTGGCGGAAGGCGAAGCCGCAGCACTCGGTGAGCAGGCCGGCGGCGGGCACGTCGGTGGGGAGGGTGCCGTAGAGGCTGTGGCAGATCGAGGAGCTGAGCACCACCTCGGCGGGGGTCAGGTGGGTGGTCCAGTCGCCGCCGTCCTCGAGCTCGGCGAGCAGCGCCCGGTGCTCCTTGTCGCCGCCGCTGAACACGTCGAGCGAGCCCACCAGGTCGGGGAAGGAGCGGAGGTAGTCGGTGCGCAGGAAGTCCTCGCGCGCCATCACCGGCGGGAACCAGCGGCGCGGGGCGGTGGCGTCCTCGCGCTGGTCGGCGGCGTAGCGCTCGACGGCCTGGAGCACCCCCTCGAACTCGCCGGAGCGGTGGTAGACGCCGTCGGTGCGGGTCGCGACCAGCAGCCCGGCGTCGAGCAGCGCCGCGCGCAGCTCCTCCGGGGAGCCGTACGGCGCCGGGTGGCGCTCGGTCTGCACCTCGATCGTGCCGGTCACCGGGCCTCCCGCTGCACCAGGGCGAGCTGGGCGGTGTTGCCGGCGATCCGGTCGTTGTTGACCATCACCGCCGCGCCGTGCGCGTCGCGCAGCAGCCGGCCCAGGCTGAACTCGGAGTCCTCGCGGTAGCCCTGGATGCCGCAGATCAGCATCGCCTGGTTGACGACGTCGACGACCAGGGTGGAGGCCGAGACCTTGAGCGCGTTGATCGCGACCATGAAGTCGATGGCCGAGGTCTCCTCGGGGTCGTCGGCGATCTCGAGGTAGCGGCTCAACACCGCCTCGACCGACGAGGCGAACTGCTGGCGGGTGATCATCAGCGCCGCCAGCCGCGGCGCGCCGGGCGGGGTGGCCGTGAGGTCCTTGCGGGCCGCCTTCTGCACGAACCGCTGGGCGCGCCACGACGCCTCCTCGGCCAGGCCGAGCCACAGCGACGACCACAGCAGGTGGGAGGTCGGCAGCATGGTCGCCGAGGAGATGTCGCCGAACGGCGTGGCGCAGACCAGGTCGGCCGGGCCGGTGGCCTCGAGGGTGAACCCGAGCGAGCAGGTGCCGCGGAAGCCGAGGGTGTCCCAGCCCGAGAGCGGGGTGAGCGTGACGCCGTGCTGCTCGCAGACGACCAGCACCTGGTCGCTGGCGGGGCTGTCCGCCGCCCGACGCGCGGTGGCGACGAACGCGTCGGCGTACTGGCCGTAGGAGATCACCGGCGCCTGCTTGGTGAGCCGGAAGACCTCGCCGTCGGGGCCCGGGACGCGCTCGACGTGGCAGGACGAGGTGCGGGTGTTGCCGCCGATGCCGATCTCGGTGGTGGCCGAGGCGAGCAGCAGCTGCTCGGCCGCTACCCGCCGGACGAACTCCGTGAGCGCCGGGGTCGAGCCGTGCCGCACCAGCGAGGCCACCTGGATGTGGTGCATCGCGAGCACCATCGCCGAGCTCGCGCAGGAGCGGGCCACCTCGCGCACGACGGCCGCGGCCTGCCGCAGGTCGTGGCCCAGGCCGCCGAGCTCGGCGGGCACCAGCGCGCCGAGCAGGCCCTCGGCGCGGAACGCGTCGATGGTCTCCTTGGGGAACCGGGCCCGGTCGTCGACGTCGGCGGCGTGGACGGCGGCGGTCTCGACGCCGATCCGGCGGCCGAGCGCGACGACGTCGGCCAGCGCGGCGCGCGCCGCGACGTCGCTCATGCGCTGGCCTGCTCGCCCACGCCCAGCTCGGCGAGGGCGGCGGCGATCGCCGCCACGGAGGCGAAGGTGCTCTTCTTGAGCATCTGCTGGGGGAACTCGATGTCCCACTCGTCCTCGCACGCCAGCATCACCGTCACCGACGCGTGGCTGGTCATCCCCGCGGCGTAGAGGTCGTCGGTGTCCGACAGCGCGGAGACGTCGGTGCCGAGCCGCGCGTGCTCCGCCAGGATGGTGCGGATCGTCGCGGTCACGGTGCTGCTGCTCATGGTTCCTCGGTTTCGCTGGACGGGCGGGTGGGCTGGCTGACGGCGACGGCGGTCGCCATCGCCAGGTCGGTGGTGTGGCTCAGGCTGATGTCGACCGGGCCGAGCCCGGCGCGGCGGGCGGCCTCGGCGGCGGCGCCGCTCAGCACGACACCCGGGCGGCCGTGCGGGCCGCGGACCACCTCGACGCTGCGCGGGTCGACGGCGTCGGGGCGGCCGACCAGCTTGAGGACCGCCTCCTTGGCGGCCCAGCGGGCGGCCAGGGACGCCGCCCCGCCGGTGCGCCAGGCGTCCTGCTCGGCGGGGGTGTAGACCCGGTCGAGGTAGCGGCTCCCGAAGCGGCGTACGGCGTCGGCGACCTCCGCGACCGGCTGGAGGTCGCAGCCGGTGCGGACCGTGACGGGACCGGTCCGGGGAGGTGTGCTGGGCGCAGCGCTGTGCACGGCCACCGCCTCCTTGTCGGGTCGTCTCGGCCCCCACGGACCCCGGTCTGGACACCCACGAGGCTAGCCACGGGTGGAGGCCCTCGGTGGGCTTTTCACCAAGCCCAACGAGCCCGCCTAGGATTCGTCACCATGACCCAGGACACCCAGCCCCCGGCCCCGGAACCGACCCGCCCCGCCGGTGCGGTCGCCGTACCGGACAAGCCTGCGCTGGAGGGTCTGGAGGAGACCTGGGCCGCGCGCTGGAAGGCGGAGGGCACCTACGCCTTCGACCGGACCCAGCCGCGCGAGAACGTCTACTCCATCGACACCCCGCCGCCCACGGTCAGCGGCAGCCTCCACGTCGGCCACGTGTTCTCCTACACCCACACCGACCTGATCGCGCGCTACCAGCGGATGCAGGGCAAGTCGGTGTTCTACCCCATGGGCTGGGACGACAACGGCCTGCCGACCGAGCGCCGGGTGCAGAACTACTTCGGCGTCCGCTGCGACCCCTCGCTCCCCTACGACCCCGACTTCACCCCACCGGAGAAGCCGGACCCCAAGCGGCAGCTGCCGATCAGCCGGCCCAACTTCATCGAGCTGTGCGAGCGGCTGGTCGAGGAGGACGAGAAGGCGTTCGAGGCGCTCTGGCGCCACCTCGGCCTCTCCGTCGACTGGAGCCAGACCTACACGACCGTCGGGCCCGCGGCGCAGACCGCCTCGCAGCGCGCCTTCCTGCGCAACTTCGCCCGCGGCGAGGCCTACCTGCAGGAGGCGCCGACCCTCTGGGACGTCACCTTCCAGACCGCCGTGGCCCAGGCCGAGCTCGAGGCGAGGGAGTACGCCGGCGCCTACCACCGGGTCTCCTTCCACCGGCCCGACGGCGAGCCGGTGGTCATCGAGACCACCCGGCCCGAGCTGATCCCCTCGGTGGTGGCACTGATCGCCCACCCCGACGACGAGCGCTACGCAGGCCTGTTCGGCACCTCGGTCACCTCGCCGGTCTTCGGCGTCGAGGTGCCGGTGGTGCCCCACCCAGCCGCCGAGATCGACAAGGGCTCCGGCCTGGTCATGTGCTGCACCTTCGGCGACCTCACCGACGTCACCTGGTGGCGCGAGCTGCAGCTGCCGGTGCGCACGGTGGTCGGACGTGACGGACGGCTGCTGCGCGAGACCCCGGAGTGGCTGGCCGCCCCGGACGCTGCGGCGTCGTACGAGCGGCTCGCGGGCAAGACGATCTTCTCCGCCCGCGAGGAGATGGTCACGATGCTGCGCGAGACCGGCGACCTGCTGGGTGACCCCACCCCGACCACCCGGATGGCGAACTTCTTCGAGAAGGGCGACAAGCCGCTCGAGATCGTCGCCACCCGCCAGTGGTACATCCGCAACGGCGGCCGCGACACCGACCTGCGGGCCGAGCTGGTCGAGCGCGGCGCCGAGGTGGAGTGGGTGCCCGCCCACATGCGGCACCGCTACGACAACTGGGTCAACGGCCTCAACGGCGACTGGCTGATCTCGCGCCAGCGGTTCTTCGGGATCCCGTTCCCGGTCTGGTACCCGCTCGACGACGAGGGCGAGCCCGACTACGCCCACCCGCTGGTCGCGCGCGAGGACGAGCTGCCGGTCGACCCGTCGACCCAGGCGCCGCAGGGCTACGACGAGGACCAGCGCGGCAAGCCGGGCGGGTTTCTCGGCGACCCCGATGTCATGGACACCTGGGCGACCTCCTCGCTCACCCCCCAGATCGTGTGCGGCTGGGAGCGCGACCCCGACCTGTTCGAGCGCACCTTCCCGATGGACCTGCGCCCGCAGGCCCACGAGATCATCCGCACCTGGCTCTTCGCCACCGTCGTGCGGGCCCACCACGAGAACGGCGTGGTGCCGTGGTCGCACGCCGCGATCTCCGGCTTCGTGGTCGACCCCGACCGCAAGAAGATGTCGAAGTCCAAGGGCAACGTCGTCGTCCCCGACGAGATCCTGCGCAAGTTCGGCACCGACGCGGTGCGCTGGCGCGCCGCGATGGCCCGGCCGGGCATGGACTCGCCGTTCGACGAGACCCAGATGAAGGTCGGGCGCCGGCTGGCGATGAAGGTGCTCAACGCCTCCAAGTTCGTGCTCGGCGGGGTGGGCGCGACCGCCACCTCGGCCGATGCCGTCACCGAGCCCGTCGACGTCGCCCTGCTGGCCCGCCTCGCCGGCGTGATCGAGCGGGCCACCGAGGCGTTCGAGGCCTACGACTACACCACCGCGCTGGAGGTGTCGGAGAAGTTCTTCTGGGAGTTCTGCGACGACTACCTCGAGCTGGTCAAGGAGCGCGCCTACGACGAGACCGGCGGCGCGGCCACCGGGTCGGCCCGCACCGCGCTCGCGCTGGCCCTCCACGTGCAGCTGCGCCTGCTCGCGCCGTTCCTCCCCTACGTGACGGAGGAGGTCTGGTCGTGGTGGCAGGAGGGCTCGATCCACCGCTCCACGTGGCCGACGGTCGACGAGCTCGGCGCCGCCGCCGGCGGTGATGCCGACACCCTCGACGCCGTCGCCGCCGCCCTGATCGGCATCCGTGGCGCCAAGTCGCAGGCCAAGGTCTCGATGCGCGCCGAGCTGGCCCGGGTCGAGGTCTCCGGCCCCGCCGCGCTGGTCGAGGCCGCCGAGCGCGCCGCCACCGACCTGCGCCGCACCGGCCGGATCACCGGCGACCTGGTCTTCACCCCCACCGACGCCTCCGAGATCTCCGTCGTCGCCGAGCTGGCGCCGGTCGCCGAGGGCTGAGCGGGGCTGGCCGGGGGTGGTGGTTTCCCCGGTGAACCGGGGAAACCCGCACTGGTCGGCCAGAACTTCGGCCGAGAAGTCGAGGTTCTGGCCGAGAGGTCAAGGAAGTCGTCCGGTATCGCTCACGCCGGCGCGGGCAACCGGCGGGCCATGAGGAGCTCGTCGACCCCGCTGGCGCTGGTGCTGTTCGTGGCCGCGGTCGCGCTCGTGGTGCTCGCCCTGGTGCGCGACGGGGTCAACACCTGGCTGGCGCTGGCCGGCCTGGCCTGTGCCTTCGGGGGCGCGCTCGTCGGCTCGCGGGGCCGCAGGACGCCGCGGCACTGACGTCCTGGGTGCCGGTCGGTCGGACGGCCGCGGACGCACCCGTAGCCGCACCAACCGCGCAAAGGCGCCGTTCGGACAGCCGGGACCCATCGCATCGCCGCACCAACCACGCAAAGGCGCCGTTCGGGCGCCCCGGACCACCGGTCAGCTCGCACCTACCACGCAAAGGCGCAGTTCGGGCAACCCGGACCACCGTGGAGCCGCACCAACCGCGCAAAGGCGCCGTCTGGGCGGCCCGGGTCCCCCACCAGCCCGCATCAACAGCGCAAAGGCGCGGTTCGGGCCCACTGCGGCCCGAGCCCGGTCTCGACGCACGCCGTCGCGACTTCGTCCCTCGGTCGCGGGCGCTTGCTCGACCACAGACGATCTGCTTGCTCCTCGTTCCTCGGAGCAACCAGGTCAGGCCGACTTCTTCTTCTTCGTCTCGGCCTCGCGGGGCACCAGGGTCGGGGCGACGTCGCCGTCGACGACCTCGCGGCTGATGACGACCTTCGCGATGTCGCCGCGCGACGGCACGTCGTACATCACGTGGAGGAGGACCTCCTCGATGATCGCGCGGAGGCCGCGGGCACCGGTCTTGCGCTCCATCGCCTTGTCGGCGATGGCGGCGATGGCGTCGTCGGTGAACTCCAGCTCGACGCCGTCGAGCTCGAAGAGCTTCTGGTACTGCTTGATCAGAGCGTTGCGGGGCTCGGTGAGGATCTGGACCAGGGCCTCCTGGTCGAGCTTCGTCACACTCGCGATCAGCGGGAGGCGGCCGATGAACTCGGGGATCAGGCCGAACTTGGTGAGGTCCTCGGGCCGCACCAGCTGGAGCAGGTCGTCGGCGTCGCGCTCGGCGTTGCCGCGCACCTCCGCGGTGAAGCCCAGGGTCTTCTTGCCGACCCGCTGCTCGATGATGTTCTCGAGCCCGGCGAAGGCGCCGCCGACGACGAACAGGATGTTCGTGGTGTCGATCTGGATGAACTCCTGGTGCGGGTGCTTGCGCCCGCCCTGCGGCGGCACCGAGGCGGTGGTGCCCTCGATGATCTTCAGCAGCGCCTGCTGCACACCCTCGCCGGAGACGTCACGGGTGATCGACGGGTTCTCGGCCTTGCGGGCCACCTTGTCGATCTCGTCGATGTAGATGATGCCGGTCTCGGCCTTCTTGACGTCGTAGTCGGCGGCCTGGATCAGCTTGAGCAGGATGTTCTCGACGTCCTCACCGACGTAGCCGGCCTCGGTGAGGGCGGTGGCGTCGGCGATGGCGAACGGCACGTTGAGCATCCGCGCGAGGGTCTGGGCGAGGTAGGTCTTGCCGCACCCGGTGGGTCCGATCACCAGGATGTTGGACTTGGCGACCTCGACGACCTCTTCCTTGGAGTGCTTGCCCGCCACCGGCTGGAGGCCGGCCTGCACCCGCTTGTAGTGGTTGTAGACCGCGACCGCGAGGGACTTCTTCGCCTGCTCCTGCCCGATGACGTAGGAGTTGAGGAACTCGAAGATCTCCTTGGGCTTGGGCAGCTCCTCGAGGCTGACCTCGCTGCCCTCGCTGAGCTCCTCCTCGATGATCTCGTTGCAGAGGTCGATGCACTCGTCGCAGATGTAGACGCCGGGGCCGGCGATGAGCTTCTTGACCTGCTTCTGCGACTTCCCGCAGAAGGAACACTTCAGCAGGTCGCCTCCGTCACCGATGCGTGCCACGGTGGTCAGCCTCCTCGTTGCGGACGAAACTCCGACGACGGTACCCCGTGCCGGGCCGGTTCAGCTGCTCGGACACGGGCCCGCCCCGACAAGTTCGCACGTCGGTGATGGGTCAGGACGCCGAGAGCGCGGGCGTCTTGAGCGACTCGAGGATCGCGTCGATGAGGCCGTACTCGACGGCACCCTGCGCGGTGAGGATCTTGTCGCGCTCGATGTCGCGGCTGACGTCGTCGATGGAGCGACCGCTGTGGTCGCTGATCATCTTCTCGAGCAGCTCGCGCATCCGCAGGATCTCGTTGGCCTGGATCTCGATGTCGGAGGTCTGGCCGAAGGTGCCCTCGGTGTAGGGCTGGTGGATCAGGATCCGGCTGTTGGGCAGCGCCAGCCGCTTGCCGGCGGTGCCGGCGGCGAGCAGGATCGCGGCGGCCGAGGCGGCTTGGCCGATGCACACGGTCTGCACGTCGGGCTTGATGAACTTCATCGTGTCGTAGATGGCCGTCAGCGCCGTGAACGAGCCGCCCGGGCTGTTGATGTAGATGCTGATGTCCTGGTCGGGGTTCATCGACTGCAGGCAGAGCAGCTGGGCGATGACCGCGTTGGCGACGTCGTCGGAGATCGGCGTGCCGAGGTAGATGATGCGGTCCTCGAACAGCTTGGCGTAGGGGTCGATGCGGCGGAAGCCGTAGGACGTCCGCTCCTCCCACTGGGGGATGTAGTAGTTCATCGACGGGCTGAGGTCGGGGGTCTGGTCGGGGGTCTGGTCGGGGGTGTGGTTCATGGGTCAGTCCTTCTGGTGGGCCGGCCGGCCGTCGTCGGCGGCTTCGCGGGCGCTCTTGATGACCTGGTCGACGAGGCCGTACTCGAGCGCCTCCTGGGCGGTGAACCAGCGGTCGCGGTCGGCGTCGGCGGTCACCTGGTCGACCGACTGACCGGTGTGCTCGCTGATCAGCTCGAGCAGCACCTTCTTGATGTGCAGCGACTGCTGGGCCTGGATCTTGATGTCGGAGGCCGAGCCGCCCATGCCGGACGACGGCTGGTGCATCATGATCCGCGCGTGCGGCAGGGCGTAGCGCTTGCCGCGGGTGCCGGCGCAGAGCAGGAACTGGCCCATCGACGCGGCCAGGCCCATGCCCACGGTCGCCACGTCGTTGGGGATGTAGTTCATGGTGTCGTAGATCGCCATGCCGGCGTCGACGGAGCCACCGGGGCTGTTGATGTGGAGGAAGATGTCCGCCTCGGGGTCCTCGGCCGAGAGCAGGAGCAGCTGGGCGCAGATCGCGTTGGCGTTCTGGTCGCGGACCTCGGAGCCGAGGAACACGATGCGCTCGCGCAGCAGCCGCTGGTAGATGTGGTCGTCGAGGACGTTGAGCCCGGCCGCACCCATCCGGTGCTCGTGCGGCCCGAGCGAGTCGTGGCTGGAGTTGTGGTTCACGTGCTCGACCCTAGCCGTCCCGACCCCCACAACCACGGCTCATCCACCGTTGTTCGCGGACAGCGGATTTCACCGGTACGGCGGGGCGTCGGTCCCGCGGTGGCCGGGTAGTCCCGGACGTTTCCGGGGTCGACACGCCGGGCGGGCCCCGGAAACGTCAGGGACTATCCCGGCGGGGCGCCTCGAGAACGGCGGGCACGGGCGGCGTCAGGCGAGCCACTCGGCGAGGGCGTCGTGGACCCGGGGGTGGTTGAGCAGGCCGAAGTGGTCGGTGCGGCCCACGTGGAGCAGGGTGGCGTCGGGGAACAGGGTGCGGCCCCGACGGTCGCGACCCACCGCGGAGCGGGGTCGGACGAGCAGGTCGCCGACGACGTGGCCCACGGGGTGGCGGGCGGAGCGGGTCAGGGTGGCCGCGACGAGGCGGTAGCGGGCGCCCGGGAGCGGGGGCACGTCCTCGGCGAGCCCGGCGACGAGGTCGTGCACGCCGCGCGAGCGCCAGTCGAGCACCCGCCCGAACGCCGCGGTCTCCGGCAGCCACGACAGCCCCCGGCTGCCGTGCCCGATCCCCCACGCGATCGGCGCGCCCAGGTGGGGGCTGCCGAGGGTCACGACGTCGCTGACCAGGCCGGTCCAGGGCCGCTCGGCCGGCGTGGCGACGGCCGACGCCGCGCGCACCACCAGACCCCCCAGCGAGTGGCCCACCAGCGCGACCCGGGCCACCGGCACGGGCCAGGCGTCGACGAGCCGCTGCACCAGGGCCGAGAGCGCGGCGCCGTTCTCGCGCAGCGGCAGACCGGTGTTGGCGCGCAGCAGCAGCGGGGTCCAGCCCCGCCCCGCCAGCGCCTCGGCGTACGTCGTGCCGGTGCGGTCGCGGTGCAGGCTCCAGTAGTCCTCGTTCTCGCACAGGCCGTGCAGGAACAGCACGATCCGCTCCCCTGCCGCCGGGAACGCCGCCGCGAGGGCCTCGGCCTCGAGGTCGACGTCACGGCCGTCGAGGCGCACCGCCATGGGGATCGCCAGCTGCGGCCGCTCCGCCAGCAACCGGTCGCCGATCAGCCCGTTGACCGCCGAGGACACGAACCGCCCGCGCGGCCCGTCCTCGAGCCGCGGGCCGGCGCCGGTGGCCGCCGCCCGGTCGAGGCCGGTCGAGGCGGCGCGCAGCCCGGCGCCGAGGCCGGCGTAGACCGCGGTGGCGATGCTGCGGTGGGCGACCTCGGGGAGCGTGGACGTGCCCCCGGTCGCGCGGCGCACCAGCCCGTGCACCCGGTCGGCGACCGCGAGGTGGGTGTCGCGCGCGCTGCGCACGACCAGCTCCTCGGAGACCTCCGCCAGCAGCGACAGGGCGTCGAGGTACGTCGGGCCGGGGGCCGCGGTCGTGCGCATGGCGCGCAGCCTACGCCGTCAGTGAACGACTGTGCACTCAACCCGCCTCACGGCCCCTACCGATCGGCGGCTAGCCTGCGAGCGGCGACCCACCACCCCCACCCGACGACAGGGGCCGACCCGTGCTGATCGACCGCTTCCGCGGCCACGACCCGGAGCTCGCCGTGCCGGACGCCGTCGCGGAGCTGGCCGCGCTCGACCTGCCGGCCGACCCGACGCCGCTGCTGCTGCCGGTGGTGCCGGTGCTGCGCGCCAATCCCTTCCAGCAGCTGCTCTACTCCGGCCTCGCGGCACGCAACATCCGTCCGCTGGCGGCGTTCACCCTGCAACGGGTGCTGGAGCTGCGCGCCGCACTCCCCCCCGACGCGCCGCGGATGCTCGTGCACCTGCACTGGCTGAGCAACGTGATGTCGGCTGCCGAGGGCCCCGGGCAGGCGGCCCGCCGATCAGAGCGGTTCCTCTCCCGGCTCGCCGAGCTCCGGGAGCAGGGGGCAGCGGTGCTCTGGACCGTGCACAACGTGCTCCCCCACGACGCCCGCTTCCCCGAGCTCGAGACCGAGCTGCACCGCCGCGTCGCCGAGCAGGTCGACCTGGTGCACGTGATGAGCCCCCGCACCCGCGAGCTCATGGCGCCGCTGGCCGAGCTGCCCGCCGAGCACACCTTCCGGGTGCCGCACCCCAGCTACGTGGGCGTCTACCCCCAGTACGTCTCCCGCGCCCAGGCCCGCGCCGAGCTGGGCCTGCCCGAGGACGCGGTGGTCTTCCTCCAGCTGGGCCGGGTGGCGCCGTACAAGGGCACCTCCGAGCTGGTCGCGGCCGCCGGGACCCTCGCCGCGGAGCGATCCGGCCGGGTCCACCTGGTCATCGCCGGCGACCCGGTGCCGGGCGAGGCCACCGACGCCGTGCGTGCCGCCGCGGCCGACCACCCCAGCCTGCACGGCTTCCTGGGCCGGGTGCCCGACCCGCAGCTGCAGGTGTTCCTGGCCGCCGCCGACGTGATGGCGCTGCCCTACCGCGCCTCCCTCAACTCCGGCGCGCTGCACCTCGCGCTGGGCGCCGGCCTGCCCGTCGTGCTGCCCCGCTCCAGCGGCGAGGCGGCCGGGGCCGATCCCGCGTGGGCGGAGGTCTACGACGACGCCGACCCCGCCGGGCTGCTGGGCGCGCTGCGGAGCGCGGCCGACCGGCTGGTGGGGCCGGCGCCCGCGGCGGCCGCCCGGGCCGCGGTCGCCGACGTCGCGCCTCCACTGGTCGCGGCGGCGTTCGCCGACGTGCTGCGGCACTGGGCCGACACCGGCACGGTGCCGGCCGACCGGCGCGCCTGACCCTCAGGCCGGGCGCCCCGCGGCCCTGCGGTCAGTCCTCGTCGGGGCCGTCGGCGGCGTCGGCGCCAGCGTCGGCGTCATCCGCAGCGAGCACCTCGTCCTCGGGCTCACCGATGCTGCCGTCGGGGCGCAGGTTCTTGAGCTCGACCACGTTGCCGGAGGCGTCCTTGACCACGGCCGACTCCACGATCGTGGCCAGCGCCTTGCCGCGCAGGATCTCCTGCACCAGCTCGGGGATGTGGTTGTGCTCGAACATGTGGTTGGCGAACTCCTGCGGGTCCTGACCCGACTGCTGGGCCCGCCGGACCAGGTGCTGGGAGAGCTCGTTCTGGTCGACGCCGAGCTCGGCCTTCTTGGCGACCGCGTCGAGGATGAACTGGGCGGCGACGGCGTCGCGGACCCGCCGCTCGAGGTCGGCCTCGAACTCCTCGATGGTCTGGCCCTCGTCCTCGAGGTACTTCTCCATCGTGATGCCGGCGTAGGCGAGCTGCTGCTCGACGTTCTGGCGCCGGGCGTTGAGCTCGTCGGTGACGACGCCCTCGGGCAGCGGGATCTCGACCTTCTCCAGCAGCACCTCGAGGACGGCGTCGCGCGCCGCGGCGGCCTGCTCGAGGCGCTTGCCCCGGCCGAGGCGCTCGCGGACGTCGGCGGTGAGCTCCTCGATGGTGTCGAACTCCGAGGCCAGCTGGGCGAACTCGTCGTCGGCGTCGGGCAGCTCCTGCTCCTGGACCTGGCTGATGCTGACGGTGACGTCGACGGGCTGGCCGACCAGGTCGCCGCCCACCAGCTCGGACTGGAAGGTCTTCTCGTCGCCGGCGGCCATGCCGACCAGGGCCTCGTCGAGGCCCTCGATCATGCCGCCGCGGCCGACCTTGTAGCTCATGCCGGTGACCTCGGCGCCGTCGACGACCTCGCCGTCCTGGAGGGCCTTGAGGTCGAGGACCACGAAGTCGCCGTCGGCGGCGGGGCGCTCGACGTCGGACAGGGTCGCGAACCGCTCGCGCAGCGCGGCCAGCTGCTCCTCGACGTCGGCGTCGGTGACCTCGACGTCGTCGACCTGGGCCTCGAGGCCGTCGTAGGACGGCAGCTCGAACTCGGGCTTCACGTCGACCTCGACGGTGAACTCCAGCGGGCCGTCACCCTCGATCTCGCGAGTCACCTCGAGCTCGGGCTGCGAGAGCGGCTCGAGGTCGTTCTCGCGGAGCACCTCGGAGTAGGCGCGGGTCAGGATGGTGTCCATCGCCTGGCCGATGACGGCCTCGCGGCCGACCTGGCGGTCGATGACCGCCGGCGGCACCTTGCCGCGGCGGAAGCCGGGGACGTTGATCTGCTCCGCGATCTGCTTGTACGCCGCGTCGAGGCTCGGCTTGAGCTCCTCGAAGGGCACCTCGACGGTCAGCTTGGCCCGGGTCGGGCTCAAGGTCTCGACGGCGCTCTTCACAGGGGGATCTCCTTCATCTCGTCCCGACGCGGTGCCGGGCAGTTCTGGGCAGTTCTGGGCAGTTCTGGGCAGTGCTGGGTGCTGTGCTGGGTGCTGTGCTGGGTGGTGTGCTGGACGGTCCTGGACCGTGAGTCGTGCGTCGGGGCGACAGGACTCGAACCTGCGATCTCCTGCTCCCAAAGCAGGCGCGCTAGCCACTACGCTACGCCCCGCCAAGAGGCCTCCCGGGGGTCCGGACGGCTCCTGAGAGCGGATGACGGGAATCGAACCCGCGTAGCCAGTTTGGAAGACTGGGGCTCTACCATTGAGCTACATCCGCGCACCCCGCATCGGTCCCCCGCGGGGGCGCGAAAATGGGCGTGTTCATGGTGCCACACGCAGGGCTGCCCGCCCCAAACGGGTCAGGTGCGGCTGATGACCAGCACGGCCCGGTCGTCCTCCTGCGAGCCCAGCGCGTCGACCAGGGCGGCGGCCGCCCCCCGGCTGAAGGTGCCGCGGAGCACCTGCTCGGCCTCGCCGAGCATCCGGTCGATGCCGAGGTCGATGTCGCGCCGCGGCTCCTCGACCATGCCGTCGGTGTAGAGGAAGACCGCGTCGCCGCGGCCCAGACGGCCGGTCACCGGCACGAACTCGGCGTCCTCGAGCAGGCCGAGGATCGGTCCCTCGGACCGCAGCACCGTCCAGCGGCCGGAGCCGGCGGTGCGCAGCGCGGCGGGCGGGTGCCCGGCGGTGCGGATCTCGTAGCCGCCGGTGCCGAGGTCGACCGAGATGTGGATGGCGGTCGCGAAGCCCTCGGCCCAGCCCTGCTGGAGGAGGTAGTCGTTGGCGGCCGGCAGGAAGTCGCGCGGCGGCAGCGCGCCCAGCAGGCCGCCGAAGGCGCCGGACAGCAGCAGCGCCCGGGTGCCGGCCTGCTCGCCCTTGCCGCTGACGTCGACCAGGGCGATCTCCAGCCGGTCGTGCGCGGGCCTGGTGGCGACCACGAAGTCGCCGGCGAACGCCGTGCCGCCGGCCGAGCGGAGCGCGGACTCGACGTGCCACCCGTCGGGGAGGGCGGGGATGCCGCCCTGCTTGAGGATCCGGTCGCGGAGGTCGACGAACATCGACTCGCCGGTCGCGCCCGCCACGCCGAGCCGGGCCCGCCGCCAGGAGAAGACGACGACGATCGCCATCATCAGCAGCTGGATGCCGGCCGCCCCCCAGGACCGAGTGGTGATGTCGCCGAGGTCGCCCTTCTGAGCCACCAGCGTCAGCCCCAGCATCACCAGGAGGTAGCCGACGAACCACGGCAGCTGGCGCGGCGAGAGCAGCAGGCTGGCCAGCAGCAGCGGCACCATCAGGCTGGTGAACGGCATGACGTCGGGCGCGAGGAAGACCAGCAGCACGATCACCAGGACGACCAGGCACAGCAGCGCGAAGAGCTGGTGAGCGACCGTCCAGCCGCGTCGCGACAGGGTGCGCGCGACCCGACGACGCGGCGGCGTGCGCCGCGCGGTGCGAGGACCCGACCGGGGGCGCCGGGCCGTCTGGACGGTCATCGTGCTCCGGACGTCGTGGGGGGCGGTTGCTCCCTCACTGTAGGGCCCGCGAGCGGAAGGTGCGCTGGCAATGGCCGCACCAGAACAGGTTCCTGCCCTCCAGCACGTCGGTGCGCACCTTGGTGCCGCAGACCAGGCAGGGCTGGCCGGTGCGTCGGTAGACGTAGACCTCGCCGCCGTGGTCGTCGCGGCGCGGCTCGCGCCCCATCGCCTCCGGGGTGTGCTCGGGTCGCACGGTGTCGATCCGACCGGTGCGCACGCCCTCGTGCATCAGCTCCACCAGGTCGTCCCACATCGCCTGCCACTGGCCGACGCGCAGCGTGCTGCCCGGCCGCAACGGGTGCATCCGGTGCCGGAAGAGCAGCTCGGCGCGGTAGACGTTGCCGACGCCCGCGAGCACCTTCTGGTCCATGAGCAGGGCCCCCACCGGCTTGCGGCTGCGGCGGATCCGCTCCCAGGCGTCGCGCCAGTCGGCGTCGTCGCGCAGCGGGTCGGGGCCCGAGCGGGCCACGAGGGCGTCGCGCTGCTCGACGGTCATCAGCTCGCACGCGATCGCGCCGCGCAGGTCGGCGAAGGCCCAGCCGTCCTCGCGCTCGGCGGCCAGGCGCAGCCGCACCTGGCCGACCGGAGGCGGCAGGTCGTCGTAGCCGGTGTGGACGTCGAAGGTGCCGATCAGCCCGAGGTGGACGTGGACGAACCGCTCGCCGGCGAGCTCGACGAACAGGTTCTTGCCCCATGCCTCGGCGCCCTCGAGCACCGCTCCGTCGAGCAGCGCCGCCGACTCGGCGAACCGGCCCTGCGGGCTGCCGACGCGCACCGGGCGACCGGCGAAGGCGTCCGCGAGGTCGATGGCCAGCCGGTGGAGGGTGTGCCCCTCAGGCATCGGGTCCGCGCCCGGCGGCCGACGCCGGCAGGGGCGGCAGCTCCCGGGTCTGCTCGTAGTCACCCATCATCGCGATCCGCCGCACGTGCCGCTCGTCGCCGCTGAACGGCTCGGCCAGGAAGACCTCGACGAACCGGGTCATGTCGTCGAGCGAGTGCATCCGGCCGCCGACCGAGACCACCTGCGCGTCGTTGTGCTGACGGGCCAGCCGGGCGGTCTCCTCCGACCAGACCAGCGCGCAGCGGATGCCGGCGACCTTGTTGGCCGCCATCTGCTCCCCGTTGCCCGAACCGCCCACGACGACACCGAGGCTGTCGAGGCCCTCGGCCCGGTCGCGCGCCACCCCCTCGGCCGCCCGGAGGCAGAACACGGGGTAGTCGTCGAGGGCGTCGTGGACGAACGGGCCGTGGTCGACCGGCTCGTAGCCGTGGTCGGCGAGCCAGGCCACCAAGTGGTCCTTGAGGTCGAGTCCGGCGTGGTCGGAGCCGAGGTGCACGCGCATGGGCGGCATCCTCTCAACCGCCGTGGACGGCGAGGAAGCCGGCCACCTGCCGCAGCGCGACCTCGGCGGCCGGGAACTCCGAGGGGTGCCGCCAGAAGCCGTGCAGCTGTCCCTGGTAGCGGGCCGAGACCACCTCGACGCCCTCCTCGGCGAGCCGTCGGGCCAGCTCCTCGGCCTCGTCGACCAGCGGGTCGTGCTCGGCGGTGACCACCAGGGTCGGGGGCAGGGTGCCGAGTCGGGTGGAGCGCAGCGGCGCCAGGTCGGGGTGGACCAGGTCGTCGGGGCCGCCGGCGTACTGCTCCCAGTACCACGCGGCCTCGCGCGGGTCGAAGCCGTTGCCGGTGGCGGCGTACGACGGGAAGCCGCCCTCCGGGTCGAGGAACGGGTAGATGAGCACCGCCGCGGCGAAGCGGCCCGGGTGGCGCAGCGCCGCCACCAGGGCGAGGTTCGCGCCCGCGCTGTCGCCGTGGACGTACGCCGGGCCGGCGAGCCCGTGCTCGTCGGCGGCCCGGTCGAGCCACCCGACGACGGTGGAGAGGTCGTCGGGGGCCGCCGGGAACGGGTGCTCGGGCGGGCGTCGGTAGTCGACGCTCACGACGGCCAGGCCGGTGCGGTTCGCGAGCCGGCGGCAGGCGGGGTCGTGTACCTCGACGTCGTGGAACACGAAGCCGCCGCCGTGGGCGTGCACCATGACACCGGGCCGGGCACCCGCGGGGCGGTAGAGCCGCACCGGCACGCCGTCGGCGTCGAGGTCGACGACCTCGGCGACGTCCTCGCGGGGCTCGCCGAGCGCCGCCTCGCGGGCGGTCGCCCGGGCGGCCGCGACGTCGTAGCCCTCGGTCCAGACCGGCACGTCGTCGGCCGACTGCTCCAGCGCGCGGCGCGACTCGGGGAAGAGCGCCATCAGCGGGCCATCAGCGCGTCGAGGCCCACGGCGATCGCGGCGGCGACCCGGAAGTCGACCCGCTCGTCGGGCACGTGGACGGTGTAGCGGTCGCGCACCGAGCCCTGCCGCTCGACGGCGAGCAGCGGCTGCCCGTCGGGCTGCACGAAGTCGAAGTGGATCGGCAGGAACGGGATGTCGAGGAAGCGCCGCACCAGCGCGACCAGCTGGCTCCGCTCCTGGCCGGTGCCGGTGTAGCCCGGGCCCTCGACGTGGAAGGTCGAGCGCAGCAGGCTGGCCCCGAAGTCCTTGCGGAAGAAGCCGAGCGGCTGCCGGGCCTCGTCGTAGATGTCGTAGCCGGCGTTGAGGTCGAGCTTGCGACGAGCCTTGAAGCTGAACACCGGCCGGGCCCTGGTCGCGTCGGTGTAGAACGTGACCTCCTCCTTGAACGCCATCCGCTTCTGCTCGGCGTGGCCCATCAGCTGGCCGGGCGTCCCGTCGGGGTTGACGGCGAAGAGCTGGTACTTGTTGGTGGTCATGGCGAACTTCTGCATGACGTAGAAGGTCGGCAGGTACATGGCGGCGGTCATGGACTCAGGCTAGTGAGGTCGCGTCAGCGCGACTCCACCGCCAGCCGGCCGCCGAGCAGCGCGAACGACGCCGCGAACCCCTTCCGGAGCCGGTCGACCAGCCGCGGCCGCGCCAGCACCCGGTCGCGGACGGCGGCCGCGCAGGCGCCGTAGGCCGCGAACACCACGAAGGTCATCGCCATGAACACCGCGCTGAGCAGCAGCATCCGCCACAGCGACCCGGGCTCCCCCGCCGGCACGAACTGGGGCAGGAACGCGAAGAAGAAGATCGTGAGCTTGGGGTTGAGCAGGTTGAGGGTGATCCCCGACCAGATGACCGCGCGCCGGCTGGCCGGCGAGGCGTCCTCGTCGACGGAGAGCGCGCCGGTGTCGCGCCAGGTCGACCACGCCATCCACAGCAGGTAGGCCACGCCGGCGTACTTGAGCGCCTGGAAGGCGACGCCGCTGGCGTGCAGCAGGGCGGCCAGGCCGGTCACGGCCGCGACCAGGTGGGGCACCGTGCCGAGGGTGCAGGCGAACGCCGCCAGCACCGCGGCCCGGGTGCCGCGGGTCAGCCCGGCCGCCAGCGTGAACAGCGCCCCGGTGCCGGGCGTCGCCACGATGACGAACGACGTGACGAGGAAGGCCAGGGTCATGCCACCGCAACCTACTCCCCGGGCAGCGATGAGTCGCGCGGGTTCGGGGGGTCGGCAGCGGCATGGTGATCGTGAGCGGACACGTCCTGGTCGAGCCCGGGGACCGGGCGGCGTACCTCGAGGGCTGCACCGACGTGGTGGAGCGGGCCCGTGCGACCCCGGGCTGCCTCGACTTCGCCCTCTCGCCCGACCTGCTCGACCCGGGCCGGGTCAACGTGCTGGAGCGCTGGTCGTCGCGCGAGGCGGTCGAGGAGTTCCGGGGGTCGGGGGTGTCGGCCGGGCAGGCGGCGGTGATCAGGTCGGCGGTCGTGACGGAGCACGAGGTCACCGCGGAGCGCCGGCTGTCCTGAGCGCCACGCGCGTCTCGCCGCGTCCGGTGCTGACCCGCACCCGCCCGATGGGTCATGCTTCGTTGCCATGACCACCCGCACGCCGGCGGTGCTGCTGGCCCTCGCCCTCGGCACCGCGACCCTGGCCGCCGTCGCCCCCGCCCCCGCCTCGGCCGGGACGGCCGCGACCACCCGGGCGATGCCCGCGCAGGCCCGGGGCGTCGTGCTCGACTCGACCTACTACAGCCGGCCGCCCGCGCTGCTGGGTGGCGCCGAGCGCGCCGAGCCGGAGGAGGGCGGCGGGCCGCGGCGGGCGGGCGCGCGGCCCGAGCCGCCGCCCACGCGCGGCGTCGTCACCGGACGGGTCGTGGGGCCGGCCGGCAAGCCGATCCGCAACGCCCTGGTGATGGGCATCCGCTACTCCGACCTCGGGGCGCCGATCGACCTGACCACCGAGAAGCGCGTCGTGGCCCGCACGGGCAAGAAGGGCACCTTCCGGCTCAAGCAGCTGCGGCGGCCGTACCTGGTGCGCATCTGCAAGGACCAGCAGCGCTCGCAGGAGTGCACCGACGACCTCGCGGTCAAGCACTTCACGCCGACCTGGGTGGGGCCCGACGGCGTCACCACCTCGTGGCTGCGCCACTCCCGGATGTTCGCGCCGAAGCGCAAGGGGCGCTCGCTCGGCACCGTGAAGGTGAAGTCGTCGGCGGTGCTCTCCGGCACCTTCACCGACGGCGCCAACCGCACCGTCCTGCTCACCCGCGGCAACGGGTCCGTCGCGGCGCGCACCACCACCGACGCCAGCGGTCGCTACCGGTTCGAAGTCGCCCCCGGGGGCTACCGGGTCGAGGCCGACCGCCACGAGGGGCTGCGCACCCGGCACACGGTGCCGGGCTACCGGTCCCCCGCGCTGCGGCTCAAGCCCGGCCGGATCACCTACCACTCGTTCCGCACCCGCCACGCCGGCGTCGTGCGCGGGGTCGTCCGCTCCAACGGCAGCCCGGTCGCCGGTGAGTTCATCGCGATCACCACGCCGGCCGGCGAGTTCGCGGCCGGCGTCGTGACCGACGGGCAGGGCCGCTACGCCGTCACCTCGCTGCGTCCCGGCCCCTACGTCGTGCGCACCTCGGCGGCGTACTCCTCCCACGTCCCGGCCGCCCGGTCGGTCCGGCCCGCGGCGGCCGGCGAGAAGGTCGTGGACCTCGACCTCGCCCAGGGGGCCGCGATCGAGTTCTCGGCCTCCGACCCCACCGGCCACGGCGTCATCGACGCGGAGCTGCGCAACGCCGCGGGGCGGGTGCAGAAGACCTACCTCGGCAACCCGGCCGACGAGCCCGGCGGCAAGGTCGTCCTCACCGGGCTGCCCGCCGGCTCCTACAAGCTCTACCTGCGCCGCGGCGTCGACGTGCTCGCCCAGCCCGAGCAGACCGAGTTCCCGTGGGCGGTCGAGGAGTTCACGATCAACAACGTGGTCAAGTCGCTCGGCGCGATCGCGCTCGACCAGCCGACCAAGAACGTCACCGGCCGACTGCCGCGCGGCGCCCAGGTGAAGATCACCGCCCACCCCGAGGACGTCTGGCTGCGCGCCGACTACGTCGCCGGCCCCTACGCCACCCCGATGGCGCTGAACTGGACCGAGCAGGGCAGCTCCGCCGGCACCTACACGGTGCGCGGCATGGTGCCCGGCCGCTACGGCGCCCTGGTCACCACCGCGTTCGTGCAGCCGCCCACGGGCCGCTCCCGCCTCGGCGGCAACTGGGCCACCCAGCGGGTCGAGGTGCAGGTCAACGGTCCCGCGCCGGTGCTCGGCTTCACGCCGGCGAAGGGGGCCACGGTCCGCGCCAAGCTGCGCTACGCCGCCTCGAAGCGACGCGTGATCGCGCCGATCGGGCTGCAGGTCGTCGACAGCGGCGACGACCAGTGGCAGCTCGACACCGTCTCGGGCCGGCAGCGGCAGGGCACGGCGACCAAGGTCGACCGCCTGCACCCCGGCCGCGCGCTGGTGCGGCTGTTCGACCTCGACCGGTTCTACCTCGACCACCCCGACGAGCTCACCAACGACGAGCTGGTCGCCTCGGCCCGGCTCGCCGAGCCCGGCACGCCGTACTGGCTGTCCACCAAGCCGCGCACGGTCCGCCTCCAGCGGGCCCGCACCAGCAACCTGGGCTGGATCGACGTGCGGCTGCGCGGAGTCCCGAAGAACCAGCGCTAGGCGGCGTCGGACGGGCTGTGCGGGCCGCTCAGTCGGTGAGCCGGTCGAGCTCCTCGTCGACGACCGCGACGTCGAGCTTGGTGAAGATCGGCGACGGCTTGGCGACCGGCCGGCCCACCTCGAGCGGGTGCCGGCGCCAGGCGGGCGCACCGGTGTAGTCGCCGGTGATCACGGGGTAGGCGCGGCCGTCGTCGAGGTCCTCGACCTCCTCCAGCCGCGGCATCGGCGCGACCTCTCCCTTGCCGCCCAGCGCCCGGTCGACCTCGTTGGCCGAGAACGGCAGGAACGGCGAGAGCACCAGGTTGAGGTCGGCGACGCACTGCGCCACGACGTGCAGGATCGTGCCCAGCCGCTCGCGCTGGTCGTCACCCTTGAGCTTCCAGGGCTCGGAGTCGGAGACGTACTTGTTGACCTCGGCGACCGCCCGCATCGCCTCGCCGACCGCCTGCTTCTGGCGGTGCCGGGCGATCAGGTCGCCGACGGTGGTGAACGCCGCCTCGGCCGCGGCCAGCACGGCCTCGTCCTCGGGCGTCAGCTCGCCGGCGGCCGGGATCTCGCCGAAGTTCTTGGCGATCAGGGTGGCGGTGCGGTTGACCAGGTTGCCCCAGCCTGCGACCAGCTCGTCGTTGGTGCGCCGCACGAACTCCGCCCAGGTGAAGTCGGCGTCCTGGTTCTCGGGGCCGGCGGCCGCGACGAAGTAGCGGAACGCGTCGGGCTGGTAGCGGCTGAGCAGGTCGCGGACGTAGATCACGACCTTCTTGGACGACGAGAACTTCCGCCCCTCCATGGTGAGGAACTCCGAGCTCACCACCTCGGTGGGCAGGTTGAGCTCGCCGTACTGGCGCGGCGTGCCACCCCGGCTGCCCCTGCCGGAGTAGGCCAGCAGCTCCGCCGGCCAGATCTGGCTGTGGAAGGTGATGTTGTCCTTGCCCATGAAGTAGTACGACAGCGCCTCGGGGTCGTTCCACCAGCGCCGCCAGGCCTCCGGGTCCCCGGAGCGCCGGGCCCACTCGATCGACGCCGAGAGGTAGCCGACCACGGCGTCGAACCAGACGTAGAGCTTCTTGGTGGGGTTGTCGCGCCAGCCGTCGAGCGGCACCGCGATGCCCCAGTCGATGTCGCGCGTCATCGCCCGCGGCCGGATCTCCTTGAGGATGTTCTGGCTGAACCGGATCACGTTGGGCCGCCACAGCCCGGTCGCCTCGCGCTCGTCGAGCCACTCGCCCAGCGCGTCGGCCAGCGCCGGCAGGTCGAGGAAGAAGTGCTGGGTCTCGATGAACTCGGGGGTCTCGCCGTTGATCCGCGACACCGGGTTCTTCAGGTCGGCGGGGTCGAGCTGCCTGCCGCAGTTGTCGCACTGGTCGCCGCGGGCGCCGTCGTAGCCGCAGATCGGGCAGGTGCCCTCGATGTAGCGGTCGGGCAGCGTGCGGCCGGTCGAGGGCGAGATCGCGCCGTACGTCGTCTGCTCGACGAAGTAGCCGTTGGCGTGGACGCCGAGGAACAGCTCCTGCACGACCGCGTGGTGGTTGGCCGTGGTGGTGCGGGTGTAGAGGTCGTAGGTGCAGCCCAGCGCGACCAGGTCCTCGGCGATCAGCCGGTGGTTGCGGTCGGCCAGCTCCTGCGGCGACAGCCCGGCCTCGTCGGCGGCGATCAGGATCGGGGTGCCGTGCTCGTCGGAGCCGGAGACCATCAGCACGTCGTGGCCCGCCATCCGCGAGTACCTGCTGAAGACGTCGGAGGGCACGCCGAACCCGGCGACGTGGCCGATGTGGCGCGGGCCGTTGGCGTACGGCCAGGCGACGGCGGACAGGACGGTGCTCATGGGGCCAGCCTAGGGTCCGGGCGGGCGACCCCGTGACGCGGCGCCGGGGGGGGGGGGGGGGGGGGCGGCGGTGGAACGACGGCCCCCCCCGCCGCGGCCGCCCCCCCCCCCCCCCCCGCCCCCCCCCGCCCCCCCCCCCCCCCCCCCCCCCCCCCCCCCCCCCCCCCACGCCTGGGTCAGCCGAAGTGGGCGACCCGGGCCCGGGCCCGCTTCCGGATCTCCGGAAGCTTCGCGTAGAGGTGCCGACCGGGGCAGGCGGTCTCGTTGGTGTCGCGGTGCCCGTCGACGACCGGGAGCGTGACCCGTCGGCCGGGCGCGAACCGGTCGCTGCCCTGAGAGGTCACGGTGATCCGCCCTGCGGGGTTGCGGCCGTGGCGGTCGAGCTTCCAGGCGGCGAGGTGGACCACCGCCTTCACGACCCGCTCCGGCGGGGCCTTGCGCTCGAAGTTGCCGATCACCGCGATGCCGGTGGAGGTGTGGTTGAAGCCGAGCGTGTGGGCGCCGCGCACCGGCCGGGCCCGGCCACCGGCCCGGCCGGTCCAGGTGCGGCCGTAGCGGTCGACCAGGAAGTTGTAGCCGAGGTCGGCCCAGCCCAGGCTCTGGGTGTGGTAGCGGTACATGCCGCGCAGCAGTGCCGGCACGTCGGCGCGGGAGTAGCCGTTGCCCGAGGCGGTGTGGTGGACGTGCACCTGCTTGATGGTGCGGTTGTAGCGCATCCGCCGGTCCCGCCAGGACTCGTCGGCGCCCCAGTCGCGCCGGCGCAGGATCCTCGGCGCCGGCGCCCCCGCCGCGCGGGCGGACGTCGTACGCCGGTGCGCGCTCCCGGCAGCCGGGGCGGCGTCGCGCGGCGTCGTGCCCGGGTCGATCAGCACCAGCCGGAGCCCGGCGGGCGCGCGGCCGTCGACCCGCACCTGCACGCCGGTCGAGCGGCCCACCCACGCCGCCTCGGTCGCGCCCACGTCGCTGGTCACGGCGTCGGCCTCGGTGCCGGCGTCCGGCCCGTCGTGGAGCACCGGCAGCTCGCGCCAGGCCCGCCAGCCGGAGCTGCCCCGGGTGCGCACCGCGACCCGGGCCTCGACCTCCCGGTCGGTCCAGGTGGCCCCCAGCATGGAGAACGGGCTGGTGGTCAGCGCCCCGGTGCGGCCCGCCGCGTCGAGGCGCGGGGCCAGGGCGACGTCGAGGTCGCGCACCGGGCCGTCACCCACGGCCCGCAGTCGCAGGGGCCCGGCGAGCGACCGCTCGGCCGCGGGTACGGGCGTGGCCGTCAGCAGGCCCGCCAGCACCACCGCTGCGGTCACGAGCAGGGCCGGACGACGCGCTCCGAGAGTCCCCATGCCCCAAGATCATGCGTCACAGGAGTCACAGGGTAAAGGCGTCAGCTGAAGTCGAGCGGCTGGTTGCGGCTGCGCTTGAGCTCGAAGAAGTAGGGGTAGCTGGCGAGCGCCACCGCGCCGTCCCAGATCCGCCCGGCCTCCTCGCCGCGCGGGATCGAGCTCAGCACCGGGCCGAAGAACGCGGCGCCCTCGATGGCGATCGTGGGGGTGCCGACCTCGTCGCCGACCTGGTCCATCCCGAGGTGGTGGGACTTCCTGATCGCGTCGTCGTACCCCTCGTCGTCCATCGCGTCGGCCAGCTCGACGGGCAGCCCGACCGCGACCAGGGCGTCCTCGATGACAGCGCGGTCGCGCCCGAGCTGCTGGTCGTGGATGCGGGTGCCGAGCGCGGTGTACAGCTCGGCCAGCTTCTCCTGGCCGTGCTGCTCGTCGACGGCCTGGGCCACGCGCACCGGCCCCCAACCGCCCTCGAGCATCGCCCGGTACTCGTCGGGGATGTCCTTGTCCTCGTTCAGGTACGACAGGCTCATGATCCGCCAGGTCACCGTGACGTCGCGCACCTTCTCGACCTCGAGGATCCACCGCGAGGTGATCCAGGCGAACGGGCACATCGGGTCGAACCAGAACTCGGCGGAAGTCGTCATGGTGGGCACAACCAGCCAGTACCCGAATTGTTCCCGCGAGCCGTCCTGACGCCGACGGCGCGCCCGGGCCCGGCGCCCCACCGGTCTGTCACCCACGCGTCGCCCCACCTGTGGCGACGCGTCCGAGTGGTGGAATGATGCGCCGCATGCCTGGCACCAACCTGACTCGGGACGAAGCGGCCGCGCGCGCCGCGCTGCTGGAGGTCACCTCCTACGAGGTCGAGCTCGACCTCACCACCGGGGACACGACGTTCGGCTCGACGACGACGATCGCGTTCACCTGCAGCGAGCCGGGCGCCGAGACCTTCGCCGACCTGGTCGGCGCCACCGTGCACGAGATCACCCTCAACGGCACCGCCGTCGACCCGGCCACGGCGTACGCCGACAGCCGGATCCGGCTCACCGGCCTGGCGGCCGAGAACACCCTCGTGGTGCGCGCCGACTGCACCTACTCGCGCACCGGCGAGGGCCTGCACCGGTTCGTCGACCCCGCCGACGACCGGGTCTACCTCTACTCCCAGTTCGAGGTGCCCGACGCCCGCCGGGTGTTCACCACCTTCGAGCAGCCCGACCTCAAGTCGGTCTTCACCTTCGTGGTCACCGCGCCCGAGCACTGGAAGGTCGTCTCCAACTCCCCCAGCCCCGAGCCCACCCCCGCCGGCGACGGCAGCGCGGTCTGGCGCTTCGAGCCCACCAAGCCGCTCTCGACGTACGTCACCGCGATCGTGGCGGGCGAGTACCACCAGGAGCAGCACGCCTACGAGGGCAGGCACGGCACCATCCCGCTGGGCCTCTACTGCCGCCAGTCGCTGGTGGAGCACCTCGACACCGAGGAGCTGCTGACCGTCACCCGGCAGGGCTTCGAGTTCTTCGAGGACGCCTTCGGCTACCCCTACCCCTTCGGCAAGTACGACCAGCTGTTCGTGCCGGAGTACAACATGGGCGCGATGGAGAACGCGGGGTGCGTGACCCTGCGCGACGAGTACCTGCCGCGCAGCCGCCAGGACCGTGCGTTCTACGAGTTCCGGGTGGAGGTGATCCTCCACGAGATGGCGCACATGTGGTTCGGCGACCTGGTGACCATGAAGTGGTGGGACGACCTGTGGCTCAACGAGTCGTTCGCCGAGTGGGCCTGCTACCACGCCGCCGTCGAGGCCACCGAGTTCACCGAGTCCTGGACCGGGTTCACCAACGCCCGCAAGAACTGGGCCTACCGCCAGGACCAGCTGCCGAGCACCCACCCGATCGCGGCCGACAACGTCGACCTGCACGCGGTGGAGGTCAACTTCGACGGCATCACCTACGCCAAGGGCGCCTCGGTGCTCAAGCAGCTCGTGGCGTGGGTCCGGCTGGAGAACTTCCTCGAGGGCCTCACCGGCTACTTCCACGACTTCGAGTACGCCAACAGCGAGTTCGCCGACCTGCTGACCGCGCTGGAGAAGTCCAGCGGCCGCGAGCTCGACTCCTGGGCCCAGGAGTGGCTGCAGACCACCGGCGTCAACACCCTGGCGCCGCGGTTCGAGCTCGACGCCGAGGGCCGGTACGCGTCGTTCGTGGTCGAGCAGGGCGCCCACCCCGACCACCCGACGCTGCGCCGGCACCGGATCGGCGTCGGCCTCTACGACCGCGTCGAGGGGCGCCTGGTGCGCCGCCAGTCGCTCGAGCTCGACGTCGAGGGCGCGACCACCGAGGTCCCCGAGCTCGTCGGCGTCACCCAGCCCGACCTGCTGCTGCTCAACGAGGGCGACCTCGCCTACGCCAAGATCCGCCTCGACCCGCGGTCGCTCGAGACCGTCGTCGAGGGCATCGCCACCATCGACGACTCGCTGGCGCGGGCCCTGTGCTGGGGCGCCGCGTGGGACATGACACGCGACGCGGAGATGACCGCCCACCAGTTCGTCGCGCTGGTGCTCTCGGGCCTCGGCTCCGAGACCGACGCGTTCGGGGTCAGCCGGCTGCCGGCGTACGCCGCCCAGGCCGTGCACCAGTACTCCGCGCCCGAGCGGCGCGCCGCGCTGCGGACCACCTGGGAGCAGGGCGTCCGCGCACTGCTCCACGACGCCGCCCCCGGCAGCGACCACCAGCTCAGCTTCGCGCGCGCCTTCGCCGCCGCCGCCCACAGCGATGCCGCCCTCGACGAGCTCGAGGCGCTGCTCGACGGCAGCCTGGTGCTCGACGGCCTGGCGGTCGACGCCGACCTGCGCTGGACCCTGGTGGGCTCGCTGGCCCGCAACGGCCGCGCCGACGCCGCCCGGATCGCCGACGAGCTGAGCCGCGACAACACCATCTCCGGCCAGGAGCACGCCGCCTCGGCGCTCGCGCTGCGGCCGCTCGCCGAGGCCAAGGCCCAGGCCTGGCAGGACGCCGTCGTGCGCGACGACGTGCCCAACGAGACCCAGCGCAGCATCGTGACGTCGTTCCAGGTGCCCGGCCAGGACGACGTGCTGGAGCCCTACGTCGAGCGCTACCTCGAGGTCGCCGACACGCTGTGGGAGGAGAAGGGCACCCAGCGCGCGTCGACGGTGCTGGAGTACATGTTCCCCAAGCAGCTCGCCAGCGAGGCCCTGCTCGCCCGGGTCGACGCCTGGCTGGAGTCGTCGCCGGCCAACCCGGCCGCGAAGCGCTACGTGCGCGAGGGTCGCGACGACGTGGCCCGCGCGCTGCGCGCGCAGGCCAGGGACGCCCGGGGCTGAGGCGCGACCGTCGGCGCTCAGTCGGCGGCGTGCAGGGTCTCCGGCGCGCGCGCCTGCTCGGCGAGCATCGTGATGCCGCGCTTGAGGCCGCCGGCCAGGTCGCCCTCGGCGAACTGTCCCTGCATGGCGGCGACCGCCTGCTCGACCTGCTGGTCCCGCAGGGTGCGGCGCACCCAGCCACCGGTGACGACCTCCACGAGGCGGGCGGTGGGGTCGACCATGATCAGGATGCTGCGAGCCGGGGCGACGAGGGAGTTGTGCAGGCTGGTCGCGAAGGCGCGCGGGTCGCCGCCCTGCGCGGCGCCGACGAAGACCGAGAACTCCACGCGGGAGGAGCGCTCGGCCTTGCGGATCGTCGCGTCGAGGTCGTAGCGCTCCTCGCTCGTGAACGGGTCACCAGCGGCCACTGGCGCCACCGGCTTCCGAGTCGGCGCCGTCGGGGCCGGCGAGCTCGGCGGTGCCCTTGCGGGGGCCGCCCAGCCACTGGTTCTCGACCGCCGGGGCACCCGGCGTGAGCCGCTCCCCGCGGGCGAGCGAGGGCACGTAGACCGCCAGCGCGATCAGCAGGAACAGGCCGAGCGGGATCGCCCCGAGCAGCAGCAGCGCGTGCACCATGTTCACGTCGTCGGGCTCGCTCCAGCCGACGGGGACGTCGGCCACCGCCGGCGTCGCGGAGGCGAGGCCGAGCGCGGCGGCGGCGAGGAGGACGACGAGCAGGCGGCGCGCGAGGCTCTGGGGCGAGGTGGTCACGCCCACAGGATATCGGCACCGACGCCTGTACATACTGGGGGCCATGCCTGTGCTCCGGACGACACCCTGTGACGACGGCGAGCAGATCTGTCACCGGGTCTGGGATCTCACCGGCAACGACCGGCTCGCCGAGGTGGCCGACGTGGTGGTCGGCAAGCCGCTGGCCATCCTCGGGCTGGTCCTGGGCGGCCTGCTGGTGCGGTGGCTGCTGCACCGCCTGGTCGACCGCCTGGTCGCCCGCGCCGAGGAGGGCGTGCTGCCCGAGCGGGTCGGCCGGCTCTCGCGCCGCACCGCCCGTCTCCAGGCCTCGCAGGACGCCCGCGACCTGGCGACCACGACCCGCCGGGTGCAGCGCGCCAAGACCATGGGCGACCTGCTCAAGAGCGTGATCACCGGGGTGGTGGTCGCGATCGTCGGCACGATGGTGCTCAGCGAGCTGGGCGTCAACATCGCCCCGATCATCGCCAGCGCCGGCATCATCGGCATCGCGCTCGGCTTCGGCGCGCAGTCGCTGGTCAAGGACTTCCTGTCCGGGATCTTCATGATCTTCGAGGACCAGTACGGCGTGGGGGACGTCGTCGACGTCGGCGAGGCCAGCGGCACCGTGGAGGCGGTCAGCCTGCGGGTGACCCGGTTGCGCGACCTCAACGGCACGGTCTGGTACGTGCCCAACGGCGAGATCCTGCGGGTCGGCAACATGAGCCAGAACTGGTCGCGCGCCGTCGTCGACGTGGGGGTCGGCTACGGCGAGGACCTGGCCCGGGTGAAGCGGGTGCTGGCCGAGGTCGCCCACGACCTGTGGCACGACGACGACTTCCGCGAGCTCGTGATCGAGGAGCCCGAGGTGACCGGCGTGGAGATGCTGGCCCCCGACTCGATCACGCTGCGGGTGATGGTCAAGACCGCGCCCATGGAGCAGTGGGGCGTCGCCCGCGAGCTGCGGCAGCGGATCAAGGCCCGCTTCGACCACGAGGGCATCGAGATCCCGCTGCCCCAGCGCGTGGTCTGGCACCGCGACCCCGACCCGAGGACGGCCGACCCGGCCGAGTGAGACCCCCTCCCCGACCCACGCAGCAGGGCCCGGACCTCGCGGTCCGGGCCCTGCTGCGTGGGTGGCGTCGCGCCGGCCTCAGGCCAGCGCGGCGTCCAGCGTGATCGTGGTGCCGGCCAGTGCCTGCGAGACCGGGCAGCCCGCCTTGGCGGCCTCGGCCGCGGCGACGAAGGCGTCCTCGTCGATGCCCTCGACGACCCCGCGGACGGTGAGCTTGATGCCGGTGATGCCGGTGCCCGGGGTCAGCTCGACCTCGGCGGTGGTGGTCAGCGAGGTAGCCGGGGTGTCGGCCTTGGCGAGCCCGTTGGAGAGCGCCATGGAGAAGCAGGACGAGTGGGCGGCGGCGATCAGCTCCTCGGGGCTGGTCTTGCCGTTGGCCTCCTCGGCGCGGGAGGGCCAGGAGACGTCGTAGGTGCCGATGCCCGACGACTCCAGGGTCACCTTGCCGGAGCCCTCGAAGAGCGTGCCTTCCCAGACGGTCGTGGCCTGACGAACGGTTGCCATGCGCGGATCACTCCTTGTGAGGTTGGTCGTGAGGTCGGTGGTGAGGTCGGTGTCGACACCGATGTCGCGAGTCTTGCACGCCCGGCGCGGCCCGGTTCGGTGGCGCAGGGACAATGGACGGGTGAGCACCTTCTACGACGAGATCGGCGGCGCCGACACGATCACCCGGATCGTGGCGAGGTTCTACGAGGGCGTCGCCACCGACGAGGTGCTGCGGCCGATGTACCCCGAGGAGGACCTCGGTCCGGCCGAGGAGCGGTTCCGGCTCTTCCTGATCCAGTACTGGGGCGGCCCGACCACCTACTCCGACAGCCGAGGGCACCCGCGGCTGCGGATGCGGCACGCGCCGTACGCCGTGGGGCTGGAGGCCAAGGAGCACTGGCTGATGCACTTCCGGGCCGCGCTCGACGAGGTCGGCCTGCCGCCCGAGCAGGACGCGAAGTTCTGGGACTACGTCACCCACGCCGCGCAGTTCATGGTCAACACCTTCGAGTGAGCGCTCAGCCGGCCGCGGCCCGCAGCGCGTCGAGGTAGACCGGGTCGGGGTGGGTCGCGCGGCCGGTGGCGGGGTCGACGCAGACCACGACCACCCGCGACCGGGCCACCGCACGCTCCCCGTCGGAGATCTCGGCCTCGATGGTGTAGGACCGCTCCCCCACCCGCGAGACCCACGACCACACGTCGTAGGGCTCGGGACGCAGGAACATCGGCCGCACGTACTCGAGGTCGGCCTGCGCGACGACGATCGAGAACGACCGGGGCGGGGGCAGCTCGTGCCACAGCCGGCTGTGCAGCCGGAGCCGCGCCTCCTGGAAGTACTCGAGGAACTTCACGTTGTTGACGTGGCGGTAGGGGTCGAGGTCGGACCAGCGCACCTGGACGGGGTAGTGACCGGCCTCGGTGCGCGGCCCCTCGCCCAGCCTCGGGAGCGGCGCGGCCGGCTCCTCGGGCTCGTCGAGCCAGGGCCGCAGCGCGGCGTCCTCCTCGGGCGAGATGCGGCGCAGCTTGTTGGTGGCGAGGTCGAAGGCCGCGTGCTCGGTGGTCGCGCTGGCGTGCACCCGCCGGCCGTCGGGGCCCTCGGTGAACACCTCGTAGTCGAGGGCGAACGACGCCGCACCCAGCCGGGTCAGCCACAGCTCCACGGCCACGCCGGCCTCCCGGTGCTCCAGCGGCTCGCGGTAGACCAGCCGGCTCTTGCTCACCACCATCGCGGGACGCTCGGTGGGCTCGCGCCGCCCGGCGACGTGCGCCTCGCGGAAGAACGCGACCCGGGCCTCCTGGAGGTAGTCGGCGTAGACGACGTTGTTGACGTGCTTCTGGACGTCCATGTCGGCCCACCGGGTGGGGCACTCGTAGCGGAAGCGCACGCGCCGATGGTGTCAGATACGCCACACGCCACGGGGTCCGGTCGGCAGTAGTGTGGCGGAGCGCACCGCACACCGAGATCGGAGAGCACATGCCCGAGGCAGTCATCGTTTCCGCGGCCCGGACCCCCATCGGCCGGGCCAACAAGGGATCACTGAAGGACTTCCGCCCCGACGACCTCGCCGGGCTCGCGATCACGGCGGCCCTGGAGAAGATCCCGGCCCTGGACCCGACCACGATCGACGACCACTACCTCGGCTGCGGCCTGCCGGGCGGGGAGTCGGGCAACAACATGGCTCGCATCGTCAACGTCGCGCTCGGGCTCGACGACGTCCCCGGCGCCACCATCACGCGCTACTGCTCCTCGTCGGTGCAGACCACCCGGATGGCCTTCCACGCCATCAAGGCCGGAGAGGGCGACGTGTTCATCTCCGCCGGCGTCGAGACGGTGTCGCGGTTCGCCAAGGGCACCAGCGACCACTGGCCCGACACCCGCAACCCGATCTTCGACGACGCGGTGGCGCGCACCGAGGAGACCGCCAAGGGCGGCGTCGACTGGCACGACCCGCGCGACGACGGGCAGCTGCCCGACGTCTACATCGCGATGGGCCAGACGGCCGAGAACGTCGCCCGGCTGCGCGGCCTCGACCGCAAGGAGCTCGACGAGTTCGGCGTCCGCTCCCAGAACCTCGCCGAGAAGGCGATCGCCGACGGTTTCTGGGCCCGCGAGATCACCCCGGTCACCACGCCCGACGGCACCGTGGTCTCCGCCGACGACGGCCCCCGCGCCGGGGTGACCTACGACGGCATCAAGGACCTCCAGCCGGTGTTCCGCCCCGACGGCGTCGTCACGGCCGGCAACTGCTGCGCGCTCAACGACGGCGCGGCCGCGGTGATCGTCATGTCCGACACCAAGGCCGCCGAGCTGGGCCTGACCCCGCTGGCCCGGATCGTGTCGACGGGCGTCTCCGGCCTCTCCCCCGAGATCATGGGCCTGGGCCCGGTCGAGGCGACCAAGCGCGCGCTGGCCAACGCCGGCATGAGCATCGGCGACATCGACCTGGTGGAGATCAACGAGGCGTTCGCGGCGCAGGTCGTGCCGTCGTACCAGGAGCTCGGCATCGACATCGACCGGCTCAACGTCAACGGCGGCGCGATCGCCGTGGGCCACCCGTTCGGCATGACCGGTGCCCGCCTGCAGAACACGATGCTCAACTCGCTGGACTGGCACGACAAGTCCACCGGCCTGATCACCATGTGCGTGGGTGGCGGCCAGGGCATGGCGCTCATCCTCGAGCGGGTCTGAGCCTCACTCCTCGACGAACCCCGAGAACGCCTGGCCGCGCCACGCGGCCAGGCGTTCCGCCTGCTCGGCCAGGCCGGCGGGCGGCTCCGCCCGCGACCACCCGCGGTAGGCGACGCCCAGCCGGCCGCCCTTCGAGCGGGGCCGCCACGACCCGACCAGCTCGCCGTCGGCGAGCACCGCTCCGGGGCGACCCAGGGTGCGCCACAGATCCTTGCGGGCCGCGTCGTCGGGCACCAGCAGGTCGCGGTCGCGGGCCTGGAGGAAGAGGTCGAACGGCCCGAGCAGCAGCACCCCCTCGTGGGCCGGAGGGTCGGCCAGCCCATCGACGTCGTCGGCCAGCACCTGCCGCACCTCCCCCTCGGTCTCTCCGTCGACCGCGACGTCGACCACGTCGTCGGGCCAGCGGGCCCGGACCTCCTTGACCGGGGCGTCGACGAAGTCCGCCACCAGCTTGGGGGTGGTGGGCCCGAGCAGGTGGAGGGCGGCGCGCACCGGGTCGAGGCGGTCGGCGAAGCGAGCTGCGGGGCCGCGCCAGCCCGGGATCCGGCGGAGCACCGGTGGCGACGTGCGGGGCTCGAGCTCGAGGCCGGCGCGCAGCGCGGCGAGCCGGAACGGCTGCTCGTAGGCGTGCACGGCGTCGCAGGCGCGGCAGTGGCGCAGATAGGGCTCCTCGAGGCGCCGGGTCAGCTCGGCGGAGAGCTCCCCCTTGGTGACCGGCTGGGCGGCGAGCTCGCGCATCACCTCGGCGAGGTGATCGAGGGCGTCGAGCACGCCGATGCCGGCCGCCTTGAGCGGTCGCGCCGCGTCGAAGATCCGCTTGGCGGCGTCGGCGTCGCTCCACGGCGACGTGGCGGCGGCCACCTGCGCGACCTCGGCGCGGCGGTAGAGGTGGGGCGCGCCGCGCAGCGTCCAGGCCAGCACCAGGTCGTCGGCGGGCACCTGCGCCCCGCGGAGCTCCAGCGCCCACCCGGCACCGTCGGGCCCGGTGTCCTGGACGCCGAGGTCGAGCACCGCGGCGTCGGTGTGGGCGCCGGTGCGCGCGAGCTCGTGGACGTGGATCCGGTGGCGCACCACGTCGCCCCGGCTGGTGGCTGCTCGTCCGGTCACGGGCCCATCGTCCCCGAAAGCACCGACACCTCGTCCTATGATCGGCGGGTGCCCTCGGAGAACACGCGCTGGCTGGACGCCGAGCAGCAGCGCTCGTGGCGGGCGCTGGTGCTGGGCTCGACGCTGCTCTTCGACCGCCTCGACGACGACCTGCGGCGCGAGTACGACCTCTCGCTCGTCGAGTACGAGATCCTGGTGCGCCTCTCCGAGCGCGACGGGCGGATGCGGATGGCCCAGCTGGCCGACGCCCTCGCCCACAGCCGCAGCCGGGTGACCCACACCATCACCCGGATGGAGAAGGCCGGGCTGGTCACCCGCACCAGCTCGCCCGACGACGGCCGCGGCATCGTCGCGGCGATGACCGACCGGGGCTACGCGCTGCTCCAGAACGTCGCGCCCACCCACGTCGAGGGCGTGCGCGAGTACCTCGTCGACCTCGCCGACGAGGCCGACTTCGCCGCGCTCGGGCGGGTGATGAACGCCGTCGCCGACCGCCTGATCGCCGCGCACCCCGAGATGGAGCTGCGCGACGATCGCGGGGACTGACCCCGCCCGGGCAGGTCGACGGCGTCAGTCGCGGGTGAGCCGCCGGTGGGTGACCCGGTGGGGACGAGCCGCCTCGACGCCGAGCCGCTCGACCTTGTTCTCCTCGTAGGAGGCGAAGTTCCCCTCGAACCAGAACCACTGGGCCGGGTTCTCGTCGGTGCCCTCCCACGCCAGGATGTGGGTGGCGATCCGGTCGAGGAACCACCGGTCGTGGGAGGTGACGACGGCGCAGCCCGGGAAGTCGAGGAGGGCGTCCTCCAGCGACGACAGGGTCTCGACGTCGAGGTCGTTGGTGGGCTCGTCGAGCAGCAGCAGGTTGCCGCCCATCTTGAGCGTGAGCGCCAGGTTGAGGCGGTTGCGCTCACCGCCCGACAGGACGCCGGCCTTCTTCTGCTGGTCGGGACCCTTGAAGCCGAACGACGCGACGTAGGCGCGCGAGTTCATCTCGAAGTTCGCGACCTTGATGAAGTCGAGGCCGTCGGAGACGACCTCCCACACGTTCTTGTTGGGGTCGATGCCGCCGCGGCTCTGGTCGACGTAGGAGAGCTTGACGGTCTGGCCCACGGTCAGCGAGCCGGCGTCGGGCTGCTCGGTGCCGGTGATCATCCGGAACAGCGTGGTCTTGCCGACGCCGTTGGGGCCGATGACGCCGACGATGCCGGCGCGCGGCAGCGAGAACGACAGGTCGTCGATGAGCGTGCGGCCCTCGAAGCCCTTGGTCAGCCCCTCGGCGGCGAGCACGACGTCACCGAGCCGCGGACCGGCGGGGATGTTGATCTCGGAGGTGTCGATCTTGCGGGCGCGGTCGGCCTCGGCCGCCATCTCCTCGTAGCGCGCCAGCCGGGACTTGCTCTTGGTCTGGCGGGCCTTGGCGTTGGAGCGGACCCACTCCAGCTCCTTCTCGAGCATCTTGGCGCGCTTGGCGTCCTTCTGCCCCTCGATCTTGAGCCGTTCCTTCTTGGTCTCGAGGTAGGTGGAGTAGTTGCCCTCGTAGGGGTGGGTCTTGCCGCGGTCGAGCTCGAGGATCCACTCGGCGACGTTGTCGAGGAAGTACCGGTCGTGGGTGATCGCCAGGACGGCGCCGGGGTAGGACTTGAGGTGACCCTCGAGCCACTGCACCGACTCGGCGTCGAGGTGGTTGGTGGGCTCGTCGAGCAGCAGCAGGTCGGGCTGCTGGAGCAGCAGCTTGCACAGCGCCACGCGGCGGCGTTCGCCACCGGAGAGCGTGTCGACGATCGCGTCCGGCGGCGGGCAGCGCAGCGCGTCCATGGCCTGGTCGAGGCGGCTGTCGAGGTCCCACACGTTGGCGGCATCGAGCTCGCTCTGCAGGTCGCCGGCCTCGGTCGCGACCTTGTCCTGGTCGGCGTCGGGGTCGCCCATCATCATGTACAGCTCGTCGAGCCGGGCCATCTTGGCCTTGGTCTCGGCGACGGCCTCCTCGACGTTCTCGAGGACCGTCTTGCCCTCCGTCAGCGGCGGCTCCTGCTGCAGCATCCCGACGGTCGCCTCGGGGTCGCGGATGGCGTCGCCGTTGTTGGCGTGCTCGAGCCCGGCCATGATCTTGAGCAGGGTCGACTTGCCCGTGCCGTTGGGTCCGACGACGCCGATCTTGGCGCCGTGGAGGAACGAGAGGGTGACGTTGTCGAGGACGACCTTGTCACCGTGGGCCTTGCGCACGTTGCGCAGCGTGAACACGTATTCCGCCATGCCCCGAGCCTAGTTGCGACAATGCCGTGAGACCTGATCGGGGGGTGGCCGCGTCATGAGAGGTGATGGTCGCCGACGGGGCGACCGCGACCCGACGGAGAACTCAGTGACCGACCCGCCCGACCGACCGAGCCGTCGTGGCTCTGACGCAGCGTCCTCGGAGGCAGAGTTCTCGGAGTTCGTGGTCGCGCGCTCACCCCAGCTGTACCGCAGCGCCTACCTCCTCGCCGGCACCAGGCACGGTGCCGAGGACCTCGTCCAGACCGCCCTCGCCCGGGCCTACGCCGCCTGGTGGCGGGTGCGGGCGGCCGACGACCCCGTGGCCTACGTGCACGGGGTGCTGCTCAAGGGCTTCCTGTCCGAGCGCCGGCGGCGCAGCAGCACCGAGCTGCCGGTGGCGACGACCCCCGACACCCAGCACCCCGACGCCGCGCACCACGACCCCGACCCCGCCGACCGCGCCGCACTCCTCGCCGCCCTCGCCGAGCTCGCCCCGGTGGACCGGGCCGTGGTGGTGCTCCGCTTCTGGGAGGACCGCAGCGTCGCCCAGACCGCCCGCGACCTCGACCTCACCGAGGCCGCCGTCAAGAACCGCAGCCTGCGGGCCCTGCGCACCCTGCGCGGCCTGCTCGCCGAACCCAGCCACCCCCGGAACGGGAGCCCACGATGACCGACCCGATGCTCGCCGACGACGACCGCGACCTGCGCCTCCTGATGGAGGCCTCGCTGCGCGACGTCCACGTCCCCACCGACCGCCTCGAGCGGGTCGCCCGGCTGCGCGGCCGCACCCTGCGCCGCCGACGCCGGGTCGGCTCGGCCCTGGGTGGCCTCGCGGCCGCGGCCGCGGTCGTCGCCGTGGTCGGGTCGGGACAGGGCGGCACCGCGTCGGTCGACGGCGGCGTCGCCACCGAGCCGTCGGCCGCCGCCCCCTCCCCCGGCCGCGGCGCGGGGACGGAGCAGCCGCCGGGGATCTGGGACATGCCGGTGCGCGAGATGGAGCGTCGGGCGCAGCCGCTGCTGCCGCCGGGGGTCACCCTGTCCGAGGTGCAGCGGCGCAACCTCGACCACGCCCCCGGGGAGAGCGACCGGGTGGTCGGCGTGCTGCGCGGCGTGCTCACCCGCGAAGGCCGACCCGGCCGGGGCGCCCTCGAGGTGATGCTGGTGCCGACCCCCACCCGGACGGCCGCCGCCCCCGACGCGGGACCCTCGAGCATTCCCACGCCCGGCACGGCCACGCCGTCCCGCGCTGCGGGTGGCGAGCCCGATGGAGAGCCCGGTGGAGAGCCCGGTGGAGAGCCCGGTGGAGAGCCCGGTCGGGTGCGTGGCGCCGACGACGGCGTTCCGTACGTCGCCGGTTTGATCGGCTGCCCCCCGGGCAACCTCGACCCCGCCGCAGGCGCCACGGTGGTCGACTGCACCGAGCTGAGCGACGAGGCCGGCACCCACGTGGGGCGGGTGCTCACGACCCGGACGGGGTCGATCACCCAGGTCGAGTCCTACGTGCTCACCGACGACGGCGCCGGGCTGGTCTACGTGGCCACCGCCAGCACGACCGACGCCAAGTGGTCGGCGTCCTCGACGCCGTCGGCCGACCGTGCGCTGCTCGACGCGGCGGAGGTGGCAGCGCTGGCGCGATCGGCCAGCTGGGCGAGCTGGACCCCAGCGACCGAGCAGGACTGAGCGGCGCTTCAGGCCGCCGTCACCTCCTCCCGGGCGTCGGCCGAGGTCTCGGACGTCACCGACGGCGCGGGGCTCTCGACGGGGCGCGCGGTCTTGGTGAACCGCGACACCCCGCGGTTGAGGTCGTGGCCGACCGACCACGCCTCGACCTCGAGCACCGAGACCTCGACGCCGGCCTTGTCGACGAAGGTGCGGGCGCTCATCTTGCCGTGCACGACGACCGGATCGCCGCGGCGCAGCGAGTCGGCGCAGTGCTCGGCGAGCTGGCGCCAAGCGTTGACCCGGTACCACTGGGTGTCGGCATCGCCCCACGACTCGGTGCGGCGGCTGTAGCGCCGCGGGGTGCAGCCGACCCGGAAGCTGGCGACCGTCGTCTCGCCCACGCTCCGGACGTCGACGTCGCTGCCCAGCCAGCCCTGGAGGGTCACGAGCGTCTCGTTCATGTCAGGTCTCCTCTCGTCGCGCACGGGTCCGTGCAGGACGAGCCTGCGCCGCCGGGCCGACAGCACCCGGCCGCGGCCGACGCGGCTGTGGAGCACCCGCTCCGGGCGTGCGGGTGTGGACGCGAGGTGGCCCGGCGCGGTCGGGTCGGCGTCGGGTCGGCGTCGGGCCGGCGTCGGGTCGGCGTCCGGCCGGCGTCGGGGCGGCGTCCGGCCGGCGTCAGGTCGGCATCAGGGCGGACGGAGCCGCGGCGCTACTTCGCCGCCGCGACGAGGGCGTTGCGGACCGCGCGGTAGGCCGCCAGCTCGGCCTCCACCGGGGCCACGACCAGCTCCTGGGAGACCTCGTGGACGGCGGCCCGCAGCCGCCGGTCGGCCGACGCCGCCCGCCGGCGGGCGCTCAGGCCCACCAGCACCCGGCAGAGCAGCGCCAGCAGGATGCCGAGCACCACCCCGCCGACCAGCATCAGGACGGGCAGGTCGATGCCGGCCACGTCGGGCACCACCGGGTCGCCGAGCGAGCCCGAGAGCGCCAGGGCGACGGTCCAGCCGCCGCCGGCGAGTGCGGCCAGGATCAGCGCCCACTGCAGCACGCGCACGACGCCGGCCCAGGCCGGGATGCGGGCGACCCCGAGGTCGGTGTCGCCGAGGGCGCGGTCGAGGCGGTCGCCGAGGTCGTCGAGGCGCGAGGTCGAGGCCCGCCGCACGGCATCGGCCCACGGCGCGGACATTCCCTCCGACACGTCGTCGGCCAGTGCCCGCACCTCGGTGTCGACGCGGGCGCGCTGGACGGCGGTGGCCTCGGGCACCGAGGTGCGCGCCCGCGAGGCCAGCACCCGCCCGTCGTCGCCGAGGTCGAGGTGGAGCCGCTTGAGGGGGTCGGGGCGCAGCCGGCCCAACCACGAGACCAGCGGCCACCCGGTGGCCCGACCGGCCCGCTGGCGGGTGGAGCGCTCGACCGCGGCGACCACGGTCGGCACGCCGGCCGACTCCGCGAGGGCATCGTCCATCGCCGCCACCCGCGCGGTCGACAGCGACCGGGGCTTGCCGGTGCCGGAGACCTCGCCGAGCCGGGCGGCGACGTCGCGCAGGTCGGCGTCGAGCCGCTGGCGGGTGGCTTTCTTCTCCGCGACCCGGCGGGCGATCTCGGCCTTGAGCGCCGCGATACCGTCGCCCTGCCGGGCGCTCACCGCGACGACCGGGACGCGGGTGAGCCCGTCCTGGTCGAGCAGCCGGCGCACGTCGTCGAGCATCGACTGGCGGCGGTCCTCGGGCACGGTGTCGATGTGGTTGAGCACGACCAGCATCACGCCCTCGTGGCTCTTCAGCGGCGCGAGGTAGCGGTCGTGGATCGCGGCGTCGGCGTACTTCTGCGGGTCGAGCACCCAGACCAGCAGGTCGGCGAGACTGACCAGCCGGTCGACCTCGAGGTGGTGGGCGACCTCGGTGGAGTCGTGGTCGGGCAGGTCGAGCAGCACGACGCCGTCGAGCTCGTTGCCCTCGCGGCGGGTGTCGAGCATCGAGTCGCGGGTGGTCTGGTGGCGCGGCGGGATGCCCAGCCAGTCGAGCAGCTCAGCCGCCCCCTCGCTGCCCCACACGCAGGCGGTCGCCCACGACGTGGTCGGCCGGCGTACGCCGACCGCGGAGAGCTCGAGCCCGGTGAGCGCGTTGAACGTCGACGACTTGCCCGACCCGGTCGCGCCGGCGATGGCGACCACGGTGTGGTCGGCGGAGAGGCGCAGCCGGCCGGCGGCCCGGGCGACGGCCTCCTCGGCGTCGTCGAGCACGGCGTCGTCGAGGCGGCCCCGGGCCGCACGCGTCGCGGCCTCGAGCGCCTGGATCCGCACGCCGAGGTCCGAGCTCCGGGTCACCAGCTTCCTGGCGCCCTCGAGCAGCGACGTCATGTGTTCTTTTCTCCCTGCAGGGTCAGTCGTCGGTGACTGGGTTGCGTGGACAGCCTAGTGGCCGGCCACGTCCCGGGTGGGCGAGTTGACCGCATACCTCGCGTTCTCCACCAGCCGCGACGCCTGGCGCAGTCCCTCGGCCGCGCCGGGGTCGAGGGCGAGGTCGTCGACGAGGCGGGTATAGCGCACCCGCTCCTCCTCCAGCAGCACCGTCACGCGCGCCGAGAGGGCCGAGCGGGCCCGCTCTGCGAGGCTGCGCACGGCCTGGTCTCCGAAGACCGCCTCGAGCAGCTTCTGGCCGAGCACCGCCGAGCCGCCGGCGATGCCGACCTCGGCACCGGTGAGGCCGGCGGAGTAGGAGAAGACCACGACCATCAGCGCGACGCCGAGGCCGTTGACGCCGAAGGCGAGGAACCGGGCGGTCGAGCGCTTGTCGGCGCCCTGCACCCGCACCATCTCCAGCACGTCGCGCTGCCAGTCGCGCACCGAGCGCTCGGCGCGGCGGCGCAGGTCGCGCGAGGCCCGGCCCAGGTCGTCGCCCCCGGCGGCCAGCAGGGCCCGACCGGCGCCGGTCTCCTGCCAGGCCGTGCGGGCGCGCTCGGCGGCGGCCTCGGCGTGCTCGAGGATCAGCATCTCCAGGCCCGACTCGACCGCGACGCTGACCCGCTCGACCTGCTGGGGCTTGCCCTTGACCGCCCCGACCAGCCGGTCTCGGATCCGGCCGACCCGCGACTCCAGGCCGCGCAGCAGCTCGCCGGTGCCGACGAACTCCTGCCAGCGGGCCAGCACCTCGCCCCGCAGCAGGGTGCCGTCGGCGGTGGCGTCGATGATGGCGGAGACGGCCTCGTCGTAGACGCGGGTGGCCTCCGTGGCGAGACGCTCGGCGGCGGCGACCTGCTCGTCGGCGGCGTCGGCCACCGGGTAGGTGCGCCGGGTGATCGTGCGGATCGCGCCGTCCAGGGTCTGGGTCACGACCGCCTGCCGGGCGACGGCGTCGGCCGCGAGCGACTCCAGCCAGCCGCGGATCTCGGCGACGTGGTCGGCCGGGAGCAGCCCGTCGTCGGAGACGTGCCCCTCGTGCACCACGAACAGTGGCGAGTCCTTGAGGCCCCGGCTGGCGAGCATCCGGGCGAGGTGGCTGGCGACGGTGTGGACGGCGTCGTCGGCGGTGCGGTCGAGCACGATGGCCACCGCGGCGGAGCGGTCGGCGGCCTGGCGCAGGAAGTCCCACGGCACCTGGTCGGCGTAGCGGGCCGCGGAGGTGACGAAGAGCCAGAGGTCGGCGGCGGCGAGGAGCTGGGCGGCGAGGGTGCGGTTGCGCTCCTCGACCGAGTCGACGTCGGGGGCGTCGAGGATCGCCAGGCCCTGCGGCACAGACTCGGCCGGCACCAGCTGGAGGGCGCCGGGGTCGTCGGTGGCGTGCGACACCCGCACCAGGTCCGGGAGCAGCCGGTCCTGGCCGAACCAGTGGCCGTCGTCGGGGTGGTGGACCAGCACCGGCGAGCGGGTGGTCGGCCGGAGCAGCCCGGGCTGGGTCACCCGGTGGCCCACCAGCGAGTTGACCAGCGTGGACTTGCCGGCGCCCGTGGAGCCGCCCACCACGGCCAGGAGCGGCGCGTCGAGGGTCATCACCCGCGGGATGGCGTAGTCCTCGAGCTGGTCGACCATCTCCTGCCGGGCGGTGCGGCTCGCCTCGACCTCGGGCACCTCGAGCGGAAGCGCCACCTCGCGCAGCGCCTGGCGCAGGCGCACCAGCGAGGTGAGCATCTGGGTGTCGCCGTACGGCGTGGAGGCCGCGGCGGGCTCGTCGGCGCTCATCGGGTGGGCACGACCTGTCCCGGGAACGCGATCGAGGGACGGACCGCGCCGATCCGGGCGACGTAGGACTGGCCGCGGGCCGCGAAGTCGGCCGGCGGGGTGCCGCGCAGGTAGCGGTGGTGGAGGAACCCGAGCTCGATCGCGGCCTGCTGGTAGTCGCGCATCGCCTGCTCGGCGGCCGCGCCCCCGGTGGCGCGGGCGTGCTTGCGGGCCGCCCGCCGGGCCCGCAGGTCGACCACCCAGCCGATGTCGGTGCCGGGGATCAGTCCCCGCGCGGCGGCGTCGCCCAGCGCGGCGGTGAGCATGGTGCGCTCGCGGTTGCGCGCCCAGATGCCGAGCGCGAAGAAACCCACCAGCGCGGGCAGCATCAGCACGGCGTAGACGGCGGCGAAGCTGCCGAGGCCGAACAGCGTGGAGCCGTTCCAGAGGGCGTGGGTCATGACGGCGAGGAGGTACCCCACGAGGGGAGCCACCAGCCGCTTGCCGCGCGACGAGGACATCACGGCGATGCCGACGCCGAGGCCGGTGAACGCCGTGAAGAGGGGGTGGGCGAACGGGCTGAACAGGCAGCGGACGACGAAGGTGGCGGTCAGCGCGGTGGTGCCGCCCGGGCCGGTTCCGTCGGTGCCGTTGTAGGCGGCGGCGAGGTAGAGGATGTTCTCGGTGAAGGCGAAGCCGATGCCCACCATGCCGGCGTAGACCAGGCCGTCGAGGATGCCGTCGAGCTCGGCCCGGCGCCACCACAGGAGCAGCAGCAGGAACAGGCCCTTGGTGGCCTCCTCGCTGACCGGGGCGACGACGGCCAGGCTGGCCTCCTCCGACACGCCGGCGAACACGCCGCCGATGCCCTGCACGACGACGGCGGAGAAGGTGGCGACGAACGCGCCCCAGAGCAGGCCCATCAGCAGCAGCCGCCGCGGCTCGGGCTCGTAGCGGTCGAGCCACAGGTAGCAGAGCACCAGCGGCACCACCGGCACCGCCGCCAGCACGGTGGCCACCAGCAGCGTGCCGGGGGCTCCCGAGAACGCCAGGATGGCCAGCATCGGCAGGGCGGTGAGCGCCACCAGCACGCAGACCAGGATGGTGAACACGCGGCTGTCGCGGGGGCGCGGCACAGCGGTCGCGGGGGCCGGGACCGGCGCTGCTCCTGACATGGTCAGCAGGGTATCGGTGGCGGCCCCGAGAGCCGCGACGGCGGGTGGGGGCCGGGGCTCGCGGGGCGTCCGCGGACCGACGTACAGTCGAGGCGTGACCGAGCAGACCCCCACCCCGGCCTCGTCGAACCCCACGACCCGCGAGCCTCGCACCGAGTCGCACGACCCGACGGTGCCGGAGGCGTGGTCGGCGTTCATGCGCCAGGGCTGGGGCGACCGCGAGCTCGACCTCCCGCCCCACCCGGTCAGCCCCCACGCCGCGGCCCGCCGCCGACGGCTGGCCGAGCTGTTCCCCGGCGAGCGGCTGGTGCTGCCGGCCGGCGGCTACAAGGTGCGGGCCTACGACACCGACTACCCCTTCCGCCCCGACACCGCCCACACCTACTTCTCGGGCAACCAGACCAGCGACGCCGTGCTCGTCATCGAGGACGGCGAGGCGGTGCTCTACGCCCGGCCGCGCTCGTCGCGCGAGACCGACGAGTTCTTCCGCGACCGCCAGTACGGCGAGCTGTGGGCCGGTCGGCGTCCCTCGGCCCACGAGCTCTCCTCGTCGCTCGGCCTGACCGTCCGCCACGTCGACGAGCTGCCGTCGGCGTTGGCGCGCTCGGGCAAGACCCGGGTGCTGCGCGGCGTGTCCGACACCGTCGACGGGCTGGTCGCCGGCGACACCTCGCTCGACGGCGACTTCGCGCGCGTCGTCTCCGAGATGCGGCTGGTGAAGGACGACTGGGAGCTCGCCCAGCTCCAGGAGGCCTGCGACATCACCGCGCTGGGCTTCGAGGACTCGGTGCGCGAGTGGGCGCAGGTGCGCACCCACGGCGAGCGCTGGATCGAGGGCACCTTCTTCCGCCGCGCCCGCGCGATGGGCAACGACATCGGCTACAGCTCGATCGTCGGCAGCGGCAAGCACGCCACCACGCTGCACTGGATCGACAACGACGGCCCGGTGCGGCCCGGCGAGCTGATCCTGCTCGACATGGGCGTGGAGAACCACAACCTCTACACCGCCGACGTCACCCGCACCCTCCCGGTCGACGGCACCTTCACGAGCCTCCAGCGCGACCTCTACGACCTGGTGCACTCCGCCCAGCAGGCGGGCCTCGACGCCGTCCGCCCCGGCGTGCCGTTCACCGCGACCCACGAAGCAGCCATGCACGTGCTCGCCCACGGCCTCGACGCCATGGGCCTGCTGCCGGTGCCGGCCGCGGAGGCGCTCGACCCCGAGAGCAAGGTCTACTCCCGCTGGACCCTGCACGGCACGAGCCACATGCTCGGCATGGACGTCCACGACTGCGGCCAGGCCTCCCCCGAGGCCTACAACAAGGGCACCCTCGCCGAGGGCATGGTCCTCACCGTCGAGCCCGGCCTCTACTTCCAGGAGGACGACCTGCTCGTCCCGGAGGAGCTCCGTGGCATCGGCATCCGGATCGAGGACGACGTCGTCGTCACCGCCGACGGGCACCGCAACCTCTCGGCCTCGCTGCCCCGCGCGTCGTCCGACGTCGAGGCGTGGATGGCCGAGCACCTCGGCTGAGGCGTCGCTGGTCCAGGGCGACGGCCGGCTGGCTGCGGGGCGGCGGTGAGCAGGCCTCCGTTCACGCACCCAGGACGGCGGCTCACTCACCGCCACCCCGCTCCAGCCCCCGCGCCCAGTCGCCCGCGCCGCCGTACGACGCTCAGCCGGCGCAGCCACCCACGCCGTTGAGGTCGCCGTCGCGCAGCACCGGAGCGGAGGAGTCGGCGCCGGAGCGGAAGGCGTAGGCGGAGCAGTAGTAGAAGCTGAGGTTGCTGTCACGGTCGAGCGTCACCGGCGCCCACACCCCGCGACCACGCGGCTCGAGGTAGCGCAGCGTCTCCCCCAGCAGCTGCGAGTCGTCGCCGGTGTGCTTGAGGTAGCGGTCGAGCCACGCCTGCACGTAGACGCTGGTCATCGCCTGGCCCCAGCGGCTCGCGGGCAGCACGTAGGGGATGTCGGTGTACTCCAGGTGCGTCGACGCCCGCGGCACCACCAGCATCGCGTCGACGCCGGCGTCCGCCCAGTCGTCGAAGCCGGTCGCTCGCTCGCGGGTCGGCACCGGCTCGCCGGGCAGCGGCACCAGCGACGAGCCGCCCGACAGCGCGGCCGGCGCGACGGTGAAGCCGTACTCCGACTGCACCGCCAGCGCCGGCACCACCGGACGGGTCGGCCCGCCGTTGATCGGCAGGCTGTCGTCGGACGGGCCCTGGAGCTTGTCGAGCGCCACCACGGCGGCGACCCGCTCGTCGGTGCCCTGCACCGACGAGACCGCCGCGGCGCCCATCGAGTGACCGACGATCGCGATCCGGCTGGTGCGCCCGGGCGTCGCCGGCGTGGGGTCGGGCGTGCGGTCGAGCAGGTCGAGGTAGGGGTTGGCCCCGGACACGAAGAAGTCGAGGGAGTCCTCGGCGCCGGTGGTGAAGTTCGCCAGCTGCTGGAACGGCACCCCGGGGCACCGGAGCTGGTTGCCGTCGACCGGCGCCGCCATGAAGTTGCAGTACGGCGCCGCGGTGCCCTTGAGGTGGGGGAAGGTCTCGCTGGTGCCCTGCCCCTGCACGTCGTAGGTCATCACGACGTAGCCGCGCTCGGCGAGGTCCTGCGCCAGCCACACGTACATGCCCTCCGAGCCCTGCACCGAGCCCGGCGTGATCACCACCCCCGGGAACGGCCCGGTCAGCGGCGCCCCGGTGTAGGGATCGTGCGCGCCCGGCAGCGGCGCTTAGACGGTGCCGCGCAGCAGCGCGCCGTAGCGGTTGAGGAACGACACCGTGGTCGAGCGACCGCGGGTGCCGTTCCAGCCGGCCCGCAGCGGGTTGCCGACGTTCCACCCCGGCACCAGCTGCCCGGCGGTCAGCACCAGCCGGGTCGGGTTGGCGGCCTGCGCCAGCAGCTGGGTGGCGCTGAGCAGCGTGGCCTCCTTGACCAGCGCCGGCAGGTACGCCGGGTTGGCGAGCTGGCCGCCCGGCCCCGTGATCCGGGCGTAGGCGTCGCCGATGTTGCGCAGGTCGCGCAGCAGGTACGGCACGCTGCCGGGTGGCGGCTGCTCCACCGCCTGCACCGACGGGGTCGAGATCAGGACGGTCGTGGCGGCCAGCGCCGCGCCGAGCCGGAGGAGTGACGGTCGTCGCATGCGGGCTCAACGAGCGATGCCCGCCCTGGGCACGCCGCACCACCCGCGGCGTCGGCCGACGGCCGCCGGTGCGACACAATGGCCGTCCTGCCTCCGTAGCTCAGCTGGACAGAGCAGCGGCCTTCTAATCCGCCGGTCACAGGTTCGAATCCTGTCGGGGGCGCTGGCCTTGACCTGCCGCGCGTAGGGCAAGGATGGGGCGACCTCCTCCAGCGGGTCGCTTCTCAAGGAGGGGCCCACCTCGAGACCGAGTGCTCGGTTGTCGGTGGGCGCCACTATCCAGGCTGGTCGACGCCCCTGGGAGCACCACGGTGCCGGTCAGCATCGCCGGGGCGAGCGTCACCAGCAGCCGCCCTTCGTGGTCCGGCACGGGGTCTCGCACGGAGGTCTCGACCCTTGGCTGCTCCACGAGCTCGTCGGCAACCAGCGCTCCGAGCCGCCTGGGCATGGCCCGTGGGACGCGGGGTAGCGAATGAGCATGGTCGAGGTGCCTGTCTGGCTGCAAGCCGGTGGTTGGGGGTTGGTCGCAGGCAGCGCCCTCGTCCTCGGGGCCCTGGTGGCCTGGTTCGTCCGCGTGCCTCAACCGGTGGTCGCCGGCGTCATGGCCTTCGGCGCTGGGGTTCTCATCTCCGCGCTCGCGTTCGACCTGGTCGACGAGGCGGAACGCTCCGGGGGTCTGGGCGCGACCACCGCCGGGTTTCTCGCGGGCTCGGTCGCCTACGTCGGCGCCAACGTGGCGCTGGCCCGCCGTGGCGCCCGGCACCGGAAGAGATCCCAGGACCAGCAGCACTCCGAGGACGAGCAGTCGGGAAGCGGCGCCGCGATCGCCGTGGGTGCACTGCTCGACGGCGTGCCGGAGTCCGTCGTACTCGGTCTCACCCTCGTCGGTGGCGGCGGCGTCGGAGTGCCGGTGCTTGCTGCCATCTTCATCTCGAACTTTCCCGAGGGGCTCTCGTCGGCAGCGGGGATGAAACGCAAAGGCCGGAGCGCCGGCTACGTCTTCGGCGTCTGGACGGGCATCGCCGCCGCCAGTGGCCTGGCCGGAGCCGCGGGCGCGCTCGTGCTGCAGGGCGCCTCGCCGGCGACGGTGGCGGTGATCACCGCCGTGGCTGCGGGGGCCATCTTGGCCATGGTGGCGGACACGATGATCCCGGAAGCCTTCGAGGACACCCACCTCTACGCCGGGCTGCTGGCCACGATCGGATTCATCGTGGCCTTCGCCATCGAACGGCTCTGATCCACGGGGAGCCGACTACCTCCGTTTCGTAGGCTTCAACGTCATGAGGCTGACCCGCAGCGTGGTGGTCTTCGACGCCGCCGAGCTACACGCCGAGAGCACGTTCTGGGCAGGGATGCTCGATGGCCACGTGTTCGAGGACGACACCTTCCACAGCGTGATCGACGCGACTGGCGAATGGCGCATCGGCGTGCAGCTGGCCCCCGACCACGTCCCTCCCCGGTGGCCAGACGGGACTCCCCAACAGGTCCACATCGACCTGCACGCCGAGGATCCAGGACAAGCGCACGAACAGGCCATCCGGCTGGGAGCCACCGTGCTCCGGACCGGCGACATCAACGCCGCCGAGGGGCACCACGTCTACGCAGACCCGGCGGGGCACCCGTTCTGCATCGGCTGGGGGCACCCCTCACGCGAGGCTCTCGCCGACTTCGTGCGCAACCACCTGCTCCCCGACGACGTCCGCCCCGACACCGTCGACCCCGGCGGGGACCTGGGCCGCTAGTCGGCACGTAGCGCCTGGGCGACCGCGGTAGGAGGTCAGCACCGCCGAGGCGCGGACACGATCTAGCGCAGCTGGACGACGGCCGCGTCGTCGGTCTTCTCCTTGACGTCGTGGGTCTCGAGGTAGATGCCGGCGGCGACGAGCGCGAGTCCGACGAGCATGAGGACGAAGCCGGGGCGGTAGCGCTTGTCGAGCTTCTCCATCAAGGAGGCCAGCTGTTCAAGCACCTTGCCGATATCGACGGCTGCGCCGACGGCGTCGTCGTCAGGCTTCGACGTGGGGAGTAGGAACACGACCGCGCCGAGGGCTACCAGGGCGAGGCCGGCGATGATGAGGACTGTTGACATGCCCGGAGTGTCCGCCCGAGACAGGTCTGAACCCATAGCCCCAAGTGACTAGGCGACCCCACCCTCTACGGCTAGCTGGGGAGGGGGCGGGTCGTCCTCGGAACCCCGTGGTGTGGGAGACGACCCGCACCCTCCTCGAAGTGGAGCATGGCGTTTGTCCGAACGCCGTACCCGGTCGAGGAACGATGGAACCGGCGGATCGTGACGCGAAACCACCCGCACTTCACGTGCTGTTCAGCGAGCCTCGTCGGGAGGACCCAGGGTCAAGACCCTGGGGGCGACCCACCCACAAGACCCCCGATAGGGGCGGATGGCAGCCGCGACATTGGCGAGCTGGGCCTGCGCCGTCTGCGGCGCCGCGTGCATCAACGTCGGTCTGCACCCGCGGTTGCACGACGACCTCGAGCAGCTGCGAGGTCGCGCCGGCCGACACGGAGGTCCGCGCCTGGTGGGGGCTAGCCCCCGTCGAGGAAGCGCACCACGCCGATGGCGAGTCCGATCGCGGCGCTGACCGCGAGGGTCCGGAGCACGCTCCACCGCAGCCCGAAGATCAGTGCGAACCCCAGCGCCGCCATGCCGAGCGCGTCCCAGCGCACGGAGCCCAGGTCGGGCAGCTCGAGGCCGAGCGGCCCGGCGGAGAACGTCGAGGTGTCCGCGAACAGCGTGTGGAGGGCGAAGTAGAGCGCCAGGTTGGCGATCACGCCGACAACGGCGGCGGTGATGCCGGTCAGCGCGGTCGCCAGCGACCTGTTGCCGCGGAGCCGCTCGACGTAGGGCGCGCCGAGCAGGATGAAGAGGAAGCACGGCACGAAGGTGACCCACGTGGTGAGCAGGCCCGCGAGGATCGCCGCCACCCAGGGGTCCAGCGAGCCCGGGTCGCGGTAGGCGCCGACGAAGGCGACGAACTGCACGACCATGATCAGCGGCCCCGGGGTGGACTCGGCGAGGGCCAGACCGCGCACCATCTCCCCCGGTGCGAGCCACCCGTAGACCGAGACGGCCTGCTGGGCGACGTAGGCCAGCACGGCGTAGGCGCCGCCGAAGGTGACCACCGCGGCACCGGAGAAGAACAGCCCCTGGTCGACCATGATGCTGTCGCGCCCCACCAGCAGCGCGGCGACGACGACGGGTGCGGCCCACAGCACCAGCCCCGTCACCAGCGTCAGCACCGCGCGACGTCCCGACGGCCGCTCGGTGTGCAGGGCGTCGTCGGGGATCAACGGCGCCGGGCCGTCCTGGGCCGGGGCCGGCCTCGTCGTCCCCAGCGAGGGCAGGCGGCGTCCGAGCAGCCACCCCACCAGCGCGGCCGCGAGGACGACGGCGGGGAAGGGCACCGAGAGCACCGTCAGGGCCAGGAAGGCCAGCCCCGCCATCACGACCAGCGCCGGGTGCCCGAGCCCCTTGCCGCCGACACGGATGACGGCCTGGACGACGATGGCCAGCACCGCGGGGCCGAGCCCGAGGAACAGTCCCTCGAGGATCGTGGTGTCGCCGTAGGCGACGTACAGCCCCGACAACGCCATCAGCGCGACGACTCCCGGCAGCACGAAGAGGGTGCCGGCGATCAGCGCACCGCGCAGGCCGTTGAGCAGCCACCCGACGTACGTGGCGAGCTGCTGCGCCTCGGGGCCGGGCAGGAGCGTGCAGTAGGAGAGCGCGAACAGGAAGCGCTGCTGGCCGATCCAGCGCTTCTCCTCGACCAGGGTGCGCTGCATCACCGCGATCTGCCCGGCCGGGCCGCCGAAGGTCTGCAGCGAGATCAAGAACCACGCCCAGGCGGCCATGCGCAGCGGGACGAGGTCGTCTCCCGAGGCTCGCTGCCGGTCCACGTCGCTCACTCGTCCCCGTCTGCTCGGTGGGTCGTCCGCGTCCTCGCCGGGACGGCGGTCCGATTGTGCCGCCGGCGCCACCGGGTGCCCGCGGCGGACCACGAACCGGACGCGGGTGCGCGTCAACGGCGACCGCGGCCGGGGCGTCCTACGTTGGTGACCACCCGAGTGCGACGTACGACGACCGTCCTGCTGAGTGCGATCGCCGCCCTCCCGCTCCTCGCGGGCTGCGGCACCGACGACCGCGCCAGCCCCGCCCGCCCCGCCAGCCCTGCCAGCCCGGACGGCCCCGCCAGCCCCGAGGGCCCCCTTGCGCCGCGCCCCACGACCGCTGCGACGGCGTCGGCGTGGGGCACCGAGCGCCAGACGTCGTCGCCGCACGGCGGGTCGGAGCTGGTGCTCGTCGACGTCCGCGTCACGCAGGTCGCGGACGTCGACCGGATCGTGCTGCAGTTCCGCGGCACGGCCACCCCCGGCTGGGTCGTCGGCTACGTCGACGAGGCGGTGGTCGACGGCAGCGGCGAGGTCGTCGACCTCGGCGGAGCGATGGTGCTCGACGTCTACGCCTCGGGCACCACCTGGCCCGCGCCGGACCACGACCGCGGCCCGCGCCGGCTCACCCCCCACCACGGCGGTGTCGTCACCGCCGTCCACGTCGCCGGCACGTTCGAGGGCACCACCCAGGTGCTCGCCGGGATCGACGGCGGACGGGTGCCGTTCCGCGTGCGGGCGCTCACCTCGCCGTCGCGCCTGGTGGTGGAGGTGGCGAAGCGGGACGGCTGATCCGGCCCGATGCGCCGAGTTGGCTCGTCCCGTCCGTCCCGACGCTCAGCCGCGCCGCCGTCGGCAACCGAGCGAGGTCGCCAGGTACGCCACCGCGGCGACCACGGCGCCCACCGAGGCGACCAGCGGCAGGTCCTCCGGGTCCACGCGCACCGGGGGTCGGACGAGGGTGCACCCCTCGTGCACGGGCCCAGCGAGATCCTCCGGGTAGCTGGCAAGTCGCCAGCAGGAGACGGGATCCATCAACAGCCAGGCGCTCGCCGCCGCGGCGGTCACACCACCCACGACGGCCCACGCCAGCACCAGACCGATGCGCTGGTTCACGGTGGGCGAGTCGCGCCGGCCCCTGCCCACGCCGCCACCTGCGTGGAGCCGCCAGGTCAGGGCCAGCGCCGCTCCGACGTACAGGACGACGGCAGCGGTCACCGTGGCCACGGCCTGGGTGAGCGTCCGTCGTGCGTCGGCGACGCACTCGAGGGCGAACGCGTCGTTGCCTCCCACCCAGTCGCCGCGCCAGAGGTCGTGGAGCGCACCGCAGTAGTGGTTGCCGTCGGCGACGATCTGTACCGTCCAGAGCTGCATCGACGCGAGCAGGCAGACCGTCGCGAGGGCGAAGCCGGTCAGGCCGACGGCCAGCAGGCCTCGTGAGCGCCGCGTACGAGGGTGCGCCGTCTCCACTCGGTCATGCACTCCGGCGTGCGCCACGGGCGTACTGTACGCCGCCACGGCCGCTCGCAGCCGTGCGCCGCGGCCTCACTCGGGCGACGACTCGCGCGCGGCCCGCCGTTCGTGCAACCGCTCCTGGGCCTGGGGCAGGTAGGCCAGGCAGGGCGCCTCGGCGCCCCGGTGCTTCTCGTGCAGGTGGAGGACCCAACGGTCCATGGCCGCGAGGTAGGTGTTGTCCTCGCCGGCGCGGTGGGTCGACCAGGCCCGGTCGCCGCGGGAGGTGCACTCGGTGCAGCTGACCCGGTAGACGAACTGCTGGTCCGAGCCGGTGTCGACCTTGACCCGGGCCAGCGGCCCGGCGTCGGCCGCGGCCTTGCGCTCGCGGGCGGAGCGGCTCGCCACCATGTCTGTCTCCCTGTCGTCGGACGCCGGACTGTACCCGCACGCGGCGGCGCCCGGCGGCTCGCGGAGTGCTCCGC
>NZ_JAFFJT010000034.1 GCF_016924665.1 Nocardioides sp. SYSU D00038
CCCGACGCCGTCTCCATCGTCATCCACGACCCCGACAACCCCGCCCAACGCATCGGCTGCGTCGACCTCGCCCCCACCACCACCGACCTCACCTACACCTGGGACCTCGGCGACGGCACCACCACCAGCGGCCCCGACCCCCACCACACCTACCCCCACCCCGGCACCTACACCGCCACCCTCACCGTCACCAGCACCGACCCGGAGGTCGAGGGCACGGTGACCGACACGGTGCGGGTCGTGGTCGGGGCGGTCGACACCACGGCTCCGCAGACCACGATCGCGGCCGGCCCGACGGGCGCGGTGCACACCCGCCGCGCGACGTTCCGCGTGGCGAGCAGCGAGCCAGGCAGCCGGTTCTCCTGCCGCCTCGACCAGCGTTCCTGGGCCGCCTGCGGACCGGTGGTCGGCCTGACCGGCCTGCGCGACGGCCGGCACACCCTCCGGGTGCGGGTCACCGACGCCGCCGGCAACACCGACCCCACCCCCGCGGTGCGCACCTGGCGGGTCGACCGCACCGGCCCCCGGGTCGGCGGTGCCCGGCCCGCGGGCACCACCCGCGACCGCACGCCCACGCTGCGGGCCCGGGTCAGCGACGCCCACTCCGCCGTACGCCGACGCTCGCTGGTGCTGCGCCTCGACGGCCGCGCGGTGGCCGCCCGGGTCGACGCCCGTGGCGTCGTGCGCTGGACGCCACGCCGCGCGCTCGCACCCGGGCGCCACACCGTGCGTCTCGTCGTCCGCGACGCCCTCGGCAACCGGACGGTGCGCACCTGGCGGTTCCGGGTCCGCCGCTGACGCCGAGTCGTGGGGGCGGGCGCGGCCGGCACAACCCGCCCCCGCCCCCGGGGGGGGGGGGGGGGGCCGGGGGCCCGCGGGTCCCCCGGGGTGGCTTTTCTGCAACTCACTAACCCACGACTCGACGGCGACGGGTAGCGGTCTGGTCGCGGGTGGAGCGGGTACCGAAGCGGCCCGTCCACCCCTCCCCCGTCCAGGAGCCCTCATGTCGACCGATGCCATCGTCCTGCTGAAGAACGACCACAAGGAGATCCTCCGCGCCTTCCGCGAGTTCGAGCAGGCCGGCGAGGGTGCGCTGAAGACCAAGGGCCGGCTGGTCGACCGGATCATCGAGCTGCTGACCGTGCACACCTACCTCGAGAACGAGGTGATGTACCCCCGGGTGCGCGAGCTGCTCCCCGAGCTCGAGGACGACGTGCTGGAGTCCTACGAGGAGCACCACGTCGCCGACGTGCTGGTGATGGAGCTCGCCGCCATGAAGCCCGACGACGAGCGGTTCACCGCCAAGACCACGGTGCTGATCGAGAACGTGCGCCACCACATCGAGGAGGAGGAGCAGGAGTGGTTCCCCGAGGTCCGGGAGGGCCTCGGCCGCAAGGCGCTCCAGGAGATCGGCCAGGCGATGCTCGACCTGCGCCCGAAGGCCCCGACCCGGCCGAGCGAGCCGGGTGCGCTCAAGAAGGTCGTCGACGCGGTCGTCAGGTGACCGCACCCGGGAAGGATGAGCGGCTCCCCCGCTGGGTAAAGCCTCAGCGTGGAACCTCTCCCCGAGTCCCGTGAAGCCGCCGACGAGCTCGACCCGGTGGCCCACGACGCCCTTGTGCTCGACCGGCTGGAGGTCACGGCCGAACGGGTGCGGGAGCTCGTGCCCGACCTGGTCGGGATCAGCCTGGCCTCGGTCAAGGACGGGATCACCATCACCGTGGTCGCCACCGAGGAGGAGTGCCGCTTGCTCGACGGGGTGCAGTACGTCGCCGGGGGGCCCTGCGTGAGCGCCGCAGCCGAGGGCACCGTGCGCACCTTCGAGATCGGCGTCCCGCTCGAGGAGAGCTCGTGGCAGCTCTTCGCCCAGGCCGCCCCCGAGGCTCGGGTCGCCTCGACGCTGAGCCTGCCGATCCTCGCCGACGACGGGCGGGTGGTGGGCAGCGTGAACCTCTACGGCGCCACCTCGCGCGCCTTCGACGGTCTGCACGAGCCCGTCGCCGAGCTGTTCTCCGCGTGGGCACCCGGCGCGGTCACCAACGCCGACCTCTCGTTCAGCACCCTGGAGGAGGCCCGCGACGCCCCCCGACGGGTGCACGAGCGCAACCGCATCGAGACCGCGGTGGGCCTGCTGGCCGCCCAGCAGGGCATTGACCTCGACCGGGCGGCCCGTAGGTTGCAGACGGCGGCTGTCCATGCTCAGGTGTCCGTCTACGAGCTCGCCGAAGCGGTCATCGAGGCCGCGAGTGGCGGCATCGCCCATGACGACTGAGTCCGGGCCCAGGAGGCTCCCCGTGACACCCGTACGGATCGCCCTGTCCAACGACTACGACGTGGTGCTGCACGGGCTGGCGACCATGCTCGAGCCCTACCGCGACCGGGTCGAGGTGCTGACCGCCACGGCGAGCGTGCAGATGCCGCCCGAGGTCGACGTGATCCTCTTCGACACGTTCGGCCGGCTCCCCGATGGCGACGACAAGCTCCGGCGGATCGTCGCCGAGAACGACGCCGCCGTGGTGGTCTTCAGCTGGGACTCCTACCCCGAGCACCTCGCCCGCCGACACGGTGCCGCCGCCTACCTGCACAAGGGGATCGGCGCCGAGGACCTGGTCGACGCGGTGGTCGCGATCCACGAGGGCCGCGACGTCGTGGCGGGGACGCCGGCGGTCGACGACGGCGGCATGCCGGCCTGGCCCGGGCAGGAGCACGGCCTCACGGCTCGCGAGTCCGAGGTCCTGACGTTCGTCGCCCAGGGCCTGAGCAACGACGAGATCGCGCAGCGGTCCTACCTCAGCATCAACACCGTGAAGACCTACCTCCGGACGGCCTACCGCAAGATCGGCGCCACCCGGCGCTCGCAGGCGGTGCTGTGGGCCGTGCAGCACGGGTTCAGCCCGGAGACCCAGCAGGAGTGAGTCCCGCCGGCCCGTATCGGAGCCCGGCGGACGGATACCTCCCCTGCGACGGTCCGCGTGCAGGAGGAGGACGCATGAAGGCGATGGTCTACCGGGGTCCCTACCGGGTGCGTGTGGAGGAGAAGCCGGAGCCCCGCATCGAGCACCCCAACGACGCGGTCGTCCGCGTCGAGCTCGCCGCCATCTGCGGCTCGGACCTGCACCTCTACCACGGGATGATGCCCGACACCCGCGTCGGCAGCACGTTCGGCCACGAGTTCATCGGCGTCGTGCACGAGGTCGGCCCGTCGGTGCGCAACCTCCGGGTCGGCGACCGGGTGATGGTGCCGTTCAACGTCTTCTGCGGCTCGTGCTACTTCTGCGCCCGCGGCCTCTACTCCAACTGCCACAACGTCAACCCCAACGCCACCGCGGTCGGCGGCATCTACGGCTACTCCCACACCTGCGGTGGCTACGACGGAGGACAGGCCGAGCTGGTGCGGGTGCCGTTCGCCGACGTGGGCCCGACCAAGATCCCCGACTGGATGGACCGCGAGGACGCCGTCCTGCTCACCGACGCCCTCGCCACCGGCTACTTCGGCGCCCAGCTCGCCGAGATCGCCGAGGGCGACACGGTGGTGGTGCTCGGCGCCGGACCGGTGGGCCTCTACGCCGCCCGCTCGGCCTGGCTGATGGGGGCGGGGCGGGTGATCGTCGTCGACCACCTCGACGACCGGCTCGAGAAGGCCCGTACCTTCGCCCACGCCGAGACGATCAACTTCGCCGAGCACCGCGACGTCGTGGTCGAGCTGAAGCGCACCACCGACTTCCTCGGCGCCGACTCGGTCATCGACGCGGTCGGGGCCGAGGCCGACGGCAACCTGCTCCAGCACGTGACGGCCGCCAAGCTCAAGCTGCAGGGCGGGTCGCCGATCGCGCTGAACTGGGCGATCGACGGGGTCCGCAAGGGCGGCACCGTCTCTGTGATGGGCGCCTACGGGCCGATGTTCAGCGCGGTGAAGTTCGGCGACGCGCTCAACAAGGGACTCACGCTGCGGATGAATCAGTGCCCCGTCAAGCGGCAGTGGCCGCGGCTGTTCGAGCACGTGCGCGCGGGCCACCTCAAGCCCAGCGACATCGTGACGCACCGGATCCCGCTGGAGCATATCGGCGAGGCCTACCACCTGTTCTCGGCCAAGCTCGACGGCTGCATCAAGCCCCTGATCGTCACCGACGCCGCCTGAGGAGGCACCATGACCACGCCGTACACCGCGCCCCGGCCGCCGATGCGCGAGACCGCCGAGGAGCTGCGTGCCCGCATCCCCGGGTGGGGCGTCGACCTCGACCCCGCCGACCGGCCGTCGTACCCCCGGGAGCGCTACGCCCCCGAGGAGACGGGCGCACACTGGACGCTGCCCGAGCCCCAGGACGGCGACCCGTCCCGCGAGCGCTCGATCGAGCACAGCATGCTGCCGCCGGTCTACGGCACCTCGTGCCCGACCAAGGGGCTCTCGGGCGTCGTGCGGCGCTACAGCTACGCCCGCTTCAGCGAGGGCCGGGCCGCGCACTGGCTGCTGCTGCTGGCCGCCGACCGCATCGACGTGGCCGAGAGCGTCCTGCGCTCGTTCGCGACCACCCGGCCCGACAACCCGCTCACCCAGACCGGCCTCCGGGCCGAGCTCACCGGGCACGGTCTCTCCTCGCGGCGCGGCCGGGTCGACGCCCGGCACCACGTGGTCGACCCGGTGGTCGTGGCCGGGCCGTGGGTGCTGGCCGGCTGGGCCGGGTGGCGGGCGGCGCGCAGGCTGCGCCGCGCCCTCGGTCGCTGAGCCGGGGTCCGGGTCCGGGCCCGTCAGTCGCGCGAGGCGCGGGCTCGCGCGTACGCCGGCTCGCGCAGGCGCAGCACCCAGCCGTACTGCTCCAACCCCTCGGGCCGGTGCACCACCGGGTCGAAGCTGATCTCCTGGTCCGGCGCCGGCTCGCCCAGCGCCAGGGTGCCGACCCGCTGCCAGGCACCCGCGGCCACGGCGCAGCGCAGCTCGAGCTCGTGCTCGCCGCGAGCCACCACGCCCAGCACCAGCGGCCCAGCGCTGGAGCGGTAGGGCAGCAGCGTCGTCATCGGCCGCGCGTACGGCGTGCGGCCGACGGTGAGCACGAACCGGGTCACCGGGCCGGTGCCGGTCGAGGCGAGCAGCAGGTCGGCGGGCCGGCCGTCGGCCCGGGTGGTGCGCAGCGCCAGCCCGTGCACGTCGGGGAGCGGGGCGGGCAGTCCCACGGCGCGCGACTCGCGCGCGAGCACCGGCACCGGACCGGGCCCGTCGAGCAGCGGCACGCCGACAGGCTCGGCGAGTCCGTCGCGGTGGAGGACCGCCAGCCGCAGCCGACCGTCGGGGTGCAGCGGCTTGGGGGCAGGTCGTACCGCGGAGAGGGCACCGGTGAGCACCGCCAGCACGTCGCCGCCGAGGCCGGCGGCGACGCGCGTGACGCTGCGGGGGGTGTCGCTCACGCGGTCCCCGGGGTGGGGTCGGACCTCTGCTTGCGCGTCACATCGGGTCCTGGCTGCCGATCTCGCCACGCAGCGCCCGACGTGCGTACAGGCCGAGTCCGATCATGCCGATCGACAGCACCAGGTGCAGCCAGTTGTCGGCGTCGTTGAGCGGCACGAAGTTGGCGTTGTGGTCGTGGCCGACCGCCAGCCCGTAGATCCACAGCACGAAGTAGATGGCACCGCCGACGAGCAGGTAGGTGACGGCGGTCGACCCGCGCCGGGCGAGCGCCAGTCCGGCGAGGCCGAACAGCAGGTGCACCACGTTGTGCAGCACCGAGACCTGGAAGATACCCAGCAGCTCGGCGGTGCTCTCGTGGCCCGCGAACTTCAGGTCGTCGTAGTTGGTGGTGATGCCCGGCACGAAGCCCAGCACCCCGACCAGCAGGAAGGTCGCGCCGACGACCGTCGCGATCGTCCGGGCCAGCTTGTCGCCCCTGCTCGGCCCGACGGGGCCGACGTGTTCTCCGGTGGTCATGGTTCCTCCGCAATGAGAGTCGGTCTGATGACCGAGAGGTAACCGCGGCGGGAGGACGCAGACGTCAGACCTGACCGACCGGTCAGTGGAGCTCGGCGTGCCGCAGGTGCAGGTGGTGGGTGAGGCCGTCGGCCGGGACCCGGGCCCCGCAGCCCAGCACGCAGCGCTGGGCGAGCAACCAGGACAGGAGGTGGTCGAACATGGCGCGTCCTCTCGTGCGGATCGTGCGTCACCCGTGACGATGCCCGACGCCGCCCAGGGCATACGCGGTCATTCAGGGCCCGCGACGACACGACGGGACCGGCGGACGGAGTGGTTACTGCCCAGTCTCTGAACGACGGTCTCCGCGACCCCGGAAGCCCGACGACCCGGCGGTAGGGTTTGGCTGCGCGGCCGCGCGGGTAGCGGGCCGGTCGGCCGAGCAGCACCTCCCAGCCTGGTCGGTCGACCTCGTCTCGGACTCGCGCGGCCCGCCTCTCGGGTGCGGGCCACGCGGGTGGTCCACTGTCGCGCCGCACACCCACGGGGGTGAGGAGCCCTCTCGTCCGGACCGGCAGTCTGTGCGGGTCCGGCCTCACCGGGTGCCGCGGACACGCCGCGCTGAGCGCCGGATGCGCCGCCCCTCCCCCGACAAGGGGAGGGGCGGCGGCCACGGCAGGTTCGCCGGCGACCGGGCCGGCGGACGGGTGGCGACTCCGTGGCCCGGCTCAGCCGGGGGCGGGTGTGATGCTGAACGGCAGCCGCACCACCGGGTTGTCGAACTCGGTGGTCCGCACGCTCACCACCAGCTCCCACTCCCCTCCCCGCGGGAAGGCCACGGTCCCGGTCCACTCGCCGTCCGCGCCGGTGACCTCGACGGCGCCGAGCTCGACCTCGCCCGACACGGTCACCTGCGGCACGTCGTACGGCGTGAGCGGGGCGCCCGCGCCGTCCTCGAGGGTCAGCCGGAGCGGCTGCTCCCCCACGGTCGTGGCGCCCAGCTCGGCGACGACCCGCAGCCCCGGCGCATCGGCCGCGGCCACCGGCGACGACGGCTCCGCAGCTGCCGGCGAGTCGACCGGACCAGGCAGCGCCACCACCACCCCGGCCGCCAGGGCGGCCGCGGCCACCAGGCCGGCCAGCGCGGTGCGGCGTGGGGACGCGACGGCCAGGCCGGCGCCCAGCGCGACTCCGCCGAGCAGCAGGCCGGGCCACGAGAACAGGCCGCCGAACCACGCGCCCGCATCGGTCAGGTCGCCGAGCGGCCGGCCGGCGCCGCGCAGCTCGACCAGGGGCACCAGCACCAGCGCCGCGACACCGGTCACCCACCAGGCCGGCCGCCGCGACCCAGCACCCCGGCCGGTGACCACGCCGACGGCGAGGGCCAACAGGCCGAGCCCGCCGAGCACGCCCGCGACGAGCACCGGCACGACGAGGGTGCGCTCGGGCGGACCGGGGGTCGCGCTCGGGGTCGCGCCCGCGGCCCCCACCGCGAACGACACGGCGCCCTGGACGGTGTGCCCGTCGGCCGAGGTGATCTTCCAGGCGACGACGTAGGTGCCCTGCTGGCCGTCGCCGGACAGCCCGGCGATCACCTCGTTGTCGCTGGAGCGCGCCTCGACGTCGAGCTCGTCGCCGCCCGGAGCCAGCACCGTGACCCCGTCGCCCTCGACCTGCACCGGCTCGTTGAACCGCAGCGTGACCTCGCCCGGGAGGCTGGTCACGACGGCGCCGTCCTCCGGGTCGGACCCGAGCAGGGTCGCGTGCGCCTGGGCGGGGGCCGGGACGAGCAGGAGCAGCGCCCCGGCGAGGGCTAGCCCGAGGGCCCACCCCCGCCGCAGCGTCGCGGACCCGGTCACGTCCGGGTGCGGGTGCGGGCCAGCGCGAGGCCGCCGAGCACCAGGCCCAGCAGGCCGGCCGCCAGCCCGGCGACGCCGAGCGCGCGGCCGTCGCCGTCGCCGTCGTCCGCGCTGGTCGCGGCGGCCGGCTCGCTCTCCGCCAGCGGCTCGCCGCTGTCGGCCGCGGTCACCTCGAAGACCGGCGCCGGGGTGTCCAGCTCCTCGTCGTCGCCGTCGGCGGCGACCTGGGTCCAGGCCGTCTCGCCCTCCTCACAGGTCTGCACGGTCGGGAACGCCAGCAGGCCCTCCTCGTCGGGCAGCTTGACCGACAGCTCGAGGGCGTCGCGCTGGTGGTCGGGCAGCGGAGAGGTCGCGGTGTAGACGACCCGGGCGTCGCGCTCGGTGATCTCGTTGCCGTGGGCGTCGGTGATCGGCTCGGGGAGCTTCTCGGTGACGACCTCGACGTCGTAGAACGGGTTGCGGGTGGGCGTCACCGAGACGATCGACTCGGGCACCGAGATCGTCACCCGGGTGGTGGGCGAGCCGTCGCAGCCGTGGGGGACGCTCATCGTCAGCACGGCGTAGGCGCCGGCGGCCGTGTCGGAGGGCGTCACCGTCACATGGGCGGCGGCCGGTCCGGCGAGCCCGAGGGCCAGCACGCCGGCAGCGGGGACGAGCGCGGCGCGCGCGAGGAGGCGGGTGGAGATGGTCATGTCGAGTTCCTTGTCTGAGGTCTGGGAGGGGGTTCAGCTGGTGGCGAAGAACGCCGAGAGGGCCGGCACCCGCCGGAGCACGAGCTGGTCGAGCAGCAGCACGACCAGCAGCGAGATCCCGAACAGGGGCAGGAAGATCCCGAGCGCCGCGAGGCCGACGAGCAGCGCCGGCGTGGCCTGGAGCGGCATCCGTCCGCGCGGCGCGCCGACGGCGGTCCCTCGTGGTCGGCGACGCCACCACATCAGCGGGCCGGTGACGCACATGAACACCACGGTCAGGCACATCAGCGCCGAGCCCCAGAACGACACCAGGCCGAGGCTGCGCCCCTCGTGGAGACCGATGCCCTGGGCCACCACCTTGGCCAGCGCGGGGTAGTCGTCGAAGCCGTAGGTGGAGACCACCTGCCCGCCGAACCGGTCGACGTGCACGGTGCGCTCGTCCGACGGCGCGTCGAAGGCGAACCCGATCACCGAGAAGACACCGTCGTCGGTGCTGGGAAGTGCCACCGTCATCGGGTGCCGCAGACCCTCGCCGTCGGCGACCTCGATGGCGGTGTCGACGTTGGCGACCGCGCCCTCGTGGCCCTCGCCGTCCGACTGCGGCACGGGGGTCTGCTGCTGCGCCCAGGGCACGTCGGAGGAGTGGCTGTGGGGCAGCGACTCGTCGAGCGTCGAGAGCGGGTCGGAGATCGCACCGTGGTCGAGGCTCCACATCGAGGTGCCGCGGGCGGTCGCGACCTCCTGCACCTTCGCGCCCCACAGGCCGGTCCACGGCAGCCCGGAGACCAGGAGGAAGAGCAGGCCCAGCCCCACGACGGAGCCGACGACGCCGTGCCGCGAGCGCAGCGCCGCCCCCGGCCGTCCCGAGCGCTTGAGGCGGCGCCGGGCGCGGAACCCGCGGACGAACAGGTAATAGCCGGTCAGCGCCATCACGATCGCCCAGCACACCGCGAGCTCGATGACCCGGTCACCGACGGTGCCGGACATCGCGTCGGCGTGCAGGCGCACCGCCGTACCGCTGAGCGTGGAGTCGGGATCCATCGAGCCCAGGACCTCGGGGACGTAGGGGTCGACGAACACGTCCCGCCCCTCCCCCTCGGCGGTGGTCACCGAGAACACCGTGGGCCGGTCGTCGGCGCGGGGCTCGGTCATCGAGACCACCGTGGCATCGGGGTAGGCGACGTCGACGGCGGCCAGCTGGGCCGAGTACGGCTGGACGACGGCCTGGCCGCCGGGTGGGTCGACGGTCATCAGGTCGGGGTGGAGCAGGGGTTCGAGCTGGAAGCGGAACAGGTAGATCAGGCCGGTCACGGAGAGCAGCAGCAGCACCGGGATCACGAGGAAGCTCGCGAAGAAGTGCCACCGCCACACCGCGCGGAACCAGCCGCCGCCCGACCTCGGTCGTGGTGGTCGGGTCGCCGGGGCGGTCGGCCCCGGCCTGGTGGGTGCAGTCGTCATGAGAGTTCTTCCCTGCGGCGCCCGCGCGGGCGGGCGCGACGGAGCCCCGGACGCGGCGCGCCGGGGCACGGACGGGCAGCCGACCCGCGGCCCGTCGGGGCAGGGGGTCAGGCCGGCAGCAGGGCGGGTGGCCCGCGTCGGGTGACCGAGCGGGCGAGCAGCGTCGTGAGCGCCGGACGGCGGTCGTGGCGCACGGCCGCGGTGGCCGGCCGCCAGGGGGCGGTCGCGACCGGCGCGGCGAGCAGGGTGGCGGTGCGGACGACGAGGGCCGCCAGCAGGGCGACCACCGTCCAGAGGCTGCGCTCCCCCACGGCGAGCCAGAGCCCGAGCAGGGCGGCCGCGGCGAGGTGGGCGGCCATCATCGGGGTGTGCGCCGAGAGGTCGGCCACGAGGTGCCCGACGGGCAGCTTCGGTTGGAGCGCGCCGTGCCCGGAGCCGGACTCGTAGGCGCCCTGCAGCGACCCGACCCGGCGCCCGTCGACCTTCGGCAACCACAGCCGGGGGGCGTCGCGGGCCACCGAGGGCCGCGCCGGGTCACCCACGTGCCCGGCGCTCACGGTCAGCACCAGGTGCACCAGCGCCTGCCCGACCACCATCGCGAGCACCAGCCGCAGCGCGGAGGCCGGCCGCGCCAGCAGCGCGGCGCACGGCAGCAGCGTGAACGCCGCGAGCAGCACCAGCACCGTCGTGCCGGGCAGCAGCCCGTCGGCCGTCACGTGCCCGGCGACCCCGAGGAAGACCAGCAGCGTGGCGAGGAGGACGGCGCGCGCCAGCAGCAGCGCGGGGTCCATCCTCGCCTCCATGGCTGGCGATTGTGCCACGCCGCCCCGCGCTGGTTGAGGTGCGAGCGAAGCGAGCCTCGAAACCCGCGCACCCGAACGCCCTCCGGTGGGGACGGGAGGGCGCTCGGCCCACCGGGTCTCGAGGCTCAGGCCTAGCGGCCTTCGCACCTCGACCAGCGCCACCCACCGGTGGTTGAGGAAGTCGCGCTAGCGACTGTCTCGAAACCCCCGCCGGCCGAACGCCCATCAGTGGGGATGGGAGGGCCTTCGTCTCACCGGGTCTCGACGACGCTCGCTGGCGTACCGCTGCTCGACCAGCGGTACGCCCGTCAACGGCGGCGTGGCGCCGCTGACTACCTGGGGAACCGCAGGGCAGCGTCCGGCGACACGGCAACGAGTGCCGAACGACGTCCGGCGCGCAGCAGCCGCAGTGCCCCACCACGCGCGGCGCCCCGCACCCCACCCATCAACAGCCACCCGCCCCGCCGGATCGCACAAGCCGCAGTCAGCCCCCGCCCAGCCCCGTCCGCGGAGTCGCCCGGTACAGGGAGGACTCTCGGCTCACCGGGTCTCGACGACGCTCGCTGGCGCTCGCTGCTCGACCAGCGGTCAGTTGAGGATCCGCATGGTCGAGGGGACGCCGCCACCCCGGTGGACGTCCTCGACGAGCTCCTGAAGGGCGGTGAGGGCGACGTTCTGACTCATCGGGCCGTAGGAGACCCGGGCGACGCCGTGCTCCTGCTGCCAGGCCAGGCTCGGGGTGCCGGGGATGCCGATGGTGGTGAGGCGCTGGGGGCCGAAGGCGTCGACGAGGGCCAGCACCTCCTCCTCGGTGAGGATCGCCGGCACGAAGACCGTGGGCGCGCCCGCCTCGAGGTACGCCGTCCCGCGCTCGATCGCGTCGGCGAGCACCTCGCCGCGGTCGCGCTCCTTGCCCAGGACGAAGGCGTCGGTGCGGGCGTTGAGGCAGAAGTCGACGCCCTCCTCCTCGGCGACCTTCATGATCGCCTCGACCTGCGCGACCGCCTCGGGCAACGGCTTCATCTGGTCCTCGATGTTGGCGCCGACCACGCCCAGGCCGATGGCCCGGCGGATGGTGCCCGGCGCGTCGCCGTAGCCGCCCTCGAGGTCGGCGGTCACGGGGAGGTCGACGGCGGCGGCGATCCGCCCTACCTGCTCGAGCATCAGGTCGACCGGGATCTGCTCGCCGTCCTCGTAGCCGAACGACGCCGCGATCGAGTGGCTGGCGGTCGCCAGCGCCGTGGTGCCGTCGACCGCGGCGACCGCGGTCGCGCTTACGACGTCCCAGACGTTGACGACGGTCAGCAGCTGGGGGTCGCGGTGGAGGCCGAGCAGGGTCGAAGCCTTCTCACGGGTGCTGTCGGTAGCCATGGTCAGACCCTAGTGGGCGGGTCGATAGCGTGACCGTGTGGAGACCGACGAGGTGCTGGCCCTGCTCCGCGACGTCGCCGAGGAGGTCATCGACCCCCGGTTCCGGGCGCTGGCCGAGGGCCAGGTGATGGAGAAGCGGCCCGGCGACCTCGTCACGGTCGCGGACCGGGAGGCCGAGGTGCTCATCACCCGCGCGCTCTCGGCCGCCCACCCCGACGCCCTGGTGCTGGGCGAGGAGGCGACGGCGGGCGACCCGGCCCTGCTCGGGCGGTTCCGGGCCGCCCAGCACGCCTTCACCGTCGACCCCGTCGACGGCACCCGCAACTTCGTCGCCGGTTCCCCCGACCACGCGGTGATGGCGGCGGAGCTCGTGGGCGGCGAGGTGGTGCGGTCGTGGATCTGGCAGCCGCAGCACCGGGTGGCGTACGTCGCCGAGCGCGGCGCCGGCGCCTACCGCGACGGCGAGCGGCTGGTCCGGCCCCCGCTCGGGGAGGACCTGCGCGGGGTGACCTCGCGGCGCAGCTGGCTGGGCCGGGCGCTCGGCACCCTGCGCGCCCTCGACCTGACCTGGGTCTGCTGCGGGGTCGACTACCCCAAGCTCGTGGAGGGCGAGGCCGACTTCGTCCTCTACGGCGGCACCAAGCCCTGGGACCACGCGCCGGGCGCGCTGCTGCTCAGCGAGGCGGGCGGCTACCTCGGCACCTTCGACGGCCGGCCCTACCAGCCGCAGCAGCCGGAGCCGCGCGGACTGGTCGGGGCGGCCGACCGGGCTACGTACGACCTCGTGCAGGGGCTGGTGCACCAGCTGCCAGGTCTTTGAGCCGGGACCGTCCGGCTCAGGGCTTGGGCGCGTCGGCGGCCCGGCCGGCCCGGTTGGTCTCGCAGTCGGGGTTGGTGCAGACCCGCTCGTCGATGGTGGAGTCGGGCTCGTTGACCTCGAGCGTCTCGTGCGGCTTGAGCTCCACCTCGGCGCCGCACTGCTCGCACGGCCGGTTGTCGAAGTACATGCCCTCCGCTTCCCCGTCCGGCGCCGCGGCAACCCGCCGGGCGACGAAGCGGGGTCAGTCGTCCCAGAAGATCCGCTCCACCACGGCGTGCGCGCGCCGCATGGTGCGCAGCTGGTCGTTGACCATCTCGTCGGTCGACCCCGCGGGGTAGCCGAGCACCGACGCCACCGCCGCCCGCTCCCGGGTGTCGTGGGGGAACTGGTCGCTGGCCCGGCCGCGCACCAGCGTGATCGCGTTGCGCACCCGGCTGGTGGTCCGCCAGCTCCGCGCGAGCTCCTCGGCGTCGGCGGCATCGACCAGCCCGGCCTCGCGGGCTGCCTCGAGTGCCTCGAGGGTGCGCGACGTGCGCAGGCCCGGCACCCGCCCGGCGTGCTGCATCTGGAGCAGCTGCACGGTCCACTCGATGTCGGCCAGCCCGCCACGCCCCAGCTTGAGGTGGGAGCGCGGGTCGGCACCGCGGGGCAGCCGCTCCTCGTCGACGCGCGCCTTGATCCGGCGCACCTCGAGGACGTCGTCGCCGGCCAGCCCCTCCTCGGGGAAGCGCAGCGGGTCGATCAGCTCGGTGAACCGGCGGCGCACCCCCTCGTCGCCCACCACCGCGTCGGCGCGCAGCAGCGCCTGCGCCTCCCACACCTTCGACCACTTCGCGTAGTAGGCGGCGTAGGAGTCGAGGCTGCGCACCAGCGGGCCCTGCCGTCCCTCGGGGCGGAGGTCGGCGTCGACCTCCAGCGGCGGGTCGGTGCCGGGCAGCGCCAGCAGCCGGCGCAGCTCGTTGGCCACCGCCTGGGCGTACGACGCCGCGTCGTGCTGGTCGACGCCCGCCTCGGGCTCGTGGACGAACAGCACGTCGGCGTCGGAGCCGTAGGACAGCTCGAACCCGCCGTAGCGACCCATCGCGACGATCGCCATCCGGGTGGGCGCGGACTCCAGCCCGCGGCTCGCCCGGACCGCCACCCCGGCCGCGGCGAGGGCCGCCTCCAGCGTGGCGTCGGTGAGCCGCGACAGCCCGGAGCCGACGTCGGCGACGTCTGTGAGGCCGAGCAGGTCGCCCGCCGCGATCCGCAGCAGCTCGCGGCGGCGTACGGCGCGCACGGCCCGGACCGCCTTCTCGGGATCGGCCCGGCGGCCGGCGGCCGAGAGCATCTCCTCGGTCAGCTGCTCGGCCGGCAGCGGGGCGAGGTCCTCGCCCAGCATCCGCACGCCGGCCGGCTCGCTCTCCAGCAGCGTGGTCGCGTAGCGGGAGGTGCCGAGCAGGTAGGCCAGCCGCGAGGCGACCTCGCCCTCGTCGCGCAGCGTGCGCAGGTACCACGGGCTGTCGCCGAGGGCCTCGCTGATCCGGCGGAACCCGAACAGGCCGGCGTCGGGGTCGGGCGACTCGGCGAACCACTGCAGCATCGCCGGCAGCAGGCTGCGCTGGATGTTGGCGGTGCGGCTGACGCCGGTGGTGAGCGCCTCGAGGTGGCGCAGCGCGGCGCGCGGGTCGGCGAAGCCGAGGGCGGCCAGCCGGTCGCCGGCGGCCTCGAGCGAGAGCCGTGCCTCGGAGCCGGGCAGCTGGGCGACGGCCTGGAGCAGCGGACGGTAGAAGAGCTTCTGGTGCAGCCGGCGCACCTCGCGGCGGTGGTGCTGCCAGGCCCGGTCGAGCTGGACGTGCGGCTCCTTCGTGAACCCCATGCTCCGGCCGAGCCGCCGCAACGACGGCTCGTCGTCGGGCACGACGTGGAGTCGGCGCAGCCGGTGCAGCTGGAGCCGGTGCTCGAGGGTGCGCAGGAACCAGTAGGCCTCGTGCAGCGCCTCGCCGTCCTCCCGGCCGACGTAGCCGCCCCGGGTGAGCTCGGCCAGCGCGCTCAGCGTCGTCGGCGGACGGATGCGCTCGTCGGCGCGGCCGTGCACGAGCTGGAGCAGCTGGACGGCGAACTCCACGTCGCGCAGCCCGCCCGAGCCGAGCTTGAGCTGGCGCTCCGCGTCGCGGGCCGGGATGTGCTCGACCACCCGTCGCCGCATGGCCTGGGTGTCCTCGACGAACCCGTCGCGCTCGGCGGCGCGCCACACCATCGGCGAGACCATGTCGACGTACGCCCGCCCGAGAGCGAGGTCGCCGGCCACCGGCCGGGCCTTGAGCAGGGCTTGGAACTCCCAGGTCTTGGCCCAGCGCTCGTAGTAGCCCTGGTGGCTGGCCAGCGTCCGCACCAGCGGACCGTGCGCGCCCTCCGGTCGCAGGTTGGCGTCGACCGGCCAGATCGTGCCCTCCCCCGTCTGGTCGGAGCAGACCTGGATCAGGTGGCTGGCGAGCTGGTTGGCGGTGCGCAGCGCGGCGGTGGGGTCGACGTCGTCGTGGCGCGGCTCGTGGACGAACACGACGTCGACGTCGGACACGTAGTTGAGCTCGTGCCCGCCGCACTTGCCCATCGCGATCACGGCGAGCCGCACGTCGGAGGCCGCCTCGCCCACGCGCTGCCGGGCGACGGCGAGGCCGGCCTCGAGGGTGGCGGCCGCGAGGTCGGAGAGCTCGGCGGCCACGTCGTCGACGCCGAGGCAGTGGGACAGGTCGCGGGCGGCCAGCCGCAGCAGCAGCCGCCGGTACTCCACGCGCATCGCGTCGACCGCCTCGGCATCGGGAAGCGTCGCCACCGGTTCGGCGTCCTGGGGGGCGGCACCGACGGCGCGCAGCAGGTCCTCGCGCAGGGCGAACGCCGCGGGCCGGGTCGAGCCCAGGGTGGGGTCGGTGAGCTCGCGCCAGTGGTCGGGGTGGCGGGCCAGGTGGAGCGCCAGCGCCTCGCTCGCACCGAGCACCGAGAGCAGCCGCATCGCGGTGCCCTCGTCGTCCTCGAGCGCGCGCAGCAGGTCGTCGCGGTCGTCGGCCGCCTCGGCCAGGCGGAGCAGCCCGGCCACGGCGGCGCCGGGGTCGGCCGTGCGGCCCAGCATGGCGAGCAGCGAGTCGGCCACCGGGCCCAGTCCGGCCAGCGCCTCGAGCGAGGCATCCGGGTCGAGGAACCCGAGCCGGATCAGCGCGCCCTTGGTGGTGGCCGGCCGCATCAGCCCTCCTGCGGCTCGTCCGCGAGCAGCGCGAGCGCCAGCACGCCGAGGCCGACCAGCACCATGAGCAGGCCCAGCGGGCTCGCCGCGAGCAGCAACCCGCCGAGCGAGGTGAGCGCGCCGGCGCCGCTGGCGACCCGGCGCCCGACCGGCAGCCGGCGACGTACGACGGCGATCGCGGCACCGGTCGCCAGCAGCACGACGGCGCCGGTGCTGCCCACCACGACGTCGGCGGTGACCAGGTCGCCGGTGCGCTGCACGGCGGCGAGCGCCAGCACCAGCACCGTCAGCCCGAGCGCACCGGCGACGCCGAGCGCGATCGTCAGCCGCCGCACCCGGTCGTCGGTGTAGCCCACGGCGCTGGTCCCCTGGTCCGCGGTCAGATGACCGGCAGCATCCGGTCGCGCTCGAAGGCCGAGACCTGGCCGCGGTACTCGTCCCACTCGACCCGCTTGTTGCGCAGGAAGAAGTCGTAGACGTGCTCGCCCAGCGTCTCGGCGAGGAGCTCGGAGCCCTCGGCGATCGCGATGGCCTCGTTGAGGCTCTTGGGCAGCGGCTCGATGCCGAGGCTCTGCCGCTCGCGCTCGGTCAGCGACCAGACGTCGTCCTCGGCCTCGCGCGGGAGCTCCAGGCCGTTCTCGATGCCCTTCATCCCGGCGGCCAGCACCACGGCGTACGCGAGGTAGGGGTTGCAGGCGGCGTCGATGGTGCGGATCTCGACGCGGGTCGACTGCCCCTTGTTGGGCTTGTACATCGGCACCCGCACCATGGCTGAGCGGTTGTTGTGGCCCCAGCAGATGTACGACGGCGCCTCGCCGCCCACCATCATCCGCTTGTAGGAGTTGACCCACTGGTTGGTGACCACGCTGATCTCGGGGGCGTGGGCGAGCACCCCGGCGATGAACTGCCGCCCGGTGGTCGAGAGCTGGTACTCCGCGCCGGCCTCGTAGAAGGCGTTCTGGTCGCCCTCGAAGAGCGACACGTGGGTGTGCATGCCCGAACCGGGGTGGGTGGTGAACGGCTTGGGCATGAAGCTGGCCCAAATCCCCTGGCTCAGCGCCACCTCGCGGATCACCGTGCGGAACGTCATGATGTTGTCGGCCGTCGAGAGCGCGTCGGCGTAGCGCAGGTCGATCTCCTGCTGCCCCGGCCCGGCCTCGTGGTGGCTGAACTCCACCGAGATGCTCATCGCCTCGAGCATCGTGATCGCCTCGCGGCGGAAGTCGGCGCCCATCGACTGGGCGGTGTGGTCGAAGTAGCCGCTGCGGTCGACCGGCACCGGCTCGGCGCCGTCCTGCGGCGCGTCCTTGAAGAGGTAGAACTCGATCTCGGGGTGGGTGTAGAAGGTGAACCCCTTGTCGGCCGCCGCGCCCAGCGTGCGCTTGAGCACGTGGCGCGGGTCGGCGTACGACGGCGACCCGTCGGGCATCACGATGTCGCAGAACATCCGCGCGGTCGCCGGCCCCTCGCCCCGCCAGGGCAGGATCTGGAACGTCGCCGGGTCGGGCTTGGCGAGCATGTCGGACTCGAAGACCCGCGCGAACCCCTCGATCGCCGAGCCGTCGAACCCGATCCCCTCCGCGAACGCCCCCTCCAGCTCGGCCGGCGCCACCGCCACCGACTTGAGGAAGCCCAGCACGTCGGTGAACCACAGCCGCACGAACCGGACGTCCCGCTCCTCGAGCGCCCGGAGCACGTAGTCTTCCTGCTTGCCCATGGCGCCAGCCTAGGGCGTGCCCCGCCGGTGGCCGCGCCGGTCCCCCGCCGGTGGTCGAGCAGCGACGAGCCCCAGCGAGGAGCGCCCGTCGAGACCCCAGACGGCCGAACGCCCTCCGGTGGGAACGGGAGGGCTGTCGTCTCACCGGGTCTCGAGACAGGACTTCGTCCTTCCTCGACCACCGGTGGCCCACCGCTGGTTGAGGTGCAAGCGAAGCGAGCCTCGAAGCCCCCGCCGGCCGAACGCCCTCCCCCGGGAACCGGAGGGCTCTCGTCACACCGGGTTTCGAGACAGGCGTCGCAGCCTCAACCACCGCGGGGCCGGCGCTCAGTCCTCGGGTAGCTCGTTCAGCTCGACCTCGGCGACGGTCGGGACCCCGCGGTTGCAGAAGACCTCGATGTCGATCGAGCGGCCCCGGTTGGCGAAGACCGCGTCGACGTCGTCGTCCGGGCCGCGCTCGTAGCTCACGACCCGCCAGCCGGCCGCGGCGTCGGGTCGAGCCTCGACGCCGTACGCCAGCGTGCCGCGACACTCCACCACCAGCACGCCGAACTCCTCGGCGATCTCGCGCCGCTCGGCCGCCTCGGTGGGGGCGACGGTCGACGGCGAGCGGTCGCTGAGCTCGGCCTGGCGGATCGCCTCGTTGTCGCCGAGGGGTCCGCGCCCACGGATGCTGGCGCCCACCGAGGACACGGCCACGACGCCGATCACGACGGCCAGCACGGCGGCGACCGTCCAGGCCACGCCCCAGCCCACCATCCGCTTCACGTCCCCATCCTGACCCCCGCCGCGCTGTCGCGGCCCCAGCCGGGGGTTAAGGGACGGCTAAGGCTGGTCCGGCAGGGCCTTCCGGAGCCCGGCAGCGGCTAGTTTCGTGGCGTGCCCCAGCTCCTGATCATCGAGGACGATGCCCGCATCCGGCCGTTGCTGATGCGCTCCCTCGGCGAGCGGGGCCACGCGGTCTCGGCGGCGAGCACCGGGATAGAGGGGCTGTCGATGGCCGTCGAGCTCCGGCCCGACCTGGTGATCCTCGACCTCGGGCTGCCCGACGTCGACGGCACGCAGGTGCTGTCGATGCTGCGGGCGGTCAGTGACGTGCCGGTGATAGTGGCGACCGCGCGCGACGACGACCCCACGCTGGTGGCGTGCCTCGACGCCGGCGCCGACGACTACGTCGTCAAGCCGTACACGACCGACCAGCTCGAGGCCCGGATCCGCGCGGTGATCCGCCGGGCCGGCGGCGGCGCGAGGGCGCGACAGCCGGTGCTGGTGGTCGGCGGCCTCGAGGTCGACGTCGCCGCCCGCCGTACGACGCTCGCCGGCGCCGCGCTCGACCTGAGCCCCCGCGAGTTCGACCTGCTCCGCCACCTGGCCGAGCGGCCGGGCGAGGTGGTGACCAAGAAGGAGCTGCTCACCGAGGTCTGGCACCAGCCCTGGGGCGGCTCCGACAAGACCGTCGACGTGCACCTGTCGTGGCTGCGGCGCAAGCTGGGCGAGTCGGCGGCCGAGCCGCGCTACCTCCACACGGTCCGCGGCGTCGGCGTCCGCCTGGTGGCCCCGGACGAGGCGTAGCCGGTGCGGCGCAGCCTGATCCTCACCGTCGCCGCGGCGGTCACGATGGTGCTGCTGGCGATGCTGGTGCCGATGGCGGTGCTGCTGCGCAGCTACGCCCTCGAGGACCGGCTCTCGCGCGCTGCGCTGGAGGTGCAGGCCACCGAGACGATCGTCTCCGCCGGCGACCACGGCGCCGTGAGCCGCTACGTCGACCGGATCAACCGCGCCGACGACGAGGTGCAGACCACGGTGCTCTACCCGCCCTCGGCGCTGCACCCCGACGGCCTGGCGGTCGGGCCCGATCCCGGCGAGGACGCCCGCGTCGCCGAGGCGCGCGCCACCGGCCAGGCCCGGGTCGACGACGTCGACGGCGGCGCGATGGTGCTGGTGCCGGTCTCGCTCGGCGCCGGCACCCCGGCCGCCGAGCGCACCCCGGTCGTCCGGATCTTCGTGCACGCCCCGGGGCTGGAGTCGGCCATCGTCCGCAGCTGGGTGGTGCTGCTCGCGCTGGGGCTCGCGCTGCTGGTGGGCGCGCTGGTGCTGGCCGACCGGCTGGGTCAGTCGTTCGTGCGGCCGGTGCGCGCGCTGGCGTCGTACACCCAGCGGCTGGGCGACCGCGACCGTCCGGGGCCCGTCGACCCCGCCGGCCCGCCGGAGGTGCAGGAGCTCGCCGCCGCGATGAACCGGCTGGTGGAGCGGATCGAGGTGCTGCTGGCCCGCGAGCGCGCCGGGGTCTCCGACCTCTCCCACCGGCTGCGCACGCCGATCACCGCGCTGCGGCTGCGCGTCGACGGCCTCGCCGACCCCCGCGACCGCGAGCGCCTCGGCGCCGACCTCGACGAGCTGGTCTCCATGGTCGACCGTGTCGTCCGCGAGGCCCGGCGCTCCGAGCGCGAGGGTCTGGTCGCGAACGTCGACGGCGTCGCCGTGCTGACCGCGCGCACCGAGTTCTGGCGGCCGCTCGCCGACGACACCGGCCGCCCCCTCACGCTGCACGACGGCACCACCGGTCCGCGCCCGGTGCGTGCCTCCGCCGAGGACCTCGAGGCGCTGCTCGACGTGCTCCTCGACAACGTCTTCACCCACACCCCCGACACCGCGCCCCTTGCGGTCACACTCTCCGACCGCCCGGGCGGTGGTCTGCTGCTCATCGTCGAGGACGGCGGCCCGGGCTTCCCTCCCGACCTCAACGCCGCAGGGCGTGGCTCCTCCGGCGCGGGCTCCACCGGCCTGGGCCTGGCCATCGTCGACGGCACCGCCCGCGCCACCGGAGGCTCGCTCGACCTCGGTCGCTCCCCCCTCGGTGGCGCCCGGGTCGCCGTACACCTGGGCCCGGCGGACTGACGGGTCCGGGCAGCGGCGATGAGTCCCGCGGCCGCACCGGGTCGACAGTTCCCACACACCCACACCTGCGATCGAACCGGGAGACCACCGTGAGGCTGCTGCTCACGTCCGCGGGCGTCAGCAACGCCAGCATCCGCGAGGCGCTCGTGGAGTTGCTGGGCAAGCCGATCTCCGAGGCCAGCGCCCTCTGCATCCCCACGGCCCAGTACGGCCACCCGTGGGTGGGCCCGGGCGAGCGGGTGTGGAAGTTCATCAGCGGTACGTCTGAGCTGCCCATGGTCGGCCTGGGCTGGGGGTCGATGGGCGTCCTGGAGCTCACCGCCCTGCCCAGCATCGACGAGGAGCGCTGGGTCCCGTTGGTCCGGGAGACCGACGCCCTGCTGGTGGCGGGCGGCGACGTGCTCTACCTGTGCCACTGGATGCGGGAGTCCGGGCTCGCCGACCTGGTTCCGTCGCTCACCGACACGGTCTGGGTGGGACTGAGCGCCGGGAGCATGGTGATGACTTCCGAGGTCGGCGAGGACTTCATCCAGTGGCGGCCACCGAACGGCGACGACCGCACGCTGGGCGTCGTCGACTTCTCGATCTGCCCCCACCTCGCCCCGGAGGGCCAACCCGGCAACACCATGGCCGAGGCGGAGGAGTGGGCCGCCGGCATCTCCGGCCCCGCCTATGTCATCGACGACCAGACGGCGCTCACGGTCGTCGACGGCACGGTCGAGGTGGTGTCGGAGGGCGTGTGGCGACTGTTGACCTGACCGGCGGGATGCGTGACCGCTGTCCCGGGCAGCGGTGAGTCAGCCCCGATCTGGGCAGCCCGTTCCGCGGCGTGCTCACCGCTCCCCCGCGCCGCCCCGGGCAGCGGTGAGTCAGCCCCGGTTTGGGCAGCCCGTTCTGCGGCGTGCTCACCGCTCCCCCGCACATTCGGGAACGACAGGGTCACCGCCACAGGCGCTCGGCCGCGATCCGTCGCGGATCGAGACCCTGGTCGAGCAGCGCGGCCAGGCTCTCGGCCAGCTGGCTCGGCCGACCGGGCGGCAGCGGCAGATCGGTCGACCAGGCCATGCCATCGACGGTGTGGTGGACGGTGATGCTCTCGCCGGTGAGCGTCGCCCAGGGATGGGTCCCCGGCTGCAACGCCCTCAGGTGTCGGACCACGGCCCGCGGTCGCGTCTCCCAGCTCCGGTCCGCCATGGCCGCACGGACGGCGTTGAGGTACTGCTCGCGGTCGAAGGTGAAGGTCGGCAGGGCGTGCCGCTTCGGCGGCAGATCAGTGTCGAACCCGATTGCCGGGTCGGGTCCGTCCTCAGGATCCGGGAGGGCCGAGGCGTACGCGCCGGTCAGCGAGAGGAAGTCGGTCCACCGGACGAGATCTCCGGACTGGACGACGAGCCCGGTGACGTTGGAGCAGCCGAAGGTTCCGCACCCGCATCCGTAGAACGCGACCCGCCGCGGCGGATCCGTGGGCAGGAGTGCTCCGGTGTCGAGGATGTCGGCGGGATCGCTCGCCTCGTCGTCGCCCGTGGACGTGAGGCGCTCGACGCCGTCGATCAGCAGGATCACCTTCGGGTAGTTGGAGATCGACCTGTCGACGTGGATGGTCAGCGTGCTCACAGCCACCGCTCACTCCTTGCTCCTCACGCCCGAGTATTGCCGGGTCCCCGGTCGAGCACCCATAGTCAGCGTCATGTCAGAGACGAATCACGAGCTCACCACGCTGTCGCCCGGTCCGGCGGAGCTGCTGCTCAGCGGCCTGGCCCTGCTGCACCTGGTCCTGCTCGCGGTGGTCGTCGTCCAGCTTCTCCGGGGCCGCGTGACGCTTCCCCGGGCCCCCTTGGCCCTGCTCCTCACCTTGCTCGGTCTCGTCATGCTGCCCGTCGTCGGGCCGGTCGTCGTCCTGCTCAGGCAGCGGCACCCCCTCCGCCAGGTCGGACGCACGCACCAACCCGCCGCCTGAGCTGCGTCGGGGGCGCGAAGAGCACCGCCCGCACCGAGCAGCCGAGTAGCGGTGTGTGAGCCCCCGAACGTGCAGCCCATTCGGGGGCGTGCTCACCGCCGCCCCGCGGACTCGCCGAGTAGCGGTGTGTGAGCCCCCGAACGTGTAGCCCATTCCGGGGCGTGCTCACCGCTGCCCGCGGACCCGCCGGACCACGTCGACCCGGGCGCCTCAGGTCGCGGTACGACGCTGGAACGCCCGCAGCGCGAGCGGCGCCAGGATGGCCGTCAGCCCCACGGTCCAGATGATCGTGCTGAGGACGGGGTGCTGCAGGGGCAGGGCGGCGTCGCTGCCCACCGGTGGCGTGTTGCCCCAGAGCTCGCGGACGGCTTGCACAAGTGAGGACAACGGATTCCACTCGGCGACCGCGCGCAGGGCGGTCGGCATGTTCTCGGCCGGGGCGAACGTGTTGGCCAGGAACGTGATCGGGAACATCGTGGCGAACATCAGCCCGTTGACCGCCTCGACCGAGCGCATGCTGGAGCCGACGAGGATGCCGAGCCAGATCATCGCGAAGCCCCACAGGAGCAGCAGCAGGTAGGCGAGCGCGGCCTCGAGGATGCCGTCGCGGATCCGCCAGCCGATGAGCAGGCCGGTCAGCGACATGATCACGATGCCGATGCTGGAGTGCATCAGGCTGGAGATGCTGCGCCCGACCAGCACGGCGGCGGGGTTGATCGGCAGCGACCGCATCCGGTCGACGATGCCCTTGTCGATGTCGGAGGTGAGCCCGACGGCCACGATGAACGACGCGAACGCGATCGTCTGGCCCATGATCCCGGCCAGCAGCCACTCGCGGTAGCCCTCCGCCGAGCCCTGCACGGCGATCGAGCCGCCGAACACGAACGCGAACAGCAGCACGAACATCACCGGCTGGATGGTGACGTCGAGCAGCATCTCCGGCATCCGCTTGATGTGGATCAGGTTGCGCCGCACGATCGTCAGCGACTGCCGCAGCAGGCCGGTGTCGTGGATCTCGGGTCGCTCGATGGCGGGCCGCTGGGTCGTGGTCGGCTCGGTGCCGGCGGTCACAGGACCACCTCCTCGTCGGTCTCGGTGGTGTCCTCGGCGCGGTGCCCGGTGAGGCGCAGGAACACGTCGTCGAGGCTGGGTCGCTTGAGCCCGAGGTCGTCGAGCTCGATGTCGCTGTCGTCGAAGATGCCGGCGATCCGGGTCATCGCGCGCAGGCCGTCGGCCGGCGCGGTCAGCTGGCGGGCGCCCTCGTCGACGTGCACCTCGTCGACCACCTCGCGCAGCAGTGCCTCCGCGCGCGGCAGGTCCCCGCCGTTGGAGACGGTGACGACGACGGCGGCCTGGCCGGAGCGGTTCTTCAGCTCCAGGGCGGTGCCGCGCTCGATCACCTTGCCGCGGTCGATGACCACGATGTTGTCGGCGAGCTGGTCGGCCTCCTCGAGGTACTGCGTCGTCAGCAGCAGCGTGGTGCCCTCGCGGACCAGCCCGCGCAGCACGTCCCACAGCTCGACCCGGCTGCGAGGGTCGAGGCCGGTGGTCGGCTCGTCGAGGAACAGCACGGGCGGGATCGCGACCAGGCTGACCGCGAGGTCGAGCCGCCGACGCATGCCGCCGGAGTAGGTCTTGACCACGCGGTCGGCGGCGTCGGTGAGGGAGAACCGCTCCAGCAGGTCGTCGCCGGCCCGCTTGAGGTACGACGGCGACAGGCCGTAGAGGCCGCCGATCAGCCGGAGGTTCTCCCGACCCGTGAGCAGCTCGTCGACCGTGGCCGCCTGGCCGGTCAGGCCCATGCTGCGCCGCACGCCCTTGGGGTCGACGACCACGTCGTGGCCCGCCACCCGGGCGGTGCCGCTGGTGGGGCGGGTGAGGGTGGTCATCATCCGCACGGTGGTCGTCTTGCCGGCGCCGTTGGGGCCCAGCAGGCCCAGCACGGTGCCCTGCGGGACGGAGAAGCTCACGCCGTCGACGGCCACCTTGTCGCCGAAGTGCTTGACCAGGTTCTCGGCCTCGATGGCTGGTGTCGATGTCACGGACTCCAACCTAGGGGTGGCCGCCGACAGTCGGCACTCCGTTTTCCGCAGGCACCCGCCGCTGTCGCCGTCAGGGCTCCAGCGTGGCGGTGCAGGCCTCGCCGTCCTCGGGGGTGGCGGTGGCGGTGATCTCGCCGCCGTCGGCGTCGGCCCGCGCGTCGACGTCGAGCTCGGCGTCCTCGTCGGTCTGGCGGGTGCCCTCGACCAGCGGCTCGCCGTCCTGCTCGATCGCGACCTGCCAGCTCTCGCCGGGGGCGGCCGACTGCACCTCGAAGGTGACCTCGTAGCCGCCGTCCTCGCTCTCGCCTTCCAGCGAGTAGGAGCGGGCGCTGCCGCAGGCGCCGGTGACGGTGTCGCCCTCGTCGTCGCCGACGGCGATCCAGATGCCGATGCCGACCGCGGCGACGACGACCAGGGCGGCCAGGGCGAGCAGTGCCTTCTTCATGGTTCTCCTCCGTGTCGGGTTGGTGACACGCAGGACTCTCGTCGCGGGGCGCCTAACCGCGCCCCATCCCGGCGCTAAGGCCGGGCAAAGGCCGCGACCGGCAGCGGGTATGACCTGAGGTCACGACGTCGGGACGCGCTCCAGCTCGGCCAGCCACGCGGCGGGCGAGGCGTCCGACGGCATCCGCCAGTCACCGCGCGGCGACATGGTGCCGCCGGCGCTGACCTTGGGACCGTTGGGCAGCGCCGAGCGCTTGAACTGGCTGGCGAAGAACCGCTTCACGAAGACCTCGAGCCAGCCCCGCACCTCGGCCAGGTCGTACGACGTGCGCCGTTCCTCGGGGAACCCGGGCGGCCACTCCCCCTCGTCGGCGTCGTGCCAGGCGTGCCAGGCCAGGAACGCTATCCGGCTCGGCCGCATGCCGTAGCGGAGCACCTGGAAGAGGGTGAAGTCCTGGAGGGCGTAGGGGCCGACGCTGTCCTCGGTCGACTGCGGGCGCTCGTCCTCGCGGGCCGGCACCAGCTCGGGCGAGATCTCCTGGTCGAGGATCCGCTGCAGCACCTCGTTGGTGTCGGCCTCGAGCTGCTCGGAGCTGATCACCCAGCGGATGAGGTGCTGGATGAACGTCTTCGGCACGCCGGAGTTGACGGTGTAGTGCGACATCTGGTCGCCGACGCCGTAGGTGCACCAGCCCAGCGCCAGCTCCGAGAGGTCGCCGGTGCCGAGCACGATGCCGCCCCGCTGGTTGGCGGCGCGGAACAGGTAGTCGGTGCGCAGCCCGGCCTGGACGTTCTCGAAGGTGACGTCGTAGACCTCCTCGCCCCGCGAGTAGGGGTGTCCGAGGTCGCTGAGCATCTGCTGGGCCGCGGGGGTGATGTCGATGGTCTCGTGGGTGGTGCCGAGCGACTCCATCAGCGCGATCGCGTTGCTCTTGGTGCCCTCGGTGGTGGCGAACCCGGGCAGCGTGAAGGCCAGGATGTCGCTGCGCGGCCGGCCCAGCCGGTCCATCGCGTTGGCCGCGACGATGAGCGCGTGGGTGGAGTCGAGACCGCCGGAGACGCCGATCACCACCTTGGGGTCGCCGATCGCGCGGAGCCGCTGCTCGAGCCCGGAGACCTGGATGTTGTAGGCCTCGTAGCAGTCGAGGGCGAGCCGCTCGGGGTCGTCGGGCACGAACGGGAACCGGTCGACCTTGCGCCGCAGGCCCACGTCGCCGGCGGGCGGCGACAGCTCGAACTCGATGCGGCGCAGCTCGACGTCGAGCGCTCGCCGGTTGTCGTCGAAGGTGCCGGTGCGCAGCCGGTCCAGCCGGAGCCGGTCGAGGTCGATGTCGGCCACCGCCCGGCGCGGGCCGTCGGGGAACCGCTCGGTCTCGGCGACCAGCTCGCCCATCTCGTAGATCATCGTCTGGCCGTCCCAGCTCAGGTCGGTGGTCGACTCGCCCTGGCCCGCGGCGGCGTAGACGTACGCCGCCAGGCACCTCGACGACGCCGATCGCACCAGCAGCCGCCGGTCCTCGGCGCGGCCGACGGTGATGGGGCTGCCCGAGAGGTTGGCCAGCACCGTGGCGCCGGCGAGCGCGGCCTCGGCGCTCGGGGGCACCGGCACCCACATGTCCTCGCACACCTCGACGTGGAGCACCAGCCCGGGCACGTCCGTGGCGTCGAAGAGCAGGTCGGGACCGAACGGCACCTCCACGCCGTTGAGGGTGATCGTCGAGCCGTGCCGGTCGTCGCCCGGGGCGAAGTAGCGGCGCTCGTAGAACTCCCGGTAGGTCGGCAGGTACGACTTCGGCGCGACGCCCAGCACCTGACCGCGGTGGATGACCACCGCGCAGTTGAGCACCCGGGTGCCGTGCACCAGCGGCGCGCCGACCACCAGCACCGGCGTCAGGTCGGCGGAGGCGGCCACGATCTCCTCGACCGCCGCGAGCACGCCCTCGAGCAGCACGTCCTGCAGCAGCAGGTCCTCGATGGAGTAGCCGCTGAGGCAGAGCTCGGGGAAGACGGCCACCGCGACCGCGTCGTCGTGGCAGGCGCGGGCCTGCTCGATCACGCGGCGGGCGTTCTCGGCGGGCTGGGCGATCGCGACGGGCAGCGTGCAGGCGGCCACGCGCGCGAACCCGTGGGCGTACGCCGAGTAGAAGTCCACGCCGCGAGTGTAGGTGTGGCCCCCAGCCCGAGCGACCGGTCACCGCGATGAGTCCGGGGCCCGGCGCCGGTCTCCACGGCATGACCCTCTCCGGTGCGATCAGTCCCTGCCTGTGGTTCGACCACGAGCTCGAGGAGGCCGCGGAGTTCTACACCGCGATCTTCCCGCGCTCGTCGATCGGCCACCTGGCGCGCTACACCGACGCGGGCCCGGGTGAGCCCGGGCGGGTGATGGCCGGCGAGTTCACGCTCGACGGGCTCACCTTCCGCGGCATCAACGGCGGTCCGGCGCACGCCGGGTTCAGCGAGTCGATCTCGTTCTCGGTGCTCTGCCGCGACCAGGCCGAGGTCGACCACTACTGGGAGCGCCTCTCCGACGGCGGCAGCACGTCGGTCTGCGGCTGGCTCACCGACCGGTTCGGGCTGTCGTGGCAGGTGGTCCCGCAGCGGCTCTACGAGCTGGTCTCCGATCCCGACCCGGTCCGTGCCACGGCCGCCTCGCAGGCGATGCTCGGCATGACCAGGATCGTGGTCGCCGACCTCGAGGCGGCGGTCGCCGCGGTCTCCTGAGCGGTCGGCCCGACGGTGGATCAGCTGGCTGTCAGCCGGCCAGGCCGGGCGCGGTCTCGCGCCACCCGTCCAGGTCGCGCAGCCGCAACCCGAGCCACTCCTCGAGCCCGGCCGCGCCGTCGGCGGTGACGTCGAGCCCGCGGCTGCCCGGGCGCCGGACGACCCACGCGCTGTCGATCATCCGGGTCGCCACCGCGGCGCCGACCGCACCGGCGAGGTGGGGACGCCGCTCGGTCCAGTCGGTGCACTCGCGCAGCAGCCGCCGCTCCCGGGCGCGCAGCGGCGCCAGGTCGAGGCCCACCTCGCCGAGCACCTCCTCGGCCCGCTCCCCCAGCGCGGCACCGTCCGCGAGCACGACGGCGCCCCGGGTGACCAGCCCGTCGGTGACCGCGGTGCCGAGCACGCCCGCGAGGTGGTCGTAGCAGAGCCGGGCCCGCCGCAGCCGTCGCCGCGACCGCTCGCCGCGCAGCGAGGTCACCGGTGTCTCGGGGGCCACCAGCTGCATCGCCTCGAGCATCTCGGCGACCTCGACCCCGGCCAGCCGGTAGAGCCGGTGCCGGCCGGAGGTCGTCACCGAGACGAGCCCGCCCTCGAGGAGGCGGCGCAGGTGGCTGCTGGTCAGCGAGGCCGAGGCCCCGGCGGCGGCCGCCAGCTCGGAGGCGGTGGTCGCGCCGCCGTCGAGCAGGCGCAGCAGCAGGGCCGCGCGCACCCGGTCGCCCACGAGGGCGCCCAGGCTGGCGAGGTCGGACTCTCCGGTCACGGGTGTGACGGTAGTCCCACGACGCTTCAACGGCGGTTGAAGCGTCGCCGTCCTAGCGTGGACCCATGAGGTCGTGGCAGCGGGTGGCCCTGGCGATGTTCGCCGTCGGGTGGGGCGCCAACCAGTTCTCCTCCCTCCTGATCGCCTACCGCGACGAGCTCGGCACGTCGACCCAGGTGCGCGCCGTCCTGCTGGGGGTCTACGCCGCCGGGCTGGTGCCTGCGTTGCTGGTGGGCGGGGCGGCGTCGGACCGCTGGGGCCGGCGGGCCGTCGTGCTGCCGGCGGTGGCGCTCTCGCCGGTCGCGACCCTGCTGCTGGTGGTGGCGCACGAGTCCACCGCCGGTCTCGCGGTGGGCCGGCTGCTCGCCGGCGCCTGCTCGGGGGTGGTGTTCGGTGCCGCCAGCGCCTGGGTGGCCGACCTGTCCGTCGACGAGGCCCCCGGCACCGCGGCCCGCCGCGCGGCGATCTGCATGTCCGCCGGCTTCGGGCTCGGCCCGCTGGTGGCCGCGCTCGTCTCCCAGTGGTCGCCGTGGCCGCTGACCCTGCCCTACCTCCCCCACCTGGTGCTCGGGGTCGTCGCGCTGGTGCTCCTGCTGCCCGCCCCCGGCCCACGACCGCTCGACCCGCCGCGTCGCTCGCTGCTGCGGGTGCCGGCGGTGACCCGCGGCCGCCGGTTCCTGCTGGTGGTCGCACCCTCGGCACCGTGGGTCTTCGGCTGCGTCACGCTCTCGTTCGCCTACCTGCCCGGCGAGCTCGGCGGGTCGCAGCGCGGCGCGGTCGCCTTCGCCGGTCTGCTCACCGGGCTGACCCTGGGCTCCGGGGTCGCCGTGCAGTCGCTCGCCCGCCGCCTCGACGACCGGCGGCCGCTGCTGGCCGGCCAGGCCGGCCTGGTCTGCGCGCTGCTCGGCCTCGCCGCCGGCGTCGGTGCGCTCACCTGGGAGACGCGCTGGGCGCTGCTGCTCTCCGCGCCGCTGCTCGGCGCGGCCTACGGCTGCGTGCTGGTCTCGGGGCTGCGCGAGACCGAGCGGCTCTCGGCTCCCGACGAGCGCGGGGCGACCGTGGCGGTCTTCTACGCGCTCACCTACGCCGGCTTCGCGGCGCCGTACCTGCTCGGGGTGGTGGGCGGCGGCCGCACCGGCGTGGTGGTGGCGATGGGCGCCGTCGCGCTGTGCCTGCTGGTGGTCACGCTCGCCGGTCGCCGCGGGCCGGACGGCGTGACCAGCGCCACGGCCGCGGCCCTGCCCGGTGGCACCACCCGGGCATAGCCTGATCGTGGTCCGTGGACTCCATCCGGGAGCCGCGAGATGACGAACGGAGCTCGACGATGAGCCAAGGCTCGACCCCCGAGGAGCACGCGCCCTACGGCACCGGTCCGGCGGCCGCAGGTGCCGGCGGGAGCGCCCCCGTGCGCAAGGTACGCACCCACCACCTCCGCGAGATGAAGGAGCGGGGCGAGAAGTTCACGATGCTGACGGCCTACGAGCAGTACGCCGCGCAGACCTTCGACGAGGCCGGCATCGACGTCCTGCTGGTGGGCGACAGCGCCTCCAACAACGTGTTCGGCAACGAGACCTCGTTGCCGGTGACCGTCGACGAGCTGATCCCGCTGACCCGTGCCGTCAGCCGCTCGACCCGTCGTGCGCTCGTGGTCGGCGACCTGCCGTTCGGCTCCTACCAGGCCTCGCCCGAGCAGGCCTACCTCACCGCTGCCCGCTTCATGAAGGAGGGCGGCGCCCACTGCGTCAAGCTCGAGGGCGGCGTCGAGATGGTGCCGCAGATCGAGCGGCTCACCCGCGGCGGCATCCCGGTGATGGCCCACATCGGCTTCACCCCGCAGAGCGAGCACGCCCTCGGCGGCTACCGCGTGCAGGGCCGCGGCGAGACCTCGGCCCGGGTGCTGGCCGACGCCGAGGCGGTGCAGGACGCCGGCGCGTTCGCCGTGGTCATGGAGATGGTGCCCGGCGACGTCGCCGGCGAGGTGACCCGCAAGCTCGCGATCCCGACGATCGGCATCGGAGCGGGCAACGAGACCGACGGGCAGGTGCTGGTCTGGCAGGACGCGTTCGGGCTGCGCACCGGCCGGATGGCCAGGTTCGTCAAGCAGTACGCCGACCTGCACGGGGTGCTCCTCGAAGCCGCCCGGGCCTACGCCGACGACGTGCGCGGCGGCACCTTCCCGGGGCCCGAGCACACCTTCTGACCGTCTGCCGCGAATCGATCCACCCGATCGGACGTGGACCGACGGGGGCCGCGCGTGGGTACCGTGGCGCATGCGCACCCCCGTCGTCGCCGCCGCCCTCCTCGCCCTGCTCGCGCCGGCCGCCCCGGCCGTCGCCCACGACCGGCCCGCCACCCCTACTGCCTCCAGCGCCGATCGGGCCGCGCCCCGGCTCGTGGTGCGCACGGTCGCCCGCGGGCTCGACCATCCCTGGGACGTCCGGCCGATCGGCAACGGCCGCCTGCTGGTCACCGAGCGGAAGGCCCGGCTCTCGGTGGTCAGGAACGGTCGCTCGCGCACGGTGCGCTTCCCCCGCAGCAGCGTCTGGGTCTCGGGCGAGACCGGCCTGATGGGGCTCGAGGTCGACCCCGGCTTCGCCCGCAACCGCCGCTTCTACACCTGCCAGGGCGGTTTCGCCGGCGGCAACCACGACGTCCGGGTGATCGCCTGGCGGCTGAACAGGAAGGCGACCCGGGCGACGTTCAAGCGTCGTCTGGTCGCCGGCATCCCGGCCACCTCGGGCCGCCACGGCGGCTGTCGTCTGCTGGTGGCCCGCGACGGCTCGCTGCTGGTCGGCACCGGCGACGCCGCCGTCGGCACCAACCCTCGCGACCTCGGCTCGCTGGGCGGCAAGACCCTGCGCCTGGACCGGTTCACCGGCCGCCCGTGGCCCACGAACCCGTTCATCGGCAGCAGCAACCCGCGGACCCGCTACCTGTTCACCTACGGCCACCGCAACGTGCAGGGTCTGGCCCAGCGCGCCGACGGCACCCTCTGGTCGGTCGAGCAGGGCAGCGACCGCGACGACGAGGTCAACCTGCTGCGTCGCGGCGGCGACTACGGCTGGCACCCGGTGCCGGGCTACAACGAGTCGGTGCCGATGACCGACCAGTCGCTGCCCGGCCCCCAGCAGGCCGCCCGGTGGCGCTCCGGCCCGTCGACGCTCGCCACCTCGGGCGGCACGTTCGTCGCCGGCCGCCAGTGGGGCGCGCTCGACGGCACCCTCGCCGTGGCCGTGCTCAAGGCGCAGCGGGTGCTGTTCCTGACCTTCGGCCCGCGCGGTGCGCTCAGGAAGGTCCGCACCCCCGCGGCGCTGCGCCAGTACGGCCGGATCCGCCAGGTGAGCCGGGCCCGCGGCGGCGCGCTGCTGGTCACCACCGACAACGGCGGCGGCCGCGACGTCGTGCTCAAGGTGACGCCGCGCTGACGCCGGCGCCGAGCGCAGCGGGTCAGGCCGTCCAGTCGAGGAACAGGCCGCCCAGGGTCACCACGCCGAACCACAGCACCACCGCGATCACCGGGAGCACCACCACCCGGGTCGGGTGGGGCGTCCACCACGTGCAGGCGAGCACGAAGAGCACCACCCACACGACCATGAGGAGCACCACCGCCCACCACGGCGCGAGCAGGCCGCTGGCGGCGTAGAGGAAGAACACCGAGGCCATGCCGGCCATGCCGACGAACGGCCACGGCGAGACGGCCCTCGCGTTGCGGGCCACCGCCTCAGTCCTCGAGGTCCTCGTCGTTCCAGTTCGGGTCGTGGTCCCAGGCGTCGTTGCGCTCCTCGACCTTCTCCAGCGCCCGGGACGCCTCGGCCTCGGAGGAGTAGGGACCGAGCCGGTCCTTGTTCGGGCAGCCGTCCTCACCCTCGACGGTCTTGTGCTTGAGGCAGTACCAGAACTCGCTCATGGCGCGAACCTACTCCCCGCGGGGCCGCGTAGCGTTGACCTCCGTGACCACCGCCGCGCCCTCCGTCCGACCCGGCACGATCTCGCCGCGGCGGCCCGTGCCCGCGACCGTCCCACGGCCCGAGTACGTCGACCGCCCGGCGCCGGAGCCGTTCACCGGCCGCGAGGTCAAGGACGCCGGGACCATCGAGCGGATGCGCGCCGCTGGCCGGCTCGCGGCCCGGGCGCGCGACCTGGTGGGCAGCCACGTCGCCCCCGGCGTGACGACCGACAAGCTCGACCGGATCGGCCACGAGTACCTCTGCGACCACGGCGCCTACCCCTCGACGCTGGGCTACCGCGGCTTCCCCAAGTCGCTGTGCTCGAGCGTCAACGAGGTGGTCTGCCACGGGATCCCCGACAGCCGGGTGATCGAGGACGGCGACATCGTCAACATCGACATCACCGCCTACCTCGACGGCGTGCACGGCGACACCAACGCCACCTTCCTCGCCGGCGACGTCGACGAGGAGTCGCGGCTGCTGGTCGAGCGCACCCGCGAGGCCCTCGAGCGCGGCATCCGCGCGGTCAAGCCGGGTCGGCGGATCAACGTCATCGGCCGGGTCATCGAGTCCTACGCCAAGCGGTTCGGCTACGGCGTCGTGCGCGAGTTCACCGGCCACGGCATCGGCACCGTCTTCCACAGCGGGCTCGTCGTCCCCCACTACGACACCGGCGCCTACGACGACCTGATCGAGGTCGGCATGACCTTCACGATCGAGCCGATGCTCAACCTCGGCACCCACGAGTGGACGATGTGGGACGACGGCTGGACCGTGGTCACCGACGACCTGCGGCGCAGCGCCCAGTTCGAGCACACGCTGCTGGTCACCCCCGACGGCGCCGAGGTGCTGACCCACCCCTGAGGGGGAGCCGACCGAAACAATCCGGACACGCCGCGTGCGTAGGGTCTGGCCATGAACATGTTCGAGGGCTACCTCTCCCGGGGCCCGGCGTACGACGAGATGTTCGACGGCACCGACCTTCGCCCGCCGTACCAGCGGCTGCGCGCGTCGCTCGAGGGGATGTCGAGCACCGACCTCGTGGGCCGGGTGGAGGCGCTGCAGGCCAGCTACCTCGACCAGGGCGTGACCTTCGACATCGGCGGCGAGGAGCGGGCCTTCCCGCTCGACATCCTGCCGCGGGTCATCGAGCTCGACACCTGGTCGACGATCGACCGCGGGGTGCAGCAGCGGGTGCGCGCGCTGGAGGCGTTCCTGGCCGACGTCTACGACACCGGCCAGGTCTTCGACGACGGCGTGGTGCCGCGCTCGGTCGTGACCTCGTCGTCCCACTTCCACCGGGCCGCCGCCAACGTCCGGCCGCCGAACGGCGTGCGCGTGCACGTGAGCGGCATCGACCTGGTGCGCGACGACGCGGGCGAGTTCCGGGTGCTCGAGGACAACGTGCGGGTGCCGTCGGGGGTGTCCTACGTGATCACCAACCGCCGGGCGATCTCGGCGGCGCTGCCCGAGACCATCGCCGCCCACCGGATCCGCCCGGTGGCGTCGTACCCCCAACGGCTGCTGGCCGCGCTGCGCGCCGCCGCGCCGGCCGGCGTCACCGACCCGACCGTCGTCGTGCTCACCCCGGGCGTCTACAACGGCGCCTACTTCGAGCACGCGCTGCTGGCCCGCACGATGGGCGTCGAGCTGGTCGAGGGCCGCGACCTCGAGTGCCGGCGCGGCCGGGTGATGATGCGCACCACCAAGGGCCGCGAGCCGGTGCACGTCATCTACCGCCGCGTCGACGACGACTTCCTCGACCCCGTGCACTTCCGGGCCGACTCCGTGCTCGGCTGCCCCGGCATGATCGACGCCGCGCGCGCGGGCAACGTGACGCTCGCCAACGCCGTGGGCAACGGCGTCGCCGACGACAAGCTCGTCTACACCTACCTGCCCGACATCATCCGCTACTACCTCGCCGAGGACCCGGTGATCCGCAACGTCGACACCTGGCGGATGGGCGACGAGAAGTCGCGCGAGGAGGTGCTCGACCGCCTCGACGAGCTGGTGCTCAAGCCGGTGGACGGCTCCGGCGGCAAGGGCATCGTGATCGGGCCGGCGGCCAGCCGGGCCGAGCTCGACGAGCTGCGCACCAAGGTGCTCGCCGACCCGCGGTCGTGGATCGCCCAGCCCGTCGTGCAGCTCTCGACGGTGCCGACCTTCGTCGACGGCCGGTTGGGGCCGCGCCACGTCGACCTGCGCCCGTTCGCCGTCAACGACGGCAACCGGGTCTGGGTGCTGCCGGGCGGGCTGACCCGGGTCGCGCTCGCGGAGGGTGAGCTGATCGTCAACTCCTCGCGCGGCGGTGGCTCCAAGGACACCTGGGTGCTGGCGGGGGCTCCCCGGGCCGCCACGCCCGAACCGCCGGCCGCTCCCGCTCCCCCGCCGCCGCCCGCGCCCGAGATGGACGTCGGGCCGGCACTGGCCGAGCTCACCAGCCACCACGACCAGCAGCAACAGCAGCAACAGGGCCGGAGCCGGGCGGCGGGTCCGGGAGGGGAGGCGTCGTGCTGAGCCGGATCGCGGAGTCGATGTTCTGGATCGGTCGCTACGTCGAGCGCGCCGAGGACACCGCGCGGATCCTCGACGTGCAGACCCAGCTGATCCTCGAGGACGCCACCATCGACGAGGAGGCCACCTGCCGCGAGCTGCTGTCGGTGATGGGGGTCGAGGACGAGCCCGAGGGTCGCGTCGACGTGGCGCTCATCCTCGACCTGCTCGCCTACGACCCCGCTTCGACGGTCTCGATCGCCTCCGCCCTGGGCGCGGCCCGCGAGAGCGCCCGGCGGGCGCGCGAGACGCTCTCGACGACGATGTGGGAGGCGATCAACACCACCTACCGGGCGATCCCGTCGGGGCAGTTCCACGCGCTGCGCGCCCCGCACGTCTTCCAGTGGGTGCGCGAGCGCGCGGCCCTGGTGAACGGCACCGCCGACGCGACGATGACCCGTGACGAGGGCTGGCACTTCCTCATGCTCGGCCGCTGCGTCGAGCGCGCCGACATGACCTCGCGGCTGGTGGCCAGCGCCTCGATCGCCTCGGCCAGCGGGGCGCCGTGGACCGGCACGCTGCGGGCCTGCGGCGCCTACGAGGCCTTCCTGCGCACCTACCGGGGGCTCGAGACCGAGCGGGGTGCGGCCGAGTTCCTGCTGCTCGACCGCTGGTTCCCCCGGTCGGTGGTGTTCTCGCTCAACCGGGCCGAGCAGTGCCTCGACAACCTCGAGGCGGCCGGCTCGCGCGCGGGCTTCGAGAACGAGGCCCAGCGGCTGCTCGGCCGGATGCGCGCGGAGCTGGAGTACCGCTCGCTCTCCGACGTGATGGCCGACCTGCCGGCCGAGATGGAGCGGCTGCAGCGAGCCTGTGCGCTGGCCACCGAGGCCGTCACCCGGCGCTACTTCGCCGGCGCCGAGGCGCTGACCTGGCAGGGGGTCCGGGCATGAGCATGCAGCTGCGCGTCGTCCACACCACGTCCTTCGACTACGACGGCAGGGCGGTCGCGTCGTACAACCAGGCCCGACTCACGCCGGTGACCACGCCCGAGCAGATCGTGGTCCACAACCGGGTCGAGGTGACGCCGACGCCGTGGACCTACGACTACCGCGACTACTTCGGCAACCAGGTCACGGCGTTCGAGGTCGTCGACCCGCACGAGTCGATGACCGTGTCGGCGTCGTCCACCGTGCACACCAACCGCCCGCCCGCCGGCGCGCCGAGGCTGGGCTGGGCCGACCTCGGCGGGGGCGAGGTCGCCGACCGGTGGACCGAGTTCCTCGCCCTGGGGCCCCTGGTGGCGCCGCCGGAGGAGTTCGCGCAGCGGGTCGCCGCCCTGGCCCGGGACGCCGCGACGCCCGGCGAGGCGGCTCGCGGCGTGTGCGAGCTGGTGCACGGCGAGGTCGACTACATCCAGGGCGCCACCGACGTGCAGACCCGGGCCGCGCTCGCGTGGGAGCAGCGCGCCGGCGTCTGCCAGGACATGGTCCACCTGGTGATCGGCGGCCTGCGCTCGATCGGCGTCCCGGCCCGCTACGTCTCCGGCTACTTCCACCCCCACGCCGAGCCCGTCGTCGGCGACACGGTGCGCGCCGAGTCGCACGCCTGGGCGGAGTGGTGGGACGACGGCTGGCGCGCCTTCGACCCCACCAACAACCACGACCCCGGCGACCGCTACGTCGTGGTGGCCACCGGTCGCGACTACCAGGACGTCAAGCCGCTCTCGGGCATCTACTCGGGTGCGGCCACGTCGAGGATGACCGTGGAGGTCGACGTCACGCGGCTGGCCTGAGCCGCAGGTGGCCCCGAGTCGCCTCAGGTGGCCCGGATCGCCACGACGAGCAGCAGCACCAGGGTGACCATCGCGATCGCGTGGTGGACGTGCCGGGCCGCCGAGGGCATCAGGTCCTCGACGAAGGCCTCGTCGCCCGGCTCGCGCCGGGCGAGCTGCGCCTCCATGGCGGCGTGCGCCTCGGCGGGCAACGAGGCCGGGGTGGCGACGCGCACCGGGGTCTGCACCTTCCCGCGGTGCAAAGAGGTGTGCAGCATGAGGAGGTGCCCACCCATGGCCGTGGCGAGCAGGAACCCGAACGACGTCCAGGCCAACCCCGGGTGCCGCTCGTACATGAAGGCCAGGTAGACGGCGAAGCCCGACCCGGCCAGCACCGGGTGGACGAACAGCATGAGGGGCGGCAGCCGGGTGGCCCGGGCCGCGCTCCCCGGCTTCCCGGTGTCGAGGGTGAACGTCCACAGGTAGGCACCGAGCAGCATCGTGATGATCCAGGTGCCGAGGGTCAGTGCGGCCATCCGTCGTCCTCCTCGTGGTCGGGCAGCTCACCTGTCGGGTATCCCGTCTGCGCGCTCCCATCCGGGGCACCGAGACGCATGCCCGACACCTCCCTGGAGTTCATCGGAACCGCGACCACGGTGCTGCGGCTGGGCCCGTTCACCCTGCTCACCGACCCCAACTTCCTGCACCGCGGCCAACGGGCCTACCTCGGCAAGGGGCTGTGGTCGCGGCGGCTCACCGAGCCCTCCCGCCAACCCGCGGACCTGCCGCCCCTCGACGGGGTGGTGCTCTCGCACCTGCACGGCGACCACTTCGACCGGATCGCCCGGCGCGAGCTCGACCACGACCTGCCCGTGCTCACCACGGCCGCGGCGGCGCGCACCCTGCGGAGGTGGGGCTTCGGGGCGGCCCGGGGTTTGGAGACGTGGGAGTCGACGACCTGGCAGCGCGACGGGTGGAGCCTCCGGGTGGTGTCGGTGCCCGGGGTCCACGCCCCCGGCCCGGCCCGCGCCCTGCTGCCTCCGGTGATGGGCACCGTGCTCGAGCTCACCGACGACGCCGGCCGGCTGCACCGCACCTACCTCAGCGGCGACACCCTGCGCCGGCCGTGGCTGCGCGAGGTCGTCGAGCGCACCGGTCCGCTCGACGCGGCCGTGCTGCACCTCGGCGGCACCAGGGTGCTCGGCCTCACCGTCACCATGGACGGCGAGCAGGGCGCCGAGCTGGTCGAGCTGCTCGACCCGGCCCTCGCCGTACCCGTGCACCACGACGACTACCGCGCCTTCCGCTCGCCGCTCTCGGACTTCCTCGACGCCTGCGAGCGCCGCGGCCTCGGGTCGCGGGTGCGCACCGTCGAGCGCGGCGACCGGATCGCCCTGGTCTGACGAGGTCTGGGCCGGGTCGGGTCGGGCACCGCACGGTCATGACCGACTCACAGCAGACGCCCGAGCCCCAGCAGGACGACCAGGTCGAGGACCAGATCGAGGACCAGGACGCCGAGCCCTCCCTCAACGCCCCCGACGGCGGCCCCGACGGCCAGGAGGCCGACACCGCGGACTGATCGCCGCACGGCTCCACCCACCCCCGCGCTAGATTCGGTCCATGGACCACCGGGGAGGGGTGGGCGTCCTGGGGAGGAACGCCCACGAGGACGGCGTGCCTGATCGCGCCACCGTGCCGACCAGCCGCGCCCAGCGCACCAGGGAGGCGCTGCGGGAGGCCGCGGTGCGCCACTTCCTGCGCGACGGCTTCGACAAGGCGAGCGTCCCCGCCATCGCGGCGGAGGTCGGCGTCACCGAGCGCACGTTCTACCGCCACTTCGCCACCAAGGACGAGGTGCTGTTCGCCGACCTGACCGAGCGGCTGGCGTGGTTCCACGACGCGCTCCGCGGCCGCCCGGTCGACGAGGACCTCGCCGACTCCGTGCTCACCGCCCTCGCCTCCGCCCCCACCGACGCCCACCTGGTCGTGGAGATCGCCCGGCTGCGCACCCAGCTGCTCAGCCACGAGCGCATCGAGAGCGCCTACCGCAACAGCCAGACCTTCGTCGCCGGCGACGTCCGCGCCGTCCTGCGCGAGCGCGGCGCCGACGACCTCGACGCCGCCGTCCGCGCCGAGCTGGTCGCCGGGGCCGTCTTCGCGGCCCTCATGGTCTGGACCGAGGGTCCCGGCCCCCACGACCTCGACTCCCTCGTCCGGCTCACCGCCGACGCCCTCTCCCGGGTGCGGCCTGCTCTGGCTGGCTGAGGAAGGACGAAGTCCTTCACCCGTTACCCGGTGGGACGAGCGCCCTCCTTGGGCCACCGTTCGGGTCACTCCGAGGCTGACTCGGGGCGCCCGCGCGCCTAGCAGGCCGACGCTCGCCGTCAAGGATTCCCTGCGGCGCCTTCGGCGTCCTTGACCGCGAGCCTCGGTCGGCCTGCTGTACGGCGCACTGCCGGCACTCGCAAGCTCGCGCCGCCAGCATGCGCGGGCGCTCGTCCCACCGCTGGTCGAGCAGCGAGCGCCAGCGAGCGTCGTCGAGACCCCGTACGACGACAGCACTCCGGCGGGGACGCAGGGCGTTCGGCCGGCGGGGGTTTCGAGACAGTCGCTAGCGCGACTTCCTCAACCAACGGCGTTGGTTGAGGTGCGAGGAGCGCCAGCGACGAGCCTCGAAACCCGGCGAGACGAACGCCCTCCCACAACCACCGGACCACGCCCAGAAAAAAACCGAGAAAGTTCCGGATCCCCTTGTGGACAACGCCGAAAACAGGGGCCAGACTGTCGGTGGCCGGTGCTTGGATGAAGGTATGGCAGCCAGCCACGCCGAACCCTTCGACACCGCCGACGCGGTGCTCGACCGGCTGCGCCGCAACCGCACCGAGATCGCCCGGCTCGAGGCCGACAACCTCGCCTGGGCGTGCGCCTGGGGCGACCTCCACCCCGGCGAAGCCCTCCTCGACACCGTCCCCGGCAGCGAGCAACCCGCCCGGCTCGGCGGCCACGGCTGCCCCGAGGTCGCGGAGTTCTGCGTCGCCGAGCTCGGCGTCGCCCTCGGCATCTCAACACCCGCCGCACGCAGCTACTTGGCCGAGGCGCTCGAGCTGCGGCACCGGCTCCCTCGGTTGTGGCACCGGGTGCAGGCCGGGCACACCGTCGCCTGGAAGGCCCGCCTCGTCGCCCGCCAGACCATGACCCTGCCCAAGGCCGGCGCCGCCTACGTCGACCACCGACTCGAGTCGAAGGCCACCCGGCTCGGGCCCAGGCAGATCGAGGTGCTGGTCAACGAGGCCATGCTGCGCTTCGACCCCGCACAAGCCGAAGCCGACCGCGTCAAGGCGGCCGAGCAGCGGCACGTCACCATCACCCACGGCGCCAACGGCATCGCCTACGTCGACGCGATCGTCGACACCGCCGTCGCCATCGACCTCGAAGCAGCGCTCGCCGCAGCAGCCGCGAAGATCGACACCGACCAGCCCCTCGACGTACGACGCTCCATCGCGCTCGGCCACCTCGCCCAGAGCGACGCCGGACGCGAGATCGTGATCCATGTCCACGACCAGCAGGTCGGACACCTCGACGACACTGGTCAGCCGCTGCTGGTCACCCAGGTCGAGCAGTGGTGCCGAGAAGCCGGCACGACGGTGACCGTCAAGCCCGTCATCGACCTCAACCAGCACCTACAGACCGACAGCTACCACCCCACCGAGCTACTGCAACGCCAGACCCAGCTGAAGATCCAGCACTGCGCAGCACCCTGGTGCACCAGACCAGCCAGACGCTGCGACACCGACCACACCCTGCCGTACGAGCAGGGCGGCACCACCTGCTCGGGCAACCTCGTCCCGCTCTGCCGCTGGCACCACCGGATGAAGACCCACACCCGCTGGACCTACCACCGCATCGGCCCGACGACCTTCCTCTGGAAGACACCCCACAACGGCTGGGTCGTCGTCGACCACACCGGCACCTGGGAACCCTGACCACCCCGCCCCACACCCCGCCGACCCAGCACCACGCGAGGGCAGCGGGGGCGGCGGCGTGCCACTAGACTGCCGAGCGCGGATGGGCTGGCCGGGCGACCGCGTGAGCCGGGGGTGACCCCGCTCCCGAGGAAGGTCCGGGCTCCACAGGGCAAGGTGGTGGGTAACTCCCACCCGGGGTGACCCGCGGGACAGTGCCACAGAGAACAGACCGCCACTGCCGCCCTCCGGGGCGGGAGCGGCAAGGGTGAAACGGTGGTGCAAGAGACCACCAGCGGCCCGGGCGACCGGGCCGGCTAGGCAAACCCCACCTGGAGCAAGATCAAGAAGCCGCCCCTCGGGGCGGCGCGCACACGTTCGAGGGCGGCCCGCCCGAGTGTGCGGGTAGATCGCAGGAGGCGACCGGCAACGGCCGTCGTAGATGGATGGTCGCCCACCGGTGACCCGCGAGGGTCCCGGGGACAGAACCCGGCCTACAGGCCAGCCCGTCCGCACCGCACGGAGGATCGGTCAGCCACCCTCGGGCCGTCGCAACCGCTGCTCCGCTGACTCAGCCGTGCTGCCCCCACCGCAACGCTTCCCGCCTACGACGGCCGCCGTGGCTCGCGGGGGTGGCGGACTCCCCCGCGACCGCGGCGAGGATCTCGTCGATCTCGTCGTGGAAGCGCTGGTGCTTCTCGGCGTCGAGGTACGCCGCCCCGCAGAGCGCGCACTCCCTCAGCTCACCGCGTGACTGGCCCATGTGTGGTGCTGCCTCTTCGTCCGAGTGGGGGCCCCGATGCTCCCCAGCGACAGACGGTACCGCGACCGGGTCAGCCTGGCGAGGCCGACCGGTCGCGACCGGCGCGCTCGAGGGCGTCGCGGACGGCGAGGATCGAGGGCCGGCGCGACGACGAGCGCCGGGCCGCGGTGAAGACGGTGCGAACGGGCGAGCCGGGCAGCGGCACCAGGCGGACGGGGGCGGCCTCGCCGCGCCACATCAGGTCGGGCATCAGCGCGACCGCGTTGCCGGAGCGGATCAGCGCGACGTGGGCCTGGAGGTCGGCGGTCTCGAAGCGGATGTCGGGCTCGAAGCCGGCCTGGCGGCACGCCTGCTCGGCGAAGTGGCGCGACGCGGTGCCGCGCGGCTCGGCGACCCAGGGCAGGTCGGTCGTGTCCTCGAGCCGGGTGATGTCGGTGCGGTCGGGGGCGACGGCGAGCCGGATGGCGTCGCCGGTGAGCGGCACCCGGTCGAGCTCCGGGTGCCAGGGCGCGGCGTGGCTCGGGTACTGTTCGGCTACGACGAGGTCGAACTCGCGGGCGTAGGTCTCGAGCAGCGCGCTCTCCGGCTCGCGCTGGCTGATGGTGACCCGCAGTCGCGGGTGCTCGGCCCGCAACGTCTCGAGCATCGCCGGCATCAGCGCCAGCGCCGCGGACTGGAAGATCGCCAGCCGCACCGTGCCGGTCGCCTCCCCCAGCGACGTCTGCAGCTCCGACTCCGCGAGCTCGAGCCGCTCCAGGATCGCGGCGGCGTGCTCGACGAGCAGCTCGGCCTGCGGGGTCAGCTGCACCCGCCGACCGACCTTGCGCAGCAGCGGCGCCCCGGCCTCGCGCTCCAGGGTCGCCAGCTGCTGCGAGACCGACGAGGGGCTCTGGTGGAGCGCGGCGGCGACGCTGGCGATCGTGCCGCGGACGTGCAGCTCGCGCAGCAGCGCGAGGCGTCGTACGTCGAGCATCCGGCCTCCTCGCGTACTCGAGCAATCGTGAAGCAGATGTGACGGATATCGATCAGAAGACAGCGCTGTACCTTAACCGACCGACTGCGCAGACTGGAGGGAACGACCCGTCCCCCTCGGAGGAACCGTGCCCACGCCGCCGCCCCCAACAGCCGCCACAGCCGCCGCCCCGGCAGCCGGCCCCGCCCGGCCGACGTACGCCGACCCGGGTGGGCTCGAGGAGCTGACCGGCCTCGCGCCCGAGGTCGTCGAGACCGTGCGCCGCTGGCTGGCCGAGGCAGCGGCGGAGCCGGTCGACCCGGCGGCCCGCAAGCTGGCCGGGCTGCTCAAGGACCCGCGTGGCCTCGACTTCACCGTCGGCTTCATCGACGGCGTGATCCGGCCGGAGGACCCGCGGGTCGCCGCGGCGACCTTCGCCGACCTGGCCCGCGACGTGCCGCGGTTCCTGCCCTGGCACCTGCGCCAGGCGGTCCGGATCGGCGGCCTCGCCGGGCGGGTCGCGCCGGGGCTGGTCATCCCGGTCGTCCGCCGGGTGCTGCGCTCGATGGTCGGCCACCTCGTCGTCGACGCCCGCGACCGCCAGCTGGGCCGCACGCTGGCGCGGCTGCGCGACCAGGGCACCCGGCTCAACCTCAACCTGCTCGGCGAGGCGGTGCTCGGCGAGCGCGAGGCCGCCCGGCGGCTCGAGGGCACCCACCGCCTGCTGGCCCGCGACGACGTCGACTACGTCTCGATCAAGGTCTCCGCGACCGTCGCCCCCCACTCGCCGTGGGCCTTCGACGAGGCGGTCGACCACATCGTCGACTCCCTCGGCCCGCTGTTCCGCCGCGCCGCTGCCGCGAGCCCGAAGAAGTTCATCAACCTCGACATGGAGGAGTACCGCGACCTCGACCTGACCGTCGCGGTCTTCACCCGGCTTCTCGACCAGCCCGACCTCCTCGACCTCGAGGCCGGCATCGTGCTGCAGGCCTACCTGCCCGACGCGCTGCGGACGATGATCCGCCTCCAGGAGTGGGCCGCGGACCGGCGGGCGCGCGGCGGGGCGGGGATCAAGGTGCGCCTGGTCAAGGGCGCCAACCTCCCGATGGAGCGGGTCGAGGCCGAGCTGCACGGGTGGCCGCTGGCGACCTGGCACTCCAAGCAGGACTCCGACACCAGCTACAAGGCGGTGCTCGACTACGCGCTCCACCCCGAGCGGGTGCGCAACGTGCGGCTCGGCGTCGCGGGCCACAACCTCTTCGACGTCGCCTTCGCGTGGCTGCTCGCCGGCCGGCGCGGGGTCCGCGACGAGGTCGAGCTCGAGATGCTGCTCGGGATGGCGCCCGGCCAGGCCGCCGCCGTACGCCGCGAGGTCGGCTCGCTGCTGCTCTACACCCCGGTGGTGCACCCGGCGGAGTTCGACGTCGCGATCGCCTACCTCATCCGCCGCCTCGAGGAGGGCGCCAGCCGCGAGAACTTCATGTCCGCGGTCTTCGACCTCCACAGCGACCCCGCGCTGTTCGAGCGCGAGCGCGACCGGTTCCTGGCCTCGCTCCACGCACTCGACCGCACCGTGCCCGAACCCCACCGGGTGCAGGACCGCCGCCACGACGACCCGCAGCCGATGACCGGCTTCGCCAACGTGCCCGACACCGACCCCGCGCTGCCCGGCAACGCCGCTTGGGGCCGCGAGGTGCTCGGCCGGGTGCCGGGCAGCCGGCTCGGCGTCGACGCCGTCGAGGCGCACACGCTCACGACCGACGACCAGCTCGACGACGTGCTGACCGGGGCCGTCGAGGCCGGCCGGGCCTGGGGCGCGCTGCCCGGCGCGGGGCGGGCGGCCGTGCTCCACCGCGCCGCGGTGGAGCTGGAGCGCCGCCGGGGCGACCTGCTGGAGGTGATGGCCGCCGAGTGCGGCAAGACCCTCGACCAGGCCGATCCCGAGGTGAGCGAGGCCGTCGACTTCGCCAACTACTACGCCGAGCGCGCGGCCGAGCTCGACGCGATCGACGGCGCCGTCGCCCGCCCGGTCGGGCTGACGGTGGTGACGCCGCCGTGGAACTTCCCCGTCGCGATCCCGGCCGGGTCCACCCTGGCGGCCCTGGCCGCCGGCTCGGCCGTCGTGGTCAAGCCGGCCGGGCAGGCCCGGCGCTGCGGCGCGGTGATGGTCGAGGCGCTGTGGGCGGCGGGGGTGCCCCGCGAGGTGCTGCGGCTCGCCGTGGTGGGCGAGGACGACCTCGGCCGCCGGCTGGTCGCCGACCCCCGGGTGGGTCGCCTGGTCCTCACCGGCGGCTACGAGACCGCCGAGCTGTTCCGCTCCTTCCGCCGCGACCTGCCGCTGCTGGCCGAGACCAGCGGCAAGAACGCCGTCGTCGTCACCCCGAGCGCCGACCTCGACCTGGCCGCCCGCGACGTGGCCTCGTCCGCGTTCGGCCACGCCGGGCAGAAGTGCTCGGCGGCCTCGCTGGTGATCCTGGTCGGTTCGGTTGCCCGCTCCACCCGGTTCCGCAACCAGCTCGTGGACGCGGTGACCTCGCTGCGGGTGGGTCCGCCGTCCGACCCCACCAGCCAGGTGGGTCCGCTGATCGAGCCGGCCTCCGGCAAGCTGCTGCGCGCGCTGACCACGCTCGAGCCCGGCGAGCGCTGGCTGGTCGAGCCGCACCGCCTCGACGAGGAGGGCCGGCTCTGGTCGCCCGGCGTGAAGGAGGGTGTGGCTCCCGGGTCGCCGTTCCACCTCACCGAGTACTTCGGCCCGGTGCTCGGCATCATGACCGCCGAGACGGTCGAGGAGGCCGTCGCCCTGCAGAACCAGGTCGCCTACGGCCTGACCGCGGGCCTGCACTCGCTCGACCCCGAGGAGCTGGCGCTGTGGCTCGAGCGGGTCGAGGCCGGCAACCTCTACGTCAACCGCGGCACCACTGGCGCGATCGTGCGTCGCCAGCCCTTCGGCGGCTGGAAGCGCTCTGCCGTCGGCACCGGCACCAAGGCGGGCGGCCCGAGCTACGTGCTCGGGCTCACCGACTGGGCCAGCGCCCCGGCCACCGCGACCGCAGCGGTTCCGTCGGTGACCGCGCCCTTGCTGGCGGCGGCCAGGGCGGCGGGCCTCGACGGCACCGACCGCCTCGAGCGCGCGCTGCGCAGCGACGCGGCCGCCTGGACCGGCGAGCTCGGCACCGTGCGCGACGTCTCCGGCCTTGCCGCCGAGCGCAACGTGCTGCGTCACCTCCCCCACCCGGTCACCGTCCGCCACGAGCCCGACGCCCCGGTCGTCGACCTGGTGCGGGTCGTCGCCGCGGGCGTGCTGGCCGGGGCGCCCACCACCGTGTCGGCGGCGGTCGCGCTGCCCGACGGGGTGCACACCGCGCTCACCACGGCCGGGGTGGAGGTCGTGGCCGAGGACGCCGAGACGTGGGCGGCCCGGTTGGCCGGCATGCCCGGGGGGCGGGTTCGGCTGGTGGGCGGCGACCCGGCGGCGGCGTACGCCGCCAGCGGCGGGCGCCCCGACGTCGCCGTGCACGCCCAGCCGGTGACCGAGGCCGGCCGGATCGAGCTGCTGCCCTTCCTGCGCGAGCAGGCGGTGAGCATCACCGCCCACCGGTTCGGCACGCCGAACCACCTCAGCGACGACGTGCTGCCGCTGGTCGACCCCGCGCCGGTGCCCTAGGGCGCCGCGCGGGGCGTCAGCGCGCCTCGTCGTGCAGAATCCGCTGGAACAGCACGTGGTCGCGCCACTGGCCCGCGACGAACAGGAAGTTCCGGGCCAGACCGATCCGCTCGAAGCCGGTGCGGCGCAGCACGCCCTGCGACGCGACGTTGTGCACCAGGGTGCCGGCCTCCAGCCGGTGCAGGCCCGCGGCCAGGGCCCCGGCCGCGGCGTGCTCGACGGCCGCGGTGGCCAGGCCGCGCCCGGTGTGCTCGGCATCGATCCAGTAGCCGACGTTCCCGCTCTGCAGCACCGCGCGCACCACGTTGTTGATCGTGACCCGCCCGACGACGAGGTCGCCGTGCTCGACCACCCACGAGAACGCCTGGCCCAGGGCGGTGGCCTGCAGCTGGGCGCCCACGGCCTCGGCCTGGCCGTCGACGGTGAAGAAGGAGTCGGGCCGATCGGGGTCCCACGGGGCGAGGTGCTCGCGGTTGCGCGCGTACGCCGCCGCCAGCGCGTCGACGTGCTCGACGGTCAACGGGACGACCCGGTACCCCTCGGCCAGCACGGATCCATTCAACCCCGCGGCGCGGCCCGGGTCAGTTGCGACTCGCCTGCTGGTGCGGCATCAGCAGGCGCTCCACCCGCAGCACCGCGACCTCGTGCTCGACGTCGCCGCTCATCGCCGCGGCCAGCCGCAGGTGCGGCAGCGCCTCCGCGAGGCGCGACTGGCGCTCGAGCGCCCGGCCGAGCGCGTGCCGGGCCCACACGTCGTCGGGCACGTCGACCACGAGCTCGCGCAGCTCGGCCTCGGCCTTCTGCAGCTGCACCCGGATCAGGTAGGCCCAGGCGCGCAGGCTGCGCAGCCCGGTGTTGCCGGGGTCGCGCTCGAGCGCCGGCTCGAGGATCTCCAGCGCCTGCTCCGGGGCACGGCGGGTCAGCAGGTCGTGGGCGGTGCGGTAGGCGTGCTCGGGGCCGGCCTGCCCGGGGAAGACCACCGGCGGGGCGGAGAGGAACGCGTCGGTCATGCCCGGTCAACCACCGACGGGGCGGGGAGATTCCACGCACGAGGGCGGCCCGACGCCCGTCCGCGTCGAGCCGCCCGGTCCGTGGCGGGGGGTGGGCGCCGGACCCGTCAGTCCGGCGGCTCCTGGTCGGCCTCGGCCTCGTCGGTGTCGCCCGGCGGCACCGTGTAGCCGGGACCGGCGTTGCCGTCGGTCGCCTCGCGCGCCTCCTCGACCGCGGCGGAGCCGTCGGCCTCGAGCGGCTCGGGGGCGGGGGTCGGGTCAGCCTCGGACATCGTCACGCACCTGCTGGGCGGAGTCCTGCGCAGACTCGGTCACGGTGCCCGCCGCCTCGGTGGCGTGCTCCTTGACCTGCGCGGCCGCCTCGGAGGCGTTCTCGCCGACCTGCTGGGCGACGTCGCGAGCGGCGTCCTTGGCGCCGTCGACGACCGTGGTCGCCTGGTCGCGGACCCCCTCGACCAGTGCGTGCGCGGCCTGCGCCTCTCGCCTGCTGGCCGGCATCATCCCGGCCAGCACCATGCCGGCGCCGAAGGCCACCAGGCCGGCAGCGATCGGCGCGCCCTCGATCCGGTCCCGGGTGTCGCTGGCCGCCGACGACAGCGCGTCGCCGGCCGCACCCACGGCGCCGCTCGCGCCGGACTGGACGCTCGACGCGGCGCCGGAACCGGTGCTCGCGACGCTGTCGCGCACTCCGGACGCGGTGCCCATCACCCGGTCGCGGAACGACCCCGCGCGCTGGCGCACCGCCTGCTTGCGCCGGTCGACGATGGCCGAGGGGCTCACCTTGTCCTGGAGCGCGTCGAGGTTGCCCGACATCCGGTCCCGGGTGTCGGCGATCTGGCTGCTCAGCTCTTCTGTGCTCTGGCCCATGCCACGTCCTCCTTGATGGTCTGCTGCGTCCGGGGCAGCTGCGGGTTGCTCTTCTGGAGCGCCTTGCGGCCGGTGAGCGCCAGGACGGCGGCCACCACGGCCCAGACGACGCCGGTGATGAGGGCGGCCGCCTCGACGGGCAGCCAGTTGTCGAGCAGGAACATCAGCGCGAGCGACAGGAACAGCGTGAGGAACCAGCCCGCCAGGCCGGCACCACCGAGCATCCCCGCACCCTTGCCGGTGCGCGACAGCTCCTCCTTGAGCTCGACCTTGGCCAGCTCCATCTCCTGCTTCAGCAGGGTGCTGAGGTCCTGCCCGACCTCGCTGACGATCTGCCCGAGGCTGCGGTCGTCGTCGGCGCCGGGCGGAGGGCCCGCCGTCACGGCTGGCCACCCACGGACGGACCGGTCGACGACGAGCCCTGGGACCCGGCAGGGTCCTGGGTGGGCTGGCCGGGCGGGGTCTGCGGCAGCGGGGCGGTGACCGGGGACGTGGGCGTGCCCGGCCCGCTCGAGCCGGCGACCGGCGCCGGGTCGCTCTGCTGGGTCGGCAGTCCGGTGGTCGCGGTGCCGGTGCCGGTGCCGGTGGCAGTACCTGTGGCGCTGCCGGTCGCGGTGCCGGTGCTGGGCATCGACCCGGCAGCCGCGACGGAGTCACCCGTGCTGCGCAGCAGCCGGCCGGCGAGCACGCCGGCGGCCAGGGCGCCGAGGAGGAAGGTGCCGGGGCGCTCGCGCGCGAACCGGCGTACGTCGTCGAGCAGCTGGCCGGGCTCGTGCTGCTCGAGGTGGGTGCCGAGGCTGCGCGCGCGCTCGGCGGCCTGTCGGGCCAGGTCGGTGACCAGGCCCTGCTGGCCCTGGCCGGCCATCGCGGCGAGCTCGTCGCTGACGCTGGTCAGCGTCTGCGCGACGCGGTCGCGCTGCTGGCGGGCCTGGTCGGCGAGCTGCTCGTTGACCTGGCCGAGCGCGTCGGAGGCGACCTGCTTGGCCTGCTCGGTGGCCTCTCCGGCGAGGGCCCGCGCCTCCGAGGCGGCGTCCTGCGCCACCGAGGTGGCCTCGTCCTTGGCCGTGGACGCCGCCTGCTGGACGTCCTCGGCCTTGCTGGTTGTCGTCATGGGTGGTGACCTCCCGTGGTGTGGCGTGATGTGGCGTGATGTGGCGTGGTGTGGCGTGGTGTCCGGGTGCGGTAACCCGAAGTCCGGGACCTACCCGGCCCCCTTCGGGTGAAGGCGGGGCCCCGTGGGGCGTCAGTCGCGCGGCTTGGTCAGCCGGGCGAGGAGCGGCGTGGCGATCGCGTCGGGGAGGTGGGTGCCGAGCTCGGCCTGGACCCGGTTGAGGAACGACCCGGCGGTCACGTGCGGCTTGCCGGCGACCAGCGCGTCGTAGGCGTCGCGGGCGACCTCGTCGGGGTCGTCCTTGCCGTCCATCTGTCCCAGCCGGGTGTCCTCCATGTCGGCGCGCGAGAAGAACTCGGTGTCGGTGGGTCCCGGCATCAGCGAGGTGACGGTGACCCCGGTGTCCTTGAGCTCCTGTCGGATGCCCTCGGCGAAGGAGTGCACGAACGCCTTCGACGCGGCGTACGTGGCCTGGTAGGGGCCGGGCGCCACGGCCGCCACCGACGAGGTGATGAGCACCCGCCCCTCCCCCCGCGCCACCATGCTGCGCACGAAGGCCTTGGCGAGGTGGACCGTGGACCGGACGTTGAGGTCGACCACGGTCAGGTCGTCCTCGAGCGGCACCTGGTCGAAGCGGCCGTTGGCGCCGACCCCCGCGTTGAGGGCCGCGATCGCGACCGGCTGCTCGCCCACCTCGGCGAGCAGCGCCTGCACGCCCTCGCTGGTGGCCAGGTCGACCTCGACCGGCCGCACCGACCGGCCGCCGGAGGACAGGTCGCGGGCGGCCTCGTGGATCTGCGGCTCGTCAGCGGCGAGCACCAGGTCGTAGCCGTGCTCGGCGAGCACGCCGGCGAGCGAGCGGCCGATGCCGGTGGAGGCGCCGGTGACGACGGCCAGGGGCGCGGGGATGCTGGCGGTGGGATCAGGAGTGCTCATGGCCCGGAGGTATCCGGTCCGCGGGCGAGCATCCCCGCGCGGCTCAGGAGCAGCGGGCGGCGCTGCGCTTGACCAGCGCGGCCCAGACCTTCTGCCCCGGCGTGGTGGGGTGGACCCCGTCGACCAGCAGACCGCGGTTGCGGCTGGCCTTGCGCTGCCAGTCGGCCAGGCAGGTCCCCGGCCGGGTGCGGTCGAGCCGGCGCATGGTCCGGGCGTAGGAGCGGACCTTGCGCACCGTCGACGGCGAGGCGGTGCCCGGTCGGCGGTGGGGCACCACCAGCACCACGCGGGTGCGCGCCGGGAGACCGGCGAGGTAGCCGACCAGGTCGGAGCCGTCGTAGCCGGCCGCCGGGTTGGCGCCGAGCGCCACCACCAGGGTGTCGGGCCACAGGTGGTCGGTGCGGTAGCGGTCGACGCGCGCGTCGAGCTCGCCGATGGTGCGGCCGGGCACCGAGTCGAGCGACCAGCCCGGCCGCTTGGCCGCCAGCTCGTTCTGCGAGCGCCAGCCCACCGAGTCGCCCACGAGGAGCACGCCGCCGCGGGCCGCGGGCGGCACGCCGCCCTGGCGCGGGCCGCAGACGCCGTTCGCGAAGTCCTGGCCGGGGCGGGTGGCGCAGAGCACCCGCGAGCGCTGCGCCGCGACCGTCTGGAACCGGTCGCCCTGCGCCGAGGCGAGGGAGGCGAGCGCCGCCACCCGGGCGGGGTGCAGGCACTCGTCCCAGTAGCCCTCCACCTCGCGGTGCATGACGTACGTCGTGTTGGGGGCCCGGCACAGCGGCGAGCGGGCGACCACGCCGAGCTGGCGGCGCGGGTCGGAGGCGCAGAGGTTGACGGTGGCGACCCAGCGCCGGTGCAGCTGGCGGCACAGCCGCGCGTCGACCTCGAAGCCGTAGGGCCGCGCCGCCCGGCCGCGGTAGAGGCAGACCTCGGCGTCGACCCGGGGGCGCATCCGGTCGGCACCCCGCTGGCAGCGGTGCCGGCTGCACGCCGACCCCGTCCAGGCCCGCCCGAGCAGCGCGCACTGCTGGCGGTCGAGGCGCGCATCGGCCCGCCGCCCGGCGATCTCGGTGATCAGCGACCCGGCGCCGGGGTCGCCCGCGACGGCCGGGGACGGCGCAGCGGCCAGCAGGCCGGCGAGCACCGCGAGCACGGCCGCCACGACCACCGTCGCCCGGGCCCGGTGTGCGCGCATCGTCCCTCCCGCTGGTCCGGTTCGTGATGCCTCGCGGCAGGATACGGACCCGGACGTCGACTGCGAGAATCGGGACATGGGCTGGGCCACCTGCACGCACGGGCACCTGCACTGGGGCCGCCGCGGCGCCGCCGGGCTGCTGCTGGCACGGGCCGGTGGGGTGCTGCTCCAGCTGCGGGCCGGCTGGGCCCACCAGGGCGGCACCTGGTCGATCCCGGGCGGTGCGCGCGAGCGGGGCGAGAGCGCCGTCGAGGCGGCGCTGCGCGAGGCCCACGAGGAGCTCGGCGTCGACCGCTCGGTCGTCGACGTGCGCGGCAGCTACCTCGCGGAGTGCGGCGGGTGGCAGTACGAGACGGTGCTGGCCGTGCCGGCGGTGGCGGAGGTCGCCGTGCGCGACGTGGCCGAGAGCGCGGGCCACGCCTGGGTCGCGGCCGCTGACGTCGACGCACTGCCGCTGCACCCGGCGTTCGCCGCCGCCTGGGCCGACCCCGACGGCGACCTGCGCGACTTCGTCGAGCTCAGCGCAGGGTGAAGGCGACCCGCCGCTCCTGCACGTCGGCGCTGGTGAGCTCGACCCGCACCTCCTCACCCAGCGGCAGCCGCTCGGCGCCGGTGACCCGCGCCTCGACCGCCGGCTCCTGCACGGTGACGGTGCCGCGGGTGCCCTCGCGGTCGTCGACCTCGGTGACGACGCCGGTGAAGGTCTCGCCCACGTGCGGCGCCAGCAGCCCGGCCTCGACCAGGTCGACGACGGCGTTCTCGTACTGCCGGGCGCGGCGGCCGGAGTCCTGGAGCAGCCCGGGCAGGGTCGGCAGCGCCTCGCGCACCCAGCCGGGCACCTCGGTGCCGGCGCACAGCGCGAGGCACACCTCGGAGGCGAACCGGTCGCCGAGCCGGCGCAGCGGGGCCGTGACGTGCGCGTACTCGGTGGCGAGCGCGGCGTGCTGGGGGTCGGCCGGCAGCTCCCCGTCGAACGCGGCGTAGCCGCTGCCGCGCAGCAGCCGGGTGCAGGCCACGACCATGGCCGCGTGGGTGGGCTTCGCGGGGTTGAGGGAGCGGACGAAGTCGGGGTAGAGCTGCTCGGCGGGCCACGCGATCCCCAGCGCCTGGGCGGTGCGGTGGAGGCGGGTGACGTCGCGCGGGTCGGGCGGCGGCAGCGTGCGCAGCAGGCCCACCCGGGCGTAGACCATCAGCGCGGCCGCGGCGAACCCGGTGAGCAGCGAGATCTGCGCGTTCCACTGCTCGACGGGCAGCAGCCCGCGGAACTCCAGCGACCAGGTCTCGCCGTCGACGTCGACCTCCTGCTCGGGCAGCGGCAGCGAGACCCCGCCCCGGGCGGCCTCGCGGGCCAGCCGCCGCTCGCCCACCTCCCTGAGCAGCAGCAGCGTCTCGTCGGCGGTGCCGTCGTCGATGCCGGCCTGGGCGGTCGGGTAGTCGAGCTGGGCGGTCGACCTGACCAGCGCACGCTCGACGTGCATGTCGGTGCGCTCGCCCTCGGCGGTGAGCCGGATCGTCCACAGCAGCGCGGGCCGGACCTGGCCGGCGAGCAGCGAACCGGCGTCCTCGGAGATCACGGTCGGGTGGAGCGGCACCTTGGAGTCGGCGCCGTAGAGCGTCTCGCCGCGCCGGCGGGCCTCGACGTCGACGGGGTCGCCCGGGCGGATGAACGCCGCGAGGTCGGCGATCGCGTAGTGCACGACGTAGCCGTCGCCGTCGCGCTCTATGTGGAGGGCCTGGTCGAGGTCGCGGGCTCCGGGCGGGTCGATCGTGACGAACGGCAGGTCGGTCCGGTCGAGGTCGGGGAGCCGCGGGGCGGCCGCGGCGGCGGCCGCCGCCGCCTCGACCTCGGGCGGGAACTCGGGGGTGACCTCGAGCTCCTGCTGGATGCGCGCGATGCCGTCGGTGAAGACCCGGGCGCCCGCGGAACCGCCGGCGCTGCGGACGTGGACCACGCGGTTGCTCGGCATGCCACCGACCCTAGTGCCCCCTCGGGCACCCTCCCGGACGGGCGCCTAGGGTGACCGCGTGCTGATCCTGCTGCCACCCAGCGAGGGCAAGGCGGCGCCGCGGCGCGGCCGGCCCCTGGACCTCGGCTCCCTCTCCCACCCGGTCCTCACCGAGGCCCGCGAGCGCGTCGTCGACGCCGTCGTCTCGCTGTGCAGCGGCGACCCGGCCGAGGCGGCGCGGGTGCTCGACGTGCCCAAGTCGCAGCCGGAGCTGGTCGACCTCAACGCCCGGGTGCGCGGTGCCCCGACCGCCCGCGCCGACGCGATCTACACCGGGGTGCTCTACGACGCCCTCGGGCTCCCCGGCCTCTCCCCCGCCGCCCGGCGCCGGGCCGCCGGCCGGGTGCGCGTGACCTCCAGCCTGCTCGGCCTGGTCGGTCCCGGCGACCGGCTCCCGGCGTACCGCCTGTCCGGCGACGCCGTGCTGCCCGGCCTGGGCGGGGTGGCCGCCTGGTGGCGCGACCACCTCGGCCCGGCGGTCACCGAGGCGGTGGGCGACGGCCTGCTGGTCGACCTGCGCAGCAGCACCTACGCGGCGTTCTGGCGACCGCCCGCGGACGCCGCCCGCCGGGTCGCGACCGTGCGGGTGCTGCACGAGTCCGCGGGCAGGCGGCAGGTGGTGAGCCACTTCAACAAGGCCACGAAGGGCCGGATCGTCCGCGCGCTCCTGGAGGACGGTGCCAACCCGCGCACCCCCGCCCGGCTCGCCGAGGCGCTCGGCGACCTCGGCTGGACCGTGGAGGTCGACGCGGCCGGGGCCAGGGGGACCCGGCTCGACGTGGTGGTCGGCGAGCTCTGAGCGTTGGCCGTCACCAGTGGCCGTCACCAGTTGGCCGTCACCAGTGGCCGTCACCAGCGGCTGGCGGAGGCGTCCAGCTCGTCGCGCCCGGGCGGCAACGAGTTGAAGAGGCGCAACGACGCCCGCCGGCCCCGCTCGGGGTCGGGGAAGTACTCCAGCACCGTGACCGAGGCCGGGGTGAGCTCCATGTGGAACACCGACTCGAGCGGGGCGCCCAGCGCGGCGGCGACCAGGGTCTTGATCGGTGTGACGTGACTGACCACCACCACCGTGCGCCCGGCGTGGGCCTCCAGCACCCGCTCCAGGCCGGCCAGCACCCGGGCCTCGACGGTGCGGAACGACTCCCCGCCCTCGGGCGCGGTGTCGAGCGAGCCGAGCCACCCCTCGAGCCCCTGCGGGTCGCGCTCGGCGACCTCGGCGAAGGTCAGGCCGTCCCACCGGCCGAACTCCATCTCGGCGAAGCCGTCCTCGGTCTCCAGCGGCGCCCCCAACCGCTCGGCCAGGATCTCCGCCGACTCGCGGGTGCGCCGCACCGGTGATGCCACCACGGCGTCGACCCGGTCGGCCATCGGCGCCAGCCACTCGCCGACCTCGCGCACCTGGGCCCGGCCCTCATCGCTCAGCCCCGGGTTGTCGCCGCCGAGCCCGCCGGAGAACCGCTTGGCGGAGGTGTGCGCCGTGACCCCGTGGCGTACGACGACCAGCGTGGTGGGGCTGCCGGCGCCGGCGGCCCAGCCGCGGGCCGGGGCCGACGCCGCCTCGGCGGCCGACTCCGGCTCGTCGACCTCGGGCTCCGCCGCGGGGACGGTGACCCCCGAGCGAGTGCCGTCCAGGGCCTCGTTGGCGAGCCGGTCGGCGTGGGAGTTCTGCGCGCGCGGCACCCAGGTCCACGTGGTGCCGGGCGGCACGAGGTCGCCGGCCTCGGCGGCCAGCGCCTGCATGTCGGGGTGCTTGATCCGCCAACGGCCGGCCATCTGCTCGACGACGAGCTTGGAGTCCATCCGCACCTCGACCGTCGCCCCGGGAGCGTGCTCGGCGGCCAGGCGCAGCCCGGCGATCAACCCCGAGTACTCCGCGACGTTGTTGCTCGCGACACCGATGGTCGCGCCGTCCTCGGCCAGCACCGCACCGGTGGCGGCGTCGCGCAGCACGGCGCCGTAGGCGGCCGGGCCGGGGTTGCCGCGCGACCCGCCGTCGGCCTCGACGACGACGGCGTCGGTCACAGCCCGGACTCGGCGGTGCGCACCAGGATGCGCTGGCACTCCTCGCAGCGCACGACGGTGTCCTCGGGCGAGGACCGGATCACCTGGAGCTCGGCGTTGTCGAGGGTGAGCCGGCAGCCGCCGCACTGGCGGGCGCGCAGCTCGGCGGCCCCGACGCCCTTCTGCTCGCGGAGCCGCTCGTAGAGCGCCAGGAGGTCGGCCGGCAGCTCGGCGGCCAGCGGCGCACGCTCGCCGGCGACCCGCTCCAGCTCGCGGTCGAGCGCGGCGGTGCGCTCGTCGCGCGAGGCGGTGAGCTCGGCCAGCCGCTCGTCGGCGGCGGCGACCTGCTCGGCGTGGGAGGCGAGGTCCTTCTCGGCGTCCTCGAGCCGGGCCATCACCTCGAGCTCGTCGTCCTCGAGGGAGGTGATCCGCCGCTGCAGCGACTGGAGCTCGCCCTGCATCCGCTCGAGGTCCTTGGGGTTGGTGATCAGCCCCTGGTCCATCCGCTGCTGGTCGCGGGTGCGGCGGGCCTTGACCTGCTCGACGTCGGCGTCGAGCTTGACCTGCTCGACCTTGAGGTCGTCGACGACGACCTGGGCGTCTCGGCGCCGGTCGTCGTGCTCGGCGCGGGTCGTGGTGAGCGCCGCGATCTCGGCGAGCTCGGGCAGGGTGGCGCGCTGGTGGCGCAGCTGGTCGGCCTGCGAGTCCAGGGCCTGCAGGTCGAGCAGGCGCAGCTGGGCGGACGGGTCGGCTTTCAGGGGGTGCTCCTCGTGCTGGTGGTCGGTCAGGCGCGGAAGGTCCACGGGTCGGTGCACCTCGTGCTCACGCGGGTCTCCACCGTATCGCTCCACGACTCCGCGAGCCGCCGCGCGACCACGGGCAGCCAGGTCCACTCGGCGGCCCAGTGGGCGACGTCGACCAGGGCCGGACCGTCGTGCTCGCGGAACTCCGCGGCGGGGTGGTGGCGCAGGTCGCTGGTGACGTAGACGTCGGCGTCGGTGCGACGCACCGCGTCGAGCAGGAAGTCGCCCGCGCCGCCGCACAGGGCCACCCGCCGCACCGGGCGGTCGGGGTCGCCCGAGACCCGGACGCCGTGCGCGGTCTCGGGCAGCCGCTCGGCCACCAGCGCGGCGAAGCCGGCCAGCGTGGTCTCGGCGACCTCACCGATCCTGCCGGTGCCGGTGACCGAGGCGCCGGGGTCGGCGAGCTCGACGACGTCGTACGCCGGCTCCTCGTAGGGGTGGACGGCCAGCAGGGCGCGCACCACCTCGGTGCGCCGGGCCCGGGGGGCCACCACCTCGACGCGCACCTCGTCGACGACCTCGATCCGCCCGACCTCCCCGATGGTGGGGTGGGCGCCGGCGAGCGGCCGGAACCGACCCTCCCCGGCGCTGCTGAACGACGCGTGGTCGTAGTCGCCGATCCGCCCGGCGCCGGCCGCGGCGAGCGCCGACCGCACCGCCCCGGCGTCGGCGGTCGGCACGAAGGTGACGACCTTGTCGAGCGGGTCCGCGGGCGCCGGAAGCAGCGGCGCCTGGTCGGTGAGGCCGAGCGCCGTGGCCATCGCCTCGGAGACCCCACCGACCGCCTGGTCGGCGTTGGTGTGGGCGGTCAGCAGCGCGCAGCCGGCGCCGGCCAGCGTCGTGAGGGTGCGCCCCTTGGGGGTGGTGGGGGCGAAGCCGTGCACGGGCTTGAGGAACAGCGGGTGGTGCACGACGAGCAGGTCGGCACCCCAGGCCACAGCCTCCTCGGCGACCTCGGGCGCGGGGTCGACGGCGAACATCACCCGGCGCACCGCGGCGGACGGGTCTCCCCAGACCAGACCGACGGCGTCCCACGACTCGGCGGTGCCGGGCGGGTACCACGAGTGGAGCAGGTCGACGGCGTCGCTCAGGCTGTGCACGGGCGTCGACACTAGTTGACCTGGCGGTCGCGGCCCTCCCAGTACGGCGCCCGCAGCTTGAACTTCTGGAGCTTGCCGGTCGCGGTGCGCGCCAGCTCGTCGCGGAACTCGACCGAGGTGGGCGCCTTGTAGCCCGCAGCCCGCTCCTTGCACCACGCGACCAGCTCGGCCTCGGTGGCCTCCTTGCCCTGCTCGAGTACGACCAGGGCCTTGATCGTCTCGCCCCACTTCTCGTCCGGCACCCCGATCACCGCGACCTCCGCGACCGCCGGGTGCGAGAACAGCACGTCCTCGACCTCGATCGACGACACGTTCTCGCCGCCGGTGATGATCACGTCCTTCTTGCGGTCGCTGATCGTGAGGTAGCCGTCGTCACCGAGGGCGCCGCCGTCGCCGGTGTGGAACCAGCCGTCGCGCAGCGCGGTGGCGCTCTCCTCGGGCTGGTCCCAGTAGCCCTCGAGCACCACGTTGGAGCGGGCCAGCACCTCACCCTCGTTGTCGGGCTCCTCGGAGATCGCGAGCCGGACGCCGAGGGCCGGGGCGCCCGCCCGAGTCAGCAGGCCGGCCCGCTCCTCGGCGTCCAGACCGTCCCACTCCTGCCGGGCCCGGTTGATGGTCAGCAGCGGCGAGGTCTCGGTGAGGCCGTAGATCTGGATGAACTCCCAGCCGAGCTCCGCCTCGACCCGGGCCACCGTCTTCGTCGGCGGCGGGGCGCCGGCCATGATGATCCGCACCCGGTCGCGCCCGGGGATCTCGCCCTCCCACGACTGCGCAGCCTCGAGCACCGCGGCCGCCACGGCCGGCGCCGCGCACATCACGGTCACCCCGTGGTCGCGCACCCGGCGCAGCACCTCGGCGCCGTCGATCTTCCGCAGCACCACCTGCGGCACGCCCAGGCCGGTCATCGCGAACGGCATCCCCCACCCGTTGGCGTGGAACATCGGCAGCGTGTGCAGGTAGACGTCGCGATCGGTGACCCCGGCGTGCATCGCGAAGGTGACGGCGTTGACCCAGATGTTGCGGTGGGTGATCTGCACGCCCTTGGGGCGGGCCGTCGTCCCCGAGGTGTAGTTGATGCACGCCGTGGCGTTCTCGTCGGGCTCCCACGCCCGCGGCTCGGCGTCCGCGGCGGCGTAGAGCTCAGTGTCGTCGTCGCCCAGCACGAAGGTGTGCTCCGCGCGCACGTCGGCCAGCGACTCGCGCAGCTCGGGGTCGACGAGCAGCACCCGGGCGCCGGAGTGCTCGACGATGTAGCGCACCTCGTCGGGGCGCAGCCGGAAGTTCACCGGCACCAGCACCCGGCCCCAGCCCGAGACGCCGAAGAACGACGTCAGCAGCCGCGCGCTGTTGTGGCTGACGATCGCGACCCGCTCCCCCGGCGCGATGCCGAGGTCGTCGAGCCGGGCGGCCTGGCGGCGGGCGAGGGCGCCCACCTCGGCGTAGGTGAGCGCCCCGAGGGACGGCGCCGGCTGGTCGGGCTCGTCGACCACGCCGGGCCGGTCGGCGTAGACCTGGACGGCCCGGTCGAGAAAGTCGGACACGCTGAACGGGACGATCACGCTGCCTCCTGGTCTCCTCGCACGGTGACCTGCGCCACTCTAGTGACGCGGAGGTCGGCCCCGGGCTGGTCGCCGGATGAGGAACCTCTCATCGGTGCCTCACCCTCCACCCACGATCAGGCAGGATCGTGCTCGTCATGCGCACGATGTGGAAGGTCCTGCTCGCCCTCGGGGTGGTGCTGCCCATGGGGGCGTTCGTCGCGGGGTCGCTGGTCGCGTCCGCCGCCGACGACCCGGCCCGGCGCGAGCCGATCATCCTCGACGCCCCGGCGACGTCGTCGCCCGGTCCGACGTCCGGCCCGACGTCCGGCCCGACGCCTAGCCGCTCGCCCAGCCGGTCGCCGGACGGCAACGACGACGGCAACGACGAGCGGGACGACGACGGGGACGACGACGGCATAGAGGAGGTCCGTCCCCAGCCGGGCGACGTCCGCGGCGGCCACGGCGGCGACGACGACCGGGATGATCGGGACGACCGCGACGACAGCCGCGACGACGACGGGGACGACGACGACTGACGCCGCCCCGCCACGCACGGACGCCCGGCTGCGCAGGCCGGGCGTCTCGGTGCGCACGCGCATCACCACCACGCTCGCCGTGCTCGTCGCCACCGCGCTGGCCGGCGCCGGCCTGATCGTCTACGCCATCGAGAGCCAGCGGCTGGTCGACCAGAGCGTGCGCGAGATCGAGCAGGAGCTCGACGAGTTCGCGGTGCTGCAGCAGGAGGAGTCGTTCACCTCCGTCGAGGCGCTGCTGCGGGGCTTCCTGACCCGCAACGTCCCCGACGACGACGAGCTCCTCGTCGGCTGGATCGGCGACGGGTCCGAGAAGGTCGCCTTCCCCAGCGACGACCCCCTGCTCGGGGACCCGGCGTTCGACGACGCCGTCGGCCCGCTCGTGGCCGAGGGCGGGTCGACCCGGCTCACCACCGACCCCGGCGGCGAGCACCTGGTCACCGTGCAGGCCGTGAGCCTGCGCGACGGCGACGAGACCGGGGCCTTGGTCGTGGTGGTGCACACCGACGAGGACCGCGAGGAGCTGCTCGACACGATGCGCACCTACGCGGTCGTCGCCGCGCTCTCGCTGCTGCTGATCACGGCGATCGCGGCGTGGCAGTCGGGGCGGCTGCTGGCGCCGCTGCGGGCGCTGCGCGAGACCGCCGACGAGATCACCGAGACCGACCTGTCGCTGCGGCTGCCGGTCACCGGCAACGACGACATCACCGCCCTGACCCGCACCGTCAACGGCATGCTCGACCGGCTGGAACTGGCGTTCGTCGGCCAGCGGCAGTTCCTCGACGACGCCGGGCACGAGCTCAAGACCCCGCTGACCGTGCTGCGCGGCCACCTCGAGCTGCTCGACGCCGCCAGCCCGGCGGAGGTCGACCAGACCCGGGCGCTGCTGCTCGACGAGGTCGACCGGATGGCCCGCCTGGTCGGCGACCTGATCCTGCTCGCCAAGAGCGACCGGCCCGACTTCGTCACCCCCGCCCCCACCCCCCTGACCGAGCTCACCGTCGAGGTGCTCGCCAAGGCTCGCGCGCTGGGTCCGCGGGCGTGGACGCTCGACGGCGCCGCCGACGTCGTCGTACGCCTCGACGAGCAGCGGATCACCCAGGCTCTCCTCCAGCTGGCCGACAACGCCGTCAAGCACACCCACGAGGGCGACGTGGTCGCCGTCGGCTCGTCGTACGACGAGGGACCGGACGGCGGCTGGGTGCGGCTCTGGGTGCGCGACACCGGCCCGGGCATCGCGGCCGCCGACCGCGAGCTGGTCTTCGAGCGCTTCGGGCGCAGCCGCACCAGCCCCGACGACGAGGGGTTCGGCCTCGGGCTGTCGATCGTCGCCGCGATCGCCACCGCCCACCACGGCACGGTGCACGTCGAGGACGCCGAGCCGCACGGCGCGAGGGTCGTGCTCACCCTGCCCGCCACCCGCACCGACGTACCCGCTCCCGCTGCCGAGGAGGACCCGTGGCCCGCATCCTGATCGTCGAGGACGAGGAGCGGATCGCCTCCTTCGTCGCCAAGGGCCTGCGCGCCGAGGGCCACACCGCCACCGTCGTCGCCGACGGGCGGGTCGGCCTCGACGAGGCGCTGGGCGGCGGCTTCGACCTGATGGTGCTCGACATCGGGCTGCCGTCGCTCGACGGGTTCTCGGTGCTCGACCAGCTGCGCTCGCAGGGCTCCCGGATGCCGGTGATCGTGCTGACCGCCCGCGACTCGGTCACCGACACCGTCTCCGCGCTGGAGGGCGGCGCCGACGACTACATGCCCAAGCCGTTCCGGTTCGCCGAGCTGATCGCGCGCATCCACCTGCGGCTGCGCCAGCAGGCCGACGCCGGCACCGAGCGTCCCGATGCCCTCGAGGCCGCCGGCGTCCGCCTCGACCTCCGCACCCGCCGCGCCACCGTCGACGCCCGCGAGGTGGACCTGTCGGCCCGCGAGTTCGCCCTCGCCGAGATCTTCATGCGCAACGCCGGCCAGGTGCTCTCGCGCGAGCAGCTGCTCGACCAGGTCTGGGGCTTCGACTTCGACCCCGGCTCCAACGTGGTCGACGTCTACGTCGGCTACCTGCGTCGCAAGTTCGGCTCGGCCACCATCGCCACCGTGCGGGGGATGGGCTACCGGTTCCAGCGATGAGGTCGCCCGCAGGTCCCTAGACTGCCGCACGGTCACGCGATCCGACCCCAAGAGCGGAGGACAGTCATGGGGGGCTTACGGCTCCTTGTCGCTGGGGCAGTTGCTCTGGGCGCTCTCGGGTGCTCGGCCGACGACAGCGGGCCGGCCCCGGCGTCGGGGACCGGGCCTGGGAACGGGACCGGGACCGGGACCGGATCACCCGAATCCTCGGTGCCGACATCGCGTGCGACCACGGCCGTCTTCTGCCAGCTGGACAACGTCCCGGCTCGGGCCCGACCCGGCACCACTCCTCGCGCTGCGGCCACGACCGTCGCGCCCGCCGGCACGACCCTGGCGAGGTGGCGCCCTGGTTCCCGCCCCGGACGCCCGCAGTTCTACGCGCTGGACGGCGACCAGGTCACCGCAGCCGTCATCGTCGCAGCACGGGCTCACGGCTGGGTCGTCACCGAGTTCCACGAGTGCACGGGGACGCTCCCGGCCGTCGTCGAGAGACCGGTGCAAGGAGAGCCGCGGAGCACCATAACGCCGTGGTAGGGGCTGAGAGCGCGCGTCCTCATCCGGTGGTGGCGGCGCCGGCAGGAGCAGGTTCGCAACCCGGTGCAGGTGACTGAGGCGTACGTCCGGGTCCCTGCGCGCTTCACCGTTTCCGTGTATTCGATTAATGACACGAATGAACCATTTAATTGGCCCATTTGAACCATTCGCGTGACAACGCGCTTTGCGTCATTCATTGTGGCGTCACACGGATCGAGCAGCGCGCACCTTGGTCTGTACCCGAATCGGCGCGGACTACGGGGAGACACTGCCATGAGCAACCCACCTGGCTGGTATCCGGACAACACCGACCCGACCCGCTTGCGGTACTGGGACGGCAACGCTTGGACGGAGCACACGGCTCCGTCCGGTCCGTCGCCCGCTGGTCCGGTCGGGGCGACCCCCACGCCGTCGACCCCGGGCAAGCAAGGCAATTGGTTCATGCGCCACAAGATCATGACGGCCGTTCTTGCCGTCGTCCTGATCGCGGTCATCGCTGGCGCAGTAGGGGGTGGCGGTTCGGACGAGGACGCTAGCAACACGGCTAGTGATGACTCCTCCACAACGACCGAGTCCAGCCCAGAGCCGAAGGCTGAGCCGACCCAGGAAGCCACCAAGGAGCCGGAGCCGGAGCCGGAGCCGGAGCCGGAGCCCGAGCCGGAACCCGAGCCGGAGCCGGAGCCCAAGGTCATCAAGGTCGCTGCAGGGAAGATCCTTCAGGAGTTCGAAGCCAACGAGGCTGCGGCCGATCTGAAATACGGCGATCACCAGCTTCTCGAGGTCACGGGCTTCGTCAGCAAAGTCGACACCGAAATTTTCCACGAGGACCGGTACATCATTCGAGTCGCCGGACCGGACTACGAGTACGCCTTCGCGACCATCAACTGCGACGGCCAATCAGCCAAAGACGTGGCCAAAATCAAGGTTGGGCAAAAGATCACAGTCGGCGGTGACTTCCAGGACGGTGGCGACCTCGGGATCGAACTCGGCGGCTGTCACGTCGTCTAGCCTGGCGCGTCGTCGGGTCCGCTGGTGGTAGCCAATGTTGCTGGCTTGGAGCACGACGTGTGTTCTCGGCAGTCACGACGGTGATCGCGACTCGTTTGCCCAAGCGCTGACCGCGTTGCGCGTCGTCGCCGGGCTCGACGTGAACATCTGACGGGGGCGATGTCGTCCACTGAGGCGTCGTGGCCGGTACGGGTCCGGTAGAACACCATGGGTTCGACGACTTGCGGCTTCGTCGCCCCGGTCCGGTGACCGACGAACTTGGGGCGAGCAACCACCCTCGGCCAAAGCGGCCGGCCCATCGCCGACCCAGCGCTCGTTGACGTCGAGGTGCGCCGACCCGGCGTCAATTGACGCCGGCTCGGCGAAACCTGGGCTGCCCGCGGTGGTTGCGGGAGGCGTTCGTCTCACCGGGTTTCGAGACACGACTTCGTCGTTCCTCAACCAGCGCGCGGTGGTTGAGGAAGTCGCGCTAGCGACTGTCTCGAAACCCCCCGCCGTCCGAACGCCCTCCCGTAACCATGGGATGAGCGTTGGGGTATCGCCGACCCGGCGCTTGTCGACGCCGTGGTGCGCCGAGCCGTCGTTAATTGACGACGGCTCGGCGAGACCTGGGTCGCCCGCGGTGGTTGCGGGAGGACGGTCGTCTCACCGGGTTTCGAGACACGACTTCGTCGTTCCTCAACCAGCGCGACGGAGGCGTTCGTCTCGCCGGGTACGAGTGAAGGACTTCGTCCTTCCTCGACCAACGAGGGCACAAGCCCGCGTAGTGCTGGCGGCGCGAGCTTGCGAGTGCCGGCAGTGCGCCGTCACACCTGGTCGCGAGAGGCTCGGGGTCAGGGGCGCGAAGCGCCGAAGGGAACCCTTGACGCCGAGACCCGACCAGGTAAGCGCGCGGGCAACCCGAGTCAGCACCGGAACCACCCAAGCAAGGGAGGGCGTTCGTCTCGCCGGGTTTCGAGGCTCGTCGCTAGCGCTCCTCGCACCTCAACCAGCGCCAGTCGCACCCCAGCCGCAAGCGTCAACGCACCTTCCACCCCGCCAGCTGCGGGCGGGGGACCCGGGCGAGGACGGGCTCGAGGGCCTCGGCGACCTCGTGCGGGAGGGGACGGGCCGCGGGGTCCTTGGACAACCCGGCGAGGAGCACCTTGGCCACCTCCGGAGGCGTGCGGTCGGGGAGGTCGTGGGGGTCGTCGGTGAGCTGGGGGAAGCGGCGGCCGCGGTCGGGGTGGTCGGGGTCGCCGTCGTCGAAGGGGCGGTAGCCGGCGACGGCCTCGAAGAGGGTGGCGCACAGCCCCCAGACGTCGCTGGCCGGGCCGGGCACGCCGTACGGGCCGCCCGGGTGGGCCTGCTCGGGCGCGAGGTAGAAGTCGGTGCCGATCTCGACCTCGAGGGCAGCGGCCGCGTCGACGGTGCGGGCGACCGAGAGATCGATCAGGCGGGCCGGTGCGCCCATGATGACGTTGCTGGGCTTGACGTCGAGGTGCACCCAGCCGAGGCGGCGCAGGTAGTGCAGGGCGCTGGCGATCTCGATGGCGAGCGGCAGGTACTGCTGCTCCTGGAGCGGACCGTAGCGGCGCACCAGCGACGACAATCGGGGCCCGTCGATGTGCTCGAGCACGACGTGCGGCCGCTCGCCCTCGAGCTCGTGCCGCAGGCCGCGCACCACCACCGGGTGGTTGACCGCGGCCAGCGCCGACACCTCCCGCCGCAGCCCACGGAGGCTGGCGGCGTCCGCGACCTGCGCGGGCCGGACCACCTTGACCACCACGGGGGCGTAGGTGATCTCGTCGAACGCCAGGTACGCCTCGTACGACGACCCGCCGCCCAGCAGCTTCACCGCCGTCAGGTCGGGCGTGATCGGGTCGCCCTCGGCGAGGTCCCAGGTGTCGGTGCTGCCCATCGGTCAACCTTCCCGGTGCGCGTCGCGGTCAGCGACGGGTGTCGTTGCGCGACTTGTCGTTGGTGGAGTTGGCCGACCAGTCCCGCTTCTTCTTGCCGGGCCCGTCGTTGGTCCAGTCGCGGGTCTTGTCGCTGCGGCTGTGGTCGCGGTCGCGGGAGACCTTGGTGGACCGGCTGTTGGTGTGGTCACGCGTCGACCGGCTCGACCCCGTGTTGGTGTTGCCGTTGGTGCGGGTGCCGTTGGTCCGGGTGTCGCGGCTGGCCTGCCGGGCGTTGGTGTCGTCGTCATCGTCGTCGTCGACGGTCACGACCACCTTGGCGCTCTCGTCGTCACGCTTGACGAACGCGTCGTCGCCGGCGAACGCCGCCGGGGTGCCGACGGCGACCAGGCCGGCCGTCACCGAGCCGGCGAGCCCGAGCAGGCCGACGGTCACGATCTTCTTCATGGGAGTTCCTCTCGTCGTGGGGCTGACGAGTGGAACTCTGGCCCGGCGCGGTGAGCCGCCGATGAGCCCCCGATGAGGGGGCTCTCATGTGGTCAGCGGCGCCAGGCCGCGAGCCGGCGCCGGGGGGCGTCGGCGACCGGCGACTCGGTCTGCTCCCAGACCCGCCGCCACTGCGCGACCTGCGGCCCCGACGGGTCCGGCGTGGTGCCGGCGGCCGCCCGCTGCTGCGACTCCCACCAGGTCGTGCGGTCCTCGTCGAGGAGTCCGGCCACGGCCTGCCGGATCCGGGGCGCGAAGTCGCGCACCGACTCCTCCGGGTCGGGCCGCAGCGGCTCGCCGAACCGGATGGTCAGCTGGCGCCGACCGCCGCCCGGCCAGCCCTGGCCGCGCGGCATGGCGGCGAAGGTGCCGCGGTGGGCGACCGGCACGACCGGCACGCCGTACTGGTGCGCCAGGAACGCCGCACCCATCCGGAAGCTGCCCATCCAGCCGTCCTTGGACCGGGTGCCCTCGGGGAAGATCACCAGGCTCCAGCCCTGGTCGAGCACCTCGCCCGGCGTGGTCGCCATCGCGCCGCCGCGGCGGTCGATCGGGAAGGTGTTGAACAGGATCGAGGAGCCGACCGCGCGCCACCACGTGTCGAAGAAGTAGTCGGCCGCCGCCGCCACCGCCGTACGACGGCGCCACTCGGTCGGCAGCGACAGCAGGATCAGCGGCGTGTCGAGGTGCGAGGCGTGGTTGGCCGCGAAGATGACCGGCCCCTCGATGCGCTCGAGCACGTCGAGACCCTCGACGTGTGTGCGCACCTGGGAGCGGAACAGCGGCTCGAGGCCGCCCTTCTGGGCCAGCTCGCGCGCCACCATCGCGGGCTTGCGCCGCGACCACTCGCTGCGAAACACCGGGTTCCGCGCCGGCAGCACGAACTCCTCGGCCGAGCGCGGCACCTGCGAGCGCCGCCCCCAGCGCCAGCCGCGTGCGGTCCGGCGGACGTCGTCGACCGACTCCCTCAGGAAGCTCATCGCACGTGGGCCAGCAGGTGCGGCGGGTTGTGGAGGTAGGTGATCGACGGGTCGGTGCCGACGGTGCCCGACGCCATCTCCAGCGCGTCCTGCAGCGTGGTGGCCGCGCGGAACCCGAGCCGGGCCGCCGCCTTGCGGTCGCCGCCCACCCAGATCACGTCGCCGACGTGGTCCATCGCGTGCGCCGCCCAGTACCACATGTAGAACGGGTGCACGCCGTGGTAGGCGTGCGAGGTGCGGTAGAGGTGGATGTACCACGGGTCGTGGGCGAACTGGGCCTCGTACTTCTCCCCCACCACCGCCGGGTCGGTCGACTCCGCGAGGACCTCCTCGTAGAAGTCGACGTACGACGGGTGGTGCAGCTGGTTGAAGCCCTCGTCGAGCGGGTGGTAGAGGATCACCGCACCGCCCTTCCGGACGACGGGCTGGCCGAGGTAGCTGTTGAAGTAGTAGCCCAGCCCCATGCAGGTCGCGAGGATCGGGTTCATCGACGAGTTGACGTTGTAGGGGCCCAGGTAGGGCACGCCCATCACCAGCACGTCGGACTGCCCCTGCACCTCCACCAGGTGCTGCTCGTGCACCTTCTCGAGCGTCAGCTTGTGCACGCCCTCGACCTCACCGGCGTTGATGCCGGTGAGCCCGTAGACCGAGCGCAGGTCGTGGAACATCTTGTGCTTGAGCCGCGGCGGGGCCAGCGCGAGGCCGCGGCGCATGCCGAGCATCGTCGCCTGGTCCTTGATCGACCACTCCCACTCGCGCTTCTGGAAGAAGTCGTAGGGCTTGGGGAAGACGTTGTTGTCGACCGTGGTCTCGATCTGGAAGATCTTGGTGTGCTCGCGCACCACCGCCCCCATCCGCCAGGCCGAGTGGTGCATCGCGGAGTGCTTGTGGTCCATGAACGACCGCGAGTGCACCATCGTCTTGGCGTTGTGGTGGTGCTTGAGCGACTGGTACGACGCCAGCCCGATCGGCACCGACTTGTGGCCGCCGTCCATCGCCACCAGGTTGATGTTGACGTAGACCAGCAGGTCCGACTCGGCGGCCCGCTTGTTGATCTCGACGTCCTCCCCCTTGTCGGTGGTGCCCATGTGGAGGAGGTTGTCGCGGTCCTCGGCGTCGTGGTTGTAGAGCTTCCCCTGCGGGAAGAACGAGCGGAACACGCGCTCCCCCACGATGTGCTTGAGCTCGGCCGGGGTCATCCGCCGGTGCAGCGCGTTGGCCGCCACGATCTCGACGTCGTCGACGCCGGCCGCGGCCGCCATCGTCAGCACCTGCTCGATGATCAGCTGGCGCAGGTCGGGCCTGCGCATCGACGGCAGCGGCAGCGAGATGTCGTCGAAGGCGATCGTCAGCCGCATGCCGGCGAACAGGAGCTCGGGCAGCGGCTCCATGTCGACGGGGTTGAGCAGCGCGTGCCGGATCGCCTCGTCGACGTCGGGCACGGTCGGGATCGACTCCGGCGGGTAGACGACCCGGGTGCCGAGCGGGAAACTCTCCAGCCGGAACCCCAGGCCCTCGTGGACCACCAGGGGCGGGGTGCGGTCGTCGACCTCGAGCACGAAACCTGGGCGACTCATCGGCGAATCTCTCCTGACGTGTGGATCTGGTGCTGGGCGCCCGCGCGCCGGTCGGCGCTCACGCGGTGCTGCCCGGTGAGAAGGCGACCTTGACGGTGCCGAGGCGGCCGGCCGAGTGGGCGTGGTCGAGCGCCTCGCGCCACCGGTGCAGCGGGTAGCTCGCGACCGACTTGGCGATCTGGACGACCGCGTCGTGCGCGACCAGGTCGGTGGCGGTGTCGAAGGCACTGCGGCCGTGCGGCTCCGACTGCGCGGAGGCGTAGGTGCCGACGACCTCGAGCTCGCGGAACCACGCCGACGACAGGTCCGCCCCCGCGGGCATGCCCGAGAGCACCACCCGCCCGCCGGCACGGGTGGCGTGCAGCGCGGTCTCGAGCGACTGCTTGCTGCCGACCGCGTCGATCGCGACGTCGACGCCGCCGAGGAGGTACGGCGCGGAGAGCTCCGGCTTGAGCTGGAACGCGCCCGTCGTACGACGCACGCGGCGCAGCACCTCGGCCGGGGCGACCACCTCGGTGGCGCCGAGCGCCAGGGCCAGCTCGCGCTGGAGGCCGTGCTTGGCCACGACGATGATCTCGCCGGCCTGGGTCAGCTCGCGCAGCGCCAACGTGGCGAACAGGCCCACCGAGCCGGCGCCGCTCACCAGCACCCGGTCGTTGGGCCGCACACCGGCGCGCAGCGCGGTGTGGACGGCGCACGCGACCGGCTCGATCAGCAGCGCCTGCTCGTCGGAGTAGCCCTCGGGCACGGGGTGCAGCTGGCTTCGGTGGGCCGAGAGCTGCTGGCCCCAGCCGCCGCCGGTGTCCTTGCAGAAGCCGGTCTGGAGGCCGGGCGAGAGGTGGCCGACGGTGATCCGCGAGCAGCGGTTGGTCGCCCCGGTGGCGCAGGCGTCGCAGGGCTCGACGCCGCGGGCGGCGCAGGTCAGCACCGGGTCGATCACGACCCGGGTGCCGGCCGCCAGGTCCTCGCAGTCGTCGAGGAGCTCGGCCACGACCTCGTGGCCGGGCACGAACGGCAGCGAGACCACGGCCGAGAAGTAGAGGCTGGTCCGGCCCGACAGGGCGCCCAGGTCGGAGCCGCAGATGCCGGAGAGCCGGGTGCGCAGCCGGGCCCAGCCCGGCCGGTCGACCACGGGCGGGTCGATCGTCACCAGGCGCAGCGGCGCGGCGTAGCCCGAGAGCAGGCCGGGCATCCGGCTGCCGACCGCCTTGCCCGCCACCGTGCGCGGCAGCGAGCGGAACATCTCCAGGGCGAGGATCACGACCGGCCTCCCGCCACGTCGAGGCGGCGGCTGGCGGCGCTGGGGCTCTGCCAGTCGACGATGTCCCAGTGCGCCTTGCGGGCGTGGCGGAACAGCGTCACGTCCGGCCGGACGGCGACCGGGTTGCCCACCGCCGCCAGCAGCGGCAGGTCGGAGTGGGAGTCGGCGTAGGCGAACGACGCCGCCATGTCGATCCCGTGCGCCGTGGCGTAGGAGCGCATCCAGGCGGCGCGGGACTCGCCGACCAGCGGCGAGGAGGAGAGGTAGCCGGTGCACACGCCCCGGGCGTCGACGGCCAGCTCCGCGGCCTCGATGTGGTCGAAGAGCGGCGCGAGCGGGCGGGTCAGCGGGCGGATGGCGCCGGTGATGAGCACCGTGTGGTGCCCGGCGGCGCGGTGCTCACGGATCCGCCGCACGGCCGCGGGCGAGAGCCGCGACAGCACGTGGTCGGTGAGGTGCTCGTCGGCGATCCGGTCGAGCGAGTCGCGGTCGGCCCCCTCGTACTCGCGGTAGACGGTGCGCAGGAAGGCGCTGCGCTCGCGGCGCTCGGCCTGCACCAGGCTCGGCACCTTGCCGGCGATCCGCCCCAGCTCGGCCGCCTTCTGCGAGCCGGAGAGCTCGCGCAGCCGCATCCACAGGTAGGTCTCGATCACGTTCGACGACAGCAGCGTGCCGTCCATGTCGAAGAACGCCGCGACCGCCGGCCGCTCCTTCGGCACCGCCTTGAGACCGGTGGTCGCCGCCCGGCGGCGCGCGGCCCGCACCTCGTCGAGACGGCGCACCGGGGCGGTGACCGACGGGCAGTGGACCTCCTGGAGGTAGACGTCCCAGTCGATCACCGCCGTGTCGAAGGCGAACGTCGCGCGGTCCTCGGGCGAGAGCCCCTCGAAGAGCGCCAGGGTGTTGGCGTCGTGGAAGCGCAGCTCGGCCTGGGTGTACTCGGCGTAGATGTCGAGGTAGCGGCGCAGGAACTCCAGCCGCCGCCGCTGCAGCTCGAGCTTGCGGGTCCAGCCGCGCACCCGGTCGCCGCGCGGCGCGTGGGTGAGCGCGAAGTCGGCGACCTTGTAGGCCCGCTCCCCCGTAGACAGCAGCCGCTCGACGGCGTGGGCTCCGGGGAAGCGCCACTCGGGCAGCCGGATCGCGCCCTGGTCGCCGGCTCGGAAGGGGTGCTTGTCGAAGTAGGCGCGGACGTTCTCGTACAGCCGGTGGAAGGTCAGCGGCCGCCGGTCGCCCGACGACACGTGGAAGTACGCCGGGAAGCCGACCTCCGGCGGGTGGGCGAGCACCGCGACGATCGCGGAGACCACGTGGTCGACCGGGACGATGTCGACGATCGTGTCGGCGGCGGCCGGGAACTCCGGCAGCTCGCCACGGCCGTAGGCGAGGATCAGCGGCTCGGCCATCTTGAAGCCCTCGATCCAGCCCGGGTGGGGCCGCTCGAGGGCGGACTCGATGATGCTGGGCCGCACGATCGACGCGCGGTTGGTCAGCGCGTGCTCCTCGACCACCCGCTCGCCGAGCGCCTTGGTGAAGGTGTAGCAGTCGGTCCAGCCCAGGCTGCGGGCCCGCTCGGCCCCGGCGGCCACCAGCTCCTTCTTCACCCACGCCTTGCGGGCGTCCTCGGTCGCGTGGGCCGCGGTGAGGGCGCCGGCCCGGCTGTGTGCCTTCTCGGCCCGGCGCCGCTCGGGCACCAGCACGCCGGTGCCGCGGGAGCGGTGCTCGATGGCCTCCCGCTGGGCCAGCCCCCAGGCCAGCTCTGCCTCGAGGTCGACCTCGAGGTCGACCGGGCCCTCGGGGATGCTGCCCCGGCGGCGACCGGCGACGTAGGCGGTGGAGACGTGCACGTAGTGGATGTCGGGCCCGGCCTCGCGCACCCGGGCCAGCAGCTCGCGGGTGCCGACGACGTTGGACCGGAAGCCCTCGTCGACCGGCGGGTCGAAGGAGACGTCGCCCGCGCAGTGGACGACCGAGTCGAGGTCGGTGGGCAGCGCGGGGGTGTCGGCGAGGTCGCCCTCGAGCACGCCGACCCGAGCGGCCATCAGCTCCTCGACGCCGCCCGCCCCCGCGACGACGTCGGCGAAGATCGGCTTCTCCAGCAGCTTGGCGGTGCGGGCGGCCGCGGTGGTCGAGCCCTTGGGTCGCACCAGCACGGTGACCCGGACGTCGGGGACCTCGGTGAGCAGCAGGTGGAGGAGGGCCTCCCCCACGAAGCCCGTCACCCCGGTGAGCAGCACGTGCTGCCCGCTGAGACGAGCGGCGATCCCGTCGCCAGCCGCCATCGTTCCTCCTCCGTGCCCGTGCCCGAGTCCGCGACCAGCACCGTAGTCCACCGGCGGCCCCCGACGCCCCTCGGGCCACGGCTGTCCCGGTGGGCGGCCTGCGGGCCTAGGCTGGCGCGGTGAGCAATCCCGGGTCTCCCCCGCCGGCCCCGCCCGCTCCCCGTCGCGTGGGGGCCGAGACCGGTCCCGGCTGGCGGCTGGTGCTCCAGGGCCTGGCCCTCCTGCTGCTGCTCCCGGGGCCGGCGCTGCTGGTCCTCGGTCTCCTCGGCGACGACGGTCCGCTGGCCGAGGGCCCGGCGTGGCCGGCGCTGGTGGCCGGTCTGCTGATGACGGTGGTGCTGACGCCGTTCGGGCTGGTGGTGCTGGCCGCGGTGCGGCGCTCCCGGCTCGACCACGACCGGCTGCGCCGCTCCGGCGTGCCGGCGACCGCGACGGTGACCGCGGTGCGACCGACGACGATCGGCGACGAGCCCGGCCTCGACCTGACCCTGCTGATCGCGGGCGCCGGGCTGACGACGTTCGAGGCGACCTGCCTGGTCGACGGCACCGATGCCGACCTGGTCGAGGGCACCGTGCTGACCGCGGTCGTCGACCCCTCCGACGGGCTCTTCGACGTCGAGACGGGGCGCCGCAACCCCTTGCTGTGAGGCGGGGCTCGGCTGGGGTGGGCGCAGAGGGGATCGAACCCCCGACCACCTCGTTGTAAGCGAGGTGCTCTACCGCTGAGCTATACGCCCTCGTGAGCGGCCACAGACTAGACGAGCGCGGCCCCGGCGACCCACCGCACCGGTCGGAAATGAAAGAGACGAGCCGCTGGCGTCTCGGGTCACCAGCGGCTCGTCACGGAGAACTGTAGGTGGCCCTTCCCTTCCGGCAAACACCGGTCTGGACCACCTGGTCCGCAGACCGCGGGTCAGCCGACGGCGACCAGCTGGCGCAGGTGCTCGTCGAGGTCGCGCCCGTGGGCGTTCGCGTGGTGCACCGCCCAGCGCACCACGCCCTCGCGGTCGATCACGTACGACGAGCGCCGCGGTGCCCCGGTGCTCTCGTCGAGCACGCCGTAGGCGCGGCTGACCTCGCCGTGCGGCCAGAAGTCGGAGAGCAGCGGGAAGTTCAGGCCGTCGGCGTCGGCGAACGCCCGCAGCGCGAACATCGGGTCGCAGGAGATCGCCAGCACCTCGCTGTCGAAGGTCATGAACTCCGCGAGACGGTCGCGCACGCCGGACATCTCGCCGGTGCAGACCCCGGAGAAGGCGTAGGGGTAGAAGAGGAGCACCACCGACTTGCGGCCGCGGTAGGACGACAGCGTGACGTCCTGGCCGAACTGGTCGCGCAGGGTGAAGTCGGGTGCCGGCACGCCCACCGGCAGGCCCGCGGAGGGTGCGCTCACGCGTCGCCGTCCCCGTCAGCAGCGCCCGCGGTGTCGGTGTCGCTGCCGTCGCCGTCCCGGGCGGCGAGGTCGCGCTTGAGGACCTTGCCGGTGGCGTTGCGGGGCAGCTCGTCGAGCATCACGATCTCCCGGGGCACCTTGTAGCGGGCGAGGTTCTGCTTCACCCAGCCCTTGAGGTCGTCCTCGCTCGGGGAGCTGCCGTTGCGGGCGACCACGAACGCGCGCAGCCGCTTGCCGTAGTCGTCGTCGTCGACGCCGACGGCCGCCACCTCGAGCACGTCCGGGTGGCGGGCCAGGCAGTCCTCGACCTCCTTGGGGAAGACGTTCTCGCCGCCGGAGACGATCATCTCGTCGTCGCGGCCCTCGACGTAGAGCCGGCCGTCGTCGCCGATCCGGCCGACGTCGCCCGAGGACATCAACCCGTCGACGACCTCCTTGTGGCCACCGCCGGTGTAGCCCTCGAAGAGCAGGTTGTTGCCGACGAAGATCCGGCCCGACTCGCCCTGCGGCACCTCGCGTCCCTGGTCGTCGAGCACCTTCACGACCGTGGCCCACGGCGGCCGCCCGGCCGAGGCGGGCGCCTCGCGCAGGTCGCGCGGGTTCGCGATCGAGGCGTACGCGACCTCGGTGGAGCCGTAGATGTTGTAGAGGTTGTCGCCGAAGTGGTCCATCCAGCTCAGCGCCAGGTCGCCGGGGAGCGCCGACCCCGACGCGGCGACGACCTTGAGAGTGGGCAGGTCGTAGCGCGCGAGGACCTCCTCGTCGAGGGCGAGGATCCGCTGCAGCATCACCGGGATCACGACCATCGAGTCGCAGCGCTCGCGCTGGGTCACCTCCAGGGCGGTCTCCGGGTCGAAGCGGCGCCGCAGCACCACGGTCGAGCCGAGCAGCATGGCGAGGGCCAGGTGGGCGAAGCCCCAGGTGTGGAAGAGCGGCGCGACGATGTGGGTGCGCCAGCCGTGGCGCAGCGGCATCCGCGAGAGCAGCGAGATCGCGGCGTCGACGCCCGCCTCCTTGCGCGGCGCGCCCTTGGGAGTGCCGGTGGTGCCCGAGGTCAGGATCACCACGCGGCCGTGGCGCTCGGGCGGGTCGAGGTCGTCGTCCGGGTGGCCGGCGATGAGCGACTCGAGGGTGTCGGCCTCGGTGGGCCCGTCGGTCCAGGCCAGCACCCGGTCGTCGACGTGGGCCTCCTGCAGCAGCTCGGTGAACTCCTCGTCGTGGACGACGACCGCGGGCTGCTCGCGCTCGAGCACGTCGACCAGCTGGGGGCCGGCGAAGGCGGTGTTGAGGTAGAGGACGTCGGCGCCCAGCTTGGCGACCGCTACGCTGGCGTCGACGAAGCCGCGGTGGTTGCGGCACATCACCGCCACCGAGTCGCCCTCGCGCACGCCGCGGTCGGCGAGCGCCCGGGCCAGCGCGTTGGAGCGGCGGTGCAGCTCGCCGAAGGTGAGGGAGCCGAGCTCGTCGACGAGCCCGACCCGGTCGGGGCTGCGCACCGCGAGCGCCGCGAAGCCGCCGGCGGGACCGGTGCCCCAGCTCCTGACCGTGCGCAGCAGCCGCGCGAGCACCACCGGCGAGTACGGCCGGATGATGCCCGACGACGCGAGCACCCTGAGGCCGGTGCCCGCGGACACGGCCCGGGCGGTCAGCTTGTCGAGCACGTCAGGCGGGAGTCTTCGGCGCGATGAGCCGGGTGGCCGACCAGTCCTTGCTCACGGTGGCCGTCGTGGTCTGCGAGAGCCCGGCGATCGGGGCGGCCTCGGCGATGTCGGCGGCGTCGACGGCGTTCGGTCGGCCGACCTTGGGGGTGAGCAGCCAGATCGCGCCGCCCCCGACCAGGTCGGTCAGCGCGTCGACGAGGCCGTCGACGAGGTCGCCGTCGTCCTGGCGCCACCACAGCAGCACGGCGTCGACCACGTTGCCGTAGTCGCCGTCGACCATGTCGGCGTCGATCGCGTCCTCGATCGCGACGCGCAGCTCGTCGTCGGTGTCGTTGTCCCAGCCGAGCTCCTGGACCACCATGCCGGAAGCCAGGCCCAGTCGGGCAGCAGGACCGGCATCGGCCCCTGTCTGGGTGGACCCGCCACCCGCGGTCGAGCTCACTGAGACCTCCAGTCGCCACGGGGCCCGCCGACCGGGCCCTCGATTGCGGAGTAGTCCACCGGAGTTGCGGCGCAGGCGCAACCCTGGGGCGGCGCGACGCCGCTCACGCCCAGCCCGCGGGACTACTCGTGGGTAGATTTGGCGCCGCTCGCGCGCGTGCGACGATGAGGGAGTGACCGAAGAAACATCCTCCACTTCAGGCACGCGCAGCGGTCCTCTTCCCTCGGTCATCCACGAGGGTCTTCCGACGCAGCTTCCCGACATCGATCCCGACGAGACGCACGACTGGCTCGACTCCTTCGATGCACTGGTGAACGAGCGCGGCCGAGAGCGCGCCCGCTACGTGATGCTCCGCCTGCTCGAGCGCGCGAGGGAGACGCAGGTCGGCGTGCCGGCCCTGCGCTCCACCGACTACATCAACACGATCCCGCCGGAGCGGGAGCCGTGGTTCCCCGGCGACGAGGAGGCCGAGCGGCGGATCCGCGCCTTCATCCGGTGGAACGCCGCGGTGATGGTGTCGAGCGCCAACCGCAAGGGCCTGGAGGTCGGCGGTCACATCGCCACCTACCAGTCCTCGGCCAGCCTCTACGAGGTCGGGTTCAACCACTTCTTCCGCGGCAAGGACCACCCCGGCGGCGGCGACCAGGTCTACATCCAGGGCCACGCCTCCCCCGGCATCTACGCCCGGGCGTTCCTCGAGGGCCGGCTCACCGAGGAGCAGCTCTTCCGGTTCCGCCAGGAGGTCCAGCACGGGCCCGGGGCCGGCCTGTCGTCGTACCCCCACCCCCGGCTGATGCCGGAGTTCTGGGAGTTCCCGACCGTCTCGATGGGCCTCACCGGCATCAACTCGATCTACCAGGCCCGGTTCAACCGCTACCTCGCCAACCGCGGCATCAAGGACACCGGCGACCAGCGGGTGTGGGCGTTCCTCGGCGACGGCGAGATGGCCGAGCCCGAGTCGCTCGGCGCGATCCGGATCGCGGCCCGCGAGGAGCTCGACAACCTCACCTGGGTCATCAACTGCAACCTGCAGCAGCTCGACGGCCCGGTCACGGGCAACGGCAAGATCATCCAGGAGCTGGAGGCCAACTTCCGCGGCGCCGGCTGGAACGTGATCAAGGTCGTGTGGGGCCGCGAGTGGGACCCGTTGCTGGCCCGCGACGTCGACGGCGTGCTCGTCAACAAGATGAACACCACCCCCGACGGCGCCTTCCAGACCTACTCCACCGAGGACGGCGGCTACATCCGCGACGCGTTCTTCGGCGGCGACCCGCGGCTGCGGGCGATGGTCGAGCACATGAGCGACTCTCAGATCGAGAAGCTCCCGCGCGGCGGCCACGACTACCGCAAGGTCTACGCGGCGTTCGACTCCGCCACCAAGCACGTCGGCCAGCCCACCGTGATCCTCGCCAAGACGATCAAGGGTTGGACCATCGACGCGCTGGAGGGCAAGAACGCCACCCACCAGATGAAGAAGCTGACCCAGGACGACCTCAAGAAGTTCCGGGACCGCCTCTACCTCCCCATCTCCGACCGCGACCTCGAGCGGTCCTACGAGGAGACCGGCGCCGCGCCGTTCTTCCACCCCGGCGAGGGCGCCCCGGAGATCGCGTACATGAAGGAGCGCCGCTCCGCGCTGGGCGGCTCGCTGCCCCGCCGGGTCGTGCGGTCCAAGCCGCTGACGCTGCCGGGCGACAAGGCGTACGCCGAGCTCAAGCAGGGTTCGGGCAAGAACTCCGTCGCGACCACCATGGCCGTCGTCCGGCTGCTCAAGGACTGGATGCGCGACCCGGAGATCGGCAAGCGGCTGGTCCCGATCGCCCCCGACGAGTACCGCACCTTCGGCATGGACGCGATGTTCCCCAGCGCCAAGGTCTACAACCCGATGGGGCAGCAGTACGAGTCGGTCGACCGCAACATGTTGCTGTCCTACAAGGAGTCGGTCTCGGGCCAGATGCTCCACGAGGGCATCTCCGAGGCCGGCGCGATGGCGTCGGCGACGGCCGCAGGTTCGTCGTACGCCACCCACGGCGAGCCGATGATCCCGTTCTACATCTTCTACTCGATGTTCGGGTTCCAGCGCACCGGCGACTCGATCTGGGCGATGGCCGACCAGCTCTCGCGGGGCTTCCTCATCGGCGCCACCGCCGGTCGCACCACGCTGACCGGTGAGGGCCTGCAGCACGCCGACGGCCACTCGCCGCTGCTCGCCGCGACCAACCCGGCGGTCGTGCACTACGACCCGGCGTTCGCCTACGAGATCGCGCACATCATGCGCAACGGCCTCGAGCGGATGTACGGGGAGAACGCCGAGGACGTCATCTACTACCTCACCGTCTACAACGAGCCGGTCTCCCAGCCGGCCGAGCCGGAGTCGGTCGACGTCGAGGGGATCCTGCGCGGCCTCCACCAGGTCTCCACCGGCGAGGGCGACGGGCCGCGGGTCACGCTGCTCGCCTCCGGCGTCGGCTTCCCGTGGGTGCGCGAGGCCGCGCGCCTGCTGGCCGAGGACTGGGGCGTCCAGGCCGACACCTGGTCGGTCACGTCGTGGAACGAGCTGGCCCGCGACGCCGTCGCCGCCGAGGAGTGGAACCTGCTCCACCCGGGCGAGACGGCCCGCACGGCGTACGTCGAGGACCGACTGGCCGACGCCCCCGGCCCGGTCGTGGCGGTCTCCGACTACATGCGCGCGGTGCCGCTCCAGATCGCGCGCTGGGTCCCGGGCGACTACCACGTGCTCGGTGCGGAGGGCTTCGGCTTCGCCGACACCCGGCCCGCGGCGCGGCGGTTCTTCCACATCGACGCCCAGTCCGTCGTCGTGCAGGCCCTCCAGGCGCTGGCCGACCGCGGCGAGATCGACCGCGCGCTGGTCGAGAAGGCGTTCGCGGAGTACCGCATCGACGACCCCACCGCGGTCGCCGACGTCAAGCAGGAGGGCGGCGACGCCTAGCGTCCCCCGTCCGGACGACGGCCCGCCAGGACTCCTGGCGGGCCGTCCTGCGTCCGGAGCCGGCTGCGGAAGGCCCGGTCAGGCGCTGGCGTCGGTGACCGTGCCGACCGGGCCCACGGGCCCGGCGGGGCCACCCTTGAGCAGGGCCCGCCAGCGGGCCCGCGAGTACGTCGCCGGACGGGTCGTGCGCACGAAGTCGTGGACGATCTCGACGAACCGCTCGGGGTGGTCCTTGTGGGGGAAGTGGCCGGCCCGGGCCAGCACCTCCACCCGCGCCTTGGGCGCGAGCGCGGCGACGTTGCTGGCGTGGCGCACCGGGATGACCATGTCGTCGCGACCCCACACCACGCACATCGGCATCGCCTCGGTGAGGTAGGCGCGGTCGGCCATGGTGACGATCTGGCCCTTCCAGTCGACCACCGCGCTCACCACGTGACGGATCGCCGCCCGGGCCGCGGGGTCGCTGAAGGAGTCGACGATGTGGGCGACCTCCTCGAGGTCGCGGGCGGCCGGCAGCGGCGTGCGGGCCAGCAGCCGCAGCGCGCTGGTCTGGGCGTGCCGGACGCCGGGCAGCGTGAGCACGCCCATCAGCTGGTGGAAGCCAGGAGTGGTCACGGCCCGGATCGCCGGGCTGACCTCCGGCCCCAGCCCACCCGGGGCGACGAGCAGCATCCGCTCGGTGCGCTCCGGGAACTGGTAGGCGAACTGCATCGCGATGCCGCCGCCGAAGCTGTGCCCCACCACGGTCACCTTGTCGATGCCGAGCACGGTGAGCAGGTCGCGCATCCCGTTGGCGTAGCCGCCCACGCTGTAGTCGGCGCGCGGCTTGTCGGAGAGCCCGTGACCGAGCAGGTCCGGCGCGATCACGGTGTGGTGGCGGGCCAGGGCGTCGATCACCGGCTCCCACGTGGTGTGGTCGCAGGCCAGGCCGTGCAGGAGCAGCACGGCGGGGCCGGAGCCGGTCCTGACGAAGGCGCGCCGGTGCCCGTGGATCGTCACGAACTGGACGCCGTGCCCGGTCCCTGCCTCGGTGCCTGTCACCTCAGCCCCCTCCGCCGTGGGTAGGTGCAGGATTCAACCAGACGGACGTGTCCGGCGCGGCACCATGGCGCGGTTCGCCGGCATGTTCCGGCGCGTCCCGCTCGATCGGAGGTCCGGTGACCTCCCGCCCGACCCGCCAAACGCGCGGCGTGGCCCTGCGGTGGGAGACTGGTCCGGTGACGCCCCGCACCGCCGCCGACCCCCGACGGCGCGCGGTCGCGGCCTTCCAGCGCTCCAGCGGCGCGCTCAGCACCGCCGCCACCGGCCGGATGGCCGAGGACCTGCCCTGGTTCCGCGACCTGAGCGCCGAGGACCGGTCGTGGGTGGGCCTGATCGTGCAGGCCGGCATCCGGGGCTTCGTCGACTGGTACGGGCGGCCCGACGCGCCCCCGCCCGAGGGCGGCCCCGAGATGGCCTCGGCGATCTTCGGCGCCGCCCCGCGCGCCCTGGCCGGCGTGATCACCCTCCAGCACACCGTCGACCTGATCCGGCTCTCGATCGACGTGGTGGAGAGCAACGTCGACGCCCTCATCGAGCCCGAGGACCGGCCAGAGGTGCGCGCCGCGCTGCTGCGCTACGCCCGCGAGGTCGCGTTCGCGACCGCCGAGGTCTACGCCCGCGCCGCCGAGCAGCGCGGCGCCTGGGACGCCCGGCTCGAGGCGCTCGTGGTCGACGCGGTGCTGCGCGCCGAGGCCGACGAGGCGCTGCTCTCCCGGGCCAGCGCCCTGGGCTGGAGCTCTCGTAGCGACGTCACCGTCGTGCTCGGGTCGGCCCCCAGCCGGCGTGCGGAGTCCGACGTCTTCGACGACGTACGACGCGTCGCGCGCGTTCGCGGCCTCGACGCGCTCTGCGCCGTGCAGGGCGAGCGGCTGGTGGTGCTGCTCGGCGGGGCCAGCGACGTCCGGGCCGCGGCGAGCGCGGTGGTCGACCAGTTCGGGCCGGGGCCAGTGGTGGTCGGGCCCCGGGTGGACGACCTGGCCGCCGCCCACGTCTCGGCCCGGGCTGCGCTGTCGGCCCAGCGGGCCGCCACCGGCTGGCCCGGCGCGCCCCGCCCGGTGCTCAGCGAGGAGCTGCTCCCCGAACGGGCGCTCGCCGGCGACGGTCACGCCCGCCGCCACCTGGTCGAGGAGGTGTACCTGCCGCTCGTGCAGGCCCGCAGCACCATGGTCGAGACGCTGGCGGCGTGGTTCCGCACCGGCGCCTCGATCGAGGGGACCGCCCGGCTGCTGTTCGTGCACCCCAACACCGTGCGCTACCGCCTTCGCCAGGCCGGCGAGCTCACCGGCTTCTCCCCCACCGACCCGCGCGAGGCGTTCGTGCTGCAGATCGCGCTGGTGCTGGGCCAGCAGTCCGGGCGCGGCGGCGACGGCAGCGCTGACCCCGCCGCCCGCTGACGTTGTAGGAACCTTACAAAGTTCTCGGCGGCAGTTTCGTCGGTGCCCACCCCGCTCCGCGGCCCCCGACCTGGGCAGAGTGGACACGTGCTCGTTCTCGTCGCCCCGGGTCAAGGGGCCCAGACTCCCGGATTCCTGACCCCCTGGCTCGAGGACCCGGTCTTCCGGTCGCGGTTCGAGTGGCTCTCCACCGTCGCGGGCCTCGACCTGGTGCACTACGGCACCGAGGCCGACGCCGACGCGATCCGCGACACCCGGGTCGCCCAGCCGCTGCTGGTGGCCACGGGGCTGGTCGCGGCGCTCGGGATCTTCCCCCACCCCACCGACGCGTTCGGCAAGGTCGGCGCGGTGGCCGGCCACAGCGTGGGCGAGCTGACCGCCGCCGCCGGCGCCCGGGTGATCACCGCCGAGCAGGCGATGGTGCTGGTGCGCGAGCGCGGCAGGGCGATGGCCGAGGCCGCCGCCACGACCCCCACCGGGATGACCGCGGTGCTGGGCGGCGACCGCGCCGAGGTGCTGGCCGCGATCGAGCGGCACGGGCTCACCGCCGCCAACGACAACGGCCCGGGCCAGGTCGTGGCCGCCGGCACGAAGGCCCAGCTGGAGGCGTTCGCCGCCGACCCGCCGGCCAAGGCCCGGCTGATGCCGCTCAGCGTCGCCGGCGCCTTCCACACCGACCACATGGCCCCGGCCGTGGGCCACCTCGGCCGGCTCGCGCAGTCGGTCTCGGTGCACGACCCCCGCACCCGGCTGATCAGCAACCGCGACGGCCAGGTCGTCCACGAGGGCCGCGAGGTGCTCCGCCGGCTGGTGCAGCAGATCGCGCACCCGGTGCGCTGGGACCTGTGCCTCGACACCATGCAGGACCTCGGCGTGACCGGCATCCTCGAGATGCCGCCGGCCGGCACCCTGACCGGCATCGCCAAGCGGGCGCTCAAGGGCGTCGACACCTTCGCGCTCAAGGGTCCCGAGCAGCTCGACGAGGCGCGTGCCTTCTGCGACAAGCACGGCGAGTTCTCCGAGATCGACACCACCCCGACCTGGCGGGTGGTGGTCTCCCCCAGCAAGGGCACCTTCCGCCGCGACGACGCAGCGGCCGGCGCCGACGTGCTCGCCGCCGGCGCCCTGATCGGCGACGTCGCCAGCACCCGCGACAAGGTCGACGTCACCGCGGCCCACGGCGGCCAGGTCGTCGAGTGGCTCGTCGAGGACGGCGACCTGGTCTCCCCCGGCCAGCCGCTGCTCCGGCTGCACCCCGAGGGCGTCTCCTGATGGCCGCGATCCGCGGCGCCCAGGGCGCGCCGTACGCCGCCATCCTCGGGATCGGCGCCTACCGCCCCTCGCGGGTGATCCCCAACGCCGACGTGGTCGAGGCCATCGACTCCAGCGACGAGTGGATCCAGCAGCGCTCCGGCATCAAGCAGCGGCGGTGGGCGACGCCTGAGGAGACCGTGCAGTCGATGTCGGTCGCCGCGGCCCGCGAGGCGCTCGAGCGGGCCGGCGTCGACGCCCGGCAGGTCGAGTGCGTGATCGTCGCGACCGTCAGCCACATGCTCAACACCCCGGCCATCGCCACCGCGATCGCCCACGAGCTCGGCACCGACCAGCCGGCCGCCTTCGACATCTCCGCCGCCTGCGCCGGCTTCACCCACGGCGTCGCGATGGCCTCCGACATGGTGCGTGCCGGCTCGGCCGGCCACGTGCTGGTGATCGGCGTCGAGCGGCTCACCGACCTGCTCGACGTCGGCGACCGCGGCACCGCCTTCATCTTCGCCGACGGCGCCGGGGCGGTCGTGATCGGCCCGAGCGAGACCCCCGGCATCGGCCCGGTGGTGTGGGGCTCCGACGGCGAGCAGTTCGACCTGATCCGGCAGACCGAGGACTGGCGCGACGTGGTCGCCTCCGACCACCCGGTCATGCCCCACCTGGCGATGCAGGGCAACCCGGTGTTCCGCTGGGCGTCGTACGCCATGGCCAAGGTGGGCCAGCAGGCGCTCGACCGGGCCGGCGTCAGCGCCGACGAGCTCGACTGCTTCGTGCCCCACCAGGCCAACATGCGCATCGTCGACGCGATGGCCAGGGCGATGAAGCTGCCCGACACCGTCGCCATCGCCCGCGACATCGCCGAGCAGGGCAACACCTCGGCGGCCTCGATCCCCCTCGCGCTCCACCGGATGCTCGAGGAAGGCACGGCGAAGCCGGGCGACACCGCCCTGCTCATCGCCTTCGGTGCCGGCCTGGCGTACGCCGCCCAGGTCGTCACCGTGCCCTGACCGCACCACCCACCCACGGTTCCGCACCACCCACCGAAGAGAAGGAATGAGCCTGATGGCCACCACCGAAGAGATCCGCGCCGACCTCGCCGAGATCGTCAACGAGGTCGCCGGCATCGACGCCGACGACGTCCAGCTCGACAAGTCGTTCGTCGACGACCTCGACGTCGACTCGCTGTCCATGGTCGAGGTCGTGGTCGCCGCCGAGGAGAAGTTCGGCGTCTCGATCCCCGACGACGAGGTCAAGAACCTCAAGACCGTGGGCGACGCCGTCGCCTTCATCGAGCGCGCCCAGGCCTGAGGCCGGGCGAGGGAGCAGTCACGAGCATGAGCCGCACACGCGTCGTCGTCACCGGAATGGGCACCACCAGCCCGGTCGGGGGTGACGTCCCCTCCACGTGGGACGCCCTGGTCAACGGTCGGTCGGGGGTCCGCCGGCTGACCGACGAGTGGGCCGAGGAGATGCCGGTCAAGATCGCCGGCCGGGTGGCCGTCGAGCCGACCGAGGTCCTCGAGCGGGTCAAGGCCCGCCGGCTCGACCGCTCCTCCCAGCTCGCCATGGTCGCCGCGATGGAGGCCTGGGCCGACTCCGGCCTGGCCGCCGCGCAGGAGGCCGGCGAGCTGGAGCCCGAGCGGGTGGGCGTCGCGATGGCGTCGGGCATCGGCGGCGTCAACACGTTGCTCGACAACTACGACATCCTCAAGACCAAGGGCCCCCGCCGGGTCTCGCCGCTGGCCGTGCCGATGCTGATGCCCAACGCGCCGGCGGCCCAGATCAGCCTCCACGTCGGTGCCCGGGCCGCGGTCAACACCCCGATCTCGGCGTGCGCCTCCGGCAACGAGGGCATCGCGCTGGCGCTCGACCAGCTCCGGCTCGGTCGGGCCGACGTCGTGGTCGCGGGCGGCACCGAGGCGGCGATCCACCCGCTCCCGATGGCGGCGTTCGCCAACATGATGGCGCTGTCGAAGACCGCCAGCGGCGACGAGGGAGGCGACCCCACCACCGTCTCGCGACCGTGGGACACCGCTCGCGACGGCTTCGTGCTCGGCGAGGGCGCCGGCGTGCTGGTGCTCGAGACCCTCGAGCACGCCGAGGCGCGCGGCGCCCGGATCTACGCCGAGCTGCTCGGCGCCGGCATCACCGCCGACTCCCACGACATCGCCCAGCCCGACCCGCTGGGTCGCGGCGGCTCGCGAGCGATCCTGCGGGCGCTGGCGGAGTCGGACATCGGGCCCGAGTCGATCGTCCACGTCAACGCCCACGCGACCTCGACGCCCCAGGGCGACATCGCCGAGGGCCTGATGCTGCACGCCACGCTCGGCAAGCACGTCTCCGACGTCGTCGTCACCAGCACCAAGTCGATGACCGGTCACCTCCTCGGCGGGGCCGGGGCCCTCGAGGCGATCGCGACCGTGCTGGCGCTGCACCACCGGGTGGCGCCGCCGACGATCAACCTCGACGACCAGGACCCCCAGGTCGAGCTAGACATCGCCACCAAGCCGCGGGACCTCCCGCAGGGCGACATAGCCGCGCTCAACAACTCCTTCGGCTTCGGCGGCGCCAACGTCGCCGTGGCCTTCGGTTCGGTCTGATGACGGCCACCCAGGTCGCCCCCAAGCCGCCGCGCGAGGACGACCCCCGCCACCCCCGCCACCGGCTCACCGCGCTGCTCGACGAGGGCAGCCTGGAGCTGATCAGCCCCGACGACGACTGCGGCATGATCGCCGCGGTCGGCACCGTCGAGGGCAGCCCGGTCGTGGCGTTCTGCTCCGACGCCACCGTCATGGGCGGCGCGATGGGCGACGTCGGCTGCCGGGTGGTCGTCGACGCCTACCACCGCGCGATCGCCGACCGGGTGCCGATCATCGGCCTGTGGCACAGCGGCGGCGCCCGGCTCGCCGAGGGGGTCCTCTCCCTCCACGCGGTCGGCCGGATCTTCCACGTGATGACCCAGGCCTCGGGCAAGATCCCGCAGATCTCGGTCGTGCTGGGCCCCGCCGCCGGCGGCGCGGCGTACGGCCCGGCGCTCACCGACGTCGTGATCCTCGGGCCGGAGGGGCGGATCTTCGTCACCGGGCCCGACGTGGTGCGCTCGGTGACCGGCGAGGACGTCGACATGCTCCGCCTCGGCGGCCCCGAGCCCCACGGTCGCCGTTCCGGCGTCGTGCACGTGCTCACCGACAGCGAGGAGGCGGCGCTGCGGAGCGCCCGCGACGTCGCCTCGCTGCTGGGCTCCCCCGGCAGCCTGCGGGTCGCCGACGTCGACGACCGCGACCTGGCCGACCTGTTGCCGGAGTCGAAGAAGCGCGCCTACGACGTGCACCCGCTCGTCGAGGCGGTGCTCGACGAGGGCACCACGCGCGAGCTGCACGCCAAGTGGGCTCCCAACATCGTCACCGCCCTGGGCCGGTTCGGCGGTCACACCGTGGGCGTCGTCGCCAACAACCCGCTGCGCCTCGGCGGCTGCCTCGACTCGCTCTCGGCCGAGAAGGCCTCCCGCTTCGTGCGGATGTGCGACGCCTTCGGCATCCCGCTCATCGTGCTCGTCGACGTCCCGGGCTACCTGCCGGGTGTCGGCCAGGAGTGGGACGGGGTGGTCCGTCGCGGCGCCAAGCTCCTGCACGCCTTCGGCGAGTGCGTCGTGCCCCGGGTCACCCTGGTGACCCGCAAGACCTACGGCGGCGCCTACATCGCGATGAACGCGCGCTCGCTCGGCGCCACGAAGGTGTTCGCCTGGCCCGGAGCCGAGGTGGCGGTGATGGGCGCGGTGGCCGCGATCCGGATCCTGCACCGGCGCCGGCTGGCCGAGGTGACCCCCGACATCCGCCCCCAGGTCGAGGCCGAGCTGGCCGCCGAGCACGAGCGGATCGCCGGCGGGATCGACAAGGCCGTCGAGATCGGCGTCGTCGACGAGGTCGTCGACCCGTCGCGCACCCGCTCCGCGATCGCCCGCGCGATCGACGAGTCGTTCCAGACGGCGGGCGTCCGCCAGGGGGACCACGGCAACATCCCCCTGTGACGACCGCCACCCGGTTGGCGTAACCGCGCGCGTCGGGCATCGTTGGACGAGAGACGTGCCTCACACGCGACGGGAGTAGTCATGCGCTTCGGGTCCGGTCGGATCGCCAGCCGGCTGGGGGTCGCCTCGCTGCTGTCGGCGGCGCTGCTCGGCTCCAGCCTCGTGGGGCCGGCCGAGGCCGCCGTGCACCCCGAGTGGGGCTACACCAAGGGCAAGCCCGGGGTGCTCAAGCGCGGGTGCCACACCTACACCTACACCTACGCGGTGAAGCCGCCGCCGGGCTACTGGGCGATCGAGACCTTCCTCATCGGCCCGGGCGGCGGCCGCCTCGGGGCGGGCAAGCACCTCGACGGCGCTGACCCGCTCACCGGCTCCGGCGTCTTCCGCCTCTGCAAGCCCGCGACCCGTGCCGGCGTCTTCACGATCCGGACGAAGGTCACCAGCGTCGACGGCGGCGACTACTACGAGGGCTGGCTGCCGGAGTCGAAGTTCCGGCTCAAGAAGCCGAAGAAGCGCCGCTGACCCGGGCCGCCGCGGCGGTCAGACCACCTGGTGCAGCCACCGCACCGGCGCGCCCTCGCCGGCGTGCCGGAAGGTCTCGAGCTCGTCGTCCCAGGGCTTGCCGAGCAGCTTGTCGATCTCGTTGAGCAGGGTCGTGTCGCCGAGCGCGGCCTTGACCACGGCCGCCTTGAGCCGGTCCTCGGGGATCATGATGTCGCCGTGCAGGCCGGTGACGGCGTGGAAGACGCCCAGCTCGGGGGTGTAGGAGTAGCGCGAGCCCTCGGTGCCCGACGTCGGGTCCTCGGTGATCTCGAAGCGCAGGTGGTTCCAGCCGCGCAGGGCCGAGGCCACGGCGGCGGCCGAGCCGGCGCTCCCCGTCCAGGAGAGCTCCGCTCGGTAGGTGCCGGCCTGGGCCGGCTGCGGGGTCCACGACATGCTCACGGCCACCCCGAGGACGCCTCCCACGGCCCACTCGACGTGCGGGCACAGCGCGGAAGGCGCCGAGTGGACGTAGAGGACGCCCCGCGTGGCGCTGCGGGGGTCGTTGCCCGTGATTCGCTGTGCGGTCACCGTTGTCTCCTTCTCCTCCGGCGTTGAGCTACGCCTTCCCCAGCGGGCTCCTCGGGAGGAGAGTTCGAGATGACACGCATGTAGTTGTGTGCCCATTGTGACCCATGGGGCCGCTGAGCACCAGCCCAACCGCGGAGGACGCTCGCCCTCAGCCCGAGGCGCGGTCCGGCGCCCGACGCGGCCCGAGCGCCATCAGCGTGTCCAGCACCGCCTCGGCGATCCCGAGGCCGCCCAGGTGACTCTCTCCGTCGATGGTGGTCAGCGTGGCGTCCGGCAGGCGGTCGACCACCTGGCGGCCGTGGTCGTGGGGCACGATGTGGTCGTCGGCGCCGTGCCACCACCGCACGGGCACGGTCACGTCGGCCAACCGGAAGCCCCAGTCGCGGGTGAACAGGAGCAGGTCGTTGAGCGGGGCCGAGGTCTGGAACCGGCTCCCGTTGAGCAGGTCGTCGAGGAACATCGCCTTGAACTCCGGTCGCGACAGCAGGGTGCGGTCGCCGGGAGGCTGCAGGGCGGCGTAGAGGTCGAGCGCGGGACCGGCCAGCGGCCGGACCACCCGGATGGTCTGGGTGAGCGCCACGCCGAGCGGCACCCGGGTCATCGAGAGCACCGGCGCCAGCGCCACCGCGAGCCGGATCGGCCCGCCGGCCACGGCGTCGGGGCCGCGGGTCGGCGCGACGCCGCCCAGCACGCCGATCCCGTGGACCCGGTGGGGCAGCCGGGCTCCGGCTGCGAGCACGTAAGGCCCGCCGCCGGAGAGGCCTACCAGCCGGCAGGTGTCGACGGCCAGGACATCCAGCAGCAGGGCGAGGTCGTCCGTCCAGGCAGCGACGTCGTCGTAGAGGTGCGGCGTCGACGACCCGATGCCCGGTCGGTCGACGCCGATGATCCGCAGCCCCTCCGCCTCGGCGTGCGCCCGGGCCTCGAGCGGGATCTGCCGCCGCGCGCCAGGCGTCCCGTGCATCCAGACGACGGCCGGGCCACGCGGCGCGCCGTACTCGGCGAAGCTGAGTCGGCGCCCGTCACCGACCGCGACGGACCCCTCCAGCGCGGGTCGCTGCACGTCGTCCATGGCAGGTGAGTGTCGCACGGTCGGGGCGCCCCGCACCGGGGGTCTCGTGGTCTAGGGTCCGGCTGTGAGCACCTCGCCGACCCCGACCCTCGAGGTGAACCGGCGGCTGCGGCTCGGCCGGGCCTGGTGGGCTGTGCCCGTCGTGGCCGTCGCGGTCACGGCAGGGTGGGTCGCCACCCACCCGCCCGCGCTGCCACTGACCCAGGGTCCGGTCACCGCATCGGCACCGGCCGGGGAGAGCGTCTTCGTCGGCGCCTTCACGCCCGGCAGCGACTTCGACCGCACCCTGAGCATCTCCGGCATCAAGCTGCACGCCACGTCGTCGGTCGAGCTCACGCTCACGCCGTGGCTGTGTCGCGGCGGCTCGGTGTCGGTGACGGTGCGCCCCGAGGCCTTCTGCGAGACGATGGTCAACCCCGAGGGGCAGACGCTGACCCGCGGCGACTCGATCGTGGTCGAGGCGACCGGCGCCGCCGAGGGGGCCGCCGTCATCGACCCGGTACGAATCGCCTACCGCGACGGGCTGCAGTGGGCGACCCAGCGGGCCGGGGCCGAGATCACCCTGCGGGTGCTCCCCCGCTGACCTCGCCCGGTTGCCGTGCCGGCGGGCTCAGCCCTCCAGCCGGCGCTCGAGGGCCTCGGCGCGCTCGGCGGCGTCGGTCAGCTGCTCGGAGTCCACGGCGTGGGTGCGGTGGAACCAGGCCAGCGCGTCGGTCTCGCGGCCCGCGGCCTCGAGGATGTCTGCGTAGGCGTAGCGAAGCCGCGCCACCCACGGCGCCCGCGACTTCGAGCTGAGCGGGGCGACCTCGAGCACGCGCAGCGCGGCGTCGAGCTGCCCCATGTCGCGCCGGGCGCCGGCCTCCACGATCGTCATCTCCGCCTTCGCCTGGGGCGCGAACGAGGCCACGGACGGGCTCTTGGCCAGCTTGACCGCCTGCTCGGGGTGCCCGAGGGCGCGGTGGCAGTCGGCCATGATCGGCAGGTACGCGGTCGCGCCGTTCATCCGCTTGGCGGCCCGCAGCTCGGCGAGCGCCTCGGCGTAGTGGCCCGCGGCGTACGCCGCCTCGCCGGCGGCCTCGCGGACGACCGCGAGCCGGGGGGCCCGGGCGCGGGCGGCCATCGCGTGCTGGAAGGCGAGCTCGGGGTCGTCGTCGATGAAGACGCCGGCCGCGGCGAGGTGTCTGGCCACCCGGTTGGCCAGCTTCTCCGGCAGCCCCTTGAGCTGGCTGGTGATCTGCCGGTCCAGCTCCGCGCCGGTGATCTCCGCGGGCAGGTCCGGGCCGTCATAGGCGGACTGGTCGGCGGTGCGCTCCTGGTCGCGGCGCGGCTGCCGGTCGCCGCGGGCAGGGCCGCGGCGGTCACCGGACCGCACCTCACTGGGACGCCCACCGCTGCGGGGGTCGCCGTCGCGACCACGTCCGCGACCGCCGCCGGTCGGCTTCCCGCCCGGCTTGCCACCTGGCTTCCCGCCCTGGTGACGGCCGCCACCACGGCGGCCGTCACCTGCGGGTCGGTTGCTGCGTCGGTCGTCGGCCACGGCGGTGACTCCTCGGGTTCCCGGCCCGTCGGGGCCGTCGAAAGGTGCTGAAATGGCGTAGAGGCCACCATTGCTGGTGGCCTCTACGGAGTGTATGTCCGGCGGCGTCCTACTCTCCCACAGCCTCTCGGTTGCAGTACCATCGGCGCTGAAGGGCTTAACTTCCGGGTTCGGGATGGGACCGGGTGTTTCCCCTTCGCTATGGCCGCCGTAACTCTTGC
>NZ_JAFFJT010000035.1 GCF_016924665.1 Nocardioides sp. SYSU D00038
CCCACCACCCCCCAAAGGAAGCAGTCAAGAGCCAGGAAAAAGAGAAGCCCCTGACAGGAGACACTGACAAAAAAGCCAGAATCATCGTCAAAGAAACCATCAACCAACCCCAACCACCACCACCCCAAAAAAGGACAGCAGCAACCAGAATCAGCCAACGGGGCAAAACAAACTAATTCGTCGACTATGACACACTGTTGAGTTCTCAAAGATCAAACGCACACCTGGTCGGACCCTCTCGGGCCGGCCGCGGGGCAACCTGCAAAAACTTACCGGACCTGCGTGGCCTCGTCAACTCGAGCGAGCTGGCTGGCCGAGTGCTGCCGGTGCCGGGACGCAGTGCTCCCCTCGAGGTTGGTCTTGCGACCGGAGGGGGAGCCACGAACCGCGGCGAGGAGGAACATTAGCAAGACTCCCCGGGCGTCTCAAATCGGACCGGTGCTGCCGTCGTCGTCGCAGGTCAGGGGCGGTGCGCGGTCACGTGGCGGGCCTGCTGCGCCGGGGTGCGGCCGGTCGGTACGCCGAGACGCTCGGCTCCCCCGCCAGCCAGAACCGCCACGGCCGGTCCGGTGCGCCGCGCAGGCCGACCCGGGGTCCGGTGCGGACCTCCGCCGCCGCCGTTCCACCCGCGGCGGCGTCCGGGGCGAGCAGCACCAGCTCGGGGCCGGACAGGTCGGCGCCGTCGTGCTCGAGGGTGATGCCCAGGGTGCGCACCAGGTTGGCCGGCCCGCGGGCCAGCGCCCAGTCGCGGTTCACGCCGGGACGGTGGGCCCGGGCGATCGCCAGACCGTCGACGACCTCCCCGGCGCGCAGCAGCACCGCGCTCGGGTCGCCCTCGGCGCCGGTGACGACGTTCGCGCACACGTGCATGCCGTAGGTGAAGTAGCAGTAGAGCCGCCCCGACGGCCCGAACATCACCCGGTTGCGCCGGGTCTCGCCGCGGTAGGCGTGGGAGCCGGGGTCGTCGGGACCGGCATAGGCCTCGACCTCGGTGAGCCGGACGGCCACGTCGCCGTGGCGCAGCACCGCACCGAGCAGTCGCGGCGCGACCTCGAGCACCGGACCGGCCAGCAGGGCGGCCAGCCGGTCACCGGGCGCGGGCACGCTCCACCGCGGCGGCGAGCTCGTCGAGCTGCTCGGCCACTCGTGCCGGTGCGGTGCCGCCCCGACCGTCGCGGGAGCCGACGGAGCCCTCGACGGTGAGCACCTCGCGGACGCCGGGCGTCAGCTCGGGCGAGATCTCGACCAGCTGCTCGTCGGTGAGCTCGTCGAGCTCGATGCCGAGCTCCTCGCAGCGCCGCACGCAGGCGCCGGCCACCTCGTGGGCGACCCGGAAGGGCACGTTCTGGCGCACCAGCCACTCCGCGACGTCGGTGGCCAGCGAGAACCCCTGCGGGGCGAGCTCGGACATCCGGGCGGTGTCGAAGGTGAGGGTGGCGACCATGCCGGTGAACGCCGGCAGCAGCACCTCGAGGGTGTCGACGGAGTCGAAGACCGGCTCCTTGTCCTCCTGGAGGTCGCGGTTGTAGGCCAGCGGCAGCGCCTTGAGGGTGGCCAGCAGCCCGCTCGCGTTGCCGATCAGCCGCCCGGCCTTGCCTCGGGCCAGCTCGGCGATGTCGGGGTTCTTCTTCTGCGGCATGATGCTCGACCCCGTCGACCACGAGTCGTGCAGCCGCACGAACCCGAACTCGCGCGTCGACCAGAGGATGACCTCCTCGGCCAGTCGGCTCACGTCGACGCCGACCTGGGCGCAGACGAAGGCGAACTCGGCGACGAAGTCGCGGGCCGCGGTGCCGTCGATGGAGTTGGCGCTGGAGCCGCTGAAGCCGAGCTCCTCGGCGACCGCCACGGGGTCGAGCCCGAGCGACTGCCCCGCCAGGGCCCCGGAGCCGTACGGCGAGTCCGCGGCGACCCGGGCGTCCCAGTCGGCCAGCCGGTCGACGTCGCGCAGCAGCGGCCAGGCGTGCGCCATCAGGTGGTGGGAGAGCAGCACCGGCTGGGCGTGCTGGAGGTGGGTGCGCCCCGGCATGACCGCGCCGAGGTGGCCGCGCGCCTGCTCGAGCAGCGCGTCGACCAGGTCGAGGACCTGGCCGGTGATGACGCGGGCGTGGTCGCGCAGGAACACCTTGAACAGGGTGGCTATCTGGTCGTTGCGGCTGCGGCCGGCCCGGAGCCGGCCGCCGACGTCGGGTCCGACCTCCTCGAGGAGCAGCCGCTCGAGGGCCCCGTGGACGTCCTCGTCACCGGCGTCGGGGTGGAGCTCGCCCGCGGCGTACCGCTCCCCCAGCACGCCGAGCCCGCGCAGCAGCTCGGCGTGGTCGGAGTCGGTGAGCAGCCCGGCCCGGTGCAGCGCGTTGGCGTGGGCGCGGGAGCCGGCGAGGTCGTAGGGCGTCAGCCGCCAGTCGAAGTGGGTCGACCGTGACAGCGCGTCGAGCTCCGGCGACGGGCCGCCCGCGAAGCGGCCGCCCCACAGCTTGCCGGTGTTGGTGCCGCTCACGGCTCTCCTCTCACCGCACGGATCGCGGCGCTCATGATCTCGGGCAGGTCGGGCGTGACCGCGGTGCCGGCGCGAGCCAGGGCCTCCGGGGTCCACCACCCAGCGCCCCGGACGTTACCGACCTCGGCCGGCTCGAGCCCGGCCAGGCTCACCTCGACCGCCCGGTCGAGGGCGACGGCGAAGAACGTCGCGTGGTTGACGTAGTCGCGCCCCGCCCAGGAGAACGGGTAGCTGCCGGTGTGCACCGGCTCGGTCAGCTCCTCGACGCCGACCACGATGCCGGTCTCCTCGACCAGCTCGCGCACCGCCGCCTCGGGCAGGGTCTCCCCCTCGTCGACCGCGCCGCCGACCGTGACCCAGTGCCACTCCTCGGGGCGGGCGGGGTCGCGGCCCTCGACCAGCAGCACCTCGCCGGCGCCGTTGACCGGGAGCAGGCGCGCCGCGGTGCGGTGCTCGGGCTCCATCAGTCGGTGCCGAACTCCATCGCCGCGGCGTCGAGCGCGTCGTCGGCGGTGGGGTCGACGACCGGGTTCGCGGCGATCCGCTCGCCGCCGCCGGCGGGCAGCTCGCCGAGCAGCACGCCGTGCTCGACGAGCACCTGGCCCTGGTCGAGCGGCTGCGCGGCGTACAGCTCGAGCATCGAGCGGGAGTCGGCGATGTCGAGGTTGCGCATGGTCAGCTGGCCGATCCGGTCGGTGGGGCCGAACGCGGCGTTCTCGGTGCGCTCCATCGACAGCTTGTCGGGGTGGTAGCTGAAGTGGGGGCCGGCGGTGCTGAGCACCGTGTAGTCCTCGCCCCGCCGCAGCCGCAGCGTCACCTCGCCGGTGACCACCGAGGCCACCCAGCGCTGCAGCGACTCGCGCAGCATCAGCGCCTGCGGGTCCAGCCAGCGGCCTTCGTAGAGCAGCCGGCCGAGGCGGCGGCCCTCGGCCTGGTAGTTGGCGACGGTGTCCTCGTTGTGGATGGCGTTGAGCAGTCGCTCGTAGGCGATCCAGAGCAGCGCCATGCCGGGCGCCTCGTAGATGCCGCGCGACTTGGCCTCGATGATCCGGTTCTCGATCTGGTCGGACATGCCCAGGCCGTGGCGGCCGCCGATCGCGTTGGCCTCCATCACCAGCGCGACCGGGTCGGGCAGGTCGGTGCCGTTGATCGCGACCGGGCGGCCCTGGTGGAAGCGGATGGTGACGTCCTCGGTCTCGATCGCCACCGAGGGGTCCCAGAACTTCACCCCCATGATCGGCTCGACGGTCTCGAGCGAGACGTCGAGGTGCTCCAGGGTCTTGGCCTCGTGGGTGGCCCCCCAGATGTTGGCGTCGGTGGAGTAGGCCTTCTCCTTGCTGTCGCGGTAGGGCAGGCCGTGCTCGGTGAGCCACTGGCTCATCTCGGCGCGGCCGCCGAGCTCGTGGACGAAGTCGGCGTCGAGCCACGGCTTGTAGATGCGCAGCTCGGGGTTGGCCAGCAGCCCGTAGCGGTAGAACCGCTCGATGTCGTTGCCCTTGAACGTCGAGCCGTCGCCCCAGATGTCGACGCCGTCCTCGTGCATCGCGCGCACCAGCATGGTGCCGGTCACCGCCCGGCCCAGCGGCGTGGTGTTGAAGTACGCGCGGCCGCCGGAGCGGATGTGGAAGGCGCCGCAGGCCAGCGCGGCCAGTCCCTCCTCGACCAGAGGCCTGCGGCAGTCGATCGCGCGGGCGATCTCGGCGCCGTACTCGGTGGCCCGGGAGGGGACGCCGGAGATGTCCGGCTCGTCGTACTGCCCGATGTCGGCGGTGTAGGTGCACGGCACCGCGCCCTTGTCGCGCATCCACGCGACGGCGACCGAGGTGTCGAGGCCGCCGGAGAACGCGATGCCGACGCGCTCGCCCTTCGGCAGGGAGGTGAGGACCTTGCTCAACGGAGTTCCTTGCTGGGAGTGGTTCGTGGGTGGGGTGTCTGGGGTCAGGGCGCCGGCGCGTGGGTGTCGGCCAGCGCCAGGAATCGTCGGGCCAGGTCGTCGCCGCCCTCGGGGTCGCGCCCGATCACGAGCAGCGTGTCGTCGCCGGCGATGGTGCCGAGGATGTCGCCGAGCTCGGCCTTGTCGAACGCGGAGGCGAGGTACTGCGCAGCACCGGGCGGGGTGCGGAGCACGACCAGGTTGGCGCTGGCCTCGGCCGAGACCAGCAGCTCGCCGCAGAGCTTGGCCAGCCGCGACGCCGCCGCAGCGGTCTCGGCGGGCGCCGCGGGACGGCGGTCGCCGCCCTCGGCCGGGACGGCGTAGACCAGCGCGCCGGAGGCGGTGCGCACCTTCACCGCGTCCAGCTCGACCAGGTCGCGCGAGAGCGTGGCCTGGGTGACGTGGATGCCTCCGGCCGACAGCAGCGCCGCGAGCTCGCCCTGCGAGCGCACCTCGTGGTGGGTGACGAGGTCGATGATCTGCTGGTGACGGGCGTTCTTGGTCGCCGGCCGCAGGGTCGACTCGGTCACGGCCGGACCGCCTCGTCGAGCAGGAACGCGAGCACGGCCTTCTGGGCGTGCCGGCGGTTCTCCGCCTCGTCCCACACCACGCTCTGCGGGCCGTCGATGACCTCGGCGGCGATCTCCTTGCCGCGGTAGGCCGGCAGGCAGTGCATCGCGATCGCGTCGGGCGCGGCGGCCGCCATCAGCTCGGGGGTCAGCGACCAGGGGCCGAAGACCTCGGTGCGGGCGGCCTCCTCGTCCTCCTTGCCCATCGAGACCCAGGTGTCGGTCACGACCACGTCGGCGCCCGTCACGGCCGCGACCGGGCCGTCGACCGACGTCGCGCTGCCGCCGGTGCCGGCGCCGATCTCGGCGGCCCGCTCGAACATCTCCCGCCCGGGCTGGTAGCCCTCGGGACCGGAGACCCGCACGTGCATGCCGGCGGTCGCGCCCGCCAGCAGCCAGGAGTTGCCCATGTTGCAGGCGGTGTCGCCGAGGAAGGCCACGGTGAGCCCGGCGAGGGTGCCCTTGCGCTCGCGCACGGTCAGCAGGTCGGCGACGACCTGGCAGGGGTGGAACTCGTCGGTGAGCGCGTTGACCACCGGCACGCCGGCGTGCTCGGCCATCAGCTCGAGGTCGGCCTGGGCGAAGGTTCGCCAGACCACGAGCGCCACCTGGCGGCCGAGCACCCGGGCGACGTCCTCGACCGACTCGCGCACGCCGATGCCGGCCAGCCGGCCCTCGACCAGCATCGGGCTGCCACCGAGCTCGGCGATGCCGGCGGCGAACGAGACCTGGGTGCGCAGCGTGGGCTTGTCGAAGACCATCGCCACCGACCGCGGCCCCTCGAGCGGCCGGGCCGAGAACGGCGCGGCCTTGAGCTCGGCGGCCAGGTCGAGGACCCGGGCCTGCTCCTCGGGGGTGAGGTCGTCGTCGCGCAGGAAGTGGCGCAGGGTCACGACGTCGCCCCCATCGCCCGGTCGAGGATCCGCGGCCACGCCGCCAGGAACGCGTCGGCGTCGTCGGCGGTGAGCACCAGCGGGGGTGCCAGCCGGATCCGGCGGGGCGTCGCGTTGTTGACGATGTACCCGGCCTCCAGCGCGGCGGTCGCGACGTCGGCCGCGGCCTCCTCGGTGAGGTCGAGCCCGATCAGCAGGCCCTCCCCGCGCACCTCGGACACCCGGGGATCGGCGGCCAGGCCGTCGCGGAGCTTGTGGCCCAGCACGGTGACGTGCTCGAGGAGGTCCTCCGCCTCGATGGTGGCGAGGACGGCGAGGGCGGCCGCGCAGGCCACAGGGTTGCCGCCGAAGGTGCTGCCGTGGTTGCCCGGCTGGAGCAGGTCGCCGGCGGCGCCCACCCCGATGCAGGCCCCGATCGGGAACCCGCCACCGAGGCCCTTCGCCACGGTGACGATATCGGGGACGACGGGCGAGGGGCCTGCCGCGGTGCCGGAGTGGCCCGAGTGGCGAGCGGAGTGGTGGGCGAACCACCGGCCGGTGCGGCCGATGCCGGTCTGCACCTCGTCGAGCCACAGCAGGGCGCCGTGCTCGTCGGCGATCCGACGGGCGGCGGCCAGGTAGCCCTCCGGCGGCACCAGCACGCCGGCCTCGCCCTGCATCGGCTCGAGCAGGATGGCCGCCGTGACGTCGGTGACCGCGGCGGCCAGCGCGTCGACGTCGCCGTAGGGCACGAAGACGACGTCGCCCGGCAGCGGCTCGAACGGCGTGCGGTAGGCCTCCTTGGAGGTGAGCGCCAGGGCGCCCATGGTCCGGCCGTGGAACGACCCCTCGGCGACCACCACCTGGGTGCGCCCGGTGCGCCGGGTCAGCTTGAACGCCGCCTCGTTGGCCTCGGAGCCGGAGTTGGCGAGGAAGACCTTGGCGGGGCCGGCACCGAGCAGCTCGACCAGCCGCTCGGCGAGCTCGACCTGCGGACCGGTGGCGAACAGGTTCGACACGTGGCCCAGCGTGGCGAGCTGGTTCGACACGGCCTCGACCAGCGCCGGGTGCCCGTGACCGAGGGCGTTGACGGCGATGCCGCCGAGCAGGTCTACGTACTCGCGGCCGTCGGCGTCCCAGACGTGGGCACCCTCACCGCGGGTGAGGAGCAGCCGGGGCGGCCCGAAGGTGTTCATCAGCCGGGCGGCGTAGCGCTCCCTGCCGGCGGCGGTGGCCGGGGCGGTCTGGTCAGTCATGGGCGGCCTCCCTGGCCTTGCGGGTCTTGGTCTCGACGCCGGGCAGCACCTGGGTGCCGACGCCCTCCTTGGTGAACAGCTCCAGCAGCACGGCGTGCGGCTCGCGGCCGTCGACGACGGTGGCTCTGGGCACGCCACCCTGCACGGCCTGCAGGCAGGCGCCCATCTTCGGCACCATCCCGCTCGCCAGCGACGGCAGGATCTCGGCGAGCGCCTCCGGGCTGATCTCGCCGATCACGTCCTGCGAGCTCGGCCAGTCGAGGAACAGGCCCTCGACGTCGGTGAGCACGAGCAGCTTCTCCGCGCCCAGCGCGACCGCCAGCGAGGCGGCGGCGGAGTCGGCGTTGACGTTGTGCACCGTGCCGTCGGCGTCGGGGGCGACGCTGGAGACCACGGGGATCCGACCGGCCTCGATCAGGTCGAGCACCGACTCCGGCCGCACGTGGGTGACCTCGCCGACCAGGCCGAGGTCGACCTCCTCGCCGTCGACGACCGTGCTGGTCTGCTCGGCCGTGAACAGCCCGGCGTCCTCGCCGGAGCAGCCGACAGCCAGCGGGCCGTGCTCGTTGATCAACCCGACCAGCTCCCGCTGGACCTGGCCTACCAGCACCATCCGGACGACGTCCATCGCCTCGGGGGTGGTGACCCGCAGCCCGCCGCGGAACTCCGACTCGATGCCGAGCTTGTCGAGCATCCGGGAGATCTGCGGTCCGCCGCCGTGGACGACGACCGGCTTGAAGCCGGCGAACCGCAGGAACGCGATGTCCTCGGCGAAGGCCCGCTTGAGGGTCTCGTCGGTCATGGCGTTGCCGCCGTACTTCACCACCACGATCTTGCCGTGGTAGGTCTTCAGCCAGGGCAGCGCCGCGGCGAGCGTGCGCGCCTTGGCCTGGTCGGGCTTGCCGGGGTCGTGGTGGGTGTGCCGGATCGTCATGAGCTGTAGGCGCTGTTCTCGTGGACGTAGGCGTGGGTCAGGTCGTTGGTCCAGACCGTGGCCCGCTCGGAGCCGGCCTTGAGGTCGATGGTCACGGTGACCTCGCGCGGCCGCAGGTCGACGGTGGCGGGGTCGGCGTGGGGGGTGGAGTGCCGGCAGACCCACACGCCGTTCATGGCGACGTCGAGGTCGGCGGGGTCGAACGCCGCGTCGGTGGTGCCGATGCTGGCCAGCACCCGGCCCCAGTTGGGGTCGTTGCCGAAGACCGCGGCCTTGAACAGGTTGCTGCGGGCGACGCTGCGACCGACGGCGACGGCGTCGTCCTCGGTGGCGGCGTTGAGGGTGGTGATCGCGATCTCGTGGTCGGCGCCCTCGGCGTCCTTGAGCAGCTGCATCGCCAGGTCGGTGCAGGCCTGGGTGAGCGCCTGGGTGAAGTCGTCGGGCGACGGCGTGATGCCGCTGGCACCGCTGGCCAGCACGGTGACGGTGTCGTTGGTGGACATGCAGCCGTCGGAGTCGAGCCGGTCGAAGCTGACCCGGGTCGCGGCGCGCAGGGCCCGGTCGAGGTCGGCGGCCGGCACGACGGCGTCGGTGGTCAGCACCACCAGCATCGTCGCGAGCTGGGGCGCCAGCATCCCCGCGCCCTTGGCCATGCCGCCGATCCGCCACCCGGCGCCCTCGACCACGACCTGCTTGCTCACCGAGTCGGTGGTCATGATCGCGTGGGCGGCGTCGTCGCCGCCGTCGGCCGAGAGCGCGGCGTGACCGGCGTCGACGCCGGCCAGCAGGGCCTCGCGGTCGTTGGTCAGCCCGATCAGGCCCGTGGAGCACACGACGACGTCGACGGCGCCGACACCGAGGTGGCCCGCGACCCGCTCGGCGACGGCGTGGGTGGTCTGGAAGCCCTCGGGGCCGGTGTAGCAGTTGGCGCCGCCGGAGTTGAGCACGACGGCGCGCACGACGCCGTCCTTGGCGACCTCCTGGCTCCACAGCACCGGGTTGGCCTTGCAGCGGTTGGCGGTGAACACGCTCGCGGAGTCGAAGGTGGGCCCGTCGTTGACGACGAGCGCGAGGTCCTGGGCGCCGGTGGACTTGAGCCCGGCGGCGACACCGGCGGCCCGGAAGCCGGCGGGAGTGGTGACGGTCATCTCTTCTTGTTCTTCTTCCTGGGCTGGTCCGCGCGCGGCGTGGCCGGCTTCGCGGGCTGGACGGGGACGGCGGGGGCGACCTCGTGCCCTCGTCGTCGCCACGCCTCGGCCGCGCGCTCGGCCTCGGCCACCGGCACCAGGACCCAGACGGCCTGGAGCGTCGTGACCACGGTGGCGGCGAGCCCGTCCTCGGCCAGCGGGACCAGCAGGTCGGCCAGCGCGGTGGCCGACCCCGTCTCCTCGGAGCAGGTGAACGCCGTGAGCGGGCGCCGGCCGCGGACCTTCGTGGGCACGCTGCGGGCCGCGCACACCAGCGAGGTCTCGGTGGCGGTGACGGTCACCGAGAGCAGCGAGGACGCCTCTGCCCAGGCCGGCACCTCGGCGCCGACCGGCAGCGTCACCAGGGCCAGGGTCTCGGGGAACTGCTCGAGCCGGACGGTCACGGGGCCAGCCCCACGCTCGAGAGCCCGGCCGACTCGTCGAGGCCGAGCGCGAGGTTCATGCACTGCACCGCCGCGCCGGCGGTCCCCTTGGCGAGGTTGTCGACGGCGGCGACGGCCACCATCCTGCCGGCGGTCCCGTCGGCGACCACCTGCACGTGGACGGCGTTGGATCCGGTGACCGACTGGGTCTGCGGCCAGCGGTCCGCGGGGAGAAGGTGGACGAACGGCTCGTCGGCGTAGGCCTTGGTGTACGCCGCCCGGAGGTCGTCGGTGGTCACGCCCTCGGCCAGCGGCGCGCTGCAGGTGGCCAGGATGCCGCGGGGCATGGGCACCAGCAGCGGGGTGAAGCTGACCGAGACCTCGGCGTCGGTGAGCGCAGCGAGGTTCTGGGTCACCTCGGGCGTGTGCCGGTGCACGCCGCCCACGCCGTACGCCGTGACGCTGCCCATCACCTCGCTGCCCAGCAGGTGCGGCTTGGCCGCCTTGCCCGCGCCGCTGGTGCCGGACGCGGCGACGACGACCACGTCGGGGGTGACCAGGCCGGCCGCCACCGCGGGGGCGAGCGCGAGCGTGGAGACGGTCGGGAAGCAGCCGGGCACCGCGACCCGGCGGGTGCCGCGGAGGACGTCGCGCTGGCCGGGCAGCTCGGGGAGGCCGTAGGGCCAGGTGCCGGCGTGCTCGGAGCCGTAGAACCGCTCCCAGGCGGCAGCGTCGGACAGCCGGAAGTCGGCGCCGCAGTCGACGACCAGTGTCTCCTCCCCCAGCTCGGCGGCCAGCGCCCCCGACTGCCCGTGCGGCAGGGCCAGGAACACCACGTCGTGGCCGGCGAGGGTCTCGCGGCTGGTGGGCTCGAGCACCCGGTCGGCGAGGGGTACGAGGTGGGGCTGGAGGGTACCGAGGCTCTCGCCCGCGTTCGACGCGCCGGTGAGGGCCCCGATCTCCACGTCGGGGTGGCCCAGCAGCAGGCGCAGGAGCTCGCCTCCGGCGTACCCGCTCGCTCCGGCCACGGCCACCGACATCCTCGTCATGTGCATGACTATACAGATGTCTGCATGTCTTTGCACACCGGGCCGGGGCGGCGCGCAGGGCAGGAGGCGGAGGATCCGGGGGCCGGGCGTCGGTGTCGAGCACTAGCGTCGCGGCATGACCTCGACCCGGCTGCCGTACGACGCCTACCTCGCCCACCTGCGCCGCGACTCCGCCCGGTTCCGCGAGGTGCTCACGGACGTCGACCCGGCGGCCCGGGTGCCGGCCTGTCCCGACTGGGATGCCGCCGACCTGCTCTGGCACCTCGCCGAGGTGCAGTGGTTCTGGGCGCGCACCGTGCGGCTGCGCCCAGCGCCGCCCGAGGACGACCTCGAGGGGCCGGAACGGCCGGCCGACCACGCCGGGCTGCTCGCGGCGTTCGACGAGTTCTCGGCCCAGCTGGTCGCCGAGCTGGAGGGGGCCGACCCGGCCGACGAGGCCTGGCACTGGGCGCCGGAGCGCACCGTCGGCACCAGCCACCGCCGGCAGGCCCACGAGGCGCTGGTGCACCGGCTCGACGCCGAGCAGACCGCGGGCGCGGTCACCCCGTTCGAACCGGCCCTGGCGGCCGACGGGGTCGCCGAGGCGCTGGAGGTGATGTACGGCGGGGCGCCGCCGGCGTGGGCGGAGTTCACACCGGTCGACGGCGTGCTGCGCCTCGACCTCACCGACACCGGCCACACCTTCCGGGTCGCGGCGGGCGTGCTCACCGGCGCCGACCCCGGCTCCGGGAAGGCCGTCGACGGCCCCCACCTGGTGCTCCTCGATCCCGGCACCCGACCGGCGGCGACGCTCGCCGGCACCGCGGCCGACGTGGACACCTGGCTCTGGAAGCGCGGCGACGACGCGCGGCTGGTGCGCGACGGCGACCCGGCCGTGCACGCCGCGTTCGCGGCGGCGGTGAGCCCGCCGCTGACGTGAGCGGCCCGCGGGCCCGGACGCGCTACCGCTGGACCGCGCCGGTGCGGGCCACGGCGGCGGCGACGGCAGCGTCGCGTGCGGCGCCGGTCTCCTGCTCGGTCAGGGTGCGATCGGGCGCCCGGAACCGCAGTGCGAAGGCCAGCGACTTGCGGCCCTCGCCGACCTGCTCGCCGGTGTAGACGTCGAAGAGCCGGATCGACTCCAGCAGGTCGCCCGCGCCCTCGCGCAGCGCGGCCTCGACCTCGGCCGCGGTCACCGAGGCGTCGACCAGCAGGGCGACGTCCTCCTTGGCCACCGGGAACGACGACAGCTCGGGGCCGGGGACGACGTCCTCGGCGTAGCGCAGCAGCGCGTCGAGGTCGAGCTCGACGGCGGCGCTGCGGGCCGGCACCCCGACCGCCTGGCACACCCGCGGGTGCAGCTCGCCGGCGTGCCCGACGACCACCTGGTCGTCGCCGTCGCCCACCACGAGCTCCGCGCACCGCCCGGGGTGCCACGGTGCGAGGCTGGCGGCCCGCACGGTCAGCGCGACGCCGAGCTCGGCGGCGAGCCTGCGGACCAGGCCGACGGCGTCGGCCCAGCCGGCCTCGCGACCCGGGCCCCACCAGCCGGCGCGCTCGCGCTCGCCGGCGAGCACCACGGCCAGGTGCAGCGGCTGGGCGGGCAGGGCGTCGTAGAGCTTCTCCAGCTCGGCCTCGGTGGGCCGCCACTCGACGCCGTAGATCGGCGCCGGGCCGGCGTCGGAGGGGAACGCGACCGTGCCGGTCTCGAAGAGCGACACCCCGGCGGCGCCCCGGCCCAGGTTGCGGGCGGCGGCCTTGAGCAGGCCCGGGAGAAGCGTCGTGGTGTACGACGGCTCCTCGGTCGAGATCGGGTTGGCCAGCGGCACCGTGCGGCGGCGCGGGTCGTCGGCCGGCAGGCCGAGCGCGTCGAGGGCGGCGGGGCCGGTGAACGGGAAGCTGATCACCTCGACGCAGCCGGCGCCGGCCAGGGTGCGCCCCACCCGACGGCGCAGCCGCTGGCTGCGGGTCAGCCCTCGGCCCCCGGTGGGCGTCGGCACCACCGACGGCACCTGGTCGTAGCCGACCACCCGGGCGACCTCCTCGACGAGGTCGAAGGGGTCGGTGAGGTCGGGCCGCCACGGCGGCGGCGTGGCGGTGAGGGTGTCGCCGTCACGCTCGACGGTGCAGCCGACGGCCTCCAGGTGGCGCACGGCGGCGTCGACCGGCACGTCGATCCCGGTGACACGGGCCGGCAGCTGGCCGCCCAGGACGATCGGGTCGGGCTCGGGCGGGCTGCCGACCAGCGTGAAGCCCGGCTCCGCCACGCCACCGCCGTGGGCGACGAGCAGCTCCACCACGCGGTCGGCCGCGGCGCCGCAGATCGTCGGGTCGACGCCGCGCTCGTTGCGCTTGCCGGCCTCGGAGGACAGCTTGTGGCGCTTGCCGGTGCGGAACATCGAGACGGGGTCCCAGTGGGCCGCCTCCACCAGCACCCGGGTCGTGGTGCCGGACATCTCGGTGGTGGCGCCGCCCATCACGCCGCCGAGGCCGATGATGCCGGAGTCGTCCGTGACGACGAGGTCCTCGGGCGAGAGCTCGCGGTCGGTGCCGTCGAGGGTGGTCAGCCGCTCGCCCGCCGTCGCGCGGCGCACCCGCAGCGCGCCCCGCACCTTGTCGGCGTCGTAGCCGTGGATCGGCCGACCGGTCTCGAGCATGACGTAGTTGGTGACGTCGACGGCCAGCGAGATCGGGCGCATGCCGGCCTGGGTGAGCCGGCGCACCATCCAGTCGGGGCTCGGTGCGGAGGGGTCGAGGCCGGCGACGGTGCGGGCCGCGAAGACCGGGCAGCCGGCCGGGTCGTCGACCACGACGGGGTGGCCGGCGTCGTCGGGCTCCGGCAGCTCGCGGTCGGTGGGGTCGGTGTACGGCGCGTCGAAGGCCAGTGCCGCGTCGCGGGCGACCCCGCGCAGCGACAGTGCGTAGGCGCGGTCTGGGTTGATCTCGAACTCGATGACCTCGTCGTCGAGTCCGAGCACCGCGAACGCGTCGGCGCCGGGGTCGCCGGCGTCGGCCGGCAGCACGATGATGCCGTCGTGGTCGTCGCCGAGGCCGAGCTCGCGCGCCGAGCAGATCATCCCGGCCGAGACGTGGCCGTAGGTCTTGCGGGCCGAGATCTCGAAGCCGCCGGGCAGCACGCCGCCGGGCAGCACCACGACCACCAGGTCGCCGGGCGCGAAGTTGTGGGCGCCGCAGACGATGCCCTGCGGCTCGCCGGTGCCGTTGGCGGCGCCGACGTCGACGGTGCACCAGTTGATGGTCTTGCCGTTCTTCTGCGGCTCGGGCTCCATCGTCAGCACCCGGCCGACGACCAGCGGACCGGTGATCTGGTCGCCGGGCCGCTCGATCGCCTCGAGCTTGAGGCCGAGGTCGGTGAGCCGGGCGGCCAGCGCCTCGGTGGTGACCTCGGCGGGCAGGTCGACGAGCTCCCGGATCCAGGAGACGGGCGCCTTCATCTCTACAGCTCGCTTCCGAAGGTCGTGGTGAACCGGACGTCGCCCTCGAACAGGGCGCGGAGGTCCTCGATGTCGTGGCGGAACATCAGCGTGCGGTCGATGCCCATGCCGAAGGCGAAGCCGGTGTAGCGCTCGGCGTCGACGCCGCACGCGGTGAGGACCCGCGGGTTGACGACACCGCAGCCGCCCCACTCGATCCAGCCCTCGCCGCGGCAGGTGCGGCAGTCCTGGGAGTCGACGCCGCGGCAGACGAAGCAGCGCAGGTCGACCTCGGCCGACGGCTCGGTGAACGGGAAGTACGACGGGCGGAACCGGGTGGTGATCCCCTCGCCGAACATCGCGGTGGCGAAGTGGTCGAGGGTGCCCTTGAGGTGGGCCATGGTGATGCCCTCGTCGATCGCGAGCCCCTCGACCTGGTGGAACACCGGGCTGTGGGTGGCGTCGTACTCGTCGGTGCGGAACACCCGGCCCGGGCACACGACGTAGATCGGCGGGGTGCGGGTGAGCATGGTGCGCGCCTGCACCGGCGAGGTGTGGGTGCGCAGCACGACGCCGCTCTCGGGCGGGTCGGTCCAGAACGTGTCCTGCATCGTGCGCGCCGGGTGGTCGGGCCCGAGGTTGAGGGCGTCGAAGTTCAGCCACTCCGCCTCGATGACCGGGCCCTCGGCGACCTCCCAGCCCATGGCGACGAAGATGTCGGCGATCAGCTCGGAGCCGGTGGTCAGCGGGTGCCGCGCGCCGGCCGGCACCCGGTCGGTGGGCAGCGTGACGTCGACGGTCTCCTCGGCGAGCATCCGCTCCTCGTGCTCGGCCTCCAGCACGGCCTGCCGGGCGGCGAGCGCCTGGGTTACCGCACCGCGGGCCTGCCCGATCCGCTGGCCGGCCTCCTTGCGGGCCTGCGGGGGCAGCGCACCGATCTCCCGGTTGGCCAGCGCGAGTGCCGACCGGTCGCCGGCGTGGTCGATGCGCACCTGCTTGAGCGCCTCGAGGTCGGCAGCGCCGGCGATGGCGGCGAGCGCGGCGTCGCGGGCGGCCTCGACCTCCTCGGGCTTCAAGGGAGTGACCTCCACGGGGTCGTAGTCGGTGTTGGGGCCGGACATCGGTGCCTCTCGAGCGGTGCGCGGGACCGCCCAAGTCTAGGAACCCGCGGCCCGGCCGTGCGACCGGGTTGTCCCGGCGGACGGGCAGGTCAGAGCGGGTCGCGCTCCGCCGGCCAGATGACCGCGATCCGCGCGCCGCCCCCTGGGGCGTCGTCGATGGTCACGGTGCCGCCGTGCGCGCGGGTCAGGCCGCCCACGATGTAGAGGCCCAGGCCGGAGCCGCCGCGCTCGCCGCCCTTCCAGAACTTGGTGAAGACCTGGCGGCGCAGCTCGACCGGGATGCCCTCGCCCCGGTCGGTGACGACGATCCGGACGCCGCCTCCCTCGAGGGCGTCGGGGTCGTCCGGACCCAGGGGCTGCAACAGCACCGCGACGTCGCCGTCGCCGTGCCGGACCCCGTTCTCGACGAGGTTGGTGAAGACCTGGGTGAACTTGTCGGGGTCGGCGTGCACCCGGGGCAGCTCGCCGGTCACCTCCCAGGTGATCGTGCGCGCCGTGCCGGCCGCGACCGACTCCACGATCCGGGCGACCAGCTGGGCGGCGTCGACCGGGCGGGCGTGCATCTGCAGCCGGCCGGTGTCGATGCGGGCGACGTCGAGGAGCTCGGCGATCAGGCGGCTCAGGCGGTCGGAGTCAGCCGCGACGGTCGTGAGCATCAGCTTCTTCTGCTCGTCGTTGAGCCGGTCCCAGCGGTTGAGCATCGCCTGCACGAACCCCTTGACGCCGGTCAGCGGCGAGCGCAGCTCGTGCGCGACGGTGGCGACCAGGTCGGAGCGCTCGCGGTCGAGCCGCTCGCGGCCGCGGCCCGAGCGCAGGGTGACCGCGACGTGGTCGACGGGGCGGTCGAGGGCGGGCCGGCTGATCCGGGCGGCCACCAGCACCTCGGTGCCGGTGGGCAGCAGCCACGACTGCTCGGGCACGCCGGTGCGGGTCGCGAGCCCGTCGTACGGCGCGTTGGTGCCGACCCAGGTGTTGCCCTCGTGGTCGCTCAGCGCGAGCACCTCGCCCAGCGGCGACCCCACCGCGGTGGCGGGATCGGTGCCGAGCATCGTCGCGGCCACCCGCGAGACCAGGCGGACCTCTCCCCCGGCGCCAGCGACCACCACGCCGTCGGGCAGCGCGTCGACCACGGTCTGGGCGTCCACGGAGGCAGCCTACGCAGCCGTGGTCGTGCGGCCGGGGCCGTGGGCTCGTCGGCCGGTCCGGTGGGTCGCCCGGTCAGAGCATCAGGTGGTGGCCCAGGTCGCCGACCAGGTCGACGTGCATCGTGCGACTCTCGAACCACCAGCGGCCGTCGAGGCGGTGGAACGTGTCGGCGTAGCGGCCGGCGACGATCGGCTGCAGCGGCAGCTCCTCGGTCGCCTGAAGCACGGTGAACCGCGACCGGCAGGTCGCCGTGCCGGCCTCGTCGTCGACCTCGATCAGCGGGTTGGTCGTGACGTGGTGGGTGCGCGGCGTACCGGTCGCGTCGTGGATCCGGGTGGTGGCCTCGTAGAGGCGTCGCACCGCCTCGGCGCCCTCGAACACCGTCTCGGGCGGGCCGTCCGGCTGGCCGTGGATCCGGCCGTGGGTGAACAGCTCGGCCACGCCGGCGAGGTCACCGGCGTCGATGCGCTCGGCGTAGGTGTAGAGCAGGTTCTCGATCTCGCGGGCGCTGTCGGGCACGCTCGCAGCGTAGGGCAGCCCGCAGCGCCGGGGGCGGCTCAGCCCGCGTAGCGCACCGGCAGCTGCTTGATCCCGTTGAGCCACCCCGACCGCAGCCGGGCGGGGTCGCCGGTCTTGGCGATGTCGGGGGCCTGCTCGGCGAGCTGCTCGAAGATCAGCCGGATCTCCTGGCGGGCCAGGTTCGCGCCGATGCAGTAGTGGGCGCCGTGACCACCGAAGGCGAGGTGGGGGTTGGGGTCGCGGGTGATGTCGAAGGTGAACGGGTCGTCGAACACCGACTCGTCGTGGTTGGCGCTGGCGTAGAAGAGCCCCACCCGGTCGCCGGCCGCGATCGGGACGCCGTCGATCTCGGTGTCCTCGAGCGCGGTGCGCTGGAACGACGTGACCGGGGTGGCCCAGCGGATCACCTCGTCGACCATGGTGGCCGGGCGCTCGCGCTTCCACAGCTCCCACTGCTCGGGGTGGTCGAGGAACGCGTTCATCCCGTGGCTGATGGCGTTGCGGGTGGTCTCGTTGCCGGCCACCGCGAGCGCGATCACGAAGAAGCCGAACTCGTCGTCGGTGAGCCCCCGCCCGTCCTTGTCGGCGTGCACGAGCCTGGTGACGATGTCGTCGCGGGGCTCGGCCTTCCGGGCGGCGGCCAGGCCCATCGAGTACATCAGCACCTCGGTCGAGGCCGCCTCCGGGTCGCCGGCGAAGTCGGGGTCCTCGGAGCCGGTCATCTGGTTGGTCCAGTCGAAGATCCTGCGCCGGTCCTCGGGCTCGACCCCGAGGAGGTCGGCGATCGCCTCCAGCGGCAGCTGGGCCGCGACCTGCTCGACGAAGTTGCCCTCGCCCTGGGCCACGGCGGTGGCGACGATCCGCCGGGCCCGCTCGGCCATGATCTCGTCGAGCGCGCCGATCGCCCGCGGCGTGAAGCCGCGCGAGATGATCCGCCGGGTCGCGGTGTGCTCCGGCGCGTCCTGGTTGATGATCACGACCCGGGTCATCTCCACCGACTCCCGGGTCGCGGTCTCGGGCAGCCGGATGATCGCGCCGTTCTCGTGGCTCGAGAAGACGTTGCTGTTCTTCGACACGTACGCCACGTCGGCGTGCCGGGTCAGCGCCCAGTAGCCCGGGGAGCCGGTCATCCCGGCCCGGGCCTCGGGCGGCTGCTCCACCCACGAGACCGGCGCGGTGCGGCGCAGCTGGCGCAGCTGCTCGTGCGGCACCCCTGCCCAGTTGAGGTCGGGGTCGGTCGGGTCGAAGCCGACCGGGAGACTGGACGCCTGCTGGGTGGTCACGGGGCACCTCGCTGCTGCCTGGACGACGGTGGACGACGGATCCGGAGGTGCGGATCCCGGTGGCGAGCTTGACCATACAAAACCAGCAAGTTGTATGGTCGTCAAGGAGGTACGGATGCGGACCCACGGCTGGGGCGGCGACCCGCCGCACGACGACGCCGACGCGCGCAGGCGGATCCTGGCGGTGACCCGCTCGTGCCTGGTCGAGGGCGGCCGCGCCGGGCTCTCGGAGGTCGCCGGCCGGCTCGGCGTGACCCGGCAGACGGTCTACCGCTACTTCGCCACCACCGAGGAGCTGCTCGACGCCGCCGCGCTGGCCGCGGTCGTGGAGCTCCAGGGCGAGCTGGTCGAGCACGTGCGCAACCACCTCGCCGCGACCGGCGGCGACGCCGGAGACGCGGCGGTCGAGGCCGTCGTGCACGCCTACGAGCACCTGCGCGACGACCCGGCGCTCAACCGCCTGCTGGCCCCGGGCCGGGTCGGGGCGACCGTCTCGGGACTCACCGAGCCCGCATCGATCGCCTTGGGCGAGGACCTGCTGACCGGCTTCCCCGTCGACTGGGAGGCGCTCGGGCTCGACGCCGCCGGCCGGGCCGAGCTGGTCGAGCACCTGCTGCGCACGCTGCAGTCGCTGCTGCTCGACCCCGGCCTGCCACCGCGCACGCCGGAGCAGGTCCGCGGCTACCTCCAGCGCTGGCTGGCCCCGGTGCTGCGGGCGCGGTCCTCCCTCACGAAGCCGTAACGATGGGCCGCGGCCCCTTCACCGCGACCGCCGGATCGCCTGTGCTGGTGCGATGACCTCCCGCCGCACCACGCCCGTGCTGGTCCGCGTCGTGACGATGCTGCTGCTCGCCGCCGGCCTGACGGCCGGGCTCGGCACCGGCTCCTCGCTCGGCGGGGCGGGCGAGCGCGCGGGCGGCGGGCTCGCGGCGTACGGCTTCCTGCGGGCGCGGGTGGTCGGCGCCGGGGACCGGCGGGTCGCGGTCGGCATGCCGAACCGGCGGGTGGTCAAGGTGCAGCGCTGGGTGCCGGCCACGCGGTCGTGGACCGCGCCCCGGACGCTGTTCCGCAGCCCGGGGGTCACCTGCGGCGGCATCGAGGCGGCCGCCTCGTCCGGCGCGATCGCGCTGCTGCTGGAGTGCGACACGCCCTACTACGAGGACACCGCTCCGACCCACAGCATGGCGCTGGTGAGCCGCGACCTCCAGACCTGGGCGACCCGGCGCATCCGCGCCGAGGCCTACCAGCCGCCGGCGGTCTCCCCCGGCGGCGGGTACGCCGCGTGGCTCACCGGCGGGGACCGCACGATGCTGTGGCGCGCCGACGTCGGCTTCGGGCCGATCGTGACCTCCGGCCTCGACGGCGACGGCGGCGCGGAGACGGTCGTGGTCGACGACACCGGGGCGGTCGACGTGCTCGGCGCCGAGTCCGACGACGCGGGGCGCTGCGTCCTCGGCGCCCACCGGCGCACCCTGTCCGGCGTTCTCACCCACCAGGTGGTCCCAGGCGTCGACCCGGGCTGCACCGAGGGGACGCTGGTGACGACCGACGACCGCCACGTCGTGGGCGACCCGACCAGCCCCGAGCAGCGCTACGTGCTGGCCCGCACCGGGACCGGGGGGCCGTGGCTGGTCGAGACCCCCGCCCCGGTCGACCAGCCCGGCCTGGTCCTGGGGGCCGCCGGCACGACGTACGTCCAGGTGCCGGGGCGGTCGCTGGTCGCCGTCGGCAGCCTCGACCGGCGCCGGTTCGTGGTGCAGGCCTACGACCCGGTCGCCCGCGCCTGGCGCACGGCCGCACCCGTCCACGACTTCGGCCCGGGGCAGCGCTGCCGCCCGGGGAGCAGCTGGCGCGGGGAGGGCCACCGCATCTACTGGGTCTCGCTCTCCTGCCGACGCGGCGACGGACCGCGCTCCGAGCGGCTGCTGACCGGCCCCGACGGGCGCCGCTGGGTGCAGGTGCGGCTCGGACGGAGGCCGTTCGCGGTCTCCGGCGGCGGCGGCCTGCTGGCGGCCCCGGGCCCGGGACGCGCGACCGTCGTCTCCGAGAAGGGCGTGGCCCGGGTGCGGGTGCGCATCGACCGGTCCTGCGACGTGGTCTTCCCGACGTCGCCGACGAGCGTCGGCCGGCTGCACACCCGACCCGGACGGGCGTGGCCGGACCGGCTCCAGCTGCGCCGTCCCGACGGCCGCTGGCACACCGTGCAGCGGCTGCGCGTGCCGCGCCACGACCGGTGTGGCGCCGTGTTCGCCGAGCAGGACCAGCCGCCCACGCTGCTCGTGCTCTCCGGACGGCGCGCGACGCTGCCGCTCACGATCCGCCGGGGCCCCAGCGGCTGGCGGGCGGTACGCACGCCGGGCCGGTTCTGAGACCCGCCGGCGGCCACCGGACCGGCCGGATCAGCGCCGCTGGACGCGTGCGCTGGCGTAGAGGCAGACCGCGGCCGCGGTGGAGAGGTTGAGGCTCTCGGCGCGGCCGTGGATCGGTATCCGCACCCGGTGGTCGGCGAGCGCGGCCAGGTCGTCCGGCAGCCCGTGGGCCTCGTTGCCGAAGAGCCACGCGGTGGGGGCGGCGAGCAGCCGCTCCGCCTCGTCGAGGTCGGTCTCGCCGGCGCCGTCGGCGGCCAGCACCTGCAGGCCACGCTCGCGGGCCGCCCGCACGACGGCGGCCGGGTCGGGGTCGACCGCCAGCGGCAGGTGGAACAGGCTGCCCACCGTGGCCCGCACCGTCTTGGGGTTGGAGGCGTCGACCGAGGTGCCGGCGAGCACGACGGCGTCGGCGCCGGCCGCGTCGGCGGTGCGGATCACCGTGCCGGCGTTGCCAGGGTCGCGGACGTCGGCGCACACGGCGACCAGGCGCAGGTCGCCGGCGGCGCCGAGGACCTCGGCGAGGGGCCGGTCGACCTGGTGGCAGACCGCGACCACGCCCGCCGGCGTGACGCTGTCGCTGAGCGAGGCCAGCGCGCGGTCGTCGACGACGGTCCAGCGCGGCACCCGATCGGCCCAGTCGCCGTGCTGCTCGGTGGCGGCGGGGGTCGCGAAGACCTCCACCACGCAGCCGGGGACGCCGAGCGCCCCCTCGACCGCCTTCGGGCCGTCGACGAGGAACAGCCGCCGCTCGGTGCGTACCGAGCGGCGGCTGAGCCGGCGTGCTTCCTTGACGCGCGGGTTGCCCGCGGTCAGCGGGACGGTCAGGCCGAGACCTTGGGCGCGTTGACGTCCTCGGGCAGGGCGGCCTTGGCGGTCTCGACGAGCGCGTTGAACGCGGCGACGTCGTTGACGGCGAGGTCGGCGAGGATCTTGCGGTCGACCTCGACACCGGCGAGGCCGAGGCCCTGGATGAAGCGGTTGTAGGTCAGGCCCTGGGCGCGAGCCGCCGCGTTGATGCGCTGGATCCACAGGCGGCGGAAGTTGCCCTTGTTCTTGCGGCGGTCGTTGTAGCTGTAGACCAGCGAGTGGGTGACCTGCTCCTTGGCCTTGCGGTACAGGCGCGAGCGCTGCCCGCGGTAGCCGCTGGCCCGCTCGAGGGTCGTCCGGCGCTTCTTCTGGGCGTTCACTGCCCGCTTGACGCGTGCCACGATGTTGCTCCTTGCTGTGCTGGAAGTCTGGTGGGGGTACGGGCGAGGGTCAGCGACCCAGCATCTTCTTCGCGCGGGGGACGTCGCTCTTGGCGACCTCGACCGTGCCGGTCATACGGCGCGTGACCTTGGAAGGCTTCTTCTCCAGGTTGTGGCGCTTGCCGGCCTTCTCGCGAAGGATCTTGCCCGTGCCGGTCACGCGGAAGCGCTTGCTGGCACCGGAGTGGCTCTTGCTCTTCGGCATTGTCTTCTCTCTCTCGTCCTGCCGGGACGGCCGGGCTGGCCGACCGTCGGGCGGCCCCTCGCGGGGCCGCCGAAGTCTGGGTGGTTCAGGCCTCGATCTCGGGGTCCAGGTTCTCCGACCGGCCCCGCTCCTTCTTCTGGCCGACCGGGCGCTGCGTGTCCTTGTGCGCCCGCTCCTCGGCCTCCTCGGCGGCCCGCTCCGCGGCCCGCGACTGCTTCTCGGCCTGCAGCTCGACCTTGGCGTCGGCCTTCTTGCGGTGGGGCCCGAGCACCATGATCATGTTGCGGCCGTCCTGCTTCGGGGCCGACTCCACGAAGCCCAGCTCCGTGACGTCCTCGGCCAGCTTCTGCAGGAGCCGGAAGCCCAGCTCGGGGCGGTGCTGCTCGCGCCCGCGGAACATGATCGTGATCTTCACCTTGTCCCCGGCCTTGAGGAACCGCACGACGTGACCCTTCTTGGTCTCGTAGTCGTGCTGGTCGATCTTCGGCCGGAGCTTCATCTCCTTGATGATCACGTTGGTCTGGTTACGGCGGGCCTCACGGGCCTTCTGGGCGTTCTCGTACTTGAACTTGCCGTAGTCCATGAGCTTGCAGACGGGCGGCTTGCCCTGGGGAGCGATCTCGACGAGGTCGAGGTCGGCCTCCTGGGCCAGCTTGAGCGCCTGGTCGGTCGGCACGATGCCGACGGTCTCGCCGTTGGGACCGACGAGCCGGACCTCGGGTACGCGGATCCGGTCGTTGATGCGCAGCTCGGTGCTGATGTGTCCTCCAGTGGGTCAGGTGGCCGGCAGCCCCTGTCGCCTCCGGTCGGGGTGACGGCCCCGGGCGGAGAAGACAAAAGGCTCCCGCTTGCGTGCAAGCGGAAGCCAGTTCACCGACCCGACCCGGGTGCGGGCAGCGCGGGTGCTGCCTCGACCACGGCCGGAGCCTCATGGACCGGACCCGACGACCTGGTGGTGCGTGCTGCTGGTGGTGCTGCGGTCGGTGCGGGTGGGGGACGATGGTGCGGGTCCCCGCTTGCAGATCGGCGGCCCCACGGATGGGGTCACTGATCGGTCAACACGCAAGGCTAGCCCACCATTCCGCCGCCCCGCCAATCGTGGCCGCGGGCCGGGGTACGGCGCGGGCCCGCTCGTCGGCTCAGTCTTCGGGGCGCAGCCACGCCGTCCGGCCACCCACCCGGGTCAGCCGCCAGCCGCCGGCGACGCCCTCGAGGTCCTCCCCCTCGACCACGCAGGTCACCGGGCCGGCCAGGTCGAGCAGCAGTGCCGCGGCCCCCTCCTGCGCCGCCGCCAGCGCGGCGGCGGCGGCGGTCACGGGCACCGGCCGGGCGTCTGCGTCCCAGGCGGCAAGGGTCTCCAGGGAGCTGAACGCCAGCAGCGCGGTGCGCCCGTCGGCGCCCCGCAGCAGCACCGAGGCCATGTCGCTGGTCTTGTCGCGGGCCAGGCCGTCGTCACCCACCTCGACCTCGCCCAGCACGGCGACGACCGGCACCAGCAGCCGGGCGCCGGCCAGCGCGGCCAGCACCTCGGGCAGCGCGGTGCGGTCGGCGGCGTACGACGCCAGCCCGGCCGCGAGGGCCGGGTCGGCGGCTCCGGTGTCGCCGGGGAAGCCCGGGCCCTGCAGCAGCCGCCCGGACGAGCCCAGGGCGTCCGGCGTCGCGGGCTGGGTGTCGGCATCCACCCCCGCATGCTACGAGCCGCCACCCCGCACCCGGCCGACCGGGCGCGCCGACTTGCATTAAACGCAGTAAGTCAGTAGACATTGCTGCCATGGCTTCACTCGACCTCGCCACCACCCCGACCACGGGTGCGTTGCCGACGACGCCCGGACCGACCCGACGACCACCGCGACCCGCGCGGCGCAACCCGCTGCGGCTGCTGCGCCGCTGGGTGTCGCCGGTCGTGCTGCTCGGCCTGTGGCAGGCGCTCAGCAGTGCCGGCGTCATCGACGAGCGCACGATCGCCTCCCCCGCCCAGATCTTCACCCGCGCCGTGGAGCTGGTGCAGGACGGGACGCTCGGCAGCGCCACCCTGACCTCGCTCCAGCGGGTGGGGATCGGCTTCGCGATCGGCGCGGCCATCGGCATGACGTTGGCCATCGTCGCCGGACTGTCCCGGATCGGCGAGGACGCGATCGACCCGCCGATGCAAATGCTGCGCACGCTGCCGCACTTCGGCCTGATCCCGTTGTTCATCCTGTGGTTCGGCATCGGGGAGCAGCCGAAGATCACCCTGATCGCGATGGGCGTGACCTTCCCGCTCTACCTCAACACCTTCGCCGGGATCCGCAACATCGACCGCAAGACCATCGAGGCGGCCCGGGCGATGAACCTCACCTGGGTGCAGCGGGTACGGCACGTGATCGTGCCCGGCGCACTGCCCCAGACCCTCACCGGGCTGCGCCAGAGCCTCGGCATCGCCTGGCTCTCGCTCATCGTCGCGGAGACCATCAGCGCCAGCTCCGGCCTGGGCTACATGATCAACAACGCCCGCGACTTCCTGCAGACCGACGTGATCGTCGTCGGTCTCGCCGTCTACAGCCTGCTCGGTCTCGCGACCGACGGCATCGTCCGCTACCTGGAAGGCAGGGCCCTGGCATGGCGTTCCTGAAGCGCTCCACCGGCACCGCGACCGCGCCCCGGCCGGCGACCGGCACGCTCGACTCCCCCGACGCCCCGGGTACCCCGGACGAGGTGGTCGCCCGGGTGCGCGGCCACCACCGGTCCTTCGGCCGGCAGCACGTGCTGCGCGGCATCGACCTCGACGTCCGGCCCGGCGAGTTCGTGGCCCTGCTGGGCCGCTCGGGCTGCGGCAAGTCTACGCTGCTGCGCAGCCTGGCCCGCCTCGACCCGGTGCCGGCCGGCGAGGTGGAGATCACCGGGCGCACCGGCGTGGCGTTCCAGGAGCCCCGGCTGCTGCCGTGGCGGACCGTGCACGAGAACGTCGCGCTGGCGCTGCTCAACTCCCCCGACCGGCCCCGCCGCGAGGAGCTGGCCGAGGCCACGCTGGCCGAGGTCGGCCTCACCGACAAGCTCGGCGCCTGGCCACTCCAGCTCTCCGGCGGGCAGGCGCAGCGGGTCTCGCTGGCCCGGGCGCTGGTGAGCAACCCCTCGCTGCTGCTGCTCGACGAGCCGTTCAGCGCCCTCGACGCCCTGACCCGGATCGAGATGCACCAGCTCGTCATCGAGCTGTGGCGGCGCCACTCGATGGCCGTGCTGATCGTCACCCACGACGTCGACGAGGCGCTCGCCCTCGCCGACCGGGTCGTGGTGCTCGACCACGGCGTCGTGGCCCACACCTGGACCGTCTCGCTACCGCGCTCGGACCGCGCGCCGTCGCAGCCCGAGATCGCCACCACGCGGGCCGAGATCCTCGACGCCCTCGGCGTCCGGCCCACCCCGCCCAACCCCAAGCGCAATCCCCTGAAGAACCAAGGAGCAGCATGAACATCCGTCCCTCCCGCACCGGCTCCCGCCGCCGCGCCGGCGTCGGCGTCGCCCTGGTCGCCGCGGCAGCGCTCGCGCTCTCGGCGTGCGGCGGCGACGCCACCGGCAACGAGGACGCCGTCGGCGACGACGGGGAGGTGGACCTCTCCCAGGTCACCCTGACCGTCGGCGACCAGAAGGGCACCAGCGTGCAGGCGTTGCTGCGCGCCTCCGGCCTCGAGGACACGCCGTACGAGATCGAGTTCAAGGAGTTCACCTCCGGCCCGCCGATGCTCGAGGCGCTCAACGCCGGCTCGATCCACGTGGGCATGGTCGGCAACACCCCACCGATCTTCGCCGCGGCGGCCAAGGGCACCTTCAAGATGGCCGCGGCCGCGTCGTACACGGGCATGGGCGACGCCATCCTGGTGCCGAAGGACTCGCCGATCACCAGCGTCGAGCAGCTCAAGGGCAAGAAGGTCGCCGTCGCCGAGGGCAGCTCGGCCAACTACAATCTGCTCGCCCAGCTCGAGCACGCCGGTCTGAGCTACGACGACATCCAGGTGCAGAACCTGCAGCCGGCCGACGCGCTGGCGGCGTTCTCGGCCGGCCACGTCGACGCGTGGACCGTGTGGGAGCCCTACACCTCGCAGGCCGAGGTCGAGGCCGGCGGCCGGATCATCGCCAACGGCGAGGACCTGGTGAACGGCCTGAACTTCCAGGTGGTCTCCGACGACGCGGTCAACGACCCCGCCACCTCCGCGGCGCTGGAGGACTACCTCAACCGGATCACCCGGGCCCAGCTGTGGACGTCGGAGAACCGCGAGGAGTGGTCGAAGGTCTGGGCCGACCAGACCGGCCTGTCGCCGGAGATCACGCTCTCGGCCGCCAACCGGCGGCCGGTGACGCCGGTCGAGATCGACCAGTCCGTGATCGACTCCGAGCAGGAGATGGCCGACACCTTCACCGCCAACGGGCTGATCCCCGAGGAGGTCGACGTGTCGGGCTACTTCACCGACAAGTACAACGAGTTCACCACCGGGGCGGCCGTCGAGGACTGACCGCACCCGGGCGGCGGGGGGGGGGGGGGGCCCCCCCCCCCCCGCGGGCCGGGGGGGGGGGCCACCCCCCCCCCCCCCCCC
>NZ_JAFFJT010000036.1 GCF_016924665.1 Nocardioides sp. SYSU D00038
GGGGGGGGGGGGGGGGGCCGCGGGGGGGGGGGGGGGGGCGCCCGCGCGGGGGGGGGGGGGGGGGGGGGGGGCCCCCCCCCCCCCCGTCCCGCGTCACGGTGGTGTGGGACGCTGGACCCGTGGAGACGCCGTGGACGACGTGACCTGGCTGGCGTTCGCGCTCACGCTCACCGTCGCCGGCGGACTCGCGACGTGGCACGCCGTGCGCACCCGGGGCCGGGCCGCCGCGGTCCGCCGGGCGGGCCTGACCGCGCTGCCGCTGGCCGCCTATCTCACCCAGACCCTCCAGCTGGTCGGCGAGGTCGGCTCCGACGTCGCCGACTGGGCCTCCGGGCTGGTGCTCAGCCCCTCGGTCTGGGTCGGCGTGCTGCTGGGCGCGGCCGGCGCCGCGACGTACGTCGTCGGCCGGCTGCTCGAGCGACGTGCCACCCCCGCGCGCCAGGAGCCGCGAGGGGTACCGCTCCGCCGGCGGGGCGGTCGTGCCGTGCCCGCCGTCGGCGACGCCGAGCTCGACGAGATCGAGGCGCTGCTGCGCAAGCGGGGCATCAGGTGAGCCCTCGCCCCGACCCGGCGAGCGACCCGACGAGCGACGCCGCCCGTGATGAGCTCGCGCAGCGGCTGACCGCCGCGGTGCGGGCCGCGCCCGGGCCGCTGCCGACCCCTGTGGTCGTCGTCGACCTCGACGCGTTCGACGCCAACGCCGACGACCTGCTGCGCCGCGCGGCCGGCACGCCGATCCGGGTGGCCTCGAAGTCGGTGCGGGTGCCCGACCTCCTCGAGCGGGTGCTCGCCCGCGACGGCTTCACGGGCGTCCTCGCCTACACGCTGGCCGAGGCGCTGTGGCTGCAGGAGCAGGGCGTGAGCGACGACGTGGTGGTGGCCTACCCCACCGTCGACGCCGCCGCGCTGGGACGCCTGACCAGCGAGCCCGACGCCGCCGCGCGCGTGACGATCATGGTCGACGAGGTCGCCCACCTCGACGTGGTCGAACGGGCCCGGGTCGGCGACGAGCCGGTGCGGGTGGCGGTCGACGTCGACGCCGGCCTGCGGCTGGCCGGCCAGCACCTGGGCCCCAAGCGCTCGCCCCTGCAGGACGTCGACGACGTGCTCGCGCTGGCTCGCGAGGTGCTCGGCCGACCCGGGTTCCGCCTGGTGGGCGTGATGACCTACGAGGGCCAGGTCGCCGGCGTACCCGACGACGTGCCCTCCCAGCGGGCCCGCTCCGCCGTCGTACGACGGATCAAGGCGCTGTCGCTGCGCCAGCTCGAGGAACGGCGCGGCCGGATCGCCGAGGAGCTGTCGCGGCTGGTCGACCTGGAGTTCTGGAACGCCGGGGGCTCCGGCTCGGTGCAGCACACGGTCGCCGACCCGGTCGTCACCGAGGTGGCCGCCGGCAGCGGGCTGCTGGTCCCGACCCTGTTCGACCACTACCGGTCCTTCCGGCCCCGACCGGCCGCGTTCTTCGGGCTGCCGGTCACCCGCCGACCCTCCCCCGACGTCGCCACGGTGCACGGCGGCGGGCTGGTCGCCTCCGGCGCGGCGGGCCCGGACCGGCTGCCGGCGCCGTGGGCCCCGGCCGGCCTCGCCCTCACCGCGCTGGAGGGCGCCGGTGAGGTGCAGACCCCGCTGACCGGCGCCCCGGCGTCCGGGCTCGCGGTGGGCGACCTGGTCTGGTTCCGCCACGCCAAGTCCGGCGAGCTGTTCGAGCACACCACCACCGCCCACCTCCTGGCGGGCGACGCCCTCGTCGACCACGTGCCGACCTACCGGGGCCATGGCCTCGCCTTCTGAGGCGGTGCGCGCGGCCGAGGCGGTCGTCGACCTGGCCCGCTCGCGACCGCCCACCCTCGGTCCCGACGGCCGGCTGGTCTGCGTCGACGGGCCGGCCGGCTCGGGCAAGACCACGCTGGCCGCCGCCGTCGCCGGGCTGACCGGCGGCCACGTCGTGCACGTCGACGAGCTGATCGAGGGCTGGGAGGGACTGTTCGACTCCGGCGACCAGCTGGCCTCGGCCGTGCGCCCGCTGGCGGAGGGTCGGCCCGGCAGCTACCGCGCCTTCGACTGGCACGCCTACGCCTTCGCCGACCCGGTGCCGGTGCCGCTGACGCCGTGGCTGGTGGTCGAGGGCGTCGGCAGCGGCTCGCCGGCGATCGCCGACCTGGTGACCGTGCTGGTGTGGGTCTCGGTCGACGACGACCTCCGCCTCGCGCGCGGCCTGGCCCGCGACGGCGCCGCCGCCGAGCCGCACTGGCGGCGGTGGATGGTCGACGAGCGCGCGCTGTTCGCCCGCGACCACACCGAGCAGCGCGCCGACGTCGTCGTCGACGGCACCGGCTCGACCGCGCCCGTGGTCCGGTCGCGCCGCGGCGGTGAGGCGCCCTAGGCCGGCGGGGCCGGCGGGGCCGGCGGGGCGTCGACCAGCGCCCGCAGCTGGCGGGCGGCGCGGCGCGCCGAGCCGCCGTCGGAGCCCTGGATCCCCATCGCCGGCAGCGTCGACCCGTCGGCGAGGTCGAGGGTCACCCAGGGCGCGCCCGCGGGCAGGTGGACCCCGACGACCTGGGCCCACTCGAGCTCGCGGCGGCGGTAGCCGTTGACCACGACCAGCCGCTCCCGGGTCGCGACCACCCGCGAGCGGGTGAGCGCGTGCATGACGCCGAACGCGAGGACGCCGATCCCGACCAGGGTGGCCCGCTGCAGGAACGTGAACCGGGCCCGGGTCTCGGCGTCGAAGGTGAACCAGGCCGCGGCGCAGATGACCACGAGGGCGAGGCCGAGCGCGATGCCGACCACCCGCACCCCGACCGGACGCCAGGTGTGCGGGAGCGCGGGGACGCCCGGCTCAGATGCGGCAGGCATGGATGTCGGTCAGCAGGATGCCGCGGGCACCGAGGTCGTAGAGCCGGTCCATCAGCCGCTGGGCGCCGTCGCGGCGCACCATCGCCCGCACCGCCACCCAGCCCTCGCGGTGCAGCGGGGCGATCGTCGGCCCCTCTAGGCCGGGGGTGAGCGCGACCGCCTCGTCGAGGCGGGACTGCTCGATGTCGTAGTCCATCATCACGTAGCTGCGGGCGACCAGGACGCCCTCGACCCGCCGCCGGAACACCCCGAACCCGCTCGGCACCGCGCCGGCCCGGGTGACCAGCACCGCCTCCGACTCCAGCAGCGTGTCGCCGAAGGTCTCCAGCCCGGCGGCGCGCAGCGTCGAGCCGGTCTCGACGACGTCGGCGATCACGTCGGCGACCCCGAGCTGGATGCTGGTCTCGACGGCGCCGTCGAGGCGCACCACCTCGGCCTCGAGGCCGCGCTCCTCCAGGAACGAGCGCACCACCCCGACGTACGACGTCGCGATCCGGGTGCCGGCCAGCTCGCTGAGGTCGGAGTAGCGACCGGCGGGCCCGGCGAACCGGAACCGGCTGCGGCCGAAGCCCAGCGGCAGCACCTCGTCGGCCTTGGCGCCGGAGTCGCGCAGCAGGTCGCGCCCGGTGATGCCGACGTCGAGGGTGCCCTCGCCGACGTAGAGCGCGATGTCGCGCGGACGCAGGTAGAAGAACTCCACGCCGTTCTCGGCGTCGACCAGCGTCAGCTGCTTGGTGTCGTCGCGCTGGCGGTAGCCGGACTCGCGCAGGATCTCGGTCGCGGCCACGGACAGCGCGCCCTTGTTGGGCACCGCGACCCGCAGCAGCGGCTGGTCGTCGGGACCGGTGCCGGGGTGGGACTGGGTGGTCATCGGCAGCGCTCTCAGAGGTGGGCGTAGACGTCGTCGAGCTCGATGCCGGAGGCCAGCATGAGCACCTGGGCGTGGTAGAGCAGCTGGCTGATCTCCTCGGCCGCCCGCTCGGCGCCCTCGTGCTCGGCCGCCATCCAGGACTCCGCGGCCTCCTCGACCAGCTTCTTGCCGATCGCATGGACCCCGGCGTCGAGGGCACGCACGGTGCCCGAGCCGTCGGGTCGGGTCCGCGCCTTCTCGGACAGCTCGGCCCAGAGCTCGTCGAACGTCTTCACGGTCGGCAAGCCTACGGCGTGCGCGGCGCCCACCCGGCGCGGGTCTCAGGCCTCGTAGCCGCGCCGGACCCGCTTGAGCGTCTGGGCGGTGAGCAGGGCCGCGGACGTCGCCTCGTAGCCCTTGTCCTCGTGCGATCCCTCGAGGCCGGCCCGGTCGAGCGCCTGCTCCTCGGTGTCGCAGGTCAGCACGCCGAAGCCCACCGCGACCTGGTGGTCGAGCGCGACCCGGCCGAGCCCGTCGGTGGCGGCGTTGCAGACGTACTCGAAGTGGGGGGTGCCGCCGCGGATGACCACGCCGAGGGCCACCACGGCGTCGTAGCCCTGGGCCGCGAGCGCGCCCGCGACCACCGGGAGCTCGAAGGTGCCGGGGACCCGGACGACCACCGGCGCCTCGACCTGGTAGTCGTCGCAGGCCCGGGCGGCGCCGGCGAGCAGGCCGTCCATCACCTGGGTGTGCCAGCTGGCTGCGACCACCGCGACCCGCAGGTCGTGGCAGTCGACGGGCTGCTGGGTGGGTGCTCCGGCGCCGCTCACTGGCCGGCTCCTTCCGTGGAGGTGGTCGTCAGGTCGGGCAGGTGGTGGCCCATCCGGTCGCGCTTGGTGAGGAGGTAGGCCAGGTTGTGGTCGTTGGGGTGCGGCGTCAGCGGCACCCGCTCGGCGACCGGCACCCCGAAGTCCTCGAGGTTGGCCACCTTGTCGGGGTTGTTGGTCAGCAGCCGGACGCTGCCGATGCCCAGGTCGCGCAGCACCTGGGTCGCCGTGCCGTAGTGACGGGCGTCGGCGGGCAGGCCGAGGTCGAGGTTGGCGTCGACGGTGTCGCGGCCGCCGTCCTGGAGCTGGTAGGCCTGCAGCTTGGCGACCAGGCCGATCCCCCGGCCCTCGTGGCCGCGCAGGTAGACCACCACGCCGCGGCCCTCCTTGACCACCAGGTCGAGCGCCTCGTCGAGCTGGGGTCCGCAGTCGCAGCGGTGGCTGCCGAAGACGTCGCCGGTGAGGCACTCGGAGTGCACCCGGGTGAGCACCGGCTCGGGGCCGCTGACGTCGCCGTGCACGAGCGCGATGTGCTCGGAGCCGTCGACGGTGATCCGGTAGCCGTAGGCGGTGAAGTCGCCGTGGCGAGTCGGCAGCCGGGTCTCGGCGACCCGCTCGACCAGGTTCTCGGTGCGGCGCCGGTAGCGGACCAGGTCGTCGATCGAGATCATCGCCAGGCCGTGCTCGTCGGCGAACGCCCGCAGCTCGGGTCCGCGCTTCATCGTCCCGTCGTCGTTGACCACCTCGACCAGCACGCCGGCAGGCGTGAGCCCGGCCATCCGGGCCAGGTCGACGGCCGCCTCGGTGTGGCCGCGGCGCACCAGCACGCCGCCCTCGCGGTAGCGCAGCGGGAACACGTGCCCGGGCCGGGTGATCTCCCACGGCTCGGTCGCGGAGTCGGCCAGCACCCGGGCGGTGTGGGCCCGGTCGGCGGCCGAGATGCCGGTGCTGACGCCGTCGCGCGCGTCGACCGAGATCGTGTACGCCGTGCGCAGCTTGTCCTTGTTGTGGGGCGTCATCAGCGGGATCTCGAGGCGGTCGAGCATCTCGGCCGGCATCGGCACGCAGATCACCCCGGAGCTGTGCCGGATCGTGAACGCCATCAGCTCCGGCGTGGCCTTGCTGGCCGCGAAGATGATGTCGCCCTCGTTCTCGCGGTCCTCGTCGTCGACGACCACGACCGCCCGGCCGGCCGCGATGTCGGCGACCGCGCGCTCGACGCTGTCGAGGCGGATCCGCTCGCTCATGCCACTGCTCCTTGCTGTGAGGTGACCACGACCGGCGGGCCGGTGCGGTCGGAGGTGCGTCGCTCGACGCGCCACCAGGTGAGGAAGCCGACGACGCAGAACGCGCCGTAGAAGAGGTACATACCGGCCGTCGGGTAGTAGCCCGCCCGCACCAGCGTGGTCACCCCGACGACGTCGACGGCGATCCAGACCAGCCAGAACTCCACCCAGCCCCGGGCCATGCCGTAGGTCGCGAGCAGCGAGCCGGCGAGGATCCAGGCCTCGGTGGTGGGGCCCCACGACCCGATCTGCAGCAGCAGCGCGTACGCCGCGCCGTAGCCGACCGCGGCGAGCGCGAGGATCGCCAGCCGCTCGCGTCCGGTGGCCCAGCGGGGCGTGACCGCGTGCCCCTCGGCGTCCGGGGCCCGGCGGGTCCAGCGCCACCAGCCGTAGATGCTGGCGAGCGCGAACATCACCTGGCGCCCGGCCTGGCCCCACAGCGGCTCGGTGGTGGCGCCGCTCAGCTCGCCGCTCACGAAGACCGTGAACAGCAGCGCGTTGCCGACCAGCCCGACCGGCCAGGCCCAGGCCAGCCGCCGCATCCCGAACAGGGCGCTGGCCAGACCGAACAGGTTGCCCACGACCTCGCGCACCGCGAGCTGGCCGTCGCCGACCGCGATGGTGCCGTGGAGGAGCCAGTCGAGCATCAGGCCCGCTCCCCCACCGCAGCCGTCGGCCCGGTAGCGAGCCGGTGCGCCAGCAGCTTCTCGACGTGCTTGGCCAGCACGTCGACCTCGAGGTTGACCCGGTCGCCGGGGGCCCGGGTGCCGAGGGTGGTGCGGGCCAGCGTCTCGGGGATCAGGCTCACCGTGAAGGACGACTCGCCCGCGCTCACGACCGTCAGGCTGACGCCGTCGACGGTGATCGAGCCCTTGTCGACCAGGTAGCGGCCCAGCTCGGGCGGCATCGCCACCTCCACGACCTCCCAGTGCTCGCTGGGGGTGCGGCCGGCGATGGTGCCGACGGCGTCGACGTGCCCCTGGACGATGTGGCCGCCCAGCCGCTTGTCGGCGGTGACGGCGCGCTCGAGGTTGACCCGGTCGCCGGCGGCGACCCCGCGCAGGCTGGTCTTGTCGAGCGTCTCCTGCATCACGTCGGCGGTCCAGGTGTCGCCGTTGCGCTCAGCCACGGTCAGGCAGCAGCCGTTGACCGAGATCGAGTCGCCGAGCCCGGCGTCCTCGAGCACCGTGGTGGCCCGGATGGTGAGCCGGATGGCGTCGCCCTGGTCCTGGACCGCCGCGACGGTGCCGAGCTCCTCGACGATTCCGGTGAACATCAGCGCTCCTCCTGGGGGTTCATGGTCAGCCGCACGTTGGGCTGCTCGCCGTCGAGGCCGGGCAGCACGGTCACGTCGGTGACCGTGGGACGCAACGCCTCGGTGATCGTGGTGATTCCGAGCTCGCCGACGGCCGACAGGCCGGCGCCGAGCAGCACGGGGGCGACGTAGGCGACCACCTCGTCGACCAGCCCGGCGCGCACGAACGCCGCGGCGAGCGTCGGGCCGCCCTCCAGCAGCACGTGCCGCCGCTCGCGCCCGGCCAGCTCGCGCAGCGCCTCGTGCGGGTCGCGGGTGCGCAGGTGCAGCCACTCGCCCTCCGCGGCGAAGAACCGGCGTCCCGGCGCGAGCTCACGCTCGCCCATCACCACGCGCAGCGGCTGCACGGGCAGTGGCCGGTCGTCGGCGTCGCGCACGGTGAGCAGGGGGTCGTCGACGGCCACCGTGCCGGTGCCGACCAGCATCACGTCGCAGCGGGCCCGGAGCAGGTGGGTGTCGAGCCGGGCCGCCCGCGAGCTCACCCAGCGGCTGGTGCCGTCGGCGGCGGCGCTGCGTCCGTCGAGCGTGGTGGCGAGCTTCCAGGTGACGAACGGGCGGCCGCGGGTGACCGCGAGGGTCCAGACCCGGTTGAGGTCGGTGGCCTCCTCGGCCAGCAACCCGCCCGCGACGTCGACACCGGCCGCGCGGAGGCGCTCGGCGCCGCCGGCGGCCACGGGGTTGGGGTCGGCCTGCGCGAAGACCACCCGACGCACGCCGGCGGCGACCAGCGCCTCGGCGCAGGGCCCGGTGCGGCCGGTGTGGTTGCACGGCTCGAGCGTCACCACCGCGGTGGTGCCGCGCGCCCGCTCGCCGGCCCGGGCCAGGGCGTCGGCCTCGGCGTGCGCGGTGCCCGCGCCGCGGTGGTGGCCCTCGGCGACGGTGGCGCCGGTGTCGTCGAGCAGCACGCAGCCGACCCGTGGGTTGGGGCCCCAGGGCACACCCGGGCTCGCGGCCAGCTCGAGGGCGCGCCGCATCGCGACGATCTCGCGCTCGGGCGCCGCCCCGGTCTGGGCCCCGCTGGTGGTCATCGTCCGCACTTCCGGTCCGGTCGCGGACTCCGGGGCGGACGGCGAGCCGACGCACCACGTGCGTCGACGGTCGCCTGCGTGCGCTTCCCATCCGGACTTTCACCGTCGGTCCAGGAGTTCCACCTGGTCAACCGGTCGCTGGCTGCGACCGGGTCGCGGACTTTCACCGCCGGCTCGGAATTACACCGACCCCAGAGCACGCGAGCATGTTGCACTCGTCGCGGCGAGTCTGCCACAGGCGCCCCGCCCGGCGCCGTGACCCCGGCCACACGTCCCGCCGAGGCTCAGGGCCGGGCGTACCAGACCCGCCGCGCCGGCACGTCGACGAGCTCCCGCTCGGGCCAGCGCAGCGCCGTCAGGCGGCCGCCGAACACCGCGCCGGTGTCGAGGCAGACGGTGTTGTTGACCCACTCGGCGCTGGCCACGGGCGTGTGGCCGTAGACGACGGTGGCCTCGCCGCGGTAGTCCCGGGCCCAGTCGTGGCGCACCGGCAGGCCGCGCTCGTCGGTGCGGCCGGTCGGCTGCCCGTAGAGCGCGAAGGCCCGGGCCCGGGGGCTGTCGACGCCCTGCAGCTCCTCGCGCAGCCCGGCATGGGCCACCACGAGGTCACCGCCGTCGAGCAGGAGGTGGTCGGGCAGCCCCTCGGCGAACTCGACGACGGCGTCGCGCAGCTCCGGCTCGGCCGCGAGCTGGGCCAGCGACTCGGCCAGCCCGTGGCGGACCTGCACGTGGGCGCCGCGCAGGGCACGGACCAGCTTGGCCTCGTGGTTGCCGGTGACGCACAGCGCGGTGCCGGCCGCGACCATGCCCATCACCAGCCGGAGCACGCCGGGGGTGTCGGGCCCGCGGTCGACCAGGTCGCCGACGAAGACGGCCGTCCGGCCCTCGGGGTGGTCGGCACCGGTGGCCCGGCCGCGCACGTCGTGCACCAGCCGCCAGCCGAGCCGGACGAGGAGGTCGCGCAGCTCACCGGCGCAGCCGTGGACGTCGCCCACGAGGTCGAAGGGGCCGGCCAGGTCGCGCCGGTCGAGGAACACCTGCTAGCCGGCCGCGGCCTCGGCGGCGGCCCGGAGGCTCGCGACCATGGCGTCGGGGTCGTCGGCGGTGTAGACCGCGGAACCCGCGACGAAGACGTCGGCGCCGGCCTCGGCGCACCGCTCGATGGTCTCCAGGCTCACGCCGCCGTCCACCTGGAGCCAGGTCTGCCCGCCGGAGCGACCGATGAGATCGCGGGCCCGGCGGATCTTGGGCAGGCACAGGTCGAGGAAGCGCTGGCCGCCGAAGCCCGGCTCTACCGTCATCACCAGCAGCATGTCGAGCTCGGGCAGCAGGTCGGCGTACGGGTCCACCGGGGTGGCGGGACGCAGCGCCATCGACGCCCGGGCGCCCGCCGACCGGATCTCGCGGGCCAGCCGCACCGGCGCGGCCGCGGCCTCGACGTGGAAGGTGACCGAGCCGGCCCCGGCCTCGACGTACGCCGGGGCGTGCCGGTCGGGGTCGTCGATCATCAGGTGGACGTCGAGCGGCAGGTCGGTGCTGCGGGCCAGCGCCTCGACCATCGTGGGCCCGAAGGTGAGGTTGGGGACGAAGTGGTTGTCCATCACGTCGACGTGCACCCAGTCGGCGCTCCCGATCCGCGCGACCTCGCGACCGAGGTCGGCGAAGTCGGCGTTGAGGATGCTGGGGGTGATCTGGATGCCCACGAAGGCCGATCCTAGGCCCCCTCGTGCGAGACTTCCTCGTCATGTCTGTTCGTCCGGCTCGCGGCACCCCGTGGTGGATCGCGCTCTCCTGGCTCCCCGCGCTGCTGCTGCGACCCCGCGGCCCGCGGCTGCTCGCCGTGCTCGTCGCCGCCGCGGTCTCGGCGTTCTTCCGCGACCCCGAGCGGCACCCGCGCGGCGACGGCGTCCTCGCCGCGGCCGACGGGCGGATCCGCGAGGTGGCGCAGCGCGAGGACGGGCGCTGGTTCGTCTCGCAGTACCTCGGTCTCTACAACGTGCATGTCTCCCGGATGCCGCTGAGCGGCGTCGTGACCCGTCGCGACCACATCCCCGGCGCCAAGAAGCTGGCGTTCTCCGACGACGCCGTGGCCAACGAGCGGATGGAGTGGGCCGTGGCCACCGAGTGGGGTGAGCTCGGCCTGACCCAGTTCTCGGGCGCCGCGGCGCGCCGGATCATCCCCTACGTCGGGGTGGGCGCCCAGGTGGAGCGGGGGATGCGGATCGGGCTGATCCGCTTCGGGTCGCGGGTCGACCTGCTGCTGCCGCACGGGTTCGTGCCCGTCGTCACCGTCGGCGACCGCCCCCGCGGCGGCCGCGACGTGGTGGCGGTGCAGGGATGACGACCGGATGAGGCTGCTGGGGGTCCAACGCCCCGGGCCCGCCGACGTGATGACGCTGGCCAACGCGGCCTGCGGTGCGGCGGCGGTGCTGGTCGTGCTCCACTTCGCCGAGCGCTCCCCCGCCACCCTGGACACCGATGGCATCCGCACGGTGACGATCCTGCTGCTGATCGGCACCATCTTCGACACCCTCGACGGCCGGCTGGCCCGCGGCGGGCGCGGCACCCGCCTCGGCCCGATGCTCGACTCGCTGGCCGACGCGCTCAGCTTCGGGCTGGCCCCCGCGCTGCTGCTCGCCCAGCTCGGCCTGCACACCGCCACCGGTGGGGAGCGGCTGGCGATCGGCGCCGGTTTCATCGTCTACGTCGGCGGCGCGCTGCTGCGGCTGGCCGACTTCTCCTCGGGGCGGCTGGGCGACCACCGGTTCACCGGGCTCCCCTCCCCGCTGGCCGCCGGCCTGGCCGTCGCCACCGGCCTTCTCACCTCGACCCCGTGGATCGTCGCGGCGGTGCTCGCGGCCGTCGGGGTCCTCATGGTCAGCCGGCTGGGCTACCCCAAGCAGCGCGGCCCGATCCTGGCCGGCGCGATGGTGGCCTGGGTCTTCGGCATCGCCGGCTCGCTCGGGGTCTACGACGTGCGCATCGGCGCGGTCGTGATCCTGTTCGTGATCGGGGTCGTGATGCCGGCGCTGCCGCTGCTCGACCTGCGCCACCGCGCGGCCGCCTGACGCCGAGTCGTCGCTACTCGGCACGAGTAACGACGAGTCGGCGCGGTCAGTCGGGGTCGGCCGGGGGCTCGGCGCCCTCGCGCTCGTCGCGCTCGGCCCACTCCAGCAGCGGCCGGAGGTCGAAGGGGTGGGCGTCGATGTCGGCGTGCAGGTCGCCGAGCTCGGCGAACCGGCCGGGCACGGTCTCGATCGTGAAGTCGCGGGGGTCGGCGTCGTCGACCTCGTCCCACCGCACCGGAGTCGAGACCCGCGCGTCGGGCAGGCCGCGCACGGAGTAGGCCGCCGCGATGGTGTGGTCGCGGGCGTTCTGGTTGTAGTCGACGAACAGCTTGCGCGGGTCGCGGTCCTTGCGCCACCAGGTGGTGGTCACGTCGTCGGGGGCGCGCCGCTCGACCTCGCGCGCGAAGGCCAGCGCGGCGCGGCGTACGTCCTTGAAACCGTGGTCGGGGCGCACCCGCACGTAGACGTGGAGGCCGGAGCCGCCGGAGGTCTTGGGGTAGCCGGTGGCGCCGAGCTCGTCGAGCACCTCGTGGACGACGGAGGCGACCCGGCGGACCACCGCGTAGTCGCACTCCTCGCCGGGGTCGAGGTCGATGCGCCACTCGTCGGGCTTCTCGGTGTCGGCGCGGCGGCTGTTCCAGGGGTGGAACTCGACCGTCGACATCTGCACCGCCCAGATCACGCTGGCCAGCTCGGTGACGCAGAGCTCGTCGGCGGTGCGGTTCCAGCGCGGGAAGTGCAGCTCGACCGTCTCGACCCAGTCGGGTGCGCCCTTCGGCAGGCGCTTCTGGTGCACCTTGTCGCCGGCCAGCCCCTTCGGGAACCGGTGCAGCATGCAGGGCCGCTCGCGCAGGGCGTTGACGATGCCGGGCCCGACGGCGAGGTAGTAGTCGACCAGGTCGCGCTTGGTGGCCCCGGTCTCCGGGAAGTAGACCCGGTCGGGGTTGCTGACCCGGACCACACGGTCGTCGACCTCGATCTCGACGGACGGGGACTTCGAGGCGGCCACGGGCCCACCCTAGGGTGGCGCGGGTGGACCTGGAGCAGCCTCCGGTCGTGCGCGTGTCGGCGGCCCCCGGTGGCGAGCCGTTGCCGCGCGCGGAGTGGCCGCGCACGGTGCCGGCCGTCGAGCAGCTGCTGCGCGAGGGCCTGGACCTGCCCGCCGGGGTGACCTTCCTGGTCGGCGAGAACGGCTCGGGCAAGAGCACCGTGGTCGAGGCGGTCGCGATGGCCTACGGCCTCTCCCCCGAGGGCGGCTCCACCCACGGCCGGCACACGACCCGCGCCACGGAGTCGCCCCTCGGCGACCGGTTGCAGCTCCAGCGCGGGCTGGGGTCGGGTCGCTGCGGGTTCTTCCTGCGCGCCGAGACCATGCACGGTTGGTACACCTACATGGACGAGCACGGCGGCGGCAGCGACCCGGACTACCACGCGATGAGCCACGGCGAGTCGTTCCTGGCGGTGCTGCGCACCAAGTTCGACTCGCCCGCCTTCTACTGCCTCGACGAGCCCGAGGCCGCGCTGTCGTTCTCCGCCACCCTCGGCCTGATGGCGACCCTGCACCGGCTCGCGGCGCGGGGTGGTCAGGTGCTCTGCGCGACCCACTCCCCCGTGCTGGCCTCCCTCCCGGGCGCGACGGTGCTCGAGCTCGGCGACTGGGGGATCCGGCGCACGTCGTGGGAGCGGCTCGAGCTCGTGCACCACTGGCGCGCCTACCTCGCCGCCCCCGACCGCTACCTGCGGCACGTGCTCGCCGACGCCGACGAGGACGACTGAGGCCCCTCCGGGGGGGATAGTCCCTGACGAAATGGCCCCCTCCTGGGCCCTCAGGGCGGCCATTTCGTCAGGGACTATCCCGGTGGGGCGGCCTTGCGGAGCAGCGCCATGAACATCGCGTCGGTGCCGTGGCGGTGCGGCCAGAGCTGGAGGGTGCCCGGGGCGGGGCCGGGGGCGTCGGTCAGGCCGGGCAGCAGGCCGGAGGCGTCCTCGAGGGCGACGTCGGGGCGCTGCTGGAGCACCGAGGTCACCACGGTCGCCGTCTCGGAGACCAGGGGCGAGCAGGTGGCGTAGAGCACGACGCCGCCGGGACGGACCAGGTCCAGCGCGGCGCCGATCAGCGCCCGTTGGAGCATCACCAGGCCGAGCAGGTCGTCGGGCTTGCGCTGCCAGCGCGCCTCGGGACGACGACGCAGCGCGCCCAGCCCCGAGCAGGGGGCGTCGACCAGCACGCGGTCGAACGACTCGGGTGCGAACGGCGGCCGGGTGCCGTCGGCCGTGACCACGCCCGCGACGCCGTCGGCGCCGGCCAGCGCCCGCCGGACCAGGCCGGCCCGGTGCGGCTGGGGCTCGCTGGCGGTCAGCGTGGCGCCGCGGCCGGCGGCCAGCGCCGCCAGCAGGGCGGCCTTGCCGCCCGGGCCGGCGCACAGGTCGAGCCACCGCTCGTCGCGCCCCTCCACCGGGGCGGTCGCGAGCGCCAGCGCGACCAGCTGGGAGCCCTCGTCCTGCACGCCCGCGCGCCCCTCAGCGACGGCCGGCACCGCACCCGGGTCGCCACCCTCCAGCACCACGCCGTACGGCGACAAGCGGGTCGGGGTGCCGGGAAGCTCACCCGGCTCGGAGCGGCCCGGTCGGGCCACCAGCGTGACCCGCGGGGGCTCGTTGTCGGCCGCGAGCAGGTCCGGTAGCTCCTCGTCGCCGACCGCCTGGCGCAGCTCGTCGACCACCCAGGCCGGGTGGGAGTGGGCGATCGCGAGGTGCTCGGTGGGCCGGGCGACGGGGTCGGGCGCGACCCGCTCGATCCAGCCGTCGAGGTCGTGCTCGGTCACCGCGCGGAGCACCGCGTTGGCGAAGCCGGCCGCCCCCTGGTTGGCCCGGGCCCGCACCAGCTCGACGGTCGTCGAGATCGCCGCGTGGGGCGGCACCCGCATCGAGAGCAGCTGGTGGGTGCCCAGCCGCAGGGCGTCGAGCACCTTGGCCTCCACCCGGCCCATCGGCCGGTCGGTGCACGCGGCGATGACCGCGTCGTAGGTGCCGCGCCGGCGCAGGGTGCCGGAGGTGAGCTCGGTCGTGAACGCCGCGTCGCGGCCGGTCAGCCCGTGGTCGCGCAGGATGCCGGGCAGCACGAGGTTGGCGTACGCCCGGTCGACCCGCACCGCCTTGAGCACCTCGAAGGCGGCCAGCCGGGCGGCGTCGACCCGGAGCGGCTCGGGCCGCCGGGGCGGCCGGGATCGGGGATCAGCCATCGGCGAGGCGGGACCCGGGACGGGTCGAGGTCGGGCGGACGCCCCAGGAGGTCCCGAGCACCACCTCGGGCAGTCCGCTGCAGGTCGCGCCGGCGTCACGCGCCGCGCAGACCTGACCGGCTGCGGTGGTCATGCCCCGACCGTAGCGGACCGCGACCCGGAGCCGGATGGGGGTGGCGACCTCAGCCACCGAACCGGGTGCCGGGGGCGAGCCGGACGCCGCGCGCCCAGTCGGCGGCCGCCATCTGCCTCTTGCCGAACGCCTTGACCTCGCCGAGACGGACCGCCGTGGTGCCGGTGCCGACGAGGACGTCGTTCTTGCCGGTGGCGACCTCGCCGGGCGCCAGCACGGTGTCGGTGTGGGTGACCGGGCCGAGCTTGACCCGCTCGGCGTCGAGGGTCGACCAGGCACCGGGCGCCGGGGTGCAGGCCCGGATCCGTCGGTCGACGCCCACCGCGGGCTCCGTCCAGTCGACCCGGGCGTCGTCGACGGTGATCTTGGGGGCCAGGCTGACGCCGTCGGCCGGCTGGGGGCGGGCCTCGATCGTGCCGTCCTCGATGCCGTCGAGGGTGGCGACCAGCAGCCCGGCACCCCCCTCGGCGAGCCGGCCGAGCAGTTCGCCGGCGGTGTCGTCGGGGCGGATCCGCTCGGTCATCACCCCGAACGTCGGGCCGGCGTCCATCTCCTTGACGATGCGGAACGTGGTAGCGCCGGTGACCTCGTCGCCGGCCCACAGCGCGTGCTGCACCGGGGCGGCGCCGCGCCAGGCGGGCAGGCACGAGAAGTGCAGGTTGACCCAGCCGTGCGCCGGGATGTCCAGCGCCGACTGCGGCAGCAGTGCGCCGTAGGCCACCACCGGGCAGCAGTCGGGCGCGAGCTCGCGCAGCGCGGCCTGGAACTCCGGGTCGCGGGGGTGGTCGGGGCGCAGCACCGGCACGCCGAGCTCCTCACCCCGCCGGGCCACCGGGCTGGGCACCAGCCGGCGCCCGCGGCCCGCGGGGGCGTCGGGGCGGGTGACCACCCCGACCAGCTCGTGGCGCGAGCCGGCGATGGCGTCGAGCGAGGGCAGCGCCACCTCGGGCGTGCCCGCGAAGACCACGCGCATCAGCGGCCGGTCCCGAACGTCGCGTGCGGGCTGACCTTGACGACCGGCTGCTCGGCGGCGAACCAGTCGGTGGCCCGGATCTCGCGCATCGCGGCCTTGCGGGCCTCGGCGTCGAGCCGGTCGACGAACAGCACGCCGTCGAGGTGGTCGGTCTCGTGCTGGATCGCCCGGGCCAGCAGCTCGGAGCCCTCGACCACGAGCGGCTCGCCGTGCATGTCGAAGCCGGTGGCCACCACCGAGAGCGCCCGGGTGCAGTCGAAGGTCAGGTCGGGGATCGACAGGCAGCCCTCGGGCCCGTGCTGGGTCTCCTCCGACAGCCGCAGCACGGGGTTGACCAGGTGGCCGAGCTCACCGCCGACGTTCCACGTGAAGACCCGCAGGCCCACGCCCAGCTGGGGGGCGGCCAGGCCGGCGCCGGGCGCGGCGAGCATCGTGTCGGTGAGGTCCTGGACGAGGGTGCGCAGCTCCTTGTCGAAGTCGGTCACCTCGCGGGCGCGGGTGCGCAGGACGGGATCGCCGAGCAGGCGGATCGGCTGGATGGCCACGACGGGAAGTCTAGGTTCCGCCCGGCTGCCCGACGGCACCGGCCGCGAGGCTCACAGCGAGTACGGGTCGACCTGCACCCGGACGGCGTCGAGCTTGCGGGCCGAGCGCAGCCGCTGCAGCTCGCCCAGCGCGGCCGACAGCGCGGCGCCGTGCACCCGTGGGGAGCGGACGACGGCGCGAAACTCGCCCGACTCCAGCGCGACCGGCCCGAGCACCTCGGTGCCGTCGGGGGGCGCCAACAGGGTCAGCGCGTCGTCGACCGCGCCGGGCTCGCCGGTGATGGTGGCCAGCCGGGAGGCCGGCGGCAGGTGCGCGGCCTGCCGCTGCTCGCTCTCGCGCTGGGCGAAGCCGCCGGGGTCCCAGCGCACCAGGGCCTGGATCGCGGGGTGGGCGGGGTCGCCGACGGCCAGCACCCGGCCGCCGGGTCGCACCAGGCCGGCGGCGTTGAGCCAGCGGCGCAGCGCCTCCTCCTCGGTGCGCAGGTCGAGGCGGCCCAGCGGCAGCCAGGTGTCGAGGAGCAGCACGGCGGCGTACCCGGTCGTGGCGACCGGCTCGGCACCGGGAGTCGCGACGACGACCGCGCGGTCGTCGTCGACCTCGGCGAGCACCCGGGCGCCGCCGGAGGTGCGCACCACGACGCCGGGCAGGCTGCGGCCGAGCTCCTCGGCGGTGCGGGCGTCCCCCACCACCGGTGCGCGCAGGCCGCGGTGGCCGCACTCGGGGCAGGCCCACCCGGGCGCCTGCGTGGCGCACCAGCGGCAGGTGGGCGGAGCGGTGGGGCCACGCAGCGCGAGCGGGCCCGAGCACGCCGCGCACCGGGCCGGCGTGCGGCAGCGCTCGCAGGCCAGCGACGGCACGTAGCCCGCGCGCGGCGTCTGCACCAGCACCGGGCCCTCCTCGAGCGCCTCGCGCAGCAGCCGGTGTGCCTCCGACGGCACCCGGCTGGCCCGGGCGCCGGCGTCGCGCTCGAGGGAGCGCTCGGTGGCGCCGGCGACACCCACCCGTACCCGGTCGCGCACCACCGCGCGCGGCGGCGCCAGCTCGTGGGCCCAGCCGGTGCGCAGCAGGTGCGCGGCCTCGACGGTGCGCGCGAAGCCGCCGACCAGCGCCGCCGCACCCTCCCGCCCGGCGCGTAGCAGCAGCACCTCGCGGGTGTGGGGGTAGGGCGCCCGCGGCTCGGCGTGCAGGTCGTCGCCGTCGTCCCAGACGACGACCAGACCGAGGTCGCGCACCGGCGCCAGGGCCGCGCCGCGGGTGCCGACCGCCACCCGCACCGCGCCGCGGCTCACGCGCAGGAAGTCGCGGTAGCGCCGGGCCGGGCCGGCCTCGGCGGTGAGGGTGACGTGGTGGCCGGCGCCGACGACCGCGGTCAGGGCGGCGTCGACGCGCGCCACGTCCTTGCCGTCGGGCACGCACACCAGGGCGCCGCGCCCCGAGGCCAGCGTCGCCGCCACCGCGTGCGCCACCAGCACCGGCCAGTCGGTGCCGGGAGCGGCGGTCCACACCGCGCGCGGCGACCCGCCGTCGGCGAGGTGGGACAGGTACGCCGCGCCGGGCTCGTGGTGGCCCCACGCGGCGGCCGCGGCCGCGGGGTCCCAGGCTGCGGGTTGCTCCGGGCCCGGCGAGGCCGCCTTCTCGGCGGTGGCGTGCCGGGGCGGCACCGCGAGCCGCAGCACGTCGGAGCGGGTGCCGGCGTAGCGCTCGGCGACCTCGGCCACGCTGCCCGCCACCGCCTCGGTCAGCACCGGCTCCGGGCTCACCACCCGACGCAGCGGGGTCAGCCGGCCGGTGTGGTCGGTGCGGTCGCGTCGCTCGAGCACGAAGCCGTCGACGTCCTGGCCGGCGAAGCGCACCTTGACCCGCACCCCCGGTCGGGCCGCCTGGGCCATCGTGACCGGCACGGCGTAGTCGAAGGGTCGGTCGAGGTGGGCCAGCGGGACGTCGACCAGCACCCGGGCCACGGGGTCGACGTCGGTGACCTCGACGCCCGCGGCGTTGCGGGCCCTGGTGGCCGCCGCCTTGGCCCGCGACGCCCGGGCCGTCGCCTTGACCATGCCGGGCAGCAGCTCGGGCTGCTCGGCGGGGTCGGGGGCGGCGGGGGGCATGGCGGCATTGATACCAGTCGGCACCCCCGGCGGTGGGGGTGCGGTCCGCGGGCTTCGGTCGCGGGGTTCGTGGGCGGCTCCGGGGGCGCATCGGCGGGGTGGGGTGCGGGGCGGCTGATGGACGCCGTACCTGCCGGACCTCTCGGCCAGAACCCCGACTTCTCGGCCGAAGTTCCGGCCGACAAGTGACGGTTTCCCCGGTTCACCGGGGAAACCCACCGGCGGGGGGTGCACGCCGTACCTGCCGGACCTCTCGGCCAGAACCTCGACTTCTCGGCCAGAGTTCCGGCTGACAAGTCACGGTTTCCCCGGTTCACCGGGGAACCCCCCCCCGGACGCGCCGCACCCCGCCGGGACGAACCCGGCGGGGCGCGGTGGGGTGGAGCGGTGGAACGGGGTGGCGTCAGACGCCGGCGGCCGCCTTGAGGGCGTCGGCGCGGTCGGTCTTCTCCCAGGTGAACTCGTCGAGCTCGCGGCCGAAGTGGCCGTACGCCGAGGTCTTGGCGTAGATCGGGCGGAGCAGGTCGAGGTCGCGCAGGATCGCGGCGGGACGCAGGTCGAAGACCTCGAGCACCGCCTCCTGGATCTTCTCGTCCGAGACGACGCCGGTGCCGAAGGTCTGCACGAAGACGCCGACCGGGTGGGCCTTGCCGATGGCGTAGGCGACCTGCACCTCGCAGCGGCGGGCCAGGCCCGCGGCGACGACGTTCTTGGCCACCCAGCGCATGGCGTACGCCGCGGAGCGGTCGACCTTCGACGGGTCCTTGCCCGAGAAGGCACCGCCGCCGTGGCGGGCCATGCCGCCGTAGGTGTCGACGATGATCTTGCGGCCGGTCAGGCCGGCGTCGCCCATCGGGCCACCGGTGACGAAGCGGCCGGTGGGGTTGACCAGCAGGCGGTAGCCCTCGGAGGGCAGCTCGAAGCCTGCCAGCACCGGGTCGATGACATTCTGCTGGATCTCGGCCTCGAGCTTCACGAGGTCGGTGTCCTCGGAGTGCTGGGTGGAGAGCACCACGGTGTCGATGCGCACCGGGCGGTCGTCCTCGTCGTACTCGATGGTGACCTGGGTCTTGCCGTCGGGGCGCAGGTTGGGCATCGTGCCGTTCTTGCGGACCTCGGTCAGCTTCTCGGCGAGCCGCTGGGCGATCACGATCGGCAGGGGCATCAGCACGTCGGTGTCGTCGCAGGCGTAGCCGAACATCAGGCCCTGGTCGCCGGCGCCGCGCAGGTCGAGCTCGTCGGTGGAGTCGCCCACCCGGGCCTCGATGCCCTGGTCGACGCCCTGGGCGATGTCGGCCGACTGGGCGCCGATGGCGACGGACACGCCGCAGGTGGCGTAGTCGAAGCCCTTCTCGGAGCTGTCGTAGCCGATGTCGGCGATCGCACCCCGCACCAGGTCGGCGACCGGCGCGTACGCGTTGGTCCGGACCTCGCCGGCCACGACGACCAGACCCGTCGTGATCAGGGTCTCGACCGCGACACGCAGGTTCTCCTTGTCGGAGTCGTTGGCCATCAGGTAGTCGAGGACGGTGTCGCTGATCCGGTCGGCGATCTTGTCCGGGTGGCCCTCGGTCACGGACTCCGAGGTGAAGAGGCGTCCAGCCACAGTGTTTCTCCGCTCAAGCAGGTAGGGGGTGGCGATCAGGATAGGGGGTGACCAGCATGCAGGACGGTCATCTCAGGAAACGAATCAGCCCCGAAAACGTGACACGACCTGGTCCCAGATGACGTGGGCCAGCTGGAGCTTGGTCCCGGCGGGCACGTCGACCGCCGACCCGTCGCTGCCGAGGATCACGGCCTCGTTGTCGGGGCTGCCGAACACGGCTCCCCCGCTGACGTCGTTGACGACCAGCAGGTCGCAGCCCTTGCGGGCCAGCTTGGCCCGGGCCAGGTCGAGCACCGAGCCGGTGGCGTCACCGGTCTCGGCCGCGAACCCGACCACCACCGCGCCCGGCCGGGGCCGGGACGCGGAGATCTCCTTGAGGATGTCGGGGTTCTGCACCAGCTCGACCAGGGGGGCCGAGCCGTCGTCGGCCTTCTTGATCTTGGCGTCGCTGACGTCAGCGGGCCGGAAGTCGGCCGGCGCCGCCGCCATCACCACGGCGTCGGCGGTCGCCGCCGCGGCGACCACCTGCTCGCGCAGCTCGGCGGTGGTCTCGACCCGCACCACCCGGGCACCCGCGGGCGCGGGCAGCGCGACGTTGGCGGCCACCAGCGTGACCTGCGCGCCGCGAGCCACCGCGGCGCGGGCCAGGGCCAGGCCCTGGAGGCCGGAGGAGCGGTTGCCGAGGAACCGCACCGGGTCGAGGTACTCGCGGGTGCCGCCGGCCGAGACCACCAGGTGCCGCCCGGCGAGGTCGGGCTCGGCGACGCCGCGGGCGAGCACGTCGGTGCAGACGTCGAACAGCTCGGCCGGCTCGGGCAGCCGGCCCTTGCCGGTGTCCTTGCCGGTCAGCCGGCCCTCGGCCGGCTCGACCACGACCACGCCGCGGCGACGCAGCACGGCGACGTTCTCTCGGGTGGCGGGGTGCTCCCACATCTCGGTGTGCATCGCCGGGGCGAGCACGACGGGGCAGCGCGCGGTGAGCAGCGTGTTGGTCAGCAGGTCGTCGGCGAGGCCGTGGGCCGCCCGGGCCAGCAGGTCGGCGGTCGCCGGCGCGACCACCACCAGGTCGGCGGCCTGCCCGATCCGCACGTGCGGCACCTCGTGCACCTGCGACCAGACGTCGGCGGCGACCGGCTTGCCCGACAGGGCGGCCCAGGTGGGTGCGCCCACGAACTCCAGGGCGGAGGCGGTGGGGACCACCGTCACGTCGTGGCCCGACTCGGTGAGCCGGCGCAGCAGCTCGCAGGCCTTGTACGCCGCGATCCCGCCCGCGACGCCCAGGACCACGCGCGGTCGCTGCTGACGAGCAACGGGCCGTGCCCCGGCGGGGGGCACGGCCTCGTGGTCGCTGGTGCTCAGGGGAGGTCCCCGGCGCTCACTCGGTCGGGAACGACGGGGGCGCGGCGGCCGCGGCCTTGGCGGCGGCCTCCTCGGCGGCGAGCTCGGCGGGGTCGACGTCCTCGCAGGTCAGCAGGTCGTCGTTGATCTCGCGCAGGGCGATCGAGAGCGGCTTCTCCTGGACGTGGGTCTCGACGAGCGGGCCGACGTACTCGAGCAGCCCCTCACCCAGCTGGGAGTAGTAGGCGTTGATCTGGCGGGCGCGCTTGGCGCTGTAGAGCACCAGCTTGTACTTGCTGTCGGTCTTGGTGAGCAGGTCGTCGATCGAGGGGTTGGTGACACCCTCGGCGGCGATGTTGGGCGCAGACACGGTCAAGCCTCGCTAGGTCAGTGGGGATCGCTCGGGAAGGACTCCTGGTCGAGCACCATCAAGGCTACCAACTCCTCGGCGGCAGCGTGAACTTCGTGGTTGACGATCGTCACGTCGAACTCCGCCTCGGCGGCCAGCTCCTCGCGGGCGGTCGTGAGCCGCCGCTCGCGCTCGGCCGCGGTCTCGGTGCCGCGGCCGACCAGGCGGCGGACCAGCTCGTCCCACGACGGCGGCTTGAGGAACACGAACAGCGCCTCGGGCATCGTCCGGCGCACCTGGCGGGCGCCCTGGAGGTCGATCTCGAGCATCGCCGGCCGGCCGGCGGCCAGGGCCTCCTCCACCGGGCGGCGCGGGGTGCCGTAGCGGGCGGCTCGGTGGACCACGGCCCACTCCAGGAGCTCGTCGCCCGCAACCATCCGGTCGAACTCCGCGTCGTCGACGAACCAGTAGTGGACGCCGTCCTCCTCCCCCGGCCGCGGTGGCCGGGTGGTCGCCGACACCGAGATCCAGACCTCGGGGTGACGGGCGCGGACGTCGGCGGCCACGGTGCCCTTGCCCACCGCGGTGGGTCCGGCGAGCACGACCAGGCGGCTGCGGGGGTGGACGGCGCGGACGTCGTCCGCGGTCATCGCGTCACCTGGTGCGACCCCGGGCGGCCGCGGTCCTGCTGGCACCGGGCAGCCCTGGGCTCAGTCACGCGAGGCGAACTCGCGCTCGAGCGCGGCGACCTGCTTGGTGCCGAGGCCCCGCACCCGGCGGCTCTCGGCGATGCCCAGTCGCTCCATCAGCTGCTTGGCGCGCACCTTGCCCAGCCCGGGCATCGACTGCAGCAGGTCGACCACCCGCATCTTGCCGATCACCTCGTTGCGCTGCCCCTCGGCGATCACGTCGGTGATCGAGGCCCCCGCGTTCTTGAGGCGGTTCTTGACCTCGGCCCGCTCGCGCCGCGAGGCGGCGGCCTTCTCGAGAGCTGCTTGACGCTGTTCCGGAGTGAGCGGGGGCAGAGCCACGGTCGCGGGTCCTTTGTCGTCTTCGCTGGGCTTGGGGGAGCTGCAGGTCAATCTAGTCAGGTTGTCGACCGGCGGGCAATCGGGGCCCCGGGCGGTCCGCACCGGTACCCCTCGCGGCCCGGACCGACCCCCGCCGTCCCCATTCACGGCCCCGCCGACGGCGCCCCGCCGAGCGGGCCGGGTCAGAGGGTCAGAGGGTCAGCGGGGACTTGCAGACGTCGCGCGCCTGCTGCTGCAGGCCGGCCAACGCCTCGGTGGTCTGCGGGCTGGCCAGCGCGGTGGCGGCGGCCTCGATCCGGTCGCGCTCCTCGGGCGCCAGGTCCGACGGCGGTGCCTCCGGGTCGTACGACGACGGCTCGACGCCGGCCTCGTCCAGGGCGTCGGCGAGGTCCTCGAGCGCCCCGACCACCTGCTGCCACTCGTCGCGAACGTCGCGGGGGGCGGCCGCGCGCAGGTCGCGGAAGACCGGCAGCGCCCGCAGCAGGGCGTCCGGCCCACCGGCGCCGATGATCTCGGTGAGCTCCTCCTGGTGGTCGGCCACGGCCTCGCAGTAGCCCTCTGGGCCGTCCTCGCCGCACCCGCCGAGCAGCAGCCCGCCGGCCAGCGCACCGACCGCGACCGTGGCCGACCAGCGCACCCGCACCGACCCCCGCACCGGCCCCCGCACCCCCGTCACCCGCGGAGCCCGGCCAGCTCGTCGGTGGTGCGGCGCGCGGCGTCGGCCAGGGCCGCGACGTCGGGCCCGGCGCGCAGCAGCTCGCGGGAGGTGCTGGCGAGTACCGCGCCCGACGCCGCCCCGAAGATCCGCACCAGGTCGGCGGTGGTACCGCCCTGGGCACCGTAGCCGGGCGCGAGCACCGGGCCGTGGAAGGACAGGTCCACGCCCTCGGGCGGGCTGCCGATCGTCGCGCCCACCACCGCACCGAACGAGCCGAGCGGGTCGGCGCCGGCGTTGAGCTCGCCCAGCCGCCTCAGCACCCGGCCGGCGACGGTCGCGCCGTCGTCGGTGCGCGCGTGCTGGACCTCCGGCCCCTCCTTGTTGGAGGTGAGTGCGAGCACGAACAACCCGCCGCCGTGGATGCGGGCGGTATCGACGAACGGGTCGAGCGACCCGAAGCCGAGGTAGGGGCTGACGGTCACGGCGTCGGCGCCGAGCGGGGAGGCCGGGTCGAGGTAGGCGTCGGCGTAGGCCTGCGAGGTGGAGCCGATGTCTCCGCGCTTGACGTCGAGCAGCACGAGCGCGCCGGCGGCGCGCGACTCCGTCACCACCCGCTCGAGCACGGCGACCCCGCGGCTGCCGAAGCGCTCGTAGAACGCCGACTGGGGCTTGACCACCGGCGCCACCGGAGCCAGTGCCTCCACGGCGGTGAGCGCGAACCGCTCCAGGCCCGCGACGTCGTCGTCGAGCCCCCACTCCGCGAGCAGCGCGGCGTGCGGGTCGATGCCGGCGCACAGGTGCCCGCGAGCGGCCAGGGCGGCGTGCAGGCGCGCGCCGAAGGGGGTCGGGCTGGTCATGGCTGGTCTCCTGTCGTGGCGAGCCCGGCGGCCACCCGCCCGGGCCAGCGCGGTCCTTCGTAGACGAACGCCGAGTAGGCCTGCACCAGGGTCGCGCCGGCGGCGATCCGCTCGCGGGCCTGCTCGACGCTGCCGATGCCGCCCACCCCGACCAGCGTGAGCCGGTCGCCGAGCCGCTCGCGCAGCAGCCGCAGCACCGCCAGCGACCGGTCGGCCAGCGGTGCACCGGACAGGCCGCCGGGGCCGCAGCGCTCCACCGCCTCGGGCGGCGAGACCAGGCCGGCGCGGCTGGTGGTGGTGTTGGTCGCGACGATGCCGTCGAGCCCGATCGCCAGCGCCAGGTCGGCGACAGCCAGCACGTCGTCGTCGGCGAGGTCGGGGGCGATCTTGACCAGCAGCGGGACGCGGTGGGTGGTCACGGCGTCCGCCGTGCGCCGCACGTGCTCCAGCAGCGGCTGGAGCCGCTCGACCGACTGGAGGTCGCGCAGACCGGGAGTGTTGGGAGAGCTCACGTTGACCACGAGGTACTGCGCCCAGGGCGCGAGCAGCCGGGCGCTCTTGGCGTAGTCGGCCAGCACCGCCCGCTGGTCGTCCTCGGGCACCACCTTGGTCTTGCCGATGTTGACGCCGAGCACCGGCGGCGGCGCCGAGCGGTCGACCTCGGCCAGCCTGCGGGCCCGGTGGGCGAGCCGGGTCGCCACAGCGGCGGCGCCGTCGTTGTTGAAGCCCATCCGGTTGACGACCGCGCGATCCTGGGGAAGCCGGAACAGGCGGGGTCGGGGGTTGCCGGGCTGGGGCTCCGCGGTGACCGTGCCGATCTCGACGTGCCCGAAGCCCAGGGCGCCGAGCGCGTCGACGCCGACGGCGTTCTTGTCGAAGCCTGCCGCGAGCCCGAGCCGGTGGGGGAAGAGCAGGCCCATCGCCGGTACCGGCGCGTGCACGACCGGGCGCACCCGCCGGCCCTGCTGGAGCACCGGCGCCGCGCCCCGGATCGCACGGAGCGCCAGGTGGTGGGCGCGCTCGGCGTCGGTGCGGGTCAGCACCCGGTCGAACACGGTCCGGTAGATCACCCGCGGGCCGCCCAGGACTGCAGGCTGCGCACGCCGATGTCGCCCCGGACCAGGGCCTCGATCCCCTGCACCGCGGCCCCGAGCCCCTGCACGGTCGTGATGCACGGGACGCCGGCGAGCACCGCCGCGGTGCGGATCTCGTAGCCGTCGACCCGCGCGGCTCCCCCGCCGACCGAGCCGTGCGGGGTGTTGACGATCAGGTCGACCTCGCCGTCGAGGATCAGCCGCACGGTGGTCGGCTCCCCCGCCGGACCGGCGCCCTCGTAGTGCTTGCGCACCACCGTGGCCCGCACGCCGTTGCGGCGCAGCACCTCGGCGGTGCCCTGGGTCGCGAGGATCTCGAAGCCGTGGTCGGCGAGGACCTTGATCGGGAAGACCAGGTGTCGCTTGTCGCGGTTGGCGACGCTGACGAAGACCCGGCTGCTCCGGTGCTCGTGCATGCCGGGGCGGGGCAGCGATCCGAAGGCGCCGGCCTGCGACTTGGCGAAGGCGCTGCCGAAGTCGGCGTCGAAGCCCATCACCTCGCCGGTCGACTTCATCTCCGGCCCGAGCACGGTGTCGACCTGGGTGCCGTCGGGGGTGCGGAACCGGTTGAACGGCATCACCGCCTCCTTGACCGCGATCGGCTGGTCGGCCGGCAGCGTGCCACCGTCGCCCTCGGCGGGCAGCACGCCGGCCGCCCGCAGCCCGGCCACCGTCTCGCCCAGCATCACCCGGGCCGCGGCCTTGGCCAGCGGGGTCGCGGTGGCCTTGGACACGAACGGCACCGTGCGGCTGGCACGCGGGTTGGCCTCGAGCACGTAGAGGACGTCGGAGCCCAGGGCGTACTGGATGTTCAGCAGCCCACGCACGCCCACCCCTCGGGCGATCGCCTCGGTGGCCTCGCGGATCCGACTGATCTCGGAGTCACCGAGCGTGATCGGCGGGAGCACGCACGCGGAGTCGCCGGAGTGGATGCCGGCCTCCTCGATGTGCTCCATCACCCCGCCGAGGAACAGCTCCTCGCCGTCGAAGATCGCGTCGACGTCGATCTCCACCGCGTCGTCGATGAACCGGTCGACCAGCACGGGGTGCTCGGGGCTGACCTCGGTGGCGCGCTCGATGTAGCCGCGGAGCGCGTCGTCGCCGTAGACGATCTCCATGCCCCGGCCCCCCAGCACGTACGACGGCCGCACCATCACCGGGTAGCCGACCTCGGCCGCCACGTCGTGGGCCTCCTCGACGCTGGTGGCGAGACCGTACTTGGGCGCCGGCAGCCCGGCCCGGGCCAGCACCCGACCGAAGGCGCCGCGCTCCTCGGCGAGGTGGATCGCGTCGGGCGAGGTGCCGACGATCGGCACCCCGGCGTCCTCCAGCCCCTTGGCCAGGCCGAGCGGGGTCTGGCCGCCCAGCTGGCAGATCACCCCGGCCACCGGGCCGGCCGCCTGCTCGGCGTGCACGACCTCGAGGACGTCCTCGAGGGTGAGCGGTTCGAAGTAGAGCCGGTCGGAGGTGTCGTAGTCGGTGGAGACGGTCTCGGGGTTGCAGTTGACCATCACAGTCTCGTAGCCGGCCTCCGAGAGGGCCAGCGAGGCGTGCACGCAGGAGTAGTCGAACTCGATGCCCTGCCCGATCCGGTTCGGGCCGCTGCCGAGGATGATGACCGCGGGCCGCTCGCGGGGTGCGACCTCGGTCTCCTCGTCGTAGGAGCTGTAGTGGTACGGCGTCGCGGCGGCGAACTCGGCGGCACAGGTGTCGACGGTCTTGTAGACCGGCCGGATGCCGAGGGCGTGCCGCACGCCGCGCACCACGTCGGCGCCCATCCCGCGGATCTTGCCGATCTGGAGGTCGGAGAAGCCGTGCCGCTTCGCCCGCCGCAGCAGCGCCGGGGTGAGCTCGTCGGCGGCGGTGACCTCGGTGGCCACCTCGTTGATCAGCGCCAGCTGGTCGAGGAACCACGGGTCGATCCGGGTGGCCTCGAAGACCTCCTCCGGCGTCGCCCCGGCGCGGATCGCGTCCATCACCTGCTTGAGCCGCCCGTCGTGCGGCACCGCGACCTCCCGCAGCAGCGCGTCCTTGTCGAGGTCGACCCAGTCCTTCTCCCAGTCGAAGACGGCGGTGCGGCTCTCCAGCGAGCGCAGCGCCTTCTGCAGCGCCTCGGTGAAGTTGCGCCCGATGGCCATCGCCTCGCCCACGGACTTCATGTGGGTGGTCAGCACGGGGTCGCTGCCCGGGAACTTCTCGAACGCGAACCGCGGCACCTTCACCACGACGTAGTCGAGGGTGGGCTCGAACGCCGCGGGCGTGCTGCCGCCGTCGGCGCGGGTGGTGATGTCGTTGGGGATCTCGTCGAGGGTGTAGCCGATCGCCACCTTCGCGGCGATCTTGGCGATCGGGAAGCCGGTCGCCTTCGAGGCCAGCGCGCTGGAGCGGCTGACCCGCGGGTTCATCTCGATCACGATGACCCGGCCGTCGGCGGGGTTGACGGCGTACTGGATGTTGCAGCCGCCGGTGTCGACCCCGACCTCGCGGATGATGCCGATCGCCAGGTCGCGCAGGTGCTGGTACTCGCGGTCGGTGAGCGTCATCGCCGGGGCGACCGTGATCGAGTCGCCGGTGTGGACGCCCATCGGGTCGACGTTCTCGATCGAGCAGACGATCACGACGTTGTCGGCCCGGTCGCGCATCACCTCCAGCTCGTACTCCTTCCACCCGATGATCGACTCCTCGATCAGCACCTCGGTGGTGGGGCTGGCCGACAGGCCGGCACCGGCGATCCGGGCCAGGTCGCCCTCGTCGTAGGCGATGCCGGAGCCGGTGCCGCCCATCGTGAACGACGGCCGCACCACGACCGGGTAGCCGAGCTCGGCCACCGCCTTCTCGCAGTCGTCGAGGGAGTGGCACACGAAGCTGCGGGCCACCTCGCCGCCGACCTTCTCGACGATCCCGTTGAACAGCTCGCGGTTCTCGCCGCGGTGGATGGCGTCGAAGCTGGCGCCGATCATCTCCACGCCGTACTTCTCGAGCACGCCGTTCTCGTGGAGGGCGATCGCGGCGTTGAGCGCGGTCTGGCCGCCCAGCGTCGGCAGCAGCGCGTCGGGGCGCTCCTGGGCGATCACCTTCTCCACGAACTCCGGGGTGATCGGCTCGACGTAGGTCGCGTCGGCGAACTCCGGGTCGGTCATGATCGTGGCCGGGTTGGAGTTGACCAACACCACGCGCAGGCCCTCGGCCTTGAGCACCCGGCAGGCCTGGGTGCCGGAGTAGTCGAACTCGCAGGCCTGGCCGATGATGATCGGCCCGGAGCCGATCACCAGCACGCTCTTGATGTCGTCGCGCTTGGGCACGTCAGGCGTCCTTCGTGATGAGAGTGACGAAGCGGTCGAAGAGGTACGCCGCGTCGTGGGGGCCGGCGGCGGCCTCGGGGTGGTACTGCACGGAGAAGGCGCGCAGCTCGCCCCGGGGCGAGCGGAGCTCGAGGCCCTCCACCACGTCGTCGTTGAGGCAGACGTGGCTGACCTCCGCCCGGCCGAACGGCGTCTCGGTGGGCCCGTCGAGCGGGGCGTCGACGGCGAACCCGTGGTTGTGGGCGGTGACCTCCACCTTGCCGGTGGTGCGGTCGAGCACCGGTTGGTTGATGCCGCGGTGGCCGTAGCGCAGCTTGTAGGTGCCGAAGCCCAGCGCCCGCCCGAAGAGCTGGTTGCCGAAGCAGATGCCGAAGTACGGCAGCTCCCGCTCCAGCGCTCCCTGCAGCAGCTCCACCTGGTGGGTGGTGGCGGCCGGGTCGCCGGGGCCGTTGGAGTAGAAGAGCCCGTCTGGGCGCACGGCGAGCACGTCGTCGAGGGTCGCGGTGGCCGGCAGCACGTGCACCTCGATGCCGCGCTCGGCCATCCGGTGCGGGGTCATCCCCTTGATGCCGAGGTCGAGCGCCGCCACGGTGAGCCGCTTCTCGCCGTGCGCCGGCACGACGTACGCCTCGGTGGTCGAGACCTCGCTGGCCAGCTCGCTGCCGGTCATCTCGGCCGACGAGCGCACCCGGGCCAGCAGCGCCGCGGGGTCGGTCTCGGTGGTGGAGATGCCGACCCGCATCGCGCCGCGCTCGCGCAGGTGGCGGGTGAGCGCGCGGGTGTCGACGCCGGAGATGCCGACCACGCCGTGCTCGCGCAGCTCGTCGTCGAGGGTGCGGCGCGAGCGCCAGCTGCTCGGCACCCGGGCGGGGTCGCGGACGACGTAGCCGGCCACCCAGATCCGGCGGCTCTCGGGGTCGTCGTCGTTGATGCCGGTGTTGCCGACGTGGGGAGAGGTCATCACCACCACCTGCCGGTGGTAGGAGGGATCGGTGAGCGTCTCCTGGTAGCCGGTCATGCCGGTGTTGAAGACCGCCTCGCCGAAGGTCTCCCCCGCCGCGCCGAACGCCTCGCCGTGGAAGGTGCGGCCGTCCTCGAGGACGAGGATCGCCGGTCCGGTGGTCACCGGGGTGGACGTGGGGCTGGGGCTGGAGCTGGTGGTGGTCACTGGAGCTTCCCGTCGAGCACGGTGGCGTGGCCGCGGAGGAACGTCGCGACCACCCGGCCGGGCAGCTCCATCCCGCGGTAGGGCGTGTTGCGGCTGAGGCTGGCCGACTCCGAGGGCTCGACCACCCGGCGCACCGCGGGGTCGTAGAGCAGCACGTTGGCCGGGTTGCCGACCTCGATCGGCCGCCCGTGGTCGGCGACCCGCCCGATCCGGGCGGGGGCGTAGGACATCCGCTCGGCGACCCCGGCCCAGTCGAGCAGTCCGGGGTCGACCATCGTCTCCTGCACGATCGACAGCGCCGTCTCGAGGCCGAGCATGCCGAACGCCGCCGCGGCCCACTCGCAGTCCTTGTCCTCGTGGGGGTGCGGAGCGTGGTCGGTGGCGACGACGTCGATGGTGCCGTCGGCCAGGCCGGCGCGCAGCGCCTCGACGTCGACTCCCGAGCGCAGCGGCGGGTTCACCTTGTAGATCGGGTCGTAGGTCGCGGCCAGGTCGTCGGTGAGCAGCAGGTGGTGGGGGCAGGCCTCGGCGGTGACGTTCCAGCCCTTGCGCTTGGCGTCGCGGACGATCTCGACCGAGCCCGCGGTCGACACGTGGCACACGTGCAGCCGGGAGCCGACGTGGGCGGCCAGCAGGCAGTCGCGGGCGATGATCGCCTCCTCCGCCACGGCGGGCCAGCCGGTGAGGCCGAGCCGGCCGGACAGCTCGCCCTCGTTCATCTGCGCGCCCTCGGTGAGCCGCGGCTCCTGGGCGTGCTGGGCGACGACGCCGTCGAAGGCCTTGACGTACTCCAGCGCCCGACGCATCAGCACCGCGTCGCTCACGCAGCAGCCGTCGTCGGAGAAGACCCGCACCCGGGCGGCGGAGTCGGCCATCGCGCCCAGCTCGGCCAGCCGCTCGCCGGCCAGGCCCACGGTGACCGCGCCCACGGGGTAGACGTCGCAGTAGCCGGCCTCGCGGCCGAGCCGCCAGACCTGCTCGACCACGCCGGCGGTGTCGGCAACCGGCTCGGTGTTGGCCATCGCGTGCACGGCGGTGAAGCCGCCGAGCGCCGCGGCGCGGGTGCCGGTCTCGACGGTCTCGGCGTCCTCACGCCCCGGCTCGCGCAGGTGGGTGTGCAGGTCGACCAGCCCGGGCAGCGCCACCAGCCCGGCGGCGTCGACGACCTCGGCACCCGCGGCGTCGAGGCCGGTGCCGACCTCGGCGACCACCCCGTCGCGCAGCAGCAGGTCGGTCGGGTCGCCGCCCAGCACGGCGGCGCCCCGGATGAGGTAGCCGGTCACTCTTCTCCTCCCACGGCAGGCTCGGACCCTCCGAGCAGCAGGTAGAGCACGGCCATCCGCACGGCGACGCCGTTGGTGACCTGCTCGACGATCACCGAGCGGTCGCTGTCGGCGACGTCGGCGGTGATCTCCATGCCCCGGACCATCGGCCCGGGGTGCATCACGATCGTGTGGTCCTGCAGCGTCGCCATCCGGCGACCGTCGAGGCCGTAGCGGCGGGAGTACTCCCGCGGCGTCGGGAAGAAGCCGCCGGTCATCCGCTCCCGCTGCACCCGCAGCATCATCACCGCGTCGGCCTTGGGCAGCACTGCGTCGAGGTCGTACGACGTCTCGACCGGCCAGGTCCCGACCCCCACCGGCAGCAGCGTCGGCGGCGCCACCAGCGTCACCTCGGCGCCCAGGGTGCGCAGCAGCAGCGCGTTGGAGCGGGCCACCCGGCTGTGCAGCACGTCGCCGACCACCGCGATCCGGCGGCCCTCGAGGCTGCCCGGGCGGAGCCGACCGCCGTCGGTGCTGCCGAGGTGGCGGTAGAGCGTGAACGCGTCGAGCAGCGCCTGGGTCGGGTGCTCGTGGGTGCCGTCTCCGGCGTTGACCACGCTGGAGCGCACCCACCCGGAGTGGGCCAGCCGGTGCGGGGCGCCGCTGGCGCCGTGGCGCACCACGACGGCGTCCGCGCCCATCGCCTCCAGCGTCAGCGCGGTGTCCTTGAGGCTCTCGCCCTTGCTCAGCGAGGAGCCCTTCGCGGCGAAGTTGATGACGTCGGCGCTCAGCCGCTTGGCCGCGGCCTCGAAGGAGATCCGGGTGCGCGTGGAGTCCTCGAAGAACAGGTTGACCACGGTGCGCCCGCGCAGCGCCGGCAGCTTCTTGATCGGCCGGTCGGCGAGCTCGCGCAGCTCGGCCGCGGTCTGCAGGACCAGCTCGGCGTCGTCGCGGCCGAGGTCGGCGGCCGAGAGCAGGTGGCGCTTCACGGCGTCGCCGCCCCCTGGATGGTGACCGCGTCGGAGTCGTCGACGCCGTCGAGGGTGACCCGCACCTGCTCGACCAGCGAGGTGGGCAGGTTCTTGCCCACGAAGTCGGCGCGGATCGGCAGCTCGCGGTGGCCCCGGTCGACCAGCACCGCCAGCCGCACCGCCGCCGGGCGGCCGAGGTCGTTGAGGGCGTCGAGCGCCGCCCGGATCGTGCGGCCCGAGAAGAGCACGTCGTCGACGAGCACCACGACCTTGTCGTCGATGCCGTCGGCCGGGATGTCGGTGCGCATCAGCGCCCGGGCGGGCTTGAGCCGCAGGTCGTCGCGGTACATGGTCACGTCGAGGGAGCCGACGGGCACCGCGTTGCCCTCGACCGAGGCGATCCGCTCGGCGATCCGCTCGGCCAGCGGCACGCCGCGGCTGGGGATGCCGAGGAGCACCAGGTCCGAGGCGCCCTTATTGCGCTCGAGGATCTCGTGGGAGATGCGGGTGAGGGCCCGGGCGATGTCACGGGCGTCGAGCACGACCCGGCCGGTGTCGGGTCCTGCAGGGGCGGGCTGGGCACACACGGGTGCTCCTGACCTCCTTCTCCGCCTCACGGGACGGCTCGTTAAAGGATGTCGAACGCCCTCACCCTACCTCCGCAGGACGGCAACCCCGCGCCCGGCGCCCCGGCTTCTCACGCGTCGGACACGTCGAGCAGCACCTTGCCCACCGCGCCGCCCTCGACGGCGTCGTGCGCCGCCGCGGCCTGCTCCAGCGGGTAGTGGTGCAGCGGCACGCCGGCGTCCTCGCCGACCCGCAGCGCGCCGGCCGCGACGGCCGCCGAGACGTCGTCGACCGCGGCCCGGAGCAGGTGCTCGTGGAGGGTGTAGAGGATGAGGAACTGGAAGCGCAGGTTCTTGCCGAACGCCGCCCGCAGCGGCATCGTCAGCTCGTCGCCGCCGTTGTTGGCGTAGATCGACACCAGTCCGTGCACCTTGACCAGGTCGAGGTCGACGGCGACGTTCTGGGCCGGAGCCACCTCGACGGCGATGTCGACGCCGTCGGGCGCGAAGGCCCGGACCTCGCGCGCGGTGTCGCCGACGGTGTAGTTCACGGTGTGGTGGGCGCCGGCCGCCACGGCCAGCGCGCCCTTCTCGTCGCTGCTGACGGTGGTCACCACGGTCGCCCCCGCCCACCTGGCGAGCTGGATCGCGGCGTTGCCGACCGCGCCCGCTCCCCCGGCGACGAGCACGGTGCGCCCGGCCAGCGCACCGGGCGCGAGCCGGGCCGGGCCGTCCTCGTGAGCGGTGAGCGCCCGGTGGGCGGTCACGGCCGGCACGCCCAGGCTGGCCCCGAGGTCGAACGACGCGCCGTCGGGCAGCGCCACCACCCGCTCGACCGGCTGCACGGTGAAGTCGGCCGCCGTGCCGTGGGGCCGGCCGTGCTGGGCCAGCACCAGCCACACCCGGTCGCCGGGCGCGAACGAGGTCACCCCGGGGCCCACCGCGTCGACGACGCCGGCGCCGTCCTGTCCGGGCGTCACCTCGTCGTGCCCGGCCACCATCCCGGCGCGGAACTTCCAGTCCGTGGGGTTCACCCCCGACCGCACCACCCGCACCCGGACCTCACCCGGCCCCGGCTCGGGCACCTCCCGATCCCCCAGCCTCAGCACGGACGACGGCCCGGTCTCGCGATAGGTGACGGCACGCATGGCCCCGACGCTAGCGCGCGGTGGGTGGGTCGCCGACCCGTCGCCTGTTGTCGACAGATCGGCGCGAGGTGTCGGCAACTCGCGCCGGGTCGGCGAACCCCCACGCACCGAGTCGTCGTTGCCCGTGACGAGCAACGACGACTCGGCAGCAGGTCAGAGCGCCTCGGCCATGCCGGCGCAGGCGCGCAGCCAGGAGCGGCGGGTGCCCTCGGAGAGCTGGTTGTAGGGCACCACCGAGCCGGCGACGAGGGCCGGGTCGTAGGGCACCCGGTAGACCGCGCGGGTGCGCTGCTCGTAGACGTCGACGAGGTCCTGGGCGAGCTTCTCGTCGACCTGCGCCGAGGGGTCGGAGAGCACGGTCACGGCCTTGTGCTTGAGGTTCTGGTAGCCGGCGTCCTGGAGCGCGTCGAGCATCCACAGCCCGCTGTAGCCGGTGTCCTCGCGCACGGTCGAGGTCACGACGAGCAGGTCGGCGGCGTCGGCGGCGGCCAGCCAGTTCTCGGCGCGCATGTTGTTGCCGGTGTCGACCAGGATCACCCGGTAGAAGCGCTCGAGCAGCTTGTGCACGGCGTTGAAGTCCTGGGCGTGGATCTGCCCGGTGACGTCGGGCCGCTCGTCGGAGGCCAGCACGTCGAAGTGCGCGTCGCCCTGCGAGCGCACGAACGCGCCGAGGTCGCCGATCCGGGCCTGGAAGACGTCGCTGAACCGCTCCAGGTCCTCGAGCAGCTCGCGCGTGGTGTTGCGGTGGGCGCTGCGGGTGCCGCGGATGCCCAGGGTCCCGCGGGTCTCGTTGTTGTCCCACGCGACGACGCCGCCGCCGCGGACGGTGCCGAAGGTGTAGCCCGCCGCGAGCACGCCGGTGGTCTTGGCCGCCCCGCCCTTGGGGTTGATGAACGCGATCGTGCGCGGGCCGTCGAAGTCCTTCTGGATCGCGGCCCGGGCTTCCTCGTGCTCGCGCTCGGCGGCCGACATCCGCGGGCTGATCAGGCCGCCGCTCCAGCGTCGCACCCGGCCCCGCCAGCCCCACGTCGCCGGACCGGGCTCGCGCTGGTCGGAGCGGCGGTCGAGGAAGTCGGTGGCCGTCATGAACCGCGGCACCTCGACGGCGCCGTTCGCTCCCGCGGCGGCACCTTCGACCGCGCCGGTGTCGGCGGGGGCCTGGGCGGGCGGCGGAGCCGGAACGGCGGAGTCGAGGTGGGTCGGCGCCGCCGACGGCGCCTGCGGGGCCGGGGTGGCCGGCGTCGTGGAGATCCGGCGCCCCTGCGGCGGGGCGGGCGGCGGGGCCTGCGGCGGAGCGGGCGGCGCCG
>NZ_JAFFJT010000037.1 GCF_016924665.1 Nocardioides sp. SYSU D00038
TTCCGACGCGGCCCGGCCCACGAGCCTGGTTGCGCCGCTCAGCGCTTGAACTTCACCAGCTGGCCGGCCGGCACGTCGCCGGGCTGGCCGGAGAGGCCGGTGAGCACGTTGATCGTGGCGAACAGGCCGCCCTTGGCGAGCTCGACCTCGCTGGGCATCGGGGCCTTGGCGAAGGTGGTCGCCTTGCGCGAGCCCTTCTTGATCTTGGCGATCCGGCCCTTGAACAGCTCGGCCACGTAGACGTCGCCGCCCTTGGTCACGGCCAGGCCGGTGGCGCTGACGAGGCCGCCGGCGACCTTGGTCACCTTGCCGTTGCGGGGGTTGACCTTGTAGACGGCACCGGCCGCGCCGAGCGAGCCGTCCTCGGGACCGCCCGGGAGGGTGCTGACGTAGAGCTGGCCGCCGGGGCCCGCCTCGACGTCGGTCGGCACCGACTCGAACCAGTGGGTGCGGCCCACGGTGCAGGCCGGGAACTTGGCCTGCTTGGCGAACGCCTTGGTGACCTTGAGGCCGACGGCGGGCAGCACGGCCACGTTGCGGACCTTGCCGTTGGTGACCTTCCACAGGTTGTTGGCGCCGGCGTCGGCGACGTAGGTGGTGCGGCCGATGCTGGTGCTGGCGAACGGGTGGGTCTCGTCGATGCCCTTGTAGCGGACCTTGGTGCCCGCGGGGAACTTCTTGGCGCACGACTCGGGCAGCTGGCGGAAGCCGTAGGTGACCTTGCGGTCGGGGTTCTGCTTCTGCTCGGCCTTGCCGATGTCGGCGATCTTGCGGGCCTTGCCGCCAGTGCCGAGCACGCGCAGCTCGGCGTGCTCGTTGTTGCCGCGGGACAGCGCGAAGACGACCTTGCCGCCGCGCACCGAGACGGCGCCGACCTCGGCACCCCCGGTGGACTGGTAGACCGGCGCCGGGGCCTTGCCCGGGGCCTGGCGCATGAGTACGCCGGCGAAGTTCTGGCTGAACCAGCGGGTGCCGTTGTCGGAGACGGCGACGCTGAACGGCGAGAACAGGTCGCCGGCCAGCACCTGGGGCTGGGGCTTGGCGGCCTGCGCCGCCTCGCTGGCGCCGGTGGCGCCGAGCGTCGAGGCGGCGACGGCGAGCGTCGCCACGGTCAGGGTGAGCTTGTTGCGGATCATGTGGGGTCGTACCTCTCGGGAGTGTCGGTGGTGAGACCCTCGCGGGACCACCGTCCCGGGCGCACGGGGCGGCTGTCCTCGGTTTGCGGGGACAACCCCGGGGACGGGCCTCGGGACACCGTGCAGCGGAGGCTCAGGCCTCGTCGTAGGCCGCGAGGATGCGGTCGGCGGCCACGGTCGCCGGCAGCTCGCCGGCCAGCACCTCGGCCCGCACGTCGTCGCGGATCGCCCGCACGGCGGGCGAGTGGCGCAGCCGCTGGTCGAGCTCGTCGCGCACCAGCGCCCAGGTGAAGTCGAGCTGCTGCCCAGCCCGCTTGCGGGCCAGTCCGTCGACGCCGAGGTGGTCGCGGTGGGCCAGCACCCGCTCCCACAGGTCGTCGACGCCGACGTCGGTGAGGCCCGAGCAGGTCACCACCGGCGGCGCCCACTCGCCGTGCCCGCGCACCAGGCGCAGGGCGCCGGCCAGCTCGCGGGCCGCCGTGCGGGCCTCCTGCTCGCGGTCGCCGTCGGCCTTGTTGACCGCGATCACGTCGGCGATCTCAAGGATGCCCTTCTTGATGCCCTGCAGCTGGTCGCCGGTGCGGGCCAGGGTGAGGAACAGGAAGGTGTCGACCATGCCGGCGACCGTGACCTCCGACTGGCCGACCCCCACGGTCTCGACCAGCACCACGTCGTGGCCGGCGGCCTCGAGCACCGACATCGCCTGCACGGTCGCGCGCGCGACGCCGCCGAGCGTCCCCGCCGACGGGCTGGGCCGGATGTAGGCCCGCGGGTCGGCCGAGAGCCGCGCCATCCGGGTCTTGTCGCCCAGCACCGACCCGCCGGTGCGCACCGAGGAGGGGTCGACGGCCAGCACGCCGACCCGGTGGCCCGCCGCGGTCAGGCGGGTGCCGAGCGACTCGATGAACGTCGACTTGCCGACCCCCGGCACCCCCGAGATCCCCACCCGTACGGCGGACGAGGCGACCCCGGCGGAGCCGTCGGCGCTCAGCCGGGTCAGCAGCTCGCGGGCGGCCGCCCGGTGGGCCGGCTTGGCCGACTCGACCAGCGTGATCGCCCGGGCCGTCGCGGCGCGGTTGCCCGCGCCGATCCCGGCGACCAGCGCGTCGACGTCCACCGCTGCGGCCACGGGGCGGCTCAGTGGCCCAGGAGCTCGCGCAGCCGGGCCAGCAGGTCGAGCGCCGACTCGGCGATGACGGTGCCGGGCAGGAAGACCGCCGCGGCCCCCATCTCCCGGAGCGTGGGCACGTCGTCGGGTGGGATCACGCCGCCGATGACGACCATGATGTCGTCGCGGCCCTGCTCGGCGAGCGCCTGCTTGAGGGCCGGGAGCAGCGTCAGGTGGCCCGCGGCCAGCGAGCTGACGCCGACGATGTGCACGTCGGCGTCGACGGCCTGCTGGGCGACCTCCTCGGGCGTGGAGAACAGTGGCCCCACGTCGACGTCGAAGCCGAGGTCGGCGAAGGCCGAGACGATCACCTTCTGGCCGCGGTCGTGGCCGTCCTGGCCCATCTTGGCCACCAGGATCCGGGGCCGGCGGCCCTCGGCCTCCTCGAACTCCTCGGTCGCGGCCAGCACCTGGCTGACCACGGTGTCCGGGGTGTCGCCGAGCTCGGACCTGTACACGCCGCTGATCGTACGGATCACCGCCTGGTGGCGGCCGTAGACCTTCTCCAGGGCGTCGGAGATCTCGCCGACGGTGGCCTTGGCGCGCGCGGCGTCGACGGCCAGCGCGAGCAGGTTGCCGTCGAGCGAGCCGCGCTCCGGGCCGCGCTCGGCGCTGGTGGTCAGCGCCTCCAGCGTGCGGCGCACCTCGTCGTCGTCGCGCTCGGCGCGCAGCCGCTCGAGCTTGGCGACCTGCTGGCGGTAGACGTCGTCGTTGTCGACCCGGAGCACGTCGAGCTTGTCCTCGGCCGCGAGCCGGAAGGTGTTGACGCCGATGACGCTCTGCGCACCGGAGTCGATGCGCGCCTGGGTGCGGGCCGCGGCCTCCTCGATGCGCATCTTGGGGATGCCCTGCTCGATCGCCTTCGCCATCCCGCCGGCCTGCTCGGCCTCCTGGATGTGGGCCCAGGCCCGCTCGGCGAGGTCGTGGGTGAGCCGCTCGACGTAGTAGGAGCCGCCCCAGGGGTCGATGGTCCCGGTGGTGCCGCTCTCCTGCTGGAGCAGCAGCTGGGTGTTGCGCGCGATCCGCGCCGAGAAGTCGGTCGGCAGCGCGATCGCCTCGTCGAGGGCGTTGGTGTGGAGCGATTGGGTGTGGCCCTGCGTGGACGCCATCGCCTCGATGCAGGTGCGGCCGACGTTGTTGAAGACGTCCTGGGCGGTCAGCGACCAGCCGGAGGTCTGGCTGTGGGTGCGCAGGCTCAGCGACTTGGGGTTCTGGGGGTCGAACTGGCGCACCAGCCGCGACCACAGCGCCCGGGCCGCCCGCAGCTTCGCGACCTCCATGAAGAAGTTCATGCCGATCGCCCAGAAGAACGACAGCCGCGGCGCGAACTGGTCGATGGTCATGCCGGTCTCGAGGCCCGCCCGGATGTACTCGACGCCGTCGGCCAGCGTGTAGGCGAGCTCGAGGTCGGCGGTCGCCCCCGCCTCCTGGATGTGGTAGCCGGAGATCGAGATCGAGTTGAAGCGCGGCATCCGCGCCGAGGTGTAGCTGAAGATGTCGCTGATGATCCGCATGCTGGGGGCGGGCGGGTAGATGTAGGTGTTGCGGACCATGAACTCCTTGAGGATGTCGTTCTGGATCGTCCCCGTGAGCTGCTCCGGCTTCACCCCCTGCTCCTCGGCCGCGGCGATGTAGAGGGCCAGGACCGGCAGCACGGCGCCGTTCATGGTCATCGACACCGACATCTCGTCGAGCGGGATGCCGTCGAAGAGCACCCGGGTGTCGTAGATCGAGTCGATCGCCACCCCGGCCATGCCGACGTCGCCGCGCACCCGGGGGTGGTCGGAGTCGTAGCCGCGGTGGGTCGCGAGGTCGAAGGCGACCGAGAGCCCCTTCTGCCCGGCGGCGAGGTTGCGGCGGTAGAAGGCGTTGGACTCCTCCGCGGTGGAGAAGCCGGCGTACTGCCGGATCGTCCACGGCTGGGTGGTGTACATCGTCGGGTAGGGCCCGCGCAGGAACGGGCTCAGCCCCGGCCAGGTGTCGAGCGCGTCGAGGCCCTCGAGGTGCTCCGGCCCGTAGACGGGCAGCACGTCGATGCCCTCGGGCGCCGTCCACGGCTTGCCGCCCACCGCGCCGCCGGCGGTCGCCGCGGCCCCGGCGAGGCTCAGGCCGCTGAAGCTGGAGGGGACGGTCATGACAGCTTCTCCCGGGTGCGAGTGACGAAGTCGAGGGCGTCGACGCCCATGGCGCACGAGTCGTCGACGTAGTCGGTGGGCCGGCCGGCGACGATCACCCAGCGGGCCCCGGCGCCGCGCAGCGCCTCGGCCGCCGCCGCACCCCACTCGGCGTAGGCCGCGTCGCTGCCGGCGAGGCACACCACCGGCTGGCCGTCGTACGCCGCGAGCAGCGCCTCGACGTCGGCGGTGGCCCCCGCGGGGCTCACCGCGATCCCGCCGGCCGCGAACAGGTTGGTGGCGAAGGTGGCACGGGCCGTGTGGGAGGCGACCGTGCCGAGCGTGGCCAGGAAGACCGGGGTCGCGGCGGGCTCGTCGCGCAGCGCCTCGAACGCCGCGCCGTGGGGGCGGACGCCGGCCCAGGAGTCGTCCGGCGCCCGCTCGGGCAGCACCTCGGCCAGGTGGGGGAACTCCGTGAGCCCCGTGATCGGCCGGGTGCGGCGGGCGACCTGCGCGTCGCGCTCGGCGGCGGTGGCGGCGACCAGCTCGTCGAGGTCGGTGCCGTCCTCGAGCCGCCCGAACAGCGTCCACGCGGCGACCGCGAGGTCGTCGGTCAGCTTCTCCACGGCGTACGCCCCGCCGGCGGGGTCGGCGACCGCGGCGACGTGGGACTCCTCGATGAGCAGGTGAGAGGTGTTGCGCGCGATCCGGCGGCCCAGCACGTCGGGACGGCCCAGCGGGCTGTCGAAGGGCAGCACCGTGACGGCGTCGGCGCCGCCGACGCCCGCGGCGAAGGCGGCGACGGTGGTGCGCAGCATGTTCACGTAGGGGTCGTAGCGGCTCATCATCGGACGGCTGGTCACCGCGTGCTGCCGCTGCTCGAGGTCGGTGCCGCCGCTGAGCTCCACCACTCGCGCCCACAGGCGCCGCGCGGCCCGCAGCTTGGCGATGGTCGGGAACTGCTCGTCGCTGGCGGCGAACCGGAACTCCACCCGGCGGGCGACCTCGTCGACGCTCCGGCCGGCCTCGGTCAGCACCCGCAGCAGCCGCACGCCCAGCACCAGCGAGCGGGCCAGCTCCTGCACGTCGGAGCCGCCGCGGTCGTGGACGTCGGTGGCGTCGACCACCAGGCCGAGCACCCCGGCCCGCTCGGCGAGCTCGAGGCCGGCGAGCAGGTCGGCGTCGTCGGCGGTGGCGGGCACGCCGAGGTTGGTGCCGGGGTGGAGCTCGGCGTCGCCGGCGTGGTCGAGCAGCGCCCGGGCCGCGGCCAACGGGTCGGCGGTCGCGTCGAGGACCACCGGGGCCAGGTCGAGCAGCACGCCGTCGAGCACGGCCGCCAGGTCGGCGCCGGGGTCGACGGTCAGCCACAGCGACGTCACACCCCCGTCGAGGTCGACGCGCAGCTCCTCGTTGGCGGCCTTCGCGTCGGCGAGCCGCAGGTGGGCGCGCACGTCCCACGCCCCGGCCCGGGTCGGGCGGCCGTCGGTGGTGAGGTCCTCCAGCAGCGCGGGGGTGCCGAGGGGCGGAATGCCGATGCCGTCGAGCGTGGTGCGGGTGAGCCGCTCCCAGACCAGTGCGTTGTCGTCGTCCTCGGCCAGCCGGCGCGCCTTGCGCAGCACGGCGGCCGCGGCGTCCTCCCAGTCGGCGGCCGACCAGCGGTCCGCGGGGTCCGCCAGGTCGAGCGAGCCCTGCTCCGGCTCGAGCCCGGCGGGCTCGGCCAGCCCGCCCTCCACGTCAGTCATGCTGCGAACCCTAGGGAGACGCGCGTCACCGGACCACAGAGTGTGACTTTTTCGACCCGCGGCCGCGCCGGGCGCCGGAACGCCGAGGAGCCCGCGAGCGTTGGAGGTGGTGTGACCGGACATCGTCATTTCAACGGACTCAAGACCGCCCTGCTCCTCGGTGGGCTTTCGGCGGCGGTCATCCTCGTCGGCAGCCTGTTCGGCCGCGGCGGCCTCGTCATCGCGCTGGTCCTCGCGCTCGGGATGAACGCCTACGGCTACTGGAACTCCGACAAGCTCGCGCTCCGCGCGATGCGGGCCCGGCCGGTGAGCGAGGCCGAGGCACCGGGCATGTACCGCATCGTCCGCGAGCTCTCCGAGCGCGCCGGGCAGCCGATGCCGCGGCTCTACGTCTCCCCCACCGACGCGCCCAACGCGTTCGCCACCGGCCGCAACCCCCAGAACTCGGCGGTCTGCTGCACCGAGGGGATCCTGCAGATCCTCGACGAGCGCGAGCTGCGCGGCGTGCTCGGCCACGAGCTGATGCACGTCTACAACCGCGACATCCTCACCGCGTCGGTGGCCGGCGCGCTGGCCAGCGCGGTGACCTTCCTCGCCCAGTTCGGCCTGTTCTTCGGCGGCAACGACGAGGAGCGGCCCAACCCGATCGTGGCGATCGGCCTGCTCTTCCTCGGCCCGCTCGCGGCCGGCATCGTGCAGATGGCGGTCAGCCGCACCCGGGAGTACGACGCCGACGAGGACGGCGCCCGCCTCACCGGTGACCCGCTCGCGCTCGCCTCGGCGCTGCGCAAGCTCGAGCGGGGCGTGGCCCACCGGCCGCTCCCGCCGCAGCGCGACCTGGTCAACGCCAGCCACATGATGATCGCCAACCCGTTCCGGGGCGGCGGGGTCAGCAAGCTGTTCGCGACCCACCCGCCGATGCCCGAGCGGATCGCTCGGCTCGAGCAGATGGCGGGCCAGCGGCTCCCCTAGGCCGCCCCATCGACGGCTGAGCGCGGGTTCACCCGGCGGCCACCCGGCCGCCACGCCGCCGCCACGCCACTGCAACTCCGGGGCGGCCTGGCCGGGTCATCCTGCGACCATGCGGATCGCGCTCGTCACCGAGACCTTCTACCCCGCGGTCGACGGCACCACGACCACGGTGCGCGCCGTCGCCGACCACCTCATCGACGCCGGCCACCAGGTGCTCGTGGTGGCCCCGGGTCCGGGCATCGCCTCCTACCGCGGCAGCCGGGTCGCCCGGGTGGCCCCCCACACCCGCCCCGGTCCGCAGGTGCGGGCGGCGCTCGCGTCGTTCGGACCCGACCTCGTCCACGTCACCAGCCCGGGCACGGTCGGCCGGAAGGCGCTCAAGCACGCCGCCGGGCTCGGCGCCCGGACGCTCGTCGTGCAGCACTCCCCCGTCGCGACGTCGCGGGTCGACCAGTGGCTGCACCAGGCGGTGGCCCGCGCCGACCGGGTGGTGGTCACCGCGGAGTGGCTGGCCGACGACGTCGCCCGGCTCGGGGTGGCGGCCGACACCTGGCTGCCGGGTGTCGACACCCGCGCGTTCGCGCCGACGCTGCGCGACCCCTGGCTGCACCGGTCGTGGTCCCGCAGCGGTCGCACCTCCGAGCCTCTGGTCGTGGTCGGCTACGTCGGCAGCCTGCACCGGCGCCACGGCGTCCGGCGGCTCGCCGAGCTGGCCGGGGTCCCCGGCACCCGGGTGGTGGTGGTCGGCGACGGTCCCCAGCGGGAGTGGCTGCGGTCGCGGCTCCCCCGGGCCCGGTTCGTCGGGTCGCTCGAGGCCGGCCACCTCGCCACCGCGATGGCCTCGCTCGACGTGCTGGTCCACCCCGGCGAGCGCGAGACCTGCTGCCACGCGTTGCGCGAGGGGGCCGCGAGCGGCGTGCCGGTGGTGGCACCCCGCTCGGGGGGCGCGCGCGCCGTCGTACGTCCCCTGGAGACGGGGCTGCTCTTCGAGCCCGGCACCGACGGGGCGCTCGCCGACGCGGTCGCGGCGCTGGCCGCCGACCGGCAGCGAGGCCTGATGGGGGCCCACGCGCGCCAGGTGGCCCTGCGGCGCACCTGGTCGGACGCCGTGGCCGAGCTGGTGTCGGAGCACTACGCCGTGGCGCTGGGCCGGGAGCTCACCGCCGCCTGAGCCGGCGAATGGGTTAGGATCGCCTAACTTCATCGGGAAGGGGGATTTGTCACATCCCCTCCCACCCCGCCTGCCGAGGCGGGGCGGTAGCGTGCCCGTGTGGCATCCCCGACCCTCGTCAAGGGAGTGCGCTCGACGCGCTCCACGATCGCCCTCAAGCTGACCATGGCGCTCAGCGGACTGGCCTTCATCGGCTTCGTGCTGGGGCACATGTACGGCAACCTCAAGGCCTTCTCCGGCCACGACGCCTTCAACGAGTACGCACACCACCTGCGCGAGCTCGGGGAGCCGCTGCTCCCCTACGGCGGCTTCCTCTGGGTGATGCGGGTCGGCCTGATCGTGGCCCTCGTCGTCCACGTGGTGGCGGCGGTCGCGCTGTGGCGCCGTGCGGCCAAGGCCCGGCCGGTGTCCTACGTCGCCAAGAAGAACCAGGCGTCGTCGCTGTCGTCGCGCACGATGCGCTGGGGCGGGATCACGATCCTGCTGTTCCTGGTCTGGCACCTGGTGAACTTCACGATCGGCAAGGTCAACCCCCAGGGCGGCGAGACCAACGACCCCTACAACCTGCTCGTCGACACCTTCGACCTGTGGTGGATGACCGCGATCTACCTGGTCGCGATGGTCGCCCTCGCGATGCACCTCCACCACGGGACCTGGAGCGCGCTGCAGACGCTCGGTCTCACCAACACCGCGCAGTCGCGGGCCCGGGCCAAGGCCGTGGGCTGGATCGTCGCGGTGGTGGTCGCCGGCGGCTTCTCGCTGGTCCCCCTGTTCGTCCTCTTCGGCGTCATCACCAAGTAAGGCGGAGCGCGCAACCATGGCATCGAGCGACAAGGACCTGTCCGGCCTGCACCCGACGAACGAGCCGTCGGTGCAGAAGTCGGACGACGCCCACGGCTACTACGTGCCGGGCGACAAGATCGTCGACCCGGTCGCGCCCACCGGCCCGATCAAGGACCGCTGGACCCAGCGCAAGTTCGACAACCGCCTGGTCAACCCGGCCAACCGCCGCAAGCTGAGCGTGATCATCGTCGGCACCGGCCTGGCCGGTGGCGCCGCGGCCGCCACCCTCGGCGAGGCCGGCTACCAGGTGAAGTCGTTCTGCTACCAGGACTCCCCGCGCCGCGCCCACTCGATCGCCGCCCAAGGCGGTATCAACGCGGCGAAGAACTACAAGGAGGACGGCGACTCGATCGGCCGCCTCTTCTACGACACCGTCAAGGGCGGCGACTACCGCTCCCGGGAGTCGAACGTCTACCGCCTGGCCGAGGTCAGCGCCAACATCATCGACCAGTGCGTCGCCCAGGGCGTCCCGTTCGCCCGCGACTACGCCGGCCTCCTCGACAACCGGTCGTTCGGCGGCGTGCAGGTCTCGCGCACGTTCTACGCCCGCGGCCAGACCGGTCAGCAGCTGCTGATCGGTGCCTACCAGGCCATGGAGCGCCAGGTCGCCGCCGGCACCGTGGAGCAGTTCACCCGCCACGAGATGCTCGAGCTGATCGTCGCCGACGGCAAGGCCCGCGGCATCGTCGCTCGCGACCTGGTCACCGGCGAGATCGAGACCCACCTCGCCGACGCCGTGGTCCTCGCCTCCGGCGGCTACGGCAACGTCTTCTTCCTCTCCACCAACGCGATGGGCTCCAACGTCACCGCGACCTGGCGGGCGCACCGCAAGGGCGCCTACATGGCCAACCCCTGCTACACGCAGATCCACCCCACGTGCATCCCCGTGTCGGGCGACCACCAGTCGAAGCTGACGCTGATGTCGGAGTCGCTGCGCAACGACGGCCGGATCTGGGTGCCGAAGAAGAAGGAGGACTGCGACAAGGACCCGCGGGAGATCCCGGAGGAGGACCGCGACTACTACCTCGAGCGGATCTACCCGTCGTTCGGCAACCTGGTCCCCCGCGACATCGCCTCCCGCCAGGCCAAGAACATGTGCGACGAGGGTCGCGGCGTCGGCCCGAAGGTCGGCGACTTCCGTCGCGGCGTCTACCTCGACTTCAGCGACGCGATCGCCCGTCTCGGCGAGGACGGCATCCGCGAGAAGTACGACAACCTCTTCGACATGTACGAGCGGATCACGGGCGAGAACCCCTACGAGGTCCCGATGCGGATCTACCCCGCCGTGCACTACGTGATGGGCGGCCTGTGGGTCGACTACCACCTGCAGTCCAACATCCCGGGCCTGTTCGTGGCCGGCGAGGCCAACTTCTCCGACCACGGCGCCAACCGGCTCGGCGCGTCCGCCCTCATGCAGGGCCTGGCCGACGGCTACTTCGTGCTGCCCAACACCATCCGCGACTACCTCGCCGACGCGCCGTTCGACAAGCTCGACGAGTCCCACCCGGCGGTCGCCGAGGCCCGCGCCGACGTCGAGGGTCGGGTGCAGAAGCTGGTCTCGATCAACGGCACCCGCAGCGCCGACAGCTACCACAAGGAGCTCGGCAACATCATGTGGGAGTACTGCGGCATGGAGCGCACCGAGGAGGGTCTGCGCAAGGCGATCGACATGATCCGCGAGCTCAAGGCCGACTTCTGGAGCAACCTCAAGGTCCTGGGCACCGCCGACTCGCTCAACCAGTCGCTCGAGAAGGCCGGCCGCGTCGCCGACTTCATCGAGCTCGGCGAGCTGATGTGCATCGACGCCCTCAACCGGCGCGAGTCCTGCGGCGGGCACTTCCGTGCCGAGTCGCAGACCGAGGACGGCGAGGCGCTGCGCCACGACGACGAGTTCGCCTACGTCGCGGCCTGGGAGTGGGGTGGCGAGAACGGCCAGCCCGTGCTCCACAAGGAAGACCTGATCTACACGGCCATCGAGATGAAGCAGCGGAGCTACAAGTGAGACTGACCCTCAACATCTGGCGCCAGGCGAACGCCGACGTCCAGGGTGCGATGCACCGCTACGAGCTCGACGGCGTCTCGGAGGACATGAGCTTCCTCGAGATGCTCGACGTCCTCAACGAGCAGCTGAACGCGAAGGGCGAGGAGCCGATCGCGTTCGACTCCGACTGTCGCGAGGGCATCTGCGGCATGTGCGGGCTGATGATCAACGGCATGGCCCACGGCCCCGAGGTCACCACGACCTGCCAGCTGCACATGCGCTCGTTCAACGACGGCGACGAGATCACCATCGAGCCGTGGCGCGCCGAGGCGTTCCCGGTGGTCAAGGACCTGTGCGTCGACCGCGGCGCGCTCGACCGGATGATCCAGTCCGGCGGCTACATCTCCGCCAACACCGGCTCCGCCCCCGAGGCCAACTCGGTGCCCGCCGCCCGCGACAAGGCGATGCGCGCGTTCAACGTCGCCACCTGCATCGGCTGCGGCGCCTGCGTCGCCGCCTGCCCCAACGGGTCGGCCTCGCTGTTCGTCGGCGCCAAGATCACCCACCTCGGCGAGCTCCCCCAGGGCCAGCCCGAGCGCGACAGCCGGGTGGTCGGCATGGTCGCCCAGCACGACCACGAGGGCTTCGGCGGCTGCACCAACATCGGTGAGTGCACGGCCGCCTGCCCCAAGGAGATCCCCATGGACGTGATCTCCCAGCTCAACAAGGACCTGCGCACCGCCCTCAAGAACGGCCACTGAGTCCTGCTCGCTGGTTGAGGAAGTCGCGCTAGCGACTGTCTCGAAACCCGGTGAGCCGAGCGCCCTCCGGTGGGGACGGGAGGGTCGTCGCCTTCCGGGGTAACGAGTGAAGGACTTCGTCCTTCCTCAACCAGCGGTGACGCTCACGTCCGCCTGTGGAACCGGACCTTGCCGGTGGGCAGGTAGGTGGTCTGGTACGTCGGGTCGTGGGCGCGTCGGTGGTGTGAGGGGCAGAGGAGGACGCCGTCGCGGAGGTCGGTGTTGCCGCCGTGGGTCCACCTGACCTTGTGGTGGGCCTCGCAGGTCGACGCTGGCCGGTCGCAGCCCTCGGAGCGGCAGGTCCTCTGCTGCAGGCCGAGCGCGATCCGCTGACCGGTCGAGAAGAGACGTCGGGTGCGGCCGAGGTCGAGGACCTGGGACTGCCCGTCCAGGACGGCGGGGATGAGTCCGGCCTCGCAGGCCAGGCGCCGTGCGGCGCCGGGACTGATCCGGGTGCCGGTGTCAAGCTCGCACGCTGCGAGCCGGCCCTCCAGCACGGCGAGCGGGATGGTCACGACGACGGTGGCGTTGACGCCGCCGCGCTGCGGGAGCTGGTCGGCGGGGTAGCGGAGGATGTAGTCGCAGAACGCCTGCCCCAGCGACTGCGAGGTCACCTTCTCGTGGGTCAGCGCGGCGTGCGCGAACAACGCTTTCTTGAGGGCTTCGGCGTGCATGGTCGGGATGACGAACCGGCCGTGGGTCCGGCCCTCGCCGTCGTCGAGCATCGTGAGCCTGCATTTGGCCTCGGCCTCGTTCTCCACCCTGGCCAGCGCCTTGGCTTCGGCTGCTTCGCCGACCTCGGGGCAGACGATGTCGAGGATCCGGTTGCCGAAGATCGTGAGGTCCTTGGCGTCGTGGTGCTGGGCGAGCTCGACCAGCTTGGTCTGGGCCTGCTCCCGGATCTGCGGGTCGAGGTCGTCGGGGAGCTTGTCGATCGCGCGGGCGATGACCTCGGCCTGCTCCAGCAGCAGCTCACCGCGTCCAAGCGCTTGCGCGACGGTAGGCATGGTGTCGAGCAGCTCGGCCAGCCGCATCGTCCTGGCGGTCTCGCGGCGGGTCGCGTGCGTGGCGACCGCGAGCCACGCTGCGGTCGAGGTGGCACCGGAGGCTGCTTCGACCTTCTGGGTCTGGGCGTGCTTGGCGGCCCGCAGCTCGAGAGCCGCCACCTGGCTCTTGAGCTTGGCGATCTCGGTGAGGGTCTCGGCCGCTTCGGGGGCGGGCATGCTCCACAGCGGCAGCTCCCCGACGTCGGCCAGCGTGGCGCGCACCTCCGCAACGGCGCGGCTGATGCGGTGCCGTCCGTGGGGTGTGGCCTTCGCTGTCATGCCTCTACCCAAACACCGACCACCGACAGTCCCCGGCCGGTTTTCGCGTTGTCCACAACGGGATTCTGGGTTGTGACCCGATCGTTACCTCGACTTCTGAGGCGCTCGGTTTCGAGGCTCGTCGCTAGCGCTCCTCGCACCTCAACCAGCGCCAACCGGTGGTTGAGGAAGTCGCGCTAGCGACTGTCTCGAAACCCCCGCACCCGGACGCCTTCCGTTCCCACCGGAGGGTTCTTGTCTCGCCGGGTTTCGAGACACGACTTCGTCGTTCCTCAACCAGCGGTCCGCGAAGCCCGCGCAGTGCTGACGGCGCGAGCTTGCGAGTGCCGGCAGTGCGCCGTCGTCCCTGGTCGGGAGAGGCTCGGGGTCAAGGGCGCGAAGCGCCGAAGGGAACCCTTGACGCCGAGACCCGACCAGGTAAGCGCGCGGGCAGCCAGGATCAGCCACGGAGTGAGCCGAATCCTGAACAAAGGGAGGGCTTTCGTCTCACCGGGTCCCGACCAGCGCAGCCTCAGACGGCCAGCACCACCGAGGAGCCGTGGCCGAAGAGGCCCTGGTTGGCGGTGATGCCGACGCGGGCGCCCTCGACCTGGCGGCCCGTGGCCTGGCCGCGCAGCTGCCAGGTGAGCTCACACACCTGGGCCAGGGCCTGGGCGGGGACGGCCTCGCCGAAGCAGGCCAGGCCGCCCGACGGGTTGACCGGGATCCGGCCGCCGATCGTGGTGTCGCCGGCGCGGAGCACGGCCTCGGCCTCGCCGCGCTTGCACAGCCCGAGGTCCTCCATCCAGTCCAGCTCGAGGGCGGTCGAGAGGTCGTAGACCTCCGCGACGTCGACGTCCTCGGGCCCGATGCCCGCCTCCTCGTACGCCGCCAGGCCGATCGACTCCTTGAACGTGTGCTCCGGCTCCCCAACCGCGCCGGTGGCGTCGGTGGAGAGCTGGGGCATGTCGAGGACGGTGTTGGGGAACGTCGGCGTCACGGTCGAGACGGCCGCGACCCGCACGGCGGCGTCGAGCCCGTGCCGCTGGGCGTACGACGCGCTCACCAGCACGACGGCGGCCGCGCCGTCGGACGTGGCACAGATGTCGAGCAGGTGCAGGGGGTCGCTGACCACCGCGGAGCCCACGACGTCGGCGACCGAGACCTCCTTGCGGTAGCGGGCGTAGGGGTTCTCGAGGCCGTGACGGGCGTTCTTGACCTTGACCTGCGCGAAGTCCTCCGACGTGGCGCCGTAGAGGTCCATCCGGCGCCGGGCGTAGAGGGCGAAGTAGGCGGGGTTGGTCATGCCGAGCAGCCGGAACCGCAGCCAGTCGGGGTCGTCCCAGCGCTCGCCGGCGTTGGGGGCGAGGAAGCCCTTGGGCGTGGTGTCGGCACCGACGACGAGCGCCACGTCGCAGAGCCCCGCCAGGATGCGCGAGCGCGCGGTGTCGATGGCCTGGGCGCCGGTGGCGCAGGCGGCGTACGACGTCGCCACCCGGGCGCCGTTCCAGCCCAGGGCCTGGGCGAAGGTCGCGCCCGCGACGTAGCCGGCGTAGCCGTTGCGCACGGTCTCGCCGCCCACGACCAGCTCGACGTCCGACCACGGCACGCCGGCGTCGGCCAGGGCCGCCCGGGCGGCGTGCACGCCGTACTGCACGAACGGGCGACCCCACTTCCCCCACGGGTGCATGCCGACGCCGGCCACCCGTACGCCGCCCGTGCCGCTCATGCCGTGCCTCCGGTCGGGCGCCAGCGCCAGATCAGCAGGTCCCCCTCGTCGGTGCCGTGCAGGGCCTCGACCACCAGCTCGACCTCGGCCCCGACCGCCAGGTCGGGCACCCCGAAGCCGGCCGCGACCTGCCCCAGCACGGTCAGCCCCTCGGGCAGCTCGACCGCCGCGAGCGCGAACGGCTCGAACGGCTCGGTCGGCGGCACGAACGGCGGCGGCGGCTGGTACTGCGCGTCGGTGTAGCTCCAGACCCGGCCGCGCCGCGAGAGCTCGACGGTCTCGAACTCCTCGCCGCCGCAGGCGGGGTTGCGGCAGAAGCCGGCACCCGACGCGGTCGGCGGGAAGTACGCCGTCGCGCAGGTGGTGCATCGGTCGGCCAGCAGCGCGGGCTCCGGGCCGGTGGTGAACCAGCCCTCGATCGCGGGGGTCGCGGTCATCGGCACTCCTGAAGGAACTAGAACCTGTTCCACATCATCGCACGACCAGGCGTCGGGATAGGTTGGCGCCCGTGGACGCGCCCTCCAGCCTCCCCTCGCGGGTACGACGACGGCTGGCCCGGGCGACCCCCACCGGCCGCCGGCTGGCCGAGACCGAGGCCCAGCTGGCCCGGGCCCGCGCGGAGCTCCGCGACGCGCGCGGCCGGCTCAAGCAGGCGCGGTCGCGCATCACCGAGGCACGCCACGACCTGCCGACCGAGGTCGACGCCGTCATCGACCGGGTGCGCGAGGAGCGGCTGACCTTCCTGTCGCGGCGCGACCTGCGCAACCTGGCCGCGCTGGCCCGCGACGTGGAGGCGCGCGGCGTGCCGGGTGAGGTGATCGAGGCCGGCGCCGCGCTGGGCGGCTCCGCGATCGTGCTGGCCGCCGCGAAGGCGCCCGAGCGCCCGATGCGGGTCTACGACGTCTTCGACATGATCCCGGCCCCGAGCGAGCGTGACGGCGACGACGTGCACCGCCGCTACGAGACGATCCGGGACGGCCAGGCCAAGGGGCTCGGCGGCGACGTCTACTACGGCTACCGCGAGGACCTGCTGGCCGAGGTCTCGGCCTCGTTCGCCCGGCTGGGGGTGCCCCCCGCGGAGCACCGCGTCGAGCTGGTCAAGGGCCTGTTCGAGGAGACCATCACCGGCGACGGGCCGGTCGCGCTCGCCCACCTCGACGGCGACTGGTACGACTCGACGATGACCTGCCTGGAGCGCATCGCGCCGCGGCTCTCGCCGGGCGGCCGGCTGGTGCTCGACGACTACTACGCGTGGTCGGGCTGCCGTCGCGCGGTGGACGACTACTTCCGGGGACGCGAGGGCTACGCGCTGCAGGAGCGGGCCCGGCTCCACGTGGTGAGGCGGGGATAGCCAGATGTCCGGATCGATGCGCGGCCGCGTGGGCCGCCTGCTCGGGAGGCTCCAGGGACGCAGCGCGCCCGTCGGACCCCCCGCCCGCGACCCCGACGCCGTCGAGGCGTGGGTGCGCGAGGGCGTCACCACCGACCGAGACGCGACCCTCGCCCGGGTGCGCGGGCTGGTCGCGCAGGGCCCCGACGTGCTCCGCCCCGCCGCCTGGCTGCGCCTGCTCCGGGTGGTCTTCGGCGCCGGCGACCTGCCGCTGGCCCGCGAGCTCGCGACGGTGCTCGAGCAGCGGCTGGCCACGGCCGGCCCGGAGGCCGACCGGGTGCGCCGCCAGCTGGGCTGGCTGCGACCTTGGCTCGCGACCGAGCGGGGCGCGACCGCCCCGGGCACCGGACGGCGCACGGTGGCGATCCTCGACTACGACCACCCCGGCCGGCACCTCGCCTCCCACAACATCGGCGACCACGTGCAGAGCCTCGCCGCGCTGACCCACCTGGTGCGCCATGCCGGCGTGACCTGGCACGCCGACGACGACCGCGACCCCGGCCTCGCCGCGCTGGTCGCCGAGCTGCAGGAGCGCACCCGGGACGACCTGCGGCTCACCGACGTCGCCGCCGAGCTCGACGTGCTCACCGTCAGCCGCGACGCCTCCGAGCACCAGGCCCTCCCCGAGGACACCTGGCTGCTCGGCTTCGGCTGGTACATGCACTCGCTCTTCGGCGTGCGCCGCGGCTTCCCGATGCACCCGAACCTGCGCCCGATCTTCGTGTCGTGGCACTGCAACCGCCGCGACATGCTGACCCCCGAGGCGCTGGACTACCTGCGCACCTACGGGCCGGTGGGCTGCCGCGACCACACCACCGTCGAGCTGCTCCGCTCCCACGACGTGCCGGCGTTCTTCAGCGGCTGCCTGACCACCACGCTCGACGCCGTGTTCCCCGGCGCGCCGACCGCGGGCCCGGACGCGCCGCCGGCGTACGTCGACCTGCGCCGCCGCGACGTACCGGAGGGCGGGATCACCTACCTGCACCGCGACGACGAGGTCCCGAACCGGCCGTTCGCCCGCAACGTGCGCGACGCGATGGCACTGCTGGAGCGCTACCGCACCGACCACTCGCGGGTCGTGACCTCGCGGCTGCACTGCTACCTGCCGTGCCGCTCGCTCGGGGTGCCGGTCGACTTCCGGCCCGACGACCCCGACGACGTCCGCTTCGACGGCCTGGTCGGCCTCGACGACGCCGGCTTCGCGCAGGTGCGCGACGGGCTGCGCGACCTGCTCGTCCCGGTGGTCACCGCGATCCTGCGCGGCGACCCCGAGGCCGAGGTCTACCGGGTCTGGCGCGAGACCACCGCCCCGCTGGTGGCTCAGGAGCGCTGAGCCCGGCTCGGGGCGCCGTCAGCGGGCCAGGAAGGCCAGCAGGTCCTGCCGGGTCAGCACGCCGACCGGCTTGCCGTCCTCGTGCACCAGCACGGCGTCGGCCGAGCCGAGCAGCGTCACGGCGTCCTGGGCGTCCTCGGTGGAGCCGATGGTCGGCAGCGCGGGCGACATGTGGTCCTCGACCCGGTCGTTGAGCCGCGCCGCGCCGGTGAACAGCGCGTCCAGCAGCGCCCGGTCGGAGACCGAGCCCGCGACCTCGGCCGCCACGATCGGCGGCTCGGCCATCACGACCGGCATCTGCGAGACGCCGTACTCCTGCAGGATCGCGACCGCCTCGGCGATGGTCTCACCGGGGTGGGTGTGCACCAGGTCGGGCAGCCGGCCGTCCTTGCCGCGCAGCACCTCGCCGATGGTGCGGGTGTGGTCGCTGGTGTCGCCGGTCGGGAAGCCGTACTGCGCCAGCCACTCGTCGTTGAAGACCTTGGTGAGGTAGCCGCGGCCCGAGTCGGGCAGCAGCACCACGACCACCGCGTCCTTGCCCTCGGGGGTGGCGGCGAGCTCGTGGGCGAGCTGGCGGGCGGCGTACGCCGCCATGCCGGCGGAGCCGCCGACCAGCATCGCCTCCTCGCGGGCCAGCCGACGGGTGAACGCGAACGAGTCGGCGTCGGAGACCTCGATCACCCGGTCGGCGACCGTGCGGTCGTAGGTCTCGGGCCAGAAGTCCTCGCCGACGCCCTCGACCAGGTAGGGGCGGCCGCTGCCGCCGGAGTAGACCGAGCCGGCGGGGTCGGCACCGATCACCTGCACCGTGCCGTTCTGCTCCTTGAGGTAGCGGCCGACGCCGCTGATCGTGCCGCCGGTGCCCATGCCGGTCACGAAGTGGGTGATCCGGCCCTCGGTCTGCGCCCAGATCTCGGGACCGGTGGTCTCGTAGTGCGAGCGCGGGTTGTGGGGGTTGGAGTACTGGTCGGGCTTCCACGCGCCCGGCTCCTTGGAGAGCCGGTCGGAGACGTTGTAGTAGCTGTCGGGGTGCTCGGGGGCGACCGCGGTCGGGCAGACCACCACCTCGGCGCCGTAGGCCTTGAGCACGTTGCGCTTGTCCTCGCTGACCTTGTCGGGGCAGACGAAGATGCACTTGTAGCCCTTCTGCTGGGCCACCATCGCCAGCCCGACGCCCGTGTTGCCCGAGGTCGGCTCGACGATGGTGCCGCCGGGCTGGAGCGCACCGGACGCCTCGGCGGCCTCGATCATCCGCGACGCGATCCGGTCCTTCACCGAGCCGCCGGGGTTGAGGTACTCGACCTTCGCCAGCACGAGGGGACCCTCGTCCGGCAGGTCGAGCGAGCGGTTCAGCCGCACCAGCGGGGTGTTGCCGATGAGGTCGAGGAGTGAGTTCGCGTACTGCATCCCGCCAATCTAGGCCGCGCAGGCGCCTCCCCGTGAACCCGGCCGGGGTTACCCGTCCGTAAAGTGGCGGCGTGGGGAAAGCAGCCGCCGCTCGCAAGCTCGCCTCCGCCGCAGCGTACGGCGGCGGTGGCCTCTCGCTGCTCGGGGCCAGCCTCTACGGCGTGCTGCGGGCCGAGGCCCGCCTGGCGCGCAAGACCATCGGCCAGCCCCGCGAGGAGCCGCCGCCGGACGCGACCGGCTGGTACGGCCGCGGCCGGCCCGGCCCGGCGATCAAGGTGGCGCTGCTCGGCGACTCCAGCGCGGCGGGCTACGGCGTCGACCGGGTGCAGGAAACGCCGGGCGCGCTGCTGGCCAGCGGCATCGCGGAGCAGGCCGGACGCCGGGTCTACCTGCGCTCCTTCGCGGTGGTCGGCGCCCGCTCCAGCGACCTCGCCGCCCAGCTCGACCGGGCGCTGCCCATCGAGCCCGACCTCGCGGTCGTGCTGATCGGCGCCAACGACGTGACCCACCAGGTGCGACCCGCAACCTCGGTCGGCTACCTCGCGGAGGCCGTCCGGCGGCTCCGCGAGGCCGGGGTCGCGGTGCTGGTCGGCACCTGCCCCGACCTCGGCACCGTGCAGCCGATCCCTCCGCCGCTCAAGCAGGTGGCGCGCACCTGGTCGCGCCGGATGGCGGCCGCGCAGACCATCGCCGTGCTCGAGGGCGGCGGGCGCACGGTCTCGCTGGGCTCGATCCTCGGCCCGGAGTTCGCCGCCGCCCCGGCGCTGCTCTTCGGGCCCGACCAGTTCCACCCCTCGGCCGCCGGCTACCGCGCCCTGGCCTCGGTGCTGACGCCGTCGGCCGTGGCCGCGCTCGGCCTCGGCCCCGACGACGAGGTCGCCCCCGAGGCGCTGCGCGGCGAGGGCGTGCTGCCCATCACCGCCGCGGCGATCCGCGCCGTCAACGCCCCCGGCACCGAGCTCGACGGCACCGAGGTCGGCGGCCGTCGCCTCGGCGTCCGCGGGCTGTGGGTGGAGCTGAGGCGCCGGCGCCGCCAGCAGTCCGAGGGCGCCGCCCCCGACCAGTCCGAGGAGTCCGCCGCGGAGCCGGCCGGCACCGAGGGGTAGGGGAAACCCCACCCCGTTCGGCGGTCCAGGACCATCGAGCCCGGCGCGCGCCGTACCTAGCGTCGAGGCATGACCTCGACCGACCTGCACCCCAGCCAACCCCAGCCCCCCGGCCACCCCGGCCACCCCGCCCTCGAGGTGCGCGGCCTGTCGCGCACCTACGGCACCGGCGACGGTGCCGTGGCCGCCCTCACCGACGTCGACCTCGCCTTCCCGCGCGGCAGCTTGACCGCCGTGATGGGCCCCTCGGGGTCGGGCAAGTCGACGTTCCTGACCTGCGCCGCCGGCCTCGAGCCGCCGACCGCGGGCCACGTCCTCGTCGACGGCCTGGACGTCGCCGGCTGGTCCGAGACCGAGCGCACCCGGCTGCGCCGCGACCGGATCGGCTTCGTCTTCCAGGGCTTCCACCTCCTGCCCTACCTCACCGCCGAGCAGAACGTCGCGCTCCCGCTGCGCCTCGCCGGCCGCCGGGTCGACCGCGACCGGGTGGGGCGCCTGCTCGAGCGGGTCGGGCTCGGCGAGCGTGCCGGTCATCTGCCCGCGGCCCTGTCCGGGGGCCAGCAGCAGCGGGTCGCGATCGCCCGGGCCCTGGTCACCGACCCCGCGGTGCTGCTGGCCGACGAGCCCACCGGTGCGCTCGACTCCCGCACCGCCCAGGAGGTGCTCACCCTCCTCCGGGCGCTGGTCGACGAGCTCGGCTCGACGCTGGTGATGGTCACCCACGACCCGGTGGCGGCGGCCTCCGCCGACGCCGTGGTCTTCCTCGTCGACGGCCGGGTCACCGGCCGGATGCACCGCCCGACGGCCGAGGCCGTGGCCGGCCAGCTCGCCCACCTCGACGAGCTCGTCCCCGCCGGGGTGACCCGGTGAGCGCCGCGGCCGGCCTGGCGGTGCGCTCGCTGCGCCACCGCGCGACGACGTTCGTCGCCACCTTCGTCACGGTGCTGCTCGGTACCGCACTGATCGGCTCCTTCGCCACCCTCGCCGAGACCGCCACCGGTCCGGTCCCCGACGTCGACGCCGAGACCCTGACCGTGATGGGGGCGGTCGTCGGCGGGTGGGGGTCGCTGATCGTGCTGTTCGCCGTCGCCTCCACCACCGGCATCGCGGTCGCCCAGCGCGACGTCGAGGTCGGCCTGCTCCGGGTGGTCGGCGCGACGCCGCGCCAGGTCCGGCAGCTGGTGCGGACCGAGACCCTCGTGGTCTCGCTCGTGGCCGCGCTGCTGGGCGCTGCGCTGGCCGCCGGCACCGGGCGGGCGCTGCTGGCGCTGCTGCGCGAGGGCGGCCTGGTCTCCGGCTCGGTCGCCTACGGCGGCGGCCCCGCCTCCCTGGGGCTCACCGTGGCCGCCGTGCTCACCACCTGCCTGGTGGCCTCCACGGTCACCGGCCGGCGCGCCACCCGCGGCGCCCCCTCGGTGGTGCCGGGCGAGGGCCGCCTCGAGGCCCGTCGGCTGCCGTGGTGGCGGGTGCTGGCCGGCCTGCTGCTCGTCGGCTACGGCATCGCGATGGGCGTCGTCACCATCGCCGTCACCCGCCACTCCGACGACCCCTACGACGCGATGGCCACCAGCGGCTCGAGCTCGATCCTGGTCGGCGTCGGGCTGGCGACCCTCTCCCCCGTGCTGCTGCGCTGGCTCTCGACGCCGCTGCGTCCGCTGCTGGACCGGCTGCCGGGTGGCGCGACCGGCCACCTGGCGGCGTTCAACACCTCGCGCCGTGCCGCGCTCCTCGGCGGGGTGCTCGGCCCGGTGATCGTGCTCTCCGCCGCCGCGATCGGGACCCTGATGGTCGTGGGCATCGACCAGCGCACCGTGACCGGCGCGCCCGGCGCGGACACCGACCTGATCAACCTGCTCAACAACGTCGTGGTCGGCATGCTGTCGCTCTTCGCGGCCATCCTGGTGGTCAGCTCGTTCGCCGCCGTGGTCTCCCACCGGCGCGCCGAGCTGCGCCGCCTCTGGCTGCTGGGCGCCACCCCGGGCCAGGTCACCGGCTCGGTGCTGGCCGAGGCTGCCGTCGTGGCCACGGTGGGCGTCGGGCTCGGCGCGGTCGCCTCGCTGGCCTCGATCGTGCCGTTCGCCGTCGCCCGCGACGAGGGGCTGGTCCCCGACGGCCAGCTCTGGCTACCGCCGCTGGTGGTCGCCGGCGTCGTGGCCCTCACCCTGCTCGCCGCACGCAGCGCCGTGCACCGGGCAGCGCCGCTCGCGGCGGTGTCGCGATGACAGACTCTGGTGCCATGGCCGGCCCGCTGCGACCCCTGACCCGGGTCGCCCCGGCGCCGGTCGACGAGCAGGGCCTGGTCGAGCGGCTGCGGGCCAGCCTGGCCGCCGCGGCGTACTTCCTGCTGTTCGTGCCGGCCGTCCCGCTGCTGGTGCTGAGCCTGCTGCTGGTGCCGCTGGGGCTCACCGGCCTCGGCATCGCGCTGGCCCACGCGGTGGTGCCGGCGACCGGGGCGCTGGCCCGGGTGCACCGCCGGCTCAGCGGCGCCCTGCTGGGCGAGACGCTGCCGGAGGCCTACGCCGACACCACCGGCCGGGGCTTCCTGGCCCGGCCGATGGTCTGGCTGCGCGACCCGCACCGGTGGCGCGACGTCGGGTTCCTGGCGTTCTCCGCCACCGGTGGCGCGGTGCTGGCCGGACTGCCGGCCCTGCTACTCGTGACCCCGGCGGTCCACCTGGTGCTGGCGGTCACCACCGGTGGCTGGGTGGGGCTGGTGCTGCTCGGCACCGCCCTCCTCGCGCCGCTGCTGTGGTGGGTGCTCACCCCGCCCCTGGTGCGGGCCCGGGCCATGGCCGAGCGGTCGATCCTGGGGGTCTCCCGCGGCGACCTCGAGCGCCGCGTCGAGCAGGTGGTCGAGTCGCGCGCCGAGACCCTCGACCACTCCGCCGCCGAGGTGCGCCGGATCGAGCGCGATCTCCACGACGGCGCCCAGGCCCGGATCGCCTCGGTGGGCATGAACGTCGGGCTGGCCGAGAAGCTGATGGCCACCGACCCCGCCGCGGCCGCCGAGCTGCTCCGGGAGGCCCGCGAGTCGACGGTCACCGCGCTGGAGGACCTGCGGTCGGTCGTGCGCGGCATCCACCCGCCGGTGCTGGCCGACCGCGGGCTCGCCGGGGCGATCGAGGCGCTCGCGGTGCCGATCCCCCTGCCGGTCACCACCTCGGTGGCGGTGCCGGCGCTGCCCGCGCCGGTCGAGTCGGCGGCGTACTTCGCCGTCGCGGAGTGCCTGGCCAACACCGTCAAGCACGCCCGCGCGACCCGGGCCTGGGTCCAGGCGACCCACGACGGCGAGGTGCTGCGCATCGTGGTCGGCGACGACGGCCGCGGCGGCGCGACCCCGACCGGCTCCGGCATCACCGGGATCGCCCGCCGGCTGGCCGCCTTCGACGGATGGATGACCGTGACGAGCCCGGACGGCGGGCCGACCCAGGTGACGATGGAGGTGCCGTGCCGGACCAGCCCAGCGGACCGCCCGACCGAACGTTGAGGGCGGTGCTCGCCGAGGACCAGGCCCTGCTGCGCGTGGGACTGACCCGGATCCTCGAGGCGGGCGGCATCGAGGTGGTCGAGGCCGTCGACAACGGCCCCTCCCTCGACCGGGCCCTGGCCCGCACCGACCTCGACGTGGCCGTGGTCGACGTGCGGCTGCCGCCGACGTCCACCACCGAGGGCCTGGTGTCGGCAATCGCCGCCCGGTCGGCCCGGCCGGGCTTCCCCGTGCTGGTGCTGAGCCAGTGGGTGGAGCCGCTCTACGCCCGCGACCTGCTCGCCAGCGGCGAGGGCGCGGTCGGCTACCTGCTCAAGGACCGGGTCGCCGACGTCGACGCCTTCCTCGCGGCCGTCCGCCAGGTCGCGGCGGGCGGCACCGTGCTCGACCCGGAGGTGGTCGCCGGGCTGGTCAGCGGCGCGGCCCCCGGGCCGCTCGACCGGCTCACCGAGCGCGAGCGGGAGGTGCTGACGCTGATGGCCGAGGGCCGCTCCAACGCCGCGATCGCGGCCCGCCTCTTCGTCAGCGAGAAGGCGGTCGGCAAGCACACCAACAGCATCTTCACCAAGCTCGACCTGCCGCAGGCGCCCGACGACAACCGACGGGTGCTGGCGGTGCTGGCCTGGCTGCACGGCTGATCCCGCGTCCCGAGAGCCCGGAAATGGCCGCAGGCCTCGGGACGAGCCCGGGGCCTGCGGTCGGAGCTGTTGCCGAGGTGCTGGTCAGTCCTGGTTGAGGATCGCCAGCAGGCGCAGCAGGTTGGTGTAGATCCAGACCAGCGACACGGTCATCGCGAAGGCCGCTCGCCACGACTCCCTCTCGGGGATGCCGTTGGCGATGCCCTGCTCGACGAAGTCGAAGTCGAGGATCAGCATGAACACACCGAGGACCAGGCCGACGATCGCGGTGAGCATGCCCAGCGCGCCGAAGCCGAAGAGGCCCAGCTGGTTGTTGAACATGCCGAGCACGAGCTCCATCAGGCTCAGGCCGATCATGCCGAACACCGCGGCGATGACGAAGGTGCGGAACTTCTGGCCGACCTTGATGTCGAAGAACTTGTACGCCGCGAGCGTGCCGGCGAAGGCCGCCATCGTGCCGAGCACGGCCTGGAGCACGATGTTGCCCGAGTCGGGCGTGCTGAACAGGGCGTCGAAGAACTTGCTCAGCGCACCGAGCGCGATGCCCTCGGCGACCGCGAACGCCAGCACCAGCGGGACGCTCACGACCCGCTTGAACGAGTTGACCATCGACAGCGCGAAGGCGGCGAGGCTGCCGATCGACATGGCGGCGATCAGCGGCCCGACGTCGGGCTCGCTGCCGGTGATCGGGGGCGTCAGGAACCAGGTCGCGAAGGCGGCGACCAGGACGACGCCAAGCGTGATGCCGGTGGACTGGACGACCGAGTCGATCGTCATCCGCCGGCCGGTGTCGACGGGCGACGTGGTGCCCCCGTCGTTCCACTGGGCGTAGTCGTTGGCGGGCTGCTGCCCCTGGCCGTAGCCGGGGTAGGCGGCGCCGCCGCCGGAGTACGCCTGGTTCCCGTAGGCGTTGCCGCCGTTCTGGAACTCCTCGGAACGGCGGAACACCGGGTTGTTGCTCTGCATGGTCTCCTCCTTGGAGGCCGGGGGTGGGGTGGCCGTCTCCCTGACGACTCACCGATGAGGGCAGCCTAGCCGCCTTCACCGGGTACAACGCCGACGCGGGCTCCCGCGTTCCCCGAACCGCTGGTTGAGGAGGGACGAAGTCCCGTCTCGAAACCCAGTGGGACGAACGCCCTCCCCGGGGGCGCCGACCACCGGCATCAGCGGGCGACGATGCGCACCGTCACCGGCCGCCGCGAGGTGGCCCGGACGAGCACGAACCGCCCCTGCCGCTTGGTCCTGGCGTGCGTGGCCGAGACCCGGAAGCCGCGGGGGTAGTGCAGCGGGCTGACGAAGATCCGGGTGGGCGCCCTGATCCGGCGCTGGGGGCGGTAGGCCAGCGAGAAGGCGCCGGTGCGGGCGTCGAAGCGCATCGCGGTCGGGATGCCGGCGACGGCCTGCGCGTAGGTGCGCACCAGCAGCCGCACCTTGTCCTTCTTCACCGTGCGCAGGTCGCGGTCGTCGTGGAAGAGCCCCTGCTTGTCGTCGGCGGTCGTGGGGTCGTTCCAGAACTTGTAGGCCCAGTGGGTCCAGCCCATCAGGTGCTCGTCGGCCACCTCGGCGTCGATCTCGATGGCGCGCAGGTTGTCGGTGGCACCCCACTCGCTCATCATCGGCACCGCCCCCATCCGCTCGGACTGCTCGAGCGCGTGCTCCTGCCGGTCGTGCGCGAACGCGCGGCAGTTCTCGGCGTTGCCGCCCGGCAGGCCCTGCGACTCCAGGAACACGTCGGGGCAGTAGCTGTGCCACGAGAAGCCCAGCTGGCTCTCGCCCGGCACCTTCTCGTAGAAGGTGCCGACCCGCTGGCCCCCGGCGAACTGCTGCGGCTCCCACCAGACGAGGTTGCGCCGGTCGATCGCGCGGATCGCGGCGAGCGCTTTCTCCATCGCCGGCTGCAGCTCCCGGCGGTAGGACCCCGGGCAGCCGCCGGTGAGGCAGCCGGCCCACTCCATCCCCATCCAGGGCTCGTTCAGCAGGTCGTAGCCCATCAGGTACGGCTGCTTCCTCCAGGTCCTGGCGGCCACCCGCCACGCCGCCACCCAGCCGTCGAGCAGCCCGTCCTTGTTGGCCCAGAACCGGTCGAAGACCGTGGAGACCTCGGGGGTCCAGTAGCCCAGCGGGAACGGCGCGACGATCGGCGGCAGCAGGTTGTAGGGCACCGGCCGCCGCATCGCCCACGCCGGGGCGCCCTCGCCGCCGTAGGTCTCGTGCCACTGGTCCTGGTGCATGTCGAGCTGCACCCAGATCCGCCGCTTCGCCAGCAGGTCGAGCACGCGTTGGGTCCGGCGCAGGTACGCCGGGTCGGCGCGGCCGGGGGCGGTGGGCGTCAGCCCCGCCCACAGGGTGCCGACCCGGGCGGCGTTGAACCCGTGCCGACGCAGCCAGTCGGCGTCGCGCCGGGTGAAGCCCGACGCGTCGTTCGGCGGCGAGTACGGCGGCCGCTTCCAGACCAGGTTGAGGCCGTGCACGATCACCACCCGGCCCTGCGGGTCGACCAGCCAGCGCCCCTCGCGGCGCAGCTGCGGCGGCGGCTTCGCGGCGTCCGCGCTGCCGGCGGTCACGGTCATCACCCCCGCCGTCACGAGGAGGGCGAGCAGGGCGGTGAGGGCTCGGCGCACGCCCTGTCAACGAGCGAGCGTGACGGGCGTCACCCCTGACGTCGGCGGGCGCGCACCACGGTGTCGGTGAAGTCGACGACGTCGCCCTCGACGTTCCGGGCCTCGCGCCGCTGCGCGGCGGCGACCTCGACCTCCCACTCCTCCCCGAGCAGCCGGGTCACTGCCTCGGGCCCGAAGAGCAGCTGCGTGAGCTGCGGGTTGCGCTGCCCGGTGTGCTCGTCGTCGGGGTGGTGGGCCAGCACCAGCAGGCGACCGCCGGGCCGGACCGCGGCGGCCAGGGCCCGGTAGACCTCGTCGAAGACGGCGGGCGGCACGTGCACGAACGACGCCGTCACCAGGTCGGCGGTGCCGGGCAGGCCGTCGCCAGCCACCACGTCGACCCGCGCGAACGTCGCCCGGTCGGCGACGTCCTCCTCCGCCGCGTGCCGCGCCGCCCGGTCGACGGCGACCTGCGACACGTCGACCCCGGTGACCGTCCAGCCGCGGCGGGCCAGCCAGACCGCGTCCGCCCCCTCGCCGCAGCCCACGTCGATCGCGGTGCCCGGCTCGAGGTCCTCGACCTGCTCGACCAGCCGCTGGTTGGGGCGCCCCGACCAGACCCGGTCGGAGCCGGCGTAGCGCTCGTCCCAGAACTCCTGGGTGAACATCGCGTCGAGGTCGACCTCCTCGACGTCGCGGCCGCGCTGGTGGCCGTGCTGGTGGTCGTGCTGGTGGTCGTGGTCGGGGTGCTGGGAGCTCATGGCACCCATGCTGCTCCTTCAGGTCGACCTGAAGGCAACCGCGTTACTCGCGGTAGCCCACGGCCTGGGTGCGGTACATCTCGGCGTAGCGACCACCCCTCGCGATCAGCTCCGCGTGGGTCCCGACCTCGCGGACGCGGCCGTCGTCCATCACCACCACGAGGTCGGCAGTGCGCACGGTCGAGAACCGGTGCGACACGATCACCGTGATCGAGCCGGAGGCGCTCTCGCGGTCTGCGACGCCGGCGAACCAGTCGTAGACGTGGCGCTCCGACTCGATGTCGAGGGAGTAGGTCGGCTCGTCGAGGATGCGCAGCAGGGGCGTGGGGCGCATGCTGGAGCGGGCCAGGGCGAGCTTCTGCCACTGCCCGCCGGACAGGTCGACACCGTCGAGGAAGGCGCTGCCGAGCGGCGTCTCGAGGCCCTGGGGGAGCTCGCCCTCGATGTCGGCCACGTCGGCACGCCGGAGTGCCTCGCGCACGGCCCCGTCGTCGTCCACCCGGGCGACCCACCCCAGGCCCACCGCCTCGCGGGCGAGGAGCTCGTAGCGGACGAACTCCTGGAGCGCCGCGGTGACCTGCGACCGCCACGCCTCCGTCTCCAGCTCGTCGGCGGGCGTGCCGTCGACCAGGACCGACCCCGAGGTCAGCCGGTGCAGCCCGGCCAGCAGCGTGACGAGGGTCGACTTCCCCGCGCCGTTGTCACCGACCAACGCCACCACGGCCCCGGCGAGCAGCAGCAGGCTGACGTCGCTCACCGCGTCCCGGTCGGCCCCGGGGTAGCGGAACGAGACACCGCGCAGCTCGATGCCGCACGTGAGGCGTCCGGGCGCGGCCGCGGTGCCGACCGGTCGACGCCCCTCGACGTAGCGGCGCATCCAGACCAGGTGCCTCATCGTCTCGACGATGCGGAACAGCGCCCCAGCGTTGGCGAGGAGCGAACCGAGCTGGGAGTGCAGCTGCTGACCCGCGGTGAGCACGAGGATGACCTCACCCAGGGTCGCCTGCCCCGCCAGCGAGCGGTCGGTGACGTGGAGCAGCGCGGCGGCGAAGCCGGCCGTGAAGACGACGAGCGCCCCGCAGGTGACGACCGTCCCGACCAGCTCGGCGCGCCACTGGGTCGCGACCGCTCGGCGCCAGGCGGCGTCGTGCTCGGCCCGGACCCGGTCGCCGAGACCGAGCACGCGGAGCTCACCCGCCACGCGGGGCTCGAACGCGAGCAGCGCGAGACCGTCGGCGGAGCGGGTGTCGGGGAGGCACTCCCGCAGCGCTCGCTGGGTGCGTGACTCGGTCCAGCGGGACGCCAGGACCGGCGCCGCCGCGGCCAGCGGCAGCAGGAGGAGCAACGGCGCCACGGTGGCGAGCAGCGCGACCGTCACCAGGAGCTGCAGGCCCAGCAGCAGGGCGTAGAGGAGCGTGCTCATCGACTCCTGGAAGTGCTCCCGGTTGGTCCGCGAGAGCGTCAGCCGGTCCTGGAACCGGGTGTCCTCCACGTCCTCCAGGATCTCGAGGCGGGTGGTCAGGTCGACGAGGTCCTGGTCGACGACGACTGTCATCGACTCGAAGAGGTTCCAGGTCAGCGTCGCCGCGACGCTGCGCAGCCCCATCCCGCCGGCCTGGGCCAGGGCCATCACCACCGCCGTGGCGGCGATCGCCTCGGCGGTGCCGTCGACGGCGGCGTCGACGAGCAGGCTGTAGAGCAACGGTGCCAGCGCCGCCAGCACCGCTCCGCCCGCCGCGGCCAGCACGCCGACCCCCACCGCGAAGCGGTCCGCCCGCACGGCCATGGCGAGCAGGTGGCGTACTCCTGCCCCGACCGTCGGTGTGGCGGGAGCGGTCGGTTCACTCATCCGCGGCGCTCCACGGGTACATGCCGGCCTGGAGGGCGAAGGCCTGCGCGTAGCGCCCACCGCGGGCGACCAGGTCGCCGTGGGTGCCCTGCTCGGCAACGGCACCGTCGGCCAGCACGACGATCCGGTCGCACCGACGGGCCAGGGCGAGCCGGTGGGTCACCAGCACCGTCGTGACCGCGCCCGCCGTCTGCTCCACGAGGCGTTGCACGAGCCGCTCCTCGGCCGCGGTGTCGAGGTTGGAGGTCGGTTCGTCCAGCACCAGGAAGCGGGCACCGTGCTCGAGCGCGTACGCGACCCGTGCGTGCGCCAGCCGTTGCCACTGCCCCCCGGACAGGTCGTGGCCGTCGAGGAACGGGGACGCGAGCGACGTCCGGCGTCCCTCGGGCAGCCGGGAGGTGAAGCCGGAGGCCCCGGCCGCGGCCAGGGCGCGGTCGAGGCTCTCGTCGGCCGCGTCGCCGGGTCGGGCGGCGCCGATCGTGACGTTGGTGGCCACGTCGCCGGGCATCCGCAGGAATCCCTGGAAGATGGGCGCGGTGAGCTGGTGCCAGCTCGCCAGGGCCAGGTCTGCGAGGTCGTCCCCGTTGACCAGGACGTGACCGGACGTCGGCGGGTGGAGTCCGCACAGCAGGCGGATCAACGTGGACTTGCCGGCGCCGTTCATGCCGACCACGGCCAGCGACGACCCCGCTGGGATGTCGAGGTCGATGTCGTGGAGTACCTCGGCACCGTTGGGGTACGCGAACGACACGCCGCGGAGCTCCAGCCTGGGCGGGACGTCGGGGTCGACCCTGCGACCGAGGTCGCGGTCGCGCGCGGTGCGGGCGTCGCGCTCGACCTGCTCGATCGACGGCAGGATCTTGACGCTGTACTCGATCGCCATGTCCTCGGGGCTGCTGCCCGCGAAGCCCAGGACCAGGAACATCATGGGCACGAAGACCACGAGGTCCTCGACGTCCCACCTCCCGCTCGTCACCGCGCTCGCTGCGTGCAGCAGCCCGGCCAGCGTCGCCGACCCGACCAGCGCGACGTGCCAGATCGTGCTGCTGCGCATGCCGGCCCGGCGCTCGCGCCAGGTGGGCGTCCACGCACGCACGCCGGCCGCGCCGATCCGGGTGCTCAACCACCGTCGCAGGCCGAACAGCCGGACCTCGTGGCGGGCGGGCCGTTCGAGTCCCAGCGAGGAGAGGTACCAGCCCTCGCGCCGGGCGCGATCGCCCTCGCGCCAGACCTCGATGATGCGCAGCGTCGACCTGCGCCAGTGCACCCGCATGACGAGCGTGCTGACGAGCACCGCGGCCGCGACAAGTGGCTGGTAGGTGGCCAGGACGGCGCCGGCAGCGAACACTGTCAGGTAGTCCTGGGCCAGGGCCACGATCCCGGCCGCCCCCTGCCCGGGCGTGGCGCTCCACCTGACCAGACCCTGCAGCTCACCCATCGCGTCGAGGTGTGCCTGCCCCTGCAGGTGGCTCACGTCGGCCCCCGACAGCGCCGCCCGGAGGACCCGGTCGCGGATCGTGCCGTCGACCGACTTGGTCACGCGCCACCGCAGCCGCCCCAGCACCGGTCCGAGGAGCTCCCCCAGCAGGTACAGGCCCATCACCAGGACGAACGCCGGGACCACGGGGTCGAGCTCCCCGGACCCGAGCGAGTCGGCGATGCGACCGCTGAGGTGTCCGCCGGCGAGGACGAGCGCCACGGGCAGCACGCCCGCGACCACGAGGACCACCAGGCGGACTACGACCAGGCGGGGCGAGGCGTGCGCCAGCATCCGCACCAGGGCCCACCGGGCCTCGACCAGCGCGAGCAGGCGCGCCCGCCTGCCCCCCGAGGCGGACGGCGAGCGCATGCCGGGCACGCTAGGCCCTGCGCAGACCAGTGCCAATCGATTTGGCCGCTGGTCTCGACCTGTCGGTCGACCTGGTGCCCCCGGTGGGGCTCGAACCCACACTGTGCCGTTTTTAAGACGGCTTCCTCTGCCGGTTGGGATACGGGGGCCGGCGCCCGCCTATAAGTACGTCCTCCGGGGGTGCACGGCGCGGGCGTCGGCGACCCGGTCGAGGAAGAGCAGGCCGGCGCAGTGGTCGATCTCGTGCTGCAGCGCACGCGCCTCGAAGGCGTCGGTCACGACGGTGACCTCCTCGCCGGTGCCGGGGAGGCGGCCGCGCACGGTGAGGCGTGCGGCCCGACGTACGTCGCCGGTGAGGTCGGGCACGCTCATGCAGCCCTCGCGCGCCTTCTCCCTGCGGGTCGCCTCCACGACCTCAGCGTTGCACAGGACGAAGGTGCCGTGGCCGGTGCGCGTCCTGGGGTGGCCGGAGACGTCGACGCAGAACACCCGCGAGCCGACGCCCACCTGGGGTGCGGCCAGGCCGACGCAGCCGGGACTGACCCGCATGGTGGCGACGAGGTCGGCCGCGAGTCGGACGACGTCGGGGGCGGTGGGGTCGACCTCGGCGGCAGCGGTCGAGAGCACCGCGGCCGGGGCGCGCACGACGTCGCGCACCTCGCCCGTCACGCCCAGCTCGTCCTCGGACCAGGCGTGGACCCGGTCGTCGCTCACAGCTCGTCGGTCTCCACCGGGCGCAGCGTCGCGCCGACGCCGAGGTCGGTGGCCACCCGGTCGATCTCGGCCCCGAGCGCGGTCGCGTCGACGCCGGCGGGCAGGTCGAGCTCGGCCACGAGCAGGTAGAGGTCGCCGGCGAGCCGGGTGGTGAGGTCGGTGATGTTGCCGCCCACCCGGGCCACCTCGGCCGCGACGCTGGACACGATGCCGGGCCGGTCGCCGCCGTGGACGGTGAGCACGTGGGGCGCGCCGCGCACCGGGTCGGGGTCGTCGGGGGCGACCGACCGCACGGTCACGGTGAGCGCGCCGTCGTCGGCCAGCGGCGCCAGCGCCGCCTCGATCGCGGCGCTCGGCGCCTCCCCGGAGCAGACCAGCATCATCGCGAAGTGACCCCGCAGCAGGGTCATGGTGGAGTCCTCGAGGTTGAGGCCGAGGTCGGCCAGCCGCTCGGTCGTCTCGGCGATGATGCCCGGCCGGTCGTGGCCCAGGACGGTGATGGCGTGCTGCGTCGGGGCGCTCGGTCGGAGGGTCACGCCTCCATCCTGCCAAGGTGGGCCGCCCGGCCGAGCACGTCGTCGAGCATGGCCTCGGTGAGGCGCCCGGTGAAGGTGTTCTGCTGGCTGGGGTGGTAGCTGCCCAGCAGGGTCACCGCCCGGCCGTCTGCGTCGATCGGCGCGGTCGCGCCGTGGCCGAACCGGGGCTTGCGCGCCGGGGCCCGCCAGCCCACCTCGCGGAACGCCCGCAGCGCGGCGTCCCAGCCGATCGAGCCCAGCGCGACGACCACCCGCACCGAGGGCGCGACCAGCCGGAGCTCGGTGTGCAGCCAGGGCGCGCAGGTCTCCTTCTCCTCGGTGGTCGGCTTGTTCAGCGGCGGCGCGCAGCGCACGGTCGCGACCATCCGGGTGTCGACCAGCGCGAGGCCGTCGGCCGCGTGCACGCTGGTCGGCTGGGTGGCCAGCCCGACCCGGTGGAGGCTGGCGAACAGCCAGTCGCCGGAGCGGTCCCCGGTGAAGATCCGGCCGGTGCGGTTGGCACCGTTGGCGGCGGGGGCCAGGCCGACCACCAGCACCCGCGGGGTCGTCGATCCCCAGCCGGGCACCGGGCGGCCCCAGTAGGGCTCCCCGGCGAACGACGCGCGCTTGTCGCGGGCGACGTCCTCGCGCCACCGCACCAGGCGGGGGCAGGCACCGCACACCGAGACCCGGGCGTCGAGCACCGCGAGGTCGTCGGTGCGCGCGAGCCGGCGTACGCCGGCCGCCGTGCGGGCCCGGGGGGTCGTGGGCTCGGCGGGGTCACCGGGCCAGCCCGTGCCGGGCGGCACCGGTGAGGCGAACCGGCCGCCGAGCGCCGGGTGGGGTAGCTGCTCCCCCACGTCGGGGCCCGACGTCAGGGCGCGGGCTGGATCGACGCCTCGCGGCGTACCTTGTCGGCGGCCTGGTGGGCGGCGTCGGCCACCTTGTCCTTGGCGGTCTCGGCGGCCGCGGCGGCCTGGGTCGCGACCGCGTCCTGGGCCTTCGACGTGGCGGACTGGACCGTGGGGTTGCGGGCCACCTTCTGGGCCCCGGACCGGATCTGCTCGTAGCGCTCGCGACCGGCCCTGGCGCCCAGGACGTAGCCGGCGGCGGCAGCGGCGAGGAGTGGCAGCTTCTTCATGGCCGTCCGTTACCCGGGCCGCCCGGAGTCACACGGGGCGCTGGTCGACCAGCGACCAGGCGATGCCGTCGAGGATGTCGGCCTCCGAGACGACCAGCTCCTCCACGACGCTGCGGCGCAGCACCCGCGACAGGATCAGCGCGCCGGCATCGATGACGTCGGCCCGGCCCGGGTGGAGCCAGGGCAGCGCCAGCCGCTCGTTGACCGTCATCGCCACCAACCGGTCGACCACGGCGTGGACGTCGGCGACGGGCAGTCGGGCCTGGTCGACCGCCTCCCGGGAGTAGGCGGCCAGCCCGAGCGCACCGGCGGCGACCGAGGTGACCGTGCCGGCGACGCCCACCACTTCTGCCGCCCGGTCGATCGCCACGGGGCAGGCGTCGAGCGCGCGGTCGATGTCGGCGACGCAGGCCTGCACCTCGGCCATGGTGGGCGGGTCGGAGCGCAGGTGCCGCTCGTGGAGCCGCACCGAGCCGATGTCCATCGAGTGCGCGACCGACGGCGGCGCGTCGAGCGCGGCGCCGCGGATCACCTCGGTGGAGCCGCCGCCGATGTCGAGCACCAGCACCGGCAGGGCGGGGGTGGTGGTGAGGTTGCGGACCGCGCCGTCGAAGGCGAGCGCCGCCTCCTCGTCGCCCGACACGACCTCCGGCTCGACCCCGAGCCGCGCCCGGACGCCGGCGACGAACTCCTCGGCGTTCTCGGCGTCGCGGGTGGCCGAGGTCGCGACGAAGCGCACCCGGGTCGCGCCGTGCCGCGCGATGAGCTCGGCGTACTCGTCGATCGCGGCGAAGGCCCGCTCGAGCGCCTGGTCGGCGAGCCGCCCGGTGCGGTCGACGTCCTGCCCCAGCCGGATCATCCGCATCTCGCGGACGGCGACGTCGGGCAGCGCGCCCACGAGGAGCTTGATCGTGTTGGTGCCGCAGTCGATGGCGGCGACGGTCTCAGCCACCGTCGGCCACGGGGTCGGCCGGCACGTCGACGCACGGCCCCGGTGCCCACCACTCGCCGAGCCGGTCGAGCACCTCGTCGCCCAGCGGGTTGACGCCGCGACCCTGGGCCAGCGACTGCCCGGCCAGCACGTGGAGGCACTTGACCCGGTCGGGCATCCCGCCGGCGGAGATGCCCGCGATCTCGGGCACGTCGAGCCCGGCGCGCTGGCCGATCGCGTCACGGGCGGCGAGGTAGCGGTCGTGGGCGGCGGCGTAGCGCTCGGCGAGGTCGGGGTCGTCGCCGAGCCGGGCCTCCATCTCCTTCATCACCCCGGTGCCCTCGAGGGTGCCGATCCGCGACGCCGCGCGGGGGCAGGTGAGGTAGTAGGTGGTGGGGAACGGGGTGCCGTTGGGCAGCCGAGGCCGGGTGGTCACCACGTCGGGGTGCCCGCAGGGGCAGCGGTGGCCGACCTCCTCGATGCCGCGCGGCTCGCGGCCGAGCTGCTCCGCGACCGCCGCCTGGTCAGCGGGGTCGATCACGGGCGCTTCTTCTCCTTCGACCCGTCGATCTCGGTGGCGGGACCGCTGGTCACCGGTGGCGGGTCACCGGCCAGCTCGACCGACGCCCAGGCGTCGTCCCACCACGGCGTCGGCTCGGTGTCGAGCACGGTGTCGGGGTCGTGGAGCCGGGTGTCGCGGTCGAGCGGCTCGCCGTCCTCGTCGAGCACGACGTACGACCGCGACCCCGGCATCACGTAGCCGAGGTGCTCACGCGCCTGCTGGCGCACGAACGCCGGATCCTGCCAGCTGCGCTTCTCGCGCTCCAGCGAGGTGATGCTGGCCTCGCGCTCGGCGATGTCGGACTTGAGCTCGTTGATGTGGGAGCGCTGCTGGAGGTAGGCCCGCAGCGACGAGGCGTAGGAGACGGTGAGCACGGCCAGCACCAGCACCAGGATCGCCGCCCGGCCGGTCAGCCGCGACCGGCGCGGCGTCGGCCCGCCGGCGACCGCGGCCACCGGGGCGCGGGTGCCCCGGCCGGGCGCGGGCC
>NZ_JAFFJT010000038.1 GCF_016924665.1 Nocardioides sp. SYSU D00038
CGCCCGGCGCAGGCGGCCAGCCGCCGGGCCCGGCGCTGCCGGCCGCACCCGGCGCCGTGCCGCCGGCCGCGGTGCCGGCCGGCGCCCCCTCGACCATCGACCCGCGGCTGCCCGAGGCGCCGCTGGTCTACGCCTCGGCGTCCACGACGCGGGGCGAGGACCCCGGCACCCACGGCGAGTGGGCGGCCGGCGTGGTGCTGCTGCTAGGTGCAGCAGCGCTCTCACTCCTGAGCAGGAGAAGGAAAGGACACGCATGAACAGCACGCCCACGGGGGGCTCCCCCGCGCGCCGCGGCATCGCCCGGCTCACCGCCTCGGTCCTCGCGGCAGCGGGACTCGCCGCCACCGGGACCACCGCGGCCGCCCCGGCGGCCCACGCCGCCGAGGTCCCGGTGACCGGGGCCAGCCTGACCTGGGCCATCAGCGGCTACGCGCAGAAGGGCATCTTCGGCCCGTGGCGGATCAAGGACCTCACCGGTGACGCCGGCCAGCTCTACGGCACCGTCACCGAGCCGCTCCCGGCCGGCGCGTCGTACCAGACCGAGTACGTCGTCGCCCCCGTGCCGGTCACGTCGATGCCGGCCAACGCCGGCACCCAGAAGACGCCCAACGCGGTGAAGTTCACCGCCGGCACCGGCACCCGCGACGACGCGACCGGCGCGGTCGACCTGACCTGGGACGGCAGCTACACGGTCAACGCCTACCCCGCCGTGTACAACGCCCCCGACGAGATCTACAGCGACCCCGAGCTCACGCTCGACGAGGACGGCGACGGCGAGCTGACCATGCACCTCGGCCTCGGCGCGGGTGCCGACATGCAGGGCAACCCCACCCCGGCGCAGGACCTCGGCCGGGTCACCCTGCTGGAGTTCGACGCCGGGTCGGTCGCGGCCACCGGTCTCGGCTCGTTCCGCGCCACCCCCGACTACCAGGGCAGCACCGTCACCATCCCCGAGGGCGGCGCCCCGCAGGCCACGTCCTGCTCGACCGGCGGGGGCGCCACCGGCTGGTGGGGGGCCTGGCCCCAGGCATTCGTCACCGCGATCCCGGCCTTCGTCCGACCGCACTTCTACTCCACCGGCTGCGGCGGCAACCAGGACCTGAAGCCGCCGCTCCCGGTGGACGTGGACCTCGGTCTGGAGCCCGCGGTGAGCGTCTCCGACGACACCCTGCTGCCCGACGGCCAGCACGCCGTCACGGTGACCGGCCGCAACTTCGACCCGGCGCTCGCCACCGGCACCCGGCCGCCGTTCGCCGGCCTCGCCTCGGGGGTCTACGTCGCCTTCGGCCGCTTCTCCGACAACTGGCGCCCCTCGGTCCCCGGCAGCGGGGGTCGCAACCTCGCGCCGACGGAGCACCGCAACGGCGTCTCGGTGATCTGGGCGGTGCCTGCGGCGTCGTTCGCCGCCAGCAACCCGCCGCAGAGCGCCAGCAACCCCAGCTACACCGTGCTCGGCACCGACGGCTCGTTCTCCACCACGGTCCACGTCGACCGGTCGTGGCTGGCGGAAGCCGAGGGCACCTTCGGCATCTACACCTACGCCGGCGGCGGCGCCAACGTCGCGGCGTACGAGACGTTCACGCCGCTCAGCTTCGAGAAGGCCGCCTCGAGCACCAGCCTCGGCGCGCCCGCCCGGGTGTTCGGCCAGGCGGCCACCGCCACCGTCACCGTGGCGGGTGGCGCCGAGGTGTCGGGCGAGGTCCAGCTCAAGCGGGGGGCGAGCGTCGTCGGCTCGGCCCCGCTGGTCGGTGGCACCGCCTCGTTCGCCCTCGGCAGGCTGGGGGTCGGCGACCACCCGCTCACCGCGACCTACGCCGGCACCGGCAACCTCGAGGCCTCCTCGGCCACCACCACGCTCCGCGTGGCCAGGGCCACCACCCGCACCGCGGTCACCGTCGCGAGGCGACCGACCCCGCGACGCGGTGGCAAGGTGCAGGTGGCCCTGACCTCGCCGACCGCCGCACCCGTCACCGGTCGGGTCAAGGTCGTCGTCCGGACCGCGCAGGGCCGGAAGGTCAAGGCGGCGACCAAGGCGCTGGTGCGCGGCACGGCCGGCATCGCGCTGCCCCGGCTGGCCAGGGGCGCCTACCGGGTCGTGGTCACCTACGCGGCGACCGCCGACTTCACCGGCTCGACCAGGAAGGCCACCTTCCGGGTCCGGTGACGCCTCACCGCCAGCCGGCACCGCGGCCCCTCGTCCGGAGGGGCCGCGGTGCGGCGACGGCCTATCCTCGGCGGGTGCCCAGGATCACCGCCGACTCCGTCGAGGCCCACCGCGTGCAGGTGCACCGCCGCGTCTTCGACGCCTTCGCGGCGCTGATGGCCGAGCACAGCTACGAGGCCATCTCGATGGCGCAGATCGCCGCCCGAGCCGGGCTCGGCCGCACGGCGATCTACCACCACTTTCCCGACAAGGAGTCGGTGGTGGTCGCGTTCGCGACCTCCGAGACCGAGCGCTACCTGGCCGATCTCCACGGCCACCTGGCCGCCACCGACGACCCGGTCGAGCGGCTGCGCACCTACCTGCGCCACCAGCTCGACCCCGGCCAGCGGTTCCACATGGGCCTCGGCCCCCAGCTCTACGGCCTCCTGCGCGAGGACTCGCTGCTCCAGATCCGCGAGCACGTGCTGGCCGTCGAGCAGGTGCTCGCCGACGTCCTCTCGGGCGGGCGCGACGCCGGCGCGCTGCGGTTCGACGACGTGCGCGCGGCGATGTCGCTCGTGCACGCCTGCCTCACCGCCCGGGGGGTGCCGCCGGACGCGGTCGAGGAGTTCGTGGTCCGCGCCCTGTCCGCGGAGCGGTACGGTGAGGTTAGGCAAGCCTGACCTTGCTAGGGTTCTTGACAACCCGTCAGCATGTTCCCGACACTGTGTCAGGAACCGCACGTCGCACCGAGAGGCCCACCCGTGACCGTCGTCGAGCAGGCCGCCCTCGAGCAGCCGCTGTCCACCGCGATGCGCACCGGCTCGATGACCGAGCACGAGGCCGCGGAGCACTCCTCGTTCATGTCCGAGCTGCTGGCCGGGCGGGTGGCCGAGGCCGGCTACGCCGCCTACCTCCTCCGGCTGCGGCAGGTCTACGTCGCCCTCGAGGCCGTCGGCCGGGCCCACGCCGACGACCCCGTGGTGGCCGCCGTCCACGACCCGGCGCTGGAGCGGCTGGCCGCCATCGAGGCCGACCTCGAGCACTGGGCGCCGGGTGCCGACCGCGAGGTCGACTCCCCCGCCGCCGACGCCTATCGCGAGCGGGTCGAGGCCAGCGCCGCCTGGGGCGGCCTCTACGCCGCCCACCACTACACCCGCTACCTCGGCGACCTCTCCGGCGGCCAGGCCATCGGCCGGATCCTCGACCGGGAGTTCGACCTCGAGGGGGCCGGGGTCGCGTTCTACGAGTTCGCCGAGATCCCCAAGCCCAAGCCCTACAAGGACGCCTACCGCGCCCGCCTCGACGCCCTCGGCCTCGACGCCACCGCCAAGCAGCGCGTCGTCGACGAGGTCCGGGTCGCCTTCCGCCTCAACCAGGCCCTCTTCGCCGAGCTCGGCGACCAGCTCGACCGGTTCCGCCGCGCCTGACCCCGCCGAGTGGGGGGGGGGGGGGGCCCCCGCCCCCCCCGGACCCCCGGCGGGGGGGGCCCGCGGCCCCCCCCCCCCGGCCGTCGTTACTCGGCACGAGTAACGACGACTCGGCACGGGCGGTTGACCCGGAGCGCACTCCAGGGAGCAGACTGGCGCGGTGAGCACCCCGAGTCCCGGTCTCAGCATCGCCGAGGCCGCCCAGGCCACCGGCCTGTCCGCCGACACGCTGCGCTACTACGAGCGCGACGGCCTGCTGCTCCAGCCGGTCGCCCGGTCCGCCACCGGCCACCGCCGCTACTCCGAGTCCGACCTGCGCTGGATCGAGCTCGTGACCTGCCTGCGCGCCACGGGCATGCCGATCCGCGACGTACGTCGCTACGCCGAGCTGGTCCGTGGCGGCGAGGGCAACGAGACGGCGCGGCTGGCCCTCCTGCACGCCCACAAGCAGCAGGTGCTGGTCGAGCTGGCCGAGGTCACCCGTCACCTGGGTGCCATCGACCGCAAGATCGGGATCTACGAGGACAAGCTCCGGCGGGCGGGTCTTGACCTGGAGCGCGCTCCAACGGCTTCAGTAGGGGCATGACCACCCAGACCCGCACCCTCGGGACCACCTCGCCCCTGACCGTCTCCGCCCTCGGCCTCGGTTGCATGGGCATGTCGGAGTTCTACGGCACCGCCGACGAGCAGACCGGCATCGACACCATCCGGCGCGCGATCGACCTCGGCGCGACGTTCCTCGACACCGCCGACATGTACGGCCCCTTCACCAACGAGCAGCTCGTCGGTCGCGCGATCCGCGGCCGACGCGACGAGGTCCAGCTCGCCACCAAGTTCGGCAACGAGCGCACTCCCGACGGCGGCTGGCTCGGCGTCAACGGCTCCCCCGACTACGTGCGCCGGGCGTGCGACGCCTCGCTGGAGCGCCTGGGGGTGGACCACATCGACCTCTACTACCAGCACCGGGTCGACCGCACGGTCCCCATCGAGGAGACCGTCGGGGCGATGAAGGAGCTCGTCGATGCGGGCAAGGTGCGCCACCTCGGCCTCTCGGAGGCCTCGGCCGAGACCATCCGCCGGGCGCATGCCGTGCACCCCATCACCGCGCTGCAGAGCGAGTACAGCCTGTTCACCCGCGACCTCGACGACGAGGTCCTGCCCACCGTCCGCGAGCTCGGCATCGGCCTGGTGCCCTACTCCCCGCTGGGCCGCGGCATCCTGACCGGTCGTCTCACCCGCGAGAGCCTCGACGCGGGCGACTCGCGCGCCAGCGGCCGCTTCCCGCGGTTCGAGGGCGAGGCGCTCGAGGCCAACCTGGCGCTGGTGGAGCAGGTCGGCCGGCTCGCCGCCGAGCACGGCTGCACCCCCGGCCAGCTCGCGCTGGCCTGGGTGCTCGCCCAAGGCGACGACGTGGTGCCGATCCCCGGCACCAAGCGGGTCGCCTACCTGGAGGAGAACCTCGGCGCCCTCGACGTCCGGCTGACCGCCGACGACCTGGCCGCGCTCGAGGCGGCGGTGCCCCGCGACGCCGTCGTGGGCGAGCGCTACGGCGACATGAGCACCATCGACCGCTGACCCCGGGCCGTCGCGGGGCAGGGACTACGGTGCCGTCATGGACACCGTCGTCGCCGACCTCCTCGACCGCGCCCGCGCCTGGCTGGCCGAGGACCCCGACGAGCAGACGCGCGCCGAGCTCGCCGCCGTCGTGGCGGCGGTGGAGGCCGGCGACGAGCCCGCCCGTGCCGACCTGGCCGACCGGTTCTCGGGGCCCCTGGAGTTCGGCACCGCCGGCCTCCGGGGCGCCCTGGGGGCCGGCCCGAACCGGATGAACCGGGTGGTCGTGGTGCGCGCGGCGGCCGGGCTCGCGGCGTACCTGCGCGAGCAGGGCGCCACCGCCCCGGTCGTGATCGGCTACGACGCCCGCCACAACAGCGACGTGTTCGCGCGCGACACCGCCGAGGTGATGACCGGCGCGGGCTTCAAGGCCTGGCTGATGCCCCGGCCGCTGCCGACCCCGCTGCTGGCGTTCGCGATCCGCGAGCTCGGGTGCTCCGCGGGCGTGATGGTCACCGCCAGCCACAACCCGCCCGAGGACAACGGCTACAAGGTCTACCTCGGCGACGGCAGCCAGATCGTGCCGCCGGCCGACACCGGCATCGCCGACCGGATCGCGGCGGTGGGGGCGCTGGCCGACGTGCCGCGCGGCGCCGGCGGCACCGTGCTCGGCGAGGACGTCGTCGACCGCTACCTCGACACCGTCGCCGGCCTGGCAGCCGACGGCCCCCGCGACCTCTCGCTGGTCTACACGCCGCTGCACGGCGTCGGCGGCACCTCGGTGCTGCAGGTCCTCGAGACCGCGGGGTTCGACGCGCCCCGGGTGGTGAGCCAGCAGGAGGAGCCCGACCCGGAGTTCCCGACCGTCGCGTTCCCCAACCCCGAGGAGCCCGGCGCGATGGACCTCGCGATGGCGCTCGCCGAGGAGAGCGACGCCGACCTCGTGGTCGCCAACGACCCCGACGCCGACCGGTGCGCCGCGGCGGTGCCGACGCGGCAGGGGTGGCGGATGCTGCGCGGCGACGAGGTGGGCGCCCTGCTCGGCCACACGCTGCTCGCGGCCGGCAAGCCCGGCACCTACGCCGCGTCGATCGTCTCCTCCAGCCTGCTCGGCAGGATGGCCGCCGCGGCCGGACGGCAGTACGTCGAGACCCTCACCGGCTTCAAGTGGATCGGCCGGGTCGAGGGCCTGGCCTTCGGCTACGAGGAGGCGCTCGGCTACTGCGTCGACCCCGAGCACGTGCGCGACAAGGACGGCGTCTCGGCGCTGCTCCTGCTGTGCGAGCTGGCCGCGCGGGTCAAGGCGCAGGGCCGCACCCTGCTCGACGTCCTCGACGACATCGCCCGCGAGCACGGCCTGCACGCCACCGACCAGCTCTCGGTGCGGGTCACCGACCTGGCCGAGATCGGCGCCGCGATGGAGCGGCTGCGCACCACCCCGCCCACCTCGCTCGGCGGGCTCGCCGTCGAGCAGGCCGACGACCTCGCGGCCGGCAGCGCCGAGCTGCCGCCCACCGACGGGCTGCGGTACCGGCTCGCGCAGGGCGCCCGCGTCGTCGTGCGCCCGAGCGGCACCGAGCCCAAGCTGAAGTGCTACCTCGAGGTGGTCGTGCCGGTGCCGGCCGATGGACCCGTCGACGACGCCCGGGCGGCCGCGGCCGACCTGCTCGCCGCGGTGCGCGACGACGTCCGCGCCGCCGCGGGGATCTGACCGAGGATCTGGCCGACGCTCAGACGAGCAGCGCGACGACGAGCAGCACCAACGCCGCGGCCAGCAGCGCCAGCTCGAGCCGCGCCGGCTCGGTGCGCACCTCGGCGGCCAGCGCCTCGAGCTCCGGCGAGCCGCGGCGCAGCCCCAGCCGGGTGCGCTCCTCCTGCACCAGCTGGGCGAGCCGGGTCTCCACGTGGTCGGCCACGTCGACGACGTCGCGGCGCGAGGTGGGCTCGTCGGCAGCGGGCAGCGCCCCGGGCACCGGACGGCGGCGCTGGGCCTGCCTGCGGCTGCGGCCGACCCCGGCGTTCGCGATCCGCCGCTCCCCGACGAACACCGCCAGCACCTGCCGCACGACCACCTTGTCGATCGCCGCGAGCGGCACGTGGGTCGTGGTCAGCATGTTGCGCAGCACCAGGGTGTCGCCCTCCACCGAGACCCGCGGCCGGAAGCTCGCGGCCCACACCAGCACGGCCGCCACGAGGGCGCCGGCCACCAGCCAGCGCGGCACCGCGGAGGTGTCGACGGCCCAGGTGACCACCACGGCCGCGCAGAGGCCCAGCCCGAGGACGCCGGTGACCTGGCCGTCGTGCGCCGCGAAGCGCTCGACCCGCTCGGGCTCGGTGGTCACGGCCCCTCCTCGGTGTTTGCGACGTGTCCCCGCCGCAACCCTATGCTGGACGGCATGCCAGCTCCTGCCACCCCTGAGGCACCCGCAGGCTGGGACTTCTCCGACGTCGTCGGGTCGGACTCCTCGCTGCGACGGTTCCTGCACGGCCTGCCCGGTGTCGACCAGGTGGGTGCGGAGGCGCGGGCCGCCCAGCTCGGGACCCGCTCCATCAAGACCACCGCCAAGGCGTTCGCTCTCGACCTGGCGATCCGGATGGTCGACCTCACCACCCTCGAGGGCCAGGACACGCCGGGCAAGGTCCGCGCCCTGGCCGCCAAGGCGATGCGGCCCGACCCGTCCGACCCCACCTGCCCGCCCGCGGCCGCGGTCTGCGTCTACCCCGACATGGTCGCCGACGTGAAGCAGGTGCTCGGCGACAGCGGCGTCAAGGTGGCCTCGGTCGCCACCGCCTTCCCCTCCGGCCGCGCGGCGCTCGACGTCAAGCTCGCCGACACCCGCGACGCCGTGGCGGCGGGTGCCGACGAGATCGACATGGTCATCGACCGGGGCGCGTTCCTGTCCGGTCGCTACCTCCAGGTGTTCGAGGAGATCGTCGCGGTGCGCGAGGCGTGCACCGCCGCCGACGGCCGCGAGGCGCACCTGAAGGTGATCTTCGAGACCGGCGAGCTGCAGACCCTCGACAACGTCCGGCGCGCGTCGTGGCTGGCGATGATGGCCGGCGGCCACTTCATCAAGACCTCCACCGGCAAGGTGCAGCCGGCAGCCACGCTGCCGGTCACGCTGGTGATGCTGGAGGCGGTCCGCGACTTCCGCGAGGCCACCGGCCAGATGGTGGGGGTCAAGCCCGCCGGCGGGATCCGGTCGAGCAAGGACGCCATCAAGTACCTGGTGATGGTCAACGAGGTCGCCGGGGCCGACTGGCTCGACCCCGACTGGTTCCGGTTCGGCGCCTCTACGCTGCTCAACGACCTGCTCATGCAGCGCACCAAGATGACCACGGGCCGCTACTCCGGCCCCGACTACTTCACCCTTGACTGAGGGGCACCCGCATGGCTGACAACTCTCCGCCCTCCGACCGCACGGCCACCCCGCGCACCCCGGTCGGCAGCAACGTCTTTGAGTACGCCCCCGCGCCGGAGTCGCGGTCGGTGGTGGACATCCGCGCGTCGTACGGGCTGTTCGTCGGCGGCGAGTTCGTCGACGGCGGCGGCACGGCGTTCAAGACCATCAACCCCGCCACCGAGGAGGTCCTCGCCGAGGTCGCGGAGGCCGACGAGGCCGACGTCGACGCGGCGGTGCGGGCGGCGCGCCGCGCCTACGAGCGGGTCTGGTCGCGGATGCCGGGCGCCGAGCGCGCCAAGTACCTCTACCGGATCGCGCGGATCATCCAGGAGCGCTCGCGCGAGCTGGCGGTGCTGGAGTCGATCGACAACGGCAAGCCGATCCGCGAGTCGCGCGACGTCGACGTCCCCACCGTGGCCGCGCACTTCTTCTACTACGCCGGGTGGGCCGACAAGCTCGAGCACGCCGGCTACGGCACCACCCCGCTGGGCGTCGCCGGCCAGGTGATCCCGTGGAACTTCCCGCTGCTGATGCTGGCCTGGAAGATCGCGCCGGCCCTGGCGTGCGGCAACACCGTGGTGCTCAAGCCCGCCGAGACCACGCCGCTGACCGCCCTGCTGTTCGCCGAGATCTGCCAGCAGGCCGACCTCCCGCCCGGCGTGGTCAACATCGTCACCGGCGCCGGCGAGACCGGCCGCGCGCTGGTCGCGCACCCCGGCGTCGACAAGGTGGCCTTCACCGGCTCGACCGACGTCGGCCGCGCGATCGCCAAGACGGTCGCAGGCACCGAGAAGAAGGTCACCCTCGAGCTGGGCGGCAAGGCCGCCAACATCGTCTTCGAGGACGCCGCGCTCGACCAGGCGGTCGAGGGCATCGTCAACGGCATCTTCTTCAACCAGGGCCACGTCTGCTGCGCCGGGTCGCGGCTGCTGGTGCAGGAGTCGGTGGCCGAGGAGCTGCTGGCGCGCCTCAAGCGCCGGATGTCGACCCTGCGCGTGGGCGACCCGCTCGACAAGAACACCGACGTCGGCGCGATCAACTCCGCCGAGCAGCTGGCCCGGATCCGCGAGCTCGCCGAGGTCGGCGAGGCCGAGGGCGCCGGCCGCTGGTCGCCGGAGTGCGAGCTCCCGGCCCACGGCTTCTGGTTCGTGCCGACGCTGTTCACCGGCGTCACCCAGGCCCACCGGATCGCCCGCGAGGAGATCTTCGGCCCGGTGCTCTCGGTGCTGACCTTCCGCACCCCGGCCGAGGCCGTCGAGAAGGCGAACAACACCCCCTACGGCCTGTCCGCCGGCGTCTGGACCGAGAAGGGCTCGCGGATCCTCAAGATGGCCAACGAGCTGCGCGCCGGGGTGGTGTGGGCCAACACGTTCAACAAGTTCGACCCCACCAGCCCGTTCGGCGGCTACAAGGAGTCCGGCTACGGCCGGGAGGGCGGGCGCCACGGCCTCGCCTCCTACCTGAAGGGCGGTAGCTGACATGGCTGCGCGCGTCGACGTCCGCAAGACCTACAAGCTCTACATCGGCGGGGCCTTCCCCCGCTCGGAGTCCGGGCACTCCTACGCCGTCGAGGACGCCAAGGGCGGCTTCGTCGCCAACGCCGCGCTCGCCTCGCGCAAGGACGCCCGCGACGCCGTCGTGGCCGCCCGCGCGGCCTTCAAGGGCTGGGCCGGGCGCACGGCGTACAACCGCGCCCAGGTGCTCTACCGGGTCGCCGAGGTGATGGAGGACCGCCGCCCCCAGTTCAGCCTCGCCGTGCAGCAGTCCGAGGGTCTGAACGCCGGTCGCGCCGACAAGGTCGTCGACACCGCGATCGACCGGCTGGTCTGGTACGCCGGCTGGGCCGACAAGATCGCCCAGGTGACCGGCAACGCCAACCCCGTGGCCGGTCCGTTCTTCAACCTCTCCACACCCGAGCCCACCGGCGTGGTGGCGGTGCTCGCCCCGCAGCGGTCGTCGCTGCTCGGGCTGGTCACCACCCTCGCCCCGGTCGTGGTCACCGGCAACACCGTCGTCGTGGTCTCCTCCTACGCCCGACCGCTGCCCGCGGTGACCTTCGCCGAGGTGCTCGCGACGTCCGACGTGCCGGGGGGCGTGGTCAACCTGCTCACCGGCTCCGCGGCCACGGTCGCGCCGTGGCTGGCCTCCCACATGGACGTCAACGCCATCGACCTGGTGGGCGTCGCGGGCGACGCGGCGCTGGCGACCGACCTCGAGGTCGCCGCCGCCGAGAACCTCAAGCGGGTCCGCCGGGCGCCGGCGGCCGAGCCCGACTGGGCCGCGGAGCCCGGCCTCGACACGATGACCGACTTCCTTGAGACCAAGACCGTCTGGCACCCGATCGGGGTCTAGCCGGCCGCCTCGACGTCCCAGCCCCGGGTGGTCGTCACCAACGCCGCCAGCCCCGCCCCGAGCGCGTTCTGGTCGGTCGGCGCGTGCGCGGCGACGCGCAGCTGCACGACCCGGTCGCCGTCGTTGACGTAGTAGAGGGTCGCCACGCCGGTGTCGCCGGCGTAGCGGCTCGAGCACGAGCGGTCGGTGCCGGCCAACGGCTCCGGCTCGGCGACGGTGCCGCCGGCCTCGCGCAGGCCCGTGCAAGCCGCGGCCAGCACGTCGTCGACCGGGTCGACCAGCGCCTCGGAGCGCACGGTGACGCTGCCGTGGTCGGGCGAGACCCGCTCGCAGCGACCGGCGTGCTCGGTCGCGGCCGGCACGCCGGCCCACCCCAGCGCCTCGACCACCGCCTCGCCCACCAGCTCGCGGCAGGTGGCGTCGTCCGGGGTCGACGACGACGGCTCGGCGCCCACCGGGTCGTCGGCGACGTCGTCGCCGCCGCACCCGACGGCGACGACGAGCAGGGTGCCGAGCAGCAGGGCGAGCGGTCCCCGGGACAGACGCATGGGTCGCTCCTTCCCGACTCGGCCAGGGCTGAAACCCCAGCAGGGCAAGGTGTTTCAGGCATCGACGAGACGGGCATGCCTGCCGTCAGGCACCCCTCCACCTACTCGGGAAGGACCGCGGATGGACGCCACCACGGCAGCCCGGCTCGACGAGCTGCGGGCCCGCGACACGACCGGCATCTACGCCGGCGACGGCCCCCTCACCGGCACCGACCCGGAGGGCTCGCTGCGGGTGACCCTCGACCCGACCCACCGGCTGGTCTCGCTGGAGGTGCTGCGCATCGACCGGGTCCGCACGCCCGACGGCCTCGACGCCGCCCTGGCCGGCGCCTGGCGCGACGCGCTGGTCTCCCGGCTGGGCGCCCAGTCCGCGGCCGGCACGGGCGGCGCGCGTCCGGTGCCGACGGCCGAGCCGGTGCGCAGGATCGGCCCCTCCCGCGAGCTGCTCGAGCGCCACCGGATCCGCACCGAGGAGCACCTCTCCGGGCGGCCCCGGCGCCGGCCCGGCCCGGTCACCGGCCGGTCCCGCAACGAGTGCGTCGAGGTCCACCTGCCCCCCGCCTCCTCCCGCGGCCGGGTCGAGGCGCTGCCCGCCTGGCTTGCCCACGCCACCGCCACCCAGGTCTCCGCCGCCGTGGCGGAGGCCTTCGCAGACGCCTACTCCGAGAGGGACGCCCGATGAGCTTCCAGGTCCAGTCCGAGACCCTCCGCACCCACGCGACCGTCTGGGACGGACACGCCGAGGACGCCGCCACCGCAGGCACCACCATCGAGCCCGGCGTCGGCAAGGGCGCCGACTTCGGCTACCTCGCCGGCCTCTACGGCGTCGCCGACCACTACGACACCTGGACCACCGCCATGGCCACGGCCCTCGACGACGCCGAGCGCTGCTTCCGCTACATCGCCGCGGCACTGGTCTCGACCGCCAACCACTACGACGACACCGACGCGACCGTGGCCACCGACATGGCCACGCTCGACGCCATGATCTGAGGCCACCGTGAGCACCATCGACACCTTCGAGCAGCTCCAGGCCCAGGTCGAGGAGGACATGGGCGACTTCGTCGACCAGCTCAACGAGGAGATCCGCCGGATCGCCGGCTTCCTCAGCGACGCGGCCTCCGGCCTCAGCGGGTTCTTCGACGCGATCCTGCCCGGCGACACCGTCGAGCGAGCGATCGAGCGCTGGAACAACGAGATCCACCCCTGGATCCTCGAGACCGCCGCCGAGGTGCAGGAGAACGTGTGGGACGCCGTCGGCGACCTCGCGGGCCGCCCGATGAGCCTCATCGACTACGCCGCCGACTTCTCCTCGGTGAAGGCCACCATCTACCGCGAGGGCGACCTGGCCCAGAAGCTGGTGATCTTCAACCACGACTGGCAGGGCTACGCCGCCGAGAACTACAAGGCGGTCGCCACCACCGAGGACGCCGCGCTGCGCGACCTCAGCCTGGCGATGGACGCCGGGGCCACGCTCACCAGCAACGTCGCCAACCAGATCCTCACCCTGTGGCGGAAGCTGGCCAGGGAGCTCGCGAGCTGGATCGGTGACCTGATCGGCTGCTTCAAGGTCGCCACCGAGGCGGACGCGATCATCTCCTTCGAGATCCCGGCGGCGTTCGAGCTGGCCAAGGCGATCTGGAACAACATCGTCGACATCGCCGACCTGCTCGTGGAGTTCCTCGTCGAGCAGGCGACCACCGCGGCCACCAGCTGGCAGCAGCTCGCCAGCGGCGCCCGGGGCCTGCCCCAGAACAAGTGGCCGATGGTCGAGGAGGCCAACTCCGACGTGATGAACGACCCCGGCAACTGGGAGCCCAAGCCGGCTTAGGCGCTGCCCCGGCCCGGAGGGCAGAATGGGCGGGTGCGAGCTCGCGTGATCGTCCTGGCGGGCCCCTCGGGAGCCGGGAAGTCGCGGCTCGCGGAGCGGGTCGGCCTCCCCGTCCTCCGGCTCGACGACTTCTACAAGGACGGTGACGACCCGAGCCTCCCTCGGATCACCGAGGGCGCGAACGCCGGCCTGGTCGACTGGGACCACCCCGACTCCTGGCTGCCCGACGACGCGATGGCGGCGCTCACCGCGCTGTGCACCGCCGGCGTCGCCTCGGTGCCGCTCTACGAGATCGCCCGCGACGGCCGGCACGGCTGGCACACCCTCGACCTGCTCGGCCAGGACCTCTTCGTCGCCGAGGGCATCTTCGCCCAGCACGTCGTCGCGGCCTGCCGCGAGGCGGGGCTGCTCGCCGCGGCGTACTGCGTGCGCCAGCACCCGGTCGTCACCTTCTGGCGCCGGCTCACCCGCGACCTGCGCGAGCACCGCAAGCCGCCGCTGGTGCTGGTGCGCCGCGGGCTCGCCCTGCTGCGCGACCAGCGCCGGGTGGTCTCCGACGCGGTCGCCCGCGGCTGCGAGCCGGTCTCGCCCGACGAGGCGTACGCCGCGATCGGGCGGCTGCGCCTCGCGGACCGGCAGCCGTGACCTCGTCGGTGCTGGGCAGGGGCCTGCGCCAGCCCGACCAGCGCTCGTGCGGCGCCGCCTGCCTGGTCGCCGCCCGGATGGTGGTCGACCCCGACTACGCCGAGCTGGTCAACGACGGCCGGCACCCGGTCACCGGCCTGACGCTGCCGGGCACTCCCGCCGAGCGGTTCGGCGACGAGACGCTCGCGATGCACCGCCGGGTCACCGGCCTCGTCGACGTCCAGGGGGCGCTGCAGCTGCCGTGGCCGCGCGTCGTCGGCACCCCGCCCTGGGCGGTCGCCCGCCAGCTCTCCGCCACCTCCGGCCCGGGCCTCCCGGCGGTCGACCACGACGTCCACGTCACGCTCGGCGACCTCGGGGGCTGGTACGACCGGGTGCTGGCCGCCGTCACCGACGGCCGCCCGGTGCCGCTCTACGTCGGCGACCGGTGGCTGCCCCGCCACGTCGTCCTGGCCGTCGGCGGCAACCCCCGCGACCTCCGCGTCCACGACCCCGCCCGCGGCGCGGTCGTCGCCGTCCCCCGCCGTTCGTTCGAGACCCGCCGGCTGCCGTTCGGCCGCTGGACCCGCCCGTGGTTCGTGGTGCTCCCCGAGTCCACTGGTTGAGGAACGACGACCAACCGCTGGTCGAGCAGCGAGCGTCGTCGAGACCCGGTGGGCCGAGAACCCTCCCGTTCCCACCGGAGGGCGCTTCGGTGCGGGGTTTCGAGACAGTCGCTAGCGCGACTTCCTCAACCACCGGTGGGTCGCTGGTTGAGGAAGGACGCAGTCCTGTCTCGAAACCCGGTGAGACGAGAACCCTCCCGTTCCCACGGTGGACGACCCAGCCTTCGCCGCAGCGACAACAAGCGCCGGGTCGGCGACACCCGCGCCCCCGTCCGGTGGTTGCGGGAGGGCGGTCGGCCGCCGGGGTTTCGAGACGGTCGCTGGCGCGACTTCCTCAACTACCGGTGGGTGGCGCTGGCGCGACTTCCTCAACCAGCGGCGGCGGCCATGGCGGCGTACGCCGGCTTGATCTGCTCCTGGATCAGCGCGAACCGCTCGTCGAAGGGCAGGAACGCCGACTTCATCGCGTTGACCGTGAACCACTCCAGGTCCTTGAGGCCGTAGCCGAAGGCCTGGGCGAGGTTCCAGAGCTCGTCGGTCATCGAGGTGCGGCTCATCAGGCGGTTGTCGGTGTTGACGGTGACCCGGAACCGGAGCCGCTTGAGCAGGCCGATGGGGTGCTCGGCGATCGAGGCGGCGGCGCCGGTCTGCACGTTCGAGGCGGGGCACATCTCCAGCGGGATCCGCTTGTCGCGCACGTACGCCGCGAGCCGGCCCAGCTCGACGCTGCCGTCGTCGTGGACGGTGACGTCGTCGTTGATCCGGACGCCGTGGCCGAGCCGGTCGGCGCCGCACCACTGGATCGCCTCCCAGATCGACGGGAGCCCGAACGCCTCGCCGGCGTGGATGGTGAAGTGGGAGTTCTCGCGCTGGAGGTACTCGAAGGCGTCGAGGTGGCGGGTCGGAGGGTAGCCGGCCTCGGCGCCGGCGATGTCGAAGCCGGCGACCCCGCGGTCGCGCCAGGCGATCGACAGCTCGGCGATCTCCATCGAGCGCGCCTGGTGGCGCATCGCGGTCAGCAGCTGGCGTACGACGATCCGGCCGCCCGCGGCCGCCATCCCCTCCTCGAAGCCCGCCTGCACCGCGGCGACCACGTCGTCGAGGCTGAGACCCTGCTCGACGTGCTGCTCGGGGGCGTAGCGCACCTCGGCGTAGACGACCCCGTCGGCGGCGAGGTCCTCGACGCACTCGCGGGCGACCCGGGTGATGGCCGGCGCGGTCTGCATCACCGCGACGGTGTGGTCGAAGGTCTCGAGGTAGCGCTCCAGCGAGCCGGAGTCGGCGGCCTCGGCGAACCAGGCGCCGAGCGACTCGGCAGTGTCGGCGGGGAGGCGGTGGCCCACCTCGGCCGCGACGTCGATGATCGTCTGCGGCCGCAGCCCGCCGTCGAGGTGGTCGTGGAGCAGCACCTTGGGGGCCTGCAGCACCTGTTCCCGGGTGAGCGCGGCAGGTGCACTAGGTTCGGTGGCGGCGGTGCTCATGGCCGCCATCCTGTCACCTCGAGGAGGACCCCACACGATGCGCGAGTTCACCACCCTCGACGAGGTCGCCGCGGCCGCGGGCGAGCAGATCGGCACCAGCGACTGGGTCGAGATCACCCAGGAGAGGGTCGACCGGTTCGCGGAGGCCACCGGCGACCACCAGTGGATCCACGTCGACGTCGAGCGGGCCAAGGACGGACCGTTCGGCGGCACCATCGCGCACGGCTACCTCACCCTGTCGCTGGTGCCGTGGCTCGGCAGCATGGTGTTCTCGCTCGACACCGACGGCCCGAAGCTCAACTACGGCGTCAACAAGGTGCGCTTCCCCGCCCCCCTGCTCGTCGGCAAGCGGGTCCGCGCGCACGTCGAGTTCCCCGACGTCGCCGACCTGCCCGCCGGCAAGCAGCTCACGATCCGCTACACCGTCGAGATCGAGGGCGAGCCCAAGCCGGCCTGCGTGGCCGAGACGCTGGTGCTGCTCCTCGAGGGCTGAGCCCGGCCCGTCGACCGTACCGCTCAGCCGATCCGGTCGATCACCAGGTCGCGCGGGCTGTACGCCGTGCCCTCGGGCTCGACGTCGTAGCCGCCCTCGAGCGAGGCGAGCGCCCGGTCGAACCGGTCGGCCTCGTCGGTGAGCAGCGTGAAGAGCGGCTGGCCGGCGGTGACGGCGTCGCCGGGCCGGGCGTGCCAGCGGACCCCGGCCGCGGCCTGCACCGGGTCCTCCTTGCGGGCCCGGCCGGCGCCGAGCCGCCAGGCGGCCATGCCGACCGCCATCGCGTCGAGCCGGGTCAGCACCCCCGACGAGGGTGCCTCGACGACGTGCGACTCCCGGGCCGCCGGCAGGTCGGCGTCGGGGTCGCCGTCCTGCGCACGGATCATCTGCCTCCACACGTCCATCGCCGAGCCGTCGGCCAGCCGGTCGGCCGGGTCGACGTCGTCGCGGCCGGCGCCGGCCAGCATCTCGCGGGCCAGGGCCAGGGTCAGCTCCACGACGTCGGCCGGGCCGCCTCCGGCGAGCACCTCCACCGACTCCTCGACCTCGATGCCGTTGCCGGCGGTCAGGCCCAGCGGGGTGGACATGTCGGTGAGCAGCGCAACCGTGTGCACCCCGGCGTCGGTGCCGAGCGCGACCATGGTCTCGGCCAGCTCGCGGGCCGACGCCTCGTCCTTCATGAACGCACCGGTGCCGACCTTGACGTCGAGCACCAGCGCGCCGGTGCCCTCGGCGATCTTCTTGCTCATGATCGACGAGGCGATCAGCGGGATCGCCTCGACCGTGCCGGTGACGTCGCGCAGGGCGTAGAGCTTCTTGTCCGCCGGGGCCAGGCCGTCGCCGGCCGCGCAGATCACCGCGCCCAGCGACTCCAGCTGGTCGAGGATCTCCTCGTTCGAGAGCCCGGCGCGCCAGCCCGGGATCGCCTCGAGCTTGTCGAGCGTGCCGCCGGTGTGGCCCAGCCCGCGGCCCGAGAGCTGCGGCACCGCGACCCCGCAGGCCGCGACCAGCGGCGCCAGCGGGAGCGTGATCTTGTCGCCCACGCCGCCGGTCGAGTGCTTGTCGGCGGTCGGGCGGCTCAGCCCGGAGAAGTCCATCCGCTCCCCGGAGGCGATCATCGCCCCGGTCCAGCGGGCGATCTCGCGTCGGTCCATCCCGTTGAGCAGGATCGCCATCGCCAGCGCCGACATCTGCTCGTCGGCGACGTCGCCGCGCGTGTAGGCGTCGATCACCCAGTCGATCTGGCTGTCGCTGAGCTCCTGGCCGTCGCGCTTGGCGACGATCACCTCGACGGCGTCGTGCTGCGTCATGATGTCCTCTTCCCTCCGACCTGGACCCTGCGGTAGCCCCGCAGGACGAACGTGCCCCGGCTCTCCGGGTCCCCGGCCAGCGCCAGCGACGGGTGCCGCGCGAAGAGCGCCGACACCGACTCCACCAGCTCCATCCGGGCCAGCGGGGCGCCGAGGCAGAAGTGCACCCCCACGCCGAAGGCGAGGTGGGGGTTGGTGGCCCGGGCGACCTCGAAGTCGTCGGGCCGCTCGAAGACGGCCGGGTCGCGGTTGGCCGCACCCAGCAGCGCGCAGACCTGCTCGCCCTCCCGCACGGTGACGTCGCCGAACTCGACGTCCGCGGTGGCGGTCCGGACGAAGAGCTGGAGCGCGGAGTCGAAGCGCAGCATCTCCTCGACCGTGAGCGCGACGTCGTCGGCCGGGCGCAGGCCGCGCTGGAGCATCGCGACCAGGCCGTTGCCGAACACGTTGACCGACGCCTCGTGGCCGGCGTTGAGCAGCAGCACCACCGCCGCCACGACCTCGTCCTCCGACAGCTCGGTGGCGACCAGGTCGGTGATCAGGTCGGCCTGCGGGGTGGCGCGCCGGGCGGCCACCAGCTCGCGGACCAGCCCGGCGAACTGCTCGGCCGCCGCGATCGCGGCGGCCTCGACCTGGGGCGTGGTGCCGACCTCGTACATCCGCACGATCGCCTGCGACCAGTCCCGCAGGTCGGAGGCGTACGACGCCGGCACCCCCAGCAGCTCGGCGATCACCAGCACCGGCAGCGGTTCGGCGTAGTCGGCGATCACGTCGAAGGAGGCCGGGTCGACCTCGTCAAGCAGCCCGGCGGCCAGCTCACGCACCCGGGGCCGCAGCCGCTCCACGTGACCGCGGGCGAAGGCGCCGGCGACCGGACGCCGCAGCCGGGTGTGCTCGGGCGGCTCGTTCTCCATCATCTGGTTGCGGTGGAGCAGGTTGAACGGCTCGAAGCGGTCCTCGGGCTGCTTGTCGCGCCACAGCCGGCCGAGCCGCCGGTCGCGCTGCACGGCGCCGACGGTCGCGTGGGCGAACGTGAGGTACTGGCCCAGCCCGTCGTGCCAGGCGACCGGGTGGCGCGCCCGCTCGTCGGCGAGGAAGGGGTAGGGGTCGGCGACGACGTCGGGCGAGAACAGGTCAAGAGAGGTCGTCGGGACCGAACGCATCCGGCAGCACCTCGTCCATGGTCTTGACGCCCGACACGGTCCACAGCGACAGCTCGCGTCCGCCGTTCTCGAACAGCAGCTGGCGGCAGCGCCCGCACGGCATGATCACCTCGCGGTCGCCGTTGACGCACACGAAGTGGGTGAGTCGGCCGCCGCCGGTGATGTGCAGCTGGCTGACCAGCCCGCACTCCGCGCACAGCGCGACGCCGTAGGCGGCGTTCTCGACGTTGCAGCCCACCACGACGCGGCCGTCGTCGACCCGGGCGGCGGCGCCGACCCGGAACCGCGAGTACGGCGCGTAGGCGTGGGTCATCGCCTCCTCGGCCGCGTCCTTGAGCGCGGCCCAGTCGACGGTGCCGTCGGATGCGGGCACCCCGGATGTGGACGCACCCGTCCCCTGGTCGTCGGCGGCCACGCTAACCAGCACTCCCCTTGCGGTAGATCTGTCCGTCCGCCGCCGGCATGCGTAGTCGTTGGGAGGCGAACGCGAGCACCAGCAGGGTGATCACGTAGGGCGCCATGCTCGTGAACTGCTCCGGCACCTCGTCGACGACGAAGTAGACGACGCCGACCAGCACGCCCACGCCGGCGGTCACGACGGCCGCGGTGCGGGCGCCCTTGCGGAACTGCCAGACCGCGGCGACCAGGGCCAGCACGGCGACGGCGAGCAGCAGCGCCAGCACCGAGCTGCTGCCCTGGCGGAGCCCGGCGGTCTCGGTGTAGCCGAACAGCCCCGACCCGGCGAGCAGCCCGCTGGGCCGCCAGTTGCCGAAGATCATCGCGGCGAGGCCGATGTAGCCGCGGCCGCCGGTCTGGCCGTCGCGGTAGTTGCTGGCCGCGACCATCGCCAGGAAGCCACCGGCCAGGCCGGCGAGGCCACCCGAGACGAGCACGGCGACGAACTTGTAGCGCATCACGTTGACGCCGAGCGACTCCGCCGCGGCCGGGCTCTCGCCGCACGAGCGCAGCCGCAGGCCGAACGACGTGCGCCAGAGCAGCCACCAGGTCAGCACCAGCAGGAGCACCGCCACCACGACCAGCGAGGAGAGGTTGGTGCACAGCGCGCGCAGCACGGCCGCGACCTCGGAGACCAGGAAGATGTCCTTGCCCTCGAGGTCGCCGAGGGCGTCGCTGAGCGGCTCGATCGTGAGCGCCTGCACGTCGGGGATCTTGGGCGACTGGGTGGTGCCGCCGCCCTCGAGGCCGGTGAAGGTCAGCGCGGCGAGGTACTGCACCGCGCCGAGCGCGATGATGTTGATCGCGACGCCGGAGATGATGTGGTCGACGCCGAAGATCACGGTGGCCACGGCGTGCAGGAGCCCGCCGAGCATGCCCATGAGCACGGCTCCGGCGACCCCGGCCCACGCGCCGTAGTGGAAGCCGAAGTAGCCCGCTCCCCAGGTGCCGAGGATCATCATGCCCTCGAGGCCGATGTTGACGATGCCGGCCCGCTCCGACCAGAGGCCGCCGAGGCCGGCCAGCAGGATCGGCACGGTGGCGATCAGCGTGGCGCCCATGGTGCCCGACGAGGTCAGGTCGTTGGCGCCGGTGATGACCTCGAGGAGCGACATCGCGGCGAGCAGCACCAGGAAGCCGACCAGCACCCAGCGCAGCCGGATCCGGCGGCGGGGGGCCGGCGCGGCGACGTCGGGGGTGATCCCCGTGGCGGCGGCGGGGATGCTCATGCCTTGACCTCCTCGGCCTCGCCGGACGGGCCGGACGTGGGGGGCGGGGTCGGCGCCGAGGGCGCCAGCGCCCGGGCGACCCGCTGCTGCTCGAGGCGGACGGCGTAGCGCCGGATCAGCTCGTAGCTGATCACCACCGTCAGCACGATCACGCCCTGGGTGATGGCGACGATGTCGGGCGAGACGCCGACCAGGATCTGCAGCGGGTTGGACTGCTCGTCGAGGAACGCGAAGAGCAGCGCGCCGAGCGCGATGCCGACCGGGTGGTTGCGGCCGAGCAACGCGATCGCGATTCCGGCGAAGCCCAGCCCGGACTGGAACGTCGAGCCGTAGGAGAACTGGCTGCCGAAGAGGATCGGCAGACCGACCAGGCCGGCGACCGCGCCGGAGAGGCACATGGTGGCCAGCACCATCTTGTTGACGTTGATGCCGTTGGCGACCGCGGCGGTCGTGGACCGGCCGGTGGCGCGCAGGTCGAACCCGAACCGGGTGCGGTTCAGCACGAACCAGAACAGGAACCCGGCCGCGGCGGCGATGAACACGAAGCCGTAGACCTCGCCGGGGCCGTCGCCGATGGAGAAGCCGCCGATCCGGCTGCCCTCGGGCACCGGCTTGGTGTTGACGGCGTTGCTGCCCTCGGCGTCGACCGCGGCCTTGCGGAGCAGGTAGGCGACCAGGCTGGTGGCGATGAAGTTCAGCATGATGGTCGAGATGACCTCGCTGACGCCGCGGCTGGCGCGCAGCAGGCCGGCGATGCCGGCCCAGACCGCACCCACGGCCATGGCGGCCAGGATCGCCAGCGCGGTGTTGAGGTAGCCCGGCAGCCACGCCTCGCCGGCCACCACGGCGGCGGTGAACGCCGCGACGCGGTACTGGCCGTCGACGCCGATGTTGAACAGGTTCATCCGGAACCCGATCGCCACCGCCAGCGCCGAGAGGTACAGCACCGTGGCGTTGTTGATGATGTTGGTCAGGTTGCGGCTCTCGGGCCAGGACAGGATCTCGCCCCACACCTCGCCCGCGGGGTCCCCCGCGACGATCAGCACCAGGCTGGTGATGGCGAACGCCGCCACCAGCGCGAGCCCGGCGGCCAGGATGCCCAGGCCGAGGGTGACGAGGCGGGTCATGCCGACTCCCCTGCCCCGGTCATCGCCGAGCCGAGCTGCTCCGGCGTCACGGCGCCGGGGTCGAAGGTGCCGACCAACCGACCCCGCAGGATCACCTCGATGGTGTCGGAGAGGCCGATCAGCTCGTCGAGGTCGGCGGAGATGAGGAGCACCGCGAGTCCCTCCTTGCGGGCGTTCTTGATGTGCTGCCAGATGGCCGCCTGGGCGCCGACGTCGACACCGCGGGTGGGGTGGGCCGCGATCAGCAGCACCGGGTCGCCGCTCATCTCGCGGCCGACGATCAGCTTCTGCTGGTTGCCGCCGGAGAGCGCCCGGGCCAGGACGTCGGGGCCGGGCGTGCGGACGTCGTACTCCTCGATGATCCGGAGCGTGTCGTCGCGCGCGCCCCTGCGGTCGATCAGGCCGTGCCTGGAGCTCGGCGCCCGGCCCTGGTGGCCGAGCACCCGGTTCTCCCACAGCGGCGCGTCGAGCAGCAGCCCGTGGCGGTGACGGTCCTCGGGGATGTAGCCGATGCCACTCTCGCGGCGGGCCCGGTTGGACAGGGGGCCGAGGTCGGTGCCGGCCAGGGTGATCGTGCCGGTGGTGCCGGGGCGCATGCCCATGACCGCCTCGACGAGCTCGGCCTGGCCGTTGCCCTCGACGCCGGCGATGCCGAGCACCTCGCCGCGGTGGATGTCGAAGCTGATGTCGTCGAGCAGCGGGCGGCCGCCGGGGGCCGGCAGGCTCAGGTTGCGCACCGAGAGCAGCACCTGGTCGGTGACGGTGGAGGCCTCGGTGGACGGCGACGGCAGCTGCGAGCCGACCATCAGCTCGGCCAGCTTGCGGGCGGTCACGCCCTCGGTGTCGGTGACGGTCGTGACCGTGGTGCCGCGCCGGATCACGGTGATCTCGTCGGCGACCGTGAGCACCTCGTCGAGCTTGTGGGAGATGAAGATGACGCTGAGGCCCTCCTCCTTGAGCTCGCGCAGGTTGCCGAACAGCTCGTCGACCTCCTGGGGCACCAGGACGGCGGTGGGCTCGTCGAGGATGATCACGTTCGCGCCGCGGTAGAGGACCTTGAGGACCTCCACGCGCTGCCGGGCACCCACGCCCAGCTCCTCGACCAGGCGGTCGGGGTCGATGTCGAGGCCGTAGGCCTCAGAGATCCGGGTGATCTCCGCGCGCGCCCTGCCGCCGATCCCGTGCAGCTTCTCGGCGCCGAGCACGACGTTCTCGAGGACCGTGAGGTTGTCGGCCAGCATGAAGTGCTGGAAGACCATCCCCACGCCGGCCCGGATCGCGTCGGCGGGCGAGGAGAGCGTGACCTCGGTGCCGTTGATCTCGATGGTGCCGGAGTCGGGCGGCTGCACGCCGTAGAGGATCTTCATCAGCGTCGACTTGCCGGCACCGTTCTCGCCGACGATGGCGTGGATGGTGCCGCGCCGCACGTCGATGTTGATGTCGTCGTTGGCGATCACGCCGGGGAAGCGCTTCCCGATCCCGCGGAGCCGGACCGAGACCGGAGCGGTGCCCGGCGTGGCCGGGGTCGGTGCGGTGGTGGTGGACACGGGGGTCGGGCCTCCTTGGCTGTGGGCTGCTCGAACGCTACCGCCGGGCCGTCGCGCCGGACAGGAGGGCGGGCAGGGACGGCCTGGCAAGGGAACGGGGCTGCGGGCCCGCGCTGGCGCGCGCCCGCAGCCCCGGTCGGGTGCTGCTCAGTGGATCACGGAGCGGTCGGGACCTCGATCTCGCCGTCGATGATCTGCTGCTTGAACTCGTCGAGGTCACCGGTGATGTCGTCGACGAAGCCACCGCTGGTGGAGTAGCCCACACCGTCGACCGACAGGTCGTAGGTGGTGACGCCGGCCGGGAACTCCTCGCCGCCGCTGTCGGCGATCGACTTGAGGTACTCGTAGACCGCGACGTTGACGTTCTTGAGCATCGACGTGAGGATGACGTCCTTCACCGCCGGGTCGGCGGTGTTGTACTGGTCGGAGTCGACGCCGATGGCCTTCGCGCCGGCCTCGGACGCGGCCTCGAAGACGCCGCCACCCGAGCCGCCCGCGGCGTGGTAGACGATGTCGGCGCCGGCGTCGTACATGCCCTGCGCAGCCGTCTTGCCCTTGGCGGGGTCGGCGAAGCCGGAGAAGTCGGGCACCTGGGTGAGGTACTTGACGTCGACCTTGATGTCGGGGTTGACCGCCTGGGCGCCCGCGACGTAGCCGGCCTCGAACTTCTGGATCAGCGGCGTCTCGACACCGCCGACGAAGCCGACGTGGCCGGCCTCGGACTTGAGCGCGGCCGCGGCGCCGACCAGGAACGAGCCCTGCTCCTCGGCGAAGACCAGGCTGGCGACGTTGGGCTCGGCCTCGAGGCTGGCGTCGTCGATGATCGCGAAGTGGACCTCGGGGTACTCCTTGGCGACCTTGCCGACCGACGCGGCGTAGGCGAAGCCCACCGCGATGATCGGGTCGTAGCCGGCGTCGGCGAAGGTGCGCAGCCGCTCCTCGCGGGCGGTCTCGGCCTCGCCGTCCTCGGCCTCGGACTCCTGGGGCTCCATGCCGAACTCCTCGACCGCCTGGTCGAGGCCCTTGGCCGCGGAGTCGTTGAAGGACTGGTCGCCGCGACCGCCGACGTCGTAGGCCATGCCGACCTTGATGTCGGAGCTGGGCGCGTCGCCGCCCCCGGTGCTCGGGTCGTCGGCGTCGCCGTTGTCGCTGTCACCGCCGCACGCCGTCGCGGCCAGGGACAGGATCCCGGCCGTGAGCAGTGCTGCGAGCTTTCTGCTGCGTCGCAAGACGCCTCCTAGATTGTCGTGCTGTGGTGCGCCGCGGGATCGGGCGTCGAGACACTGCTGACCCTAGGGCCTGGAGAGGCCAGGGCGACGACGCGGACGTTCCCGTGACGAACTTGTGATCTTGCTGGTGATCTGGCTGTGATCGTGCTGCGAGGTGCGGCCCGCCCGGTCGGGAGTCCGCACAGTCAACCCCGAGGTGCCGGACTACGTCCATGGGCGAAATGCGCCATCTCGGCACCGGGGTTTTCGGCAGACTTGTCGCCGCGCGCCGGTGGTGGCGGACGACGCTCAGGCGGGGTCGGCCGCCAGCGAGCGCACCGCGCTCTCGGCCAGCAGCCGGGCACCGATGCCGATCGCGCGCTCGTCGACGCGCAGGTTCCCCTGGTGGAGGTCGTACGTCGGGCCGCCCGGCGTGCGGGTGCCGAGCCGCATCATCGCGCCGGGCACCTTCTCGAGGTACCAGCCGAAGTCCTCGCCGCCCAGGCTCTGCGGCGCGATCACCTGGCCGTCGTCGCCGAGCACCGCCCGGACCGCGTCGGCGAGCAGGCTGTGGCTGACCGGCTCGTTGACCACCGGCGGCACGCCGCGCTGGTAGTCGATCCGGGCGGTCACCCCGTAGGGCCGCACCAGCTCGTCGACGACCTCGCGGACCACCCGCTCGCAGTCGGACCAGGCCACCGCGTCGAGGATGCGGACGGTGCCGGAGACCAGGCCGTGGTCGGGGATGACGTTGGCGGCCGAGCCGGCGCGGAGCAGGCCCCAGACCACGCTGATCCCGGCGCGCGGATCCATCCGGCGGCTGAGCACGGCGGGCAGCTCGGTGGTGACCTTGGCCAGCGCGAAGGTGAGGTCGCCGGTCAGGTGCGGTCGCGAGGTGTGGCCCCCGGGGCCCTCGAGCCGGACCTCGACCCGGTCGGCCGCGCTGGTGAGCGGGCCCAGCCGGAGCCCGACCTGGCCGACGTCGACGCCGGGGTCGCAGTGGAGGGCGAAGACCCGCTCGACGCCGTCGAGCTTGCCCAGCGCCATCAGGTGCATCGCCCCTCCGGGCATGACCTCCTCGGCCGGCTGGAAGACCAACCGGATCCGACCGTCGAGGCCCTTGCGGTGGTGCACCTCGGCGAGGGCCAGCGCGGCCCCGAGCAGGGCGGTGGTGTGGACGTCGTGCCCGCAGGCGTGGGCCACGTGGGGGACGGTGCTGCGCCACGGGTCGTCGGTGAGGTCCTGCACCGGCAGCGCGTCCATGTCGGCGCGCAGGGCGACGGTGCGGGGGCCGGAGCCGAGGTCGGCGACGACGCCGGTGCCCTCGACGTGCTGGAGCTCCCAGCCGGCCTGCACCAGCTGCTCGGTGACCAGGCGGCTGGTGCGGGTCTCGGACCAGGAGAGCTCGGGATGGGCGTGCAGGTCGCGGCGCAGGGCGACCAGCTCGGCGTCGTACTTCTCGACGACGTCGGCGATCAGGGCCGTGACATCCGCGGGCATCAGGTGTCGGAATCTACCGGGCGGGGTGGGGGGCGCCGACCCCCGGACCCCGTCGTCCCCGGGTCCGGCGAGGGGTGCC
>NZ_JAFFJT010000039.1 GCF_016924665.1 Nocardioides sp. SYSU D00038
GGCGCGGCGTCGGCCCGCCGGCGACCGCGGCCACCGGGGCGCGGGTGCCCCGGCCGGGCGCGGGCCGGCCGGGACCGGTGCGGCCCCGGGGCCGGTCACCGCGTCCGCGGCGGCGCTGGTCGCTCATCCGTGTCCCGCTCCCGGTCAGCCCTGGAAGCGCGGGAAGGCCCGGGCCCCGGCGTAGCGCGCGGCGTCACCGAGCTCGTCCTCGATGCGCAACAGCTGGTTGTACTTCGCGACCCGGTCGGAGCGGGCGGGGGCGCCGGTCTTGATCTGGCCGCAGTTGGTCGCGACCGCCAGGTCGGCGATCGTGGTGTCCTCGGTCTCGCCCGAGCGGTGGCTCATCATGTTGCGGAAGCCGTTGCGGTGGGCCAGCTCGACGGCGTCGAGGGTCTCGGTGAGCGAGCCGATCTGGTTGACCTTGACCAGCATCGCGTTGGCCTGGCCGCCGTCGATGCCGCGCTGGAGCCGCTCGACGTTGGTGACGAACAGGTCGTCGCCGACCAGCTGGATCCGGCTGCCCAGCGCGTCGGTCATCGCCTTCCAGCCGTCCCAGTCGTCCTCGTCGAGCGGGTCCTCGATGGAGACGATCGGGTACGCCGAGACCAGCTCGGCGTAGTAGGCCACCATCTCCTCGCTCGTGCGCGGCGAGCCCTCGAAGGTGTAGGTGCCCTCGGAGCAGAACTCGCTGGCGGCGACGTCCATCGCCAGCGCGATGTCGGTGCCGAGCTTCTGGCCGGAGGCCTCGACGGCCTCGGCGATCAGGTCGAGCGCGGCCCGGTTGCTCTCCAGGTCGGGGGCGAAGCCGCCCTCGTCGCCCAGGCCGGTCGAGAGGCCCTTCTTCTTCAGCACCGACTTCAGCGCGTGGTAGACCTCCGCACCGGAGCGCAGCGCCTCCTTGAACGTCGGGGCCCCGATCGGCGCGACCATGAATTCCTGCACGTCGACGTTGGAGTCGGCGTGGGCGCCGCCGTTGAGGATGTTCATCATCGGCACCGGCAGGAGGTGCGCGTTGGGCCCACCGACGTAGCGGTAGAGCGGGAGGCCGGCGGAGTCGGCGGCGGCCCGGGCGACGGCCAGCGAGACGCCGAGGATCGCGTTGGCACCCAGGTCGGCCTTGTTGGGCGTGCCGTCGGCGTCGAGCATCGTCTGGTCGACCAGGCGCTGGTCGTCGGCGTCGAGACCCTCGATGGCCGGGCCGAGCTTCTGGATCACGCCGTCGACGGCCTTCTCGACGCCCTTGCCGAGGTAGCGGTCGCCGCCGTCGCGCAGCTCGACGGCCTCGAAGGCACCCGTGGAGGCACCGCTCGGGACGGCGGCGCGGGCGAAGGTCCCGTCGTCGAGGACGACCTCGACCTCGACCGTGGGGTTGCCACGGGAGTCGAGGATCTCGCGCGCGCCGACTGCTTCGATGGATGCCACGTCTGTTGCTCCTGGGGAAGATCTGGGTCCGGTGCCGGTTCTCGGCCTGCCGGATCAGACTAGCGGCGGCGCCGGGCGGTTCCGCGGAGGCCGACCGCGCGCCCGCGGGGCGGGACGCGAGCACCTCCGGCCGGCACCTGGCCGGTACCCGGCGTTCACCCCCGCCTCATCCTGCGCTCGCCGGTGCGACACGTCCGGGTCGCCCGTCGCCACGACAGTCCGCACAGACCCCGCCCGGCTCCCGAACGGGCGGGGACACCGAGAGAGGACTGCTCGTGTCACTTCAAGGACTGGGCCGCGGACTGGCGATCGCCGCCGTCGGCGCCCTGCCGCTGGGGCTGCTCGTCCCGACCCTCCCGCCCGCCACCGCCGCACCGGCGGCCGGCTGGTTCGAGCGGGTCGCCACCTACCCCGTGCACCTGAACGTCCCGGCCGGCGTGGACCCCCTCGACGAGACCGTCGCGGAGATCTCGGCGGTCACCGAGGACGGCCGGACCGTCGTCTACACCGATGCCGCGGGGAAGCGCATCGGGTTCCTCGACATCACCGACCCCGCCGCGCCCGTCGGCGACGGCACCCTCGACCTGGCCCAGCTCGGCGACGCCGACGACCAGCCCACGTCGGTGGCGGTGGTCGGCGACCACGTGCTCGTCGTGGTCGACACCACCGGCGGCGACTTCGAGCACCCCTCGGGCCGGCTCGACGTGGTCGAGGTCGCCTCGCGGCAGCGGGTCGCCTCGGTCGACCTCGGTGGTCAGCCCGACTCGATCGCGATCAGCCCTGGCGGTGACTACGCCGCCATCGCCATGGAGAACCAGCGCGACGAGGACGCCACCCCGCCCGGCGGCGACGAGGGCGACCTGCCGCAGCTGCCGGCCGGCTTCGTGCAGGTCGTCGAGCTCGCCGGCGCCCCCACGACCTGGACCGCCGACCCGGTCGCGCTGGTGGAGGACGACGGCGACCCGCTGCCCGCCCTGGCCGACCTCGACACCCCCGAGGACCCCGAGCCGGAGTACGTCGACATCAACGACGACGACGAGCTGGTCGTGACGCTGCAGGAGAACAACGGCCTCGTGGTCGTCGACCTGCCCACCCGCGCGATCACGGGTGCGTTCAGCGCCGGCACCGCGCGCGTCGGCGGGGTCGACACCGACAACGACGGGGTCTTCGACTTCACCGACACCATCGACGTCCCCCGCGAGCCCGACGCCGTGCAGTGGGTGGGCGACGGCCTGGTCGCGACCGCCAACGAGGGCGACTGGAAGGGCGGCTCGCGCGGCTGGACGGTCTTCGACACCAGCGACGGCTCGGTGGTGTGGGACTCGGGCAACACCCTGGAGTACCTCGCGGTCGAGCACGGCCTCTTCAACGACGACCGCGCCGACAACAAGGGCACCGAGCCCGAGGGCCTGGCGTTCGCCACGATCGACCAGACGCCGTACGCCTTCGTGGGCTCCGAGCGCAGCAACTTCGTGGCCGTCTACGACATGAGCGACCCGGCCGACCCGGAGTTCCGCCAGGTGCTGCCCACCACCAACGGCCCCGAGGGGCTGCTGCCGGTGCCGGCGCGCGACCTGCTGGTGGTCTCCTCGGAGACCGACGACGCCGACGCCGGCGTGCGCGCCTCGGTGGGCGTCTACGCGCTCGGCACCGCCCGGCCGGCGTTCCCCTCGGTGCGGTCGGAGCCGCGCCGGGGCAGCTACGTGCCGATCGGCTGGGGCGCGCTGGGCGCGCTCTCCGGCGTGCCGGGCGACCCGACCCGGATGTGGGCCGCGAGCGACGCGGCGTACGCCACCGGCCGGATCTACTCCCTCGACGTCTCCCGCACGCCGGCGGTCATCGACCGGGTGCTCGAGGTGCGCGAGCCCGGCGGCGCCAAGCCCGAGATCGACGTCGAGGGCCTGTTCGCCCGTCCGCAGGGCGGCTTCTGGCTCGCCGTCGAGGGGGCCACCGGCCCGGGCAACGCGCTGGTGCGCACCGACGCCCTGGGCGTCGTGCAGCAGACGGTTCCGTTGCCGGCCGCGGTCACCGACCACGTGAGGAGCTGGGGGCTCGAGGGCGTCGCCGCCCGCGGCACCGGCAGCGCCGAGCAGGTGTACGTCGCGCTCCAGCGTCCGCTGTGGGTCGACCCGGGCGTGCCGGCCGGCGCGCTGCAGCCGCTGGAGGGCAACGTGGCGCGGATCGGGCGCTACGACGTCGCGACCGGCGCGTGGACCTGGTTCGCCTACCCCTTGTCGCCCACGTCCGTCGCTGGCGACTGGGTGGGCCTGTCGGAGATCACCGTCGTCGACGACGACACGCTGGCGGTCATCGAGCGCGACAAGCTCAACGGCCCGCGCGCGGCGCTCAAGCGCGTCTACACCGTCGACCTGCCCACGGGCTCGCCCTCGTCGCTCACCCCGGTGACCAAGCGGCTCGCCGTCGACCTGCTGCCCGCGATGCGGGCCGGCCGGGGCTGGACGCAGGAGAAGCTGGAGGGCCTCGGCATCTCCAGCGGGGGCCAGGTCTTCGCGGTCACCGACAACGACGGCGTGGTCGACGCGACCGGCGAGACCCAGCTCTACCGGCTGGGCGACCTGAAGCAGGTCTTCGCGGCCGCCACGGGCACCTCCACCCGGCTGACCCGCAACAAGGCGACCATCCGCAAGGGCAAGCAGGTCCGGCTCTCGGTGACGCTCACGCCGTCGTTCACCACCGGCACCGTGCGGATCCTGGACGGCGCGAAGGTGGTGCGCACCGTGCGCCTGGCCGGCGGCCGCGCCTCCGTCTCGCTGCGGCTCACCCGGGTCGGCAAGCACCGGCTGCGTGCGGTCTACGTCGGCGACGCCGACTCGCGGCCCTCGACGTCGGCGGCCGTCACCGTGAAGGTCACGAAGAAGAAGCGTCGCTGACCGCCCGGCGCACGGCGTCGCGCAGGGCCTGATCGGGGTCGACGCCGTCGCGTCTCGCCTCCACCACGAGCGCGAGCAGCCGGTCGCCCAGGTCGTCCCCACGAGGGTCGACCGGGCGGCCGGCCCGGGCCAGCCGGTCCACGACCTTGTCGGCCCGCAGCAGGGTCGGCAGGGTCGGGGCCAGGCCCTCGGTCACCTCCGAGCGGTCCTTCTCCTCGGCCTTGATCCGCTCCCACTCCTCGTTGACGGCCGCGGCGTCGCGCGGGCCGTCGCCGTCGGATCCTCCGAAGACGTGGGGGTTGCGGCGCACCATCTTCTCGGTGACGCCGCGGGCCACGTCGTCGATCGTGAACGCGCCGGACTCCTCGGCGATGACGGCGTGGAAGTAGACCTGCAGCAGCAGGTCGCCCAGCTCCTCGGCCAGGTGGCCGGCGTCGCCGGTCTCGATGGCCTCGGCGGTCTCGTGCGCCTCCTCCAGCAGGTAGCGCACGAGCGAGCGGTGGGTCTGCCCGGCCTTCCACGGGCACTCGGCGCGCAGCCGGCGCATCACCGCCAGGAACTCCAGCAGCGGCTCACCGGTCGCGCCCCGGTCCATCCCGCTGCCCCGGGTCAGCCGCAGCGCTGGTTGTCGGGCAGCGACTCGCCGTACGACGGCTCGGGGTTGTCCGACGAGCCCTGCGTCGCGGTCTCGCTGACCGCCACCGAGAGGCCGGTGTCGGCACTGGTCGGCTGCCCCGAGGCGATCGAGACGCCGTAGCGCGGGTCGAGGGCGACTTCGTGGTCGGCGAGCCAGGCGACCAGGGCCTCCTGGCCGGCCGCGAGCTTCTCCTCCGAGGTGGCGCCCGCGGCGGCGTCCTCGGCGCCGATCTCGGTGAGGACCTCGACGATGTAGGTGCCGGCGGTCTCGACCTCGAGGACGGCGTCGCGCTCGGCCTCCGCCAGGTCGGCGGTCGCCGCCTCGGTCTGGGCCACCTTGTCGCGGAAGGCCTGCCCCGGCTCGACGTCGCGCTCCTCGGCGAGCTGCTCGGTGGCCGCGCGCAGCGCGAGCTGGCCCGCGATGCCGCCACGGAGCAGGCCGTTGGGGATCTTCTGGGAGCCCTCGACCAGCTGGTCGGTGATGGCCTTGCAGTAGCCCGCCGCCACCTCGTCGACGTGGTCGGTCGAGATCGTCGAGTCGCCCACCTCGGCCGCGACCCCCGGGCGGAAGTCGGTGCCGGCCACTCCGCAGCCGGTCAGGGCCAGGCAGGACGCGGCGGCCAGGACGGCCAGACGGGTGGTGCGACGCACGAGGGCTCCTCGGGGGTGAACAAGGCGGACGGCCCGGACGGTCCCATTGAATCAGGAGCGTCCGGGCCGTGCGACGGACCCCGGCGACGGGGAGGTGGGACCGCCAGGATGGGTGGGCCGGGCCCGCGCGGCGGGCGACCGGGGAGCCGGGCCGCCGGTGAGGGACTGCTGGCGGTCCTGAGGGAGTGGTCGCGCAGAGCGTCGCGAGCCGGCCGATGTAGTTCGAGTCCCGTGGACCTCACGAGGGTAACCCCGCGCCGCCGTCCGGGCCAGAGGTGCGCAGACCGCTGACCCCGCTGCCCTGCTGGTCCTGGATCGGCGGGGTGTGGGGCGGGGTGGTCAGGGTTCCCAGGTGCCGGTGTGGTCGACGACGACCCAGGTCCCTGTTGGTGTGCGCCAGAGGAAGGTGGTGGGGCTGATGTGGTGGTAGGTCCAGCGGTGTGGGTCTTCATCCGGTGGTGCCACCTGCAGAGCGGGACGAGGTTGCACGAGCAGGTGGTGCCGCCCTGCTCGTACGGCAGGGTGTGGTCGGTGTCGCAGCGTCTGGCCGGGCGGGTGCACCAGGGTGCTGCGCAGTGCTGGATCTTCAGCTGGGTCTGGCGTTGCAGTCGCTCGGTGGGGTGGTAGCCGTCGGTTCGCAGGTGCTGGTTGAGGTCGATGACCGGTTTGACGGTGACCGTCGTGCCGGCTTCTCGGCACCACTGCTCGACCTGGGTCACGAGCAGGGGCTGGCCGGTGGTCTCGAGCATCCCGACGTGCTGGTCGTGGAGGTGGATGACGATCTCCCGGCCGGCCTCGCCGTGCGCCAGATGCCCGAGGGCGATGGAGCGTCGTACGTCGAGGGGCTGGTCGGTGTCGATCCTCGCGGCTGCTGCGGCGAGCGCTGCTTCGAGGTCGATCGCGACCGCGGTGTCGACGACTGCGTCGAGGTAGGCGATGCCGTTGGAGCCGTGGGTGATGGTGACGTGCCGCTGCTCGGCCGCCTTGATCCGGTCGGCTGCGGCTTGGTCGGGGTCGAAACGGAGCATGGCTTCGTGGACCAGCACCTCGATCTGCCTCGGGCCGAGTCTGTCGGCTTTGGTGGCGAGCCGTTCGTCGACGTACGCGGCGCCGGCCTTCGGCAGGGTCATGGTCTGCCGGGCGACGAGGCGGGCCTTCCACGCGACGGTGTGCCCGGACTGCACCCGGTGCCAGAGCCTGGGGAGCCGGTGGCGCAGCTCGAGGGCCTCGGCGAGGTAGGACCTTGCAGCGTGCGTGGAGATGCCGAGGGCGATGCCGAGCTCGGCGACGCAGAACTCCGCGACCTCGGGGCAGCCGTGCCCGCCGAGCCGGTCGGGTTGCTCGCAGCCGGGGACGGTGTCGAGGAGGGCTTCGCCGGGGTGGAGGTCGGCCCAGGCGCACGCCCAGGCCAGGTTGTCGGCCTCGAGCCGGGCGATCTCGGTGCGGTTGCGGCGCAGCCGGTCGAGCACCGCGTCGGCGGTGTCGAAGGGTTCGTGCTGGCTGGCTGCCATACCTTCATCCAAGCACCGACCACCGACAGTCGGACCCCGGTTTCGGGCTTGTCCACAAGGGGATCCAGAACTTTCTCAGTGGTTGCGGGAGGGCGTTCGTCTCGCTGGGTTTCGAGGCTCGTCGCTAGCGCTCCTCGCACCTCAACCAACGCCAATCGCTGGTTGAGGAAGTCGCGCTAGCGACTGTCTCGAAACCCCCGCCGGCCGAACGCCCTCCGTCCCCAACGGATGCGGATCGGGGTTGCGCCGACCCGGCGTTAATTAACGACGGCTCGGCGAAACCTGGGTTGCCCGCCGGGTGGTTGCGGGAGGGCGTTCGTCTCGCCGGGTTTCGAGACAGGCGTTGCACGCCTTCCTCAACCAGCGGTGGGACAAGCGCCCGCGCATGCTGGCGGCGCGAGCCTGCGAGTGCCGGCAGTGCGCCGTACAGCAGGCCGACCGAGGCTCGCAGTCAAGGACGCCGAAGGCGCCGCAGGGAATCCTTGACGGCGAGCGTCGGCCTGCTAGCCGCGCGGGCGCATCGAGTCAGCACCGGAGTGAGCCGAATCCCGAGCAAGGGAGGGCGTTCGTCTCACCGGGTTTCGAGACAGGACTTCGTCCTTCCTCAACCAGCGGTGGGGACTTTCATCCTTCCTCAACCAGCGGTGGCGGCGGGTGGGTCGATGACCTGGTCGATGACGTCGCGGGCCCACTGGAGGAGGGCGATGCCGTCGATCGGCTTGCCGCCGACCATGGCGGTCTGGGGGCGGGGGACGAGGATCGTGTCGAGCTGGGTCTTGACCACGGCCTTGGGGTACATCCGCTGCAGCCGGACCACCCGCGACTCGGGGAGCGAGACCGGGGCGAAGCGGACGTTGCGGCCGGCGATGGTGACCTCGCCGATGCCGGCCTCGCGGGCACGGGCGCGGAACCGGGCGACGAGGAGCAGCGAGGTGACGACCTCGGGCGGACGGCCGTAGCGGTCCTCGAGCTCCTCGAGGATCGAGTCGACGTCCGCGTCGCTGCGCACCTCGGCCAGCCGCTTGTACATCTCGAGCCGGAGCCGCTCGCTCGGGATGTAGTCGTGGGGCAGGTGGGCGTCGACGGGCAGCTCGATGCGGACCTCGTTGAGCTCCGGCTCACCCTCGCCCTTGAACTCGTTGACGGCCTCGCCGACCAGCCGGACGTAGAGGTCGAAGCCCACGTCGGCGATGTGGCCGGACTGCTCCCCCCCGAGCAGGTTGCCGGCGCCGCGGATCTCGAGGTCCTTCATCGCGATCGCCATGCCGCCGCCGAGGTCGGAGTTGCGGGCCAGGGTGGCCAGCCGCTCGTGGGCGGTCTCGGTGAGCGGCTTCTCCGCGGGGTAGAGGAAGTAGGCGTAGGCGCGCTCGCGCGACCGGCCCACCCGCCCGCGCAGCTGGTGCAGCTGCGAGAGCCCGAGGGTGTCGGAGCGCTCGATGATCATCGTGTTGGCGTTGGAGACGTCGAGGCCCGACTCCACGATCGTGGTGCACACCAGCACGTCGAAGCGCTTCTCCCAGAAGTCGAGCATCACCTGCTCGAGCTGGTGCTCCCCCATTTGCCCGTGCGCGGTGGCGACCCGGGCCTCGGGCACCAGCTCGCGGATCCTGGCCGCGGCCTTCTCGATCGAGTTGACCCGGTTGTGGATGTAGAAGACCTGGCCCTCGCGCAGCAGCTCACGGCGTACGGCGGCCACCACCTGGCGGTCCTCGTAGGCCCCGACGTAGGTGAGCACGGGGTGCCGCTCCTCGGGCGGGGTGGTGATCGTCGACATCTCGCGGATGCCGGTGATCGCCATCTCCAGGGTGCGCGGGATGGGCGTGGCCGACATGGACAGGACGTCGACGCTGGTGCGCAGGCGCTTCATCTGCTCCTTGTGCTCCACGCCGAACCGCTGCTCCTCGTCGACGATGATCAGCCCGAGGTCCTTCATCCGGATGTCGGGGTTGAGCAGCCGGTGGGTGCCGACCACGATGTCGACGGTGCCGTCGGCGAGGCCGGCGATGACCTCGCGGGCCTCCTTGTCGGTCTGGAACCGGCTCAGCCCCTTGAGCACGACCGGGAAGCCGCTCATCCGCTCGGTGAACGTCGAGAGGTGCTGGGTGACCAGCAGCGTCGTCGGCACCAGCACGGCGACCTGCTTGCCCTCCTGCACCGCCTTGAACGCCGCGCGCACCGCGATCTCGGTCTTGCCGTAGCCCACGTCGCCGCAGACCAGCCGGTCCATCGGCACCGTCTGCTGCATGTCGGCCTTGACCTCGTCGACGGTGCTGAGCTGGTCGGGGGTCTCGGTGAAGGGGAACGCGTCCTCGAGCTCGCGCTGCCACGGGGTGTCGGGGCCGAACGCGTGGCCGCGGGTGGCCTGCCGGGCGGCGTAGAGCTTGATCAGCTCGGCCGCGATCTCGCGGACCGCCTTGCGGGCCCGGCCCTTGCGCTTGGCCCAGTCGTTGCCGCCGAGCCGGTCGAGCGAGGGCTGCTCGCCGCCGACGTAGCGGGTGACCTGGTCGAGCGCGTCGGCGGGCACGTAGAGCCGGTCCGGCGGGGCGCCGCGCTTGGAGGCGCCGTACTCGAGGACGAGGTACTCGCGCACTGCTCCCCCGACCTCGCGCTGCTTCATCTCGATGAAGCGCCCGACGCCGTGCTGCTCGTGGACGACGTAGTCGCCGGCGCTGAGCTCGAGCGGGTCGATCTGCCGCTTGCGGCGCGCGGGCATCTTCCGCATGTCGCGCGTCGAGGACTTCTGCCCGCTGATGTCTTCGCCCGTGAGCAGCACCAACCGGTTGGTGTCGTCGACGAAGCCGTGGACCAGCGGGCCGCAGGTGACGGTCACCAGGTCGGTGGTGGGGTCGCCCTCGAGGCGGGCCGGCACGTCGTGCTCGGCCAGCACCTCGACCGTGCGCTGCGCCGGACCGTGACCGGGGTGGACGACGACGGTGCGGTAGCCCTCGGCGCGCCAGCCGGCGAGGTCGGCGACCGCCTTCTCGACGTCGCCGCGGTAGGCGTCGGCGGGGCGCATCGGCAGGGTGCGGGTCGGCACCCCGTCGTCGTCGTCGACCAGCGAGGCGACCTCGTCGTCGACGCCGAACGGGCTGAGCGTCCACCACGGCTTGCCCTGGTCGTTGGCGAGGTGGCGCACGTCGGCGATCTCGCGGTACGACGCCGCGCCGAGGTCGATCGGCGCCTGCCCCCCGCCGGCCGCAGCCGCCCAGCTGGCGCCCAGGAACTCCTCGCTGGTGGCGACCAGGTCGTGGGCACGGCGCCGGGCCCGCTCGGGGTCGAGCACCAGCACGTGGGTGTCGCGGGGCAGCAGGTCGACGAGCAGCTCCATCTCGTCGACGAGCACCGGGGCCAGCGACTCCATGCCCTCGACCGCGATGCCCTGGGCCATCTTGTCGGTGAGCTCGACCAGCTGGGGGTGCTGCTCGCCGAGCCGCCGGGCCCGCTCGCGGACCTCGGGGGTGAGCAGCAGCTCGCGGCAGGGCGGGGCCCACAGTCGGTCGAGCTTCTCGTGGGCACGCTGGTCGGCCACCGCGAACGACCGGATCTCCTCGACGTCGTCGCCCCAGAGCTCCACGCGCACCGGGTGCTCCTCGGTGGGCGGGAAGACGTCGACGATGCCGCCGCGCACCGCGAACTCGCCGCGCTTCTCGACCAGGTCGACCCGCGAGTACGCCGCCTCGACCAACCGGGTCACCAGGTCGTCGAGGCCCACCTGGTCGCCGGGGCGCAGCTCCACCGGGGCGAGGTCGCCCAGCCCCTTGACCTGAGGCTGGAGCACCGAGCGCACGGGGGCCACCACGACCCGCAGCGGGCCGGTGGTGGCGTCGTCGCCGGGATGGGCGAGCCGGCGCAGCACCGCCAGCCGACGGCCGATGGTGTCGCTGCGCGGGCTGAGCCGCTCGTGGGGCAGCGTCTCCCAGCTCGGGAACAGCGCCACCGTCGCGGGGTCGACGAGCGCGCCCACCGACTCGACCAGGTCCTCGGCCTCCCGGGCGGTCGCGGTGACGGCGAGCACGGTGCGGCCCTGCCGGACCAGGCCGGCCACCACGAACGGGCGCAGCCCCTCGGGCGCGGTGAGGTCGAGCGCGGGCACGGCGCCGTCGCGGGCGTCGGCCAGCGCCTCGGCCAGGGTGGGGTCGGCCAGGACGGCGTCGGTGAGGCCGGTGAGGCTCACGGATCTCCCTCGACAAGAGCGGGTGGGGCACAGCACGGCAGCCCCCGCTCACGGATGAGAGGGGGTGGCCCCTCCAGTCTAGGAGGCGCCGTCGACAACCCGGTCGCCCGTCGCGCTGGTCCCCGTCGCGCTGGTCCCCGTCGGGCTCAGTCGCGGGGAGCGTCGAGCAGGGCCCGCTCGGCACCGATCGTGGTGTCGTCGCCGTGCCCGGTGTGGACCACGGTGTCGTCGGGCAGCGCGAACAGCTTCGCGCGGATCGACGCCTCGAGCGTGGGCCGGTCGCTGTGGCTGCGCCCGGTCGCGCCCGGGCCGCCCTGGAACAAGGTGTCGCCGGTGAACACGCAGCCGAGCTCGGGGACGTGGAAGCAGCAGCCGCCGGGGGCGTGCCCGGGGGTGTGCAGCACCTTCAGGGTCACTCCGGCCACCGAGAGCTCCCAGCCGTCGGGCAGGTCCATGTCCCACAGGTTCTCGGTGTGCGTGAGCTCCCACAGCGGCCTGTCGTCGGGGTGCAGGAAGATCGGCGCGACGACCCGCTCACGCAGCTCGGGCGCCACCCGGCAGTGATCGTCGTGGGCGTGGGTCAGCAGGATCGCCTTGACCTTGCGGTCCCCCACCACCGCCATGATCGCGTCGACGTCGTGGGGCGCGTCGATCACGACGCACTCGCGGTCGTCGCCGAGCACCCAGATGTTGTTGTCGACGTCGAAGGTCTCGCCGTCGAGGCTGAAGGTGCCGCTGGCGACCGCGTGGTCGACGCGGGCGGTCACAGGACCACCACCGAGCGCAGCACGGCACCGTGGTGCATCTTGTCGAACGCCGCCTCGATGTCGCCGATGCCGATCTCCTCGGTGACGAACGCGTCGAGGTCGAGGCGGCCCTGCTGGTAGAGGTCGACCAGCATCGGGAAGTCGCGGCTGGGCAGGCAGTCGCCGTACCAGCTGGACTTGAGCGATCCGCCGCGCCCGAAGACGTCGATCAGGGGCAGGTCGGGCACCTTCATGTCGGGGGTCGGCACGCCCACGAGCACGACGGTGCCGGCGAGGTCGCGGGCGTAGAACGCCTGCTGCCAGGTCTCGGGCCGTCCGACGGCCTCGACCACGACGTCCGCGCCGTCGGCGCCGGCGTAGGTCTCGGCGCAGATCCGCTTGATCTCCGCCACGGGGTCGACCCGGGATGAGTCGACCGTGTGGGTGGCGCCGAGGCGGGTGGCGGCCTCGAGCTTCTGGGGGTCGATGTCGACCGCGATGATCGGGCTGGCCCCGGCCAGTGCCGAGCCGGCGACCGCGGCGACGCCCACCCCGCCGCAGCCGATCACCGCGACGCTGCGGCCCCGGGTGACGGCACCGGTGTTGATCGCGGCGCCGATGCCGGCCATCACCCCGCACCCCAGCAGGCCGACGGCGGCCGGGCGGGCGCTCGGGTCGACCTTGGTGCACTGGCCGGCGGCCACCAAGGTCTTCTCGATGAAGGCGCCGATGCCGAGCGCGGGCGAGAGCTCGGTGCCGTCCTCGAGGGTCATCCGCTGGGTCGCGTTGTGGGTGTTGAAGCAGTAGTGCAGGTCGCCGCGCTTGCAGGCCCGGCACTCGCCGCACACCGCGCGCCAGTTGAGCACGACGAAGTCGCCCGGCGCGACGCCGGTGACGTCGGGGCCCACCGCCTCGACGACGCCGGCGGCCTCGTGGCCGAGCAGGAAGGGGAACTCGTCGTTGATCCCGCCCTCCCGGTAGTGCAGGTCGGTGTGGCAGACCCCGCAGGCCTGCACCTTCACGACCGCCTCCCCCGGCCCGGGATCGGGGACGTTGACCGTCACCAGCTCGACGGGCGCGCCCTTGGCCCTCGCGACCACTCCCTGCACCTGCTGCATGCCGCTCCTCCACCTCTCGGGACTTCCTCGGCACCAGCCAACCGCACCCGTCAAGCGCCGGCCTGTGCCACCATCCGGTCATGACCGGCAGCCGGGTGGGCATCGTGACCGTGACCGTGCTCGGGGTGGCCGCGATCGCGGCGCTGTCGTTCCTCTCCACCGTGTTCACCGCCCTCGGCTGCGACGACACCGACGGCCCGGGCGGGTGCGGCGGCACCGGTCACGCGGTCGCGATCTGGACGACGTTCCTCGTCCCGACGGCGCTGGTGCTCGGGCTCGGGGTGCTGGCGGCCGTGCGCCGGCGCTGGCCGCCGCTGCTGGTGGCGCTGGCCGGCTCGGCGGTGCTGGTCGTGGCCGTGCCGGCCGTGACCATCGGCGTCCTCGGCTGACCCCGGGGTCCACGCCCGGATTGCAACCCTCGCGCACCCGTTCGCGTCTTGGTGCCGGAGCGGGTCACCCGCTGCGATCCCGAGACACGAGGACGGAGGTGCCGGATGCAGGCGACGGCAGGCGCGAGCGCCCACACTGGGGCCATGCGCGTGGGCGAGGCGGCCAAGGACGCCGACTTCACGGCGTACCTCGAGGCCAGGCGGGCCAGCCTGATGCGCACGGCCTACCTCCTCACCGGCGACCACCACACCGCCGAGGACGTGCTGCAGGCGTCGCTCGCCAAGCTGTACCTCTCGTGGGACAAGGTCCGCGACCGCGGGTCGGTCGACGGCTACCTGCGCCGGATCATGGTCAACGAGAACAACTCGCTCTGGCGCCGCGGCTGGAAGCGTCGCGAGCACGCCGCCGACATCGTCCCCGAGCCGCCACCCGTGCTCGACAGCTACGACGACGGGCTCTCCCGGGCGGTGTGGGAGCTGGTGCAGTCGCTCCCGCGCAAGGCCCGGGCCGTCGTGGTGCTCCGCTACTACGAGCAGCTCACCGAGGCCGAGGTCGCCGACACGCTCGGCATCTCCGTCGGCACCGTCAAGTCGCAGTGCCACCGCGCCCTCGCGGCCCTGCGCGACCGAACCCCGGACCACCTGCACCCGCGCCACGGGGAGGAGCAGCGATGAACCAGCACGACGACCTCGCCACCCGGGTCGGTGACGCCCTGGCCCGCCGCACCGACGGCCTGGCCCCGACCACCCTGACCCTCGACGACGTGAAGGGCGCCGCCCGCGGGATCCGCCGGCGCCGCCGGGCCGCCCTCGCCGCGGGCGTCGCCGCCGCCGTCGCGGTGCTGGTGCCGATCGGGGTGGTGGCCGCCGACCTCGGCGACGACCGCACCGGCCCGCAACCGGCGCCGCCCGGCCCCACCCGGGCGGTCGACCCCAACGTCGGCGACGGCTCCCCCGGCCTGGCCTACGCCGCCGACGGGGTGATCCACCTGCCCGGGGGCCGCGAGCTCGACCCCGGCCTGCCGGGCGGCATCAACCAGCTCGCCACGCTCCCCGACGACCGGGTCGTGGTCGCGACCACCGGTGCCGACGGCAACCAGCAGGTGGTCGTCGTCGACGGCGCGGACGGCGCGGACGGCGCGAAGCAGGCGACGTACCCGATGTACGACGGCGCCCTGGTGATGAACGGCACCGGCACGTCGGTCGCCTGGTTGGAGCGCGACGGCACGCCGCTGGTGCTGCAGTCGGGGCTCGAGCAGCCGGTCGAGCTGGCGGCGTTCGACGACGACCCGGGCTACCTCCAGCTCGTGGCGCTCGTGGGCGACGACTGCAGCGCCGACCCCGAGACCGTCGAGGGCACTGGCTGCACGCTCTACGCCGCCGGCGAGGGCCGGGCGGTGGTGTCGAGCTCCCACGGCTTCACCGACGTCCTCGACGACCCAGCGGCGATCGGCCTGGCCGACGTCTCCCCCGCCGGCGACCAGGCGATCTCGCTGCTCTCGATGACCGACGACTACGAGTTCTGCCACCACGTGCTCGACCTCGTGGGTGGCACCGCCGGCACCGCGTTCTGCGGCGGGCTGTCGAGCTACCACTACTCGCCCTCGGGCGCGCACGTCGCGGCGTACTTCGCCGAGGGCCTGGGCGGCGGCGACGTCTCGTTCGTCGACCCCGGTTCCCCCGGCCGGGTGCTTGCGACCTGGCGGACCCCGGCCGGCTTCGCGACCAACGGCGTGGCGTGGGAGGACGACGAGCACCTGCTCGTGGTCCTCATCGACGACGCCGGCCGGTCGCGCGTCGACCGGGTCGCGGTAGACGGCAGCTCCGAGGCCGGCGTGCTGCCGGAGGGCCGGCACTCCTACGTCGTGGAGACCCGACCTTGAGCCACCTGGGACGAGACCAAAGTCGCATGCGGGCGAGGAGCGCCCTTCGCTAGCGTTCGCGCCATGTTCGGAGCTCTCGGTCGCCTGGCCTCACGTCGTCCCTGGTACGTCATCGGCGCCTGGCTGGTCTTCGCCGTCCTCGTCATCGCCCTCGCGCCGAAGTTCGAGGCGACGACCGACCAGTCGGAGTTCCTGCCTGCGGAGTACGAGTCGATCAAGGCCTTCGAGCTGCAGGACGACGCGTTCCCCCAGCAGGCCTCCCCCGGCGCGATCATCGTCTTCGACCGCGCCGACGGCGAGGCCCTGGACGACGACGACACCGCCGCGGTCGAGGAGGTCGTGGCCGGGCTGCAGGGCCAGCTCGGCGACGCCTTCAGCGGCGTGCAGGCCCAGCCCCCCTCGGAGAACGGCCTGGTGCAGATCGCGGTGGTCGGCCTGGCCGACGACGTGACCGGCTTCGAGGAGAGCTCGCTCGACTCGGTGCAGGACCTGCGCGACGACCTCGGCGACCTCGTCGAGGGCACCGACCTGCGCTACGGCGTCACCGGCCAGCTGGCCCAGGGCTACGACAGCCAGGAGCAGGGCAACCGGGCCCTCGAGATCGTCGGCATCGCGACCATCGTCCTGATCGTCGGGCTGCTCGCGATCATCTTCCGCAGCGTGATCATCTGCCTGCTGCCGATCCTCGTCGTCGCCCTGGTCTCCCAGGTCGCCACCGGCCTGATCGCCACCGCCAACGAGATCTTCGACCTCAAGGCCAGCTCCGACGTCCAGGTCATCCTGATCGTGGTGCTCTACGGCATCGGCACCGACTACATCCTGTTCTTCCTCTTCCGCTACCGCGAGCGGCTGCGGGAGGGTGAGGAGACCCGCGGGGCGGTGGCCCACGCCCTCGAGCGCGCGGGCGAGGCCATCGCGTCGGCCGGCGGCGCGGTGATCGTCTCCTTCATGGCGCTGGTGCTCTCCTCGCTCGGCATCTTCCGCTCGATCGGGCCCGCGCTGGCGATCGCCGTCGCCGTCACGCTGGTGGCGTCGCTGACGCTGGTGCCAGCGATCGTGGCCCTGCTCGGCAAGGCGCTGTTCTGGCCGTCGCGGAAGTGGCGGCAGCCGCCCACCGGCAGCCGGTTCGCCGCGCTCGGCCGCACCCTCGGACGGCGTCCGGCCGCGGTGGCCGGCGCCTCCGGAGGCGTGCTGCTCGTGCTGGCCGTCTTCGCGTTCGGCTTCAACCCCAGCTTCGACTTCACCGGCTCCTCGGTGCCGAAGGACTCCGAGTCGACGGTGGCGCTCGAGCGCCTGGAGAAGGGACTGCCCGCAGGCGCCACCGACCCGACGACGGTGTTCCTCCACGACGAGGACGGCGAGGCGCTGGCCGAGGCAGACCTCGCGGCGTTCGGCGAGGCGCTGGGCGGCGCCGACCAGGTGGGCCAGGTCGCCCCGCCCCAGGTCTCCGAGGACGGCGCGACGGCGCTCTACAACGTGGTGCTCCAGAGCGACCCGTCGTCCGACGCCGCGATCGCGGCGGTCAAGGGGTCGATCCGCGACACCGCCCACGACGCGGCGCCGGACGGCACCGAGGCGCTGGTGGGCGGCACGACGTCGGTCTTCGTCGACTTCCAGGCCGCGATGACCCGCGACTACAAGGTGGTCTTCCCGGTCGCGGCGATCGTGATCATGCTGATCCTGGCGCTGCTGCTGCGCAGCCTGGTCGCACCGATCTACCTGATGGTCTCGGTCGGGCTGGGCTTCGGGGCCACCCTCGGCGCCTCCGTGATCGTCTTCCAGCACCTCATGGGCGACGCCGGCCTGATCTTCCTGCTGCCGATCTACATCTACCTGTTCGTGGTGGCCCTCGGCACCGACTACAACATCCTGATGATCGCGCGGCTCCGCGAGGAGGCGCGCGAGGGCAAGGACTCCCGCTCGGCGGCGGCCCAGGCGGTCACCCATGCCGGCCCGACGATCGCGGCTGCCGGCGTGATCCTGGCCGGCACCTTCGCGGCGCTGATGCTCGGCGGCAACTCGCTGTTCGTCTCGATGGGCTTCGCGATCTCGCTGGGCATCGCCATCGCGGCGTTCGTGATGTCGATGTTCTTCACGCCGGCGCTGACGGCGCTGATGGGGCACGCCGCCTGGTGGCCCGGCCACGGCGACGAGACGCGGGAGGCCTCACTCGAGGGTCAGGCTGGCGAGGACCGGTGAGATGACCGCGAACGGGTCGTCGGGCCGCTCGGTGAAGGTGATCTGCACGCTGGTCAGCCGGCCGCCGTGCACCGCACCCCACTCGAAGTAGAACGGGTAGCTCGGCACCGAGCCCTGCAGCACGTAGCCGGCGACGCCGCCGACCTCGAGGTCGGCGAGGCGCCGCAGGTCCGACTCGCGGTCGGCGTAGCCCTCGAGCACGGAGTCGGCGGCGGCGTCGGTGTCGCCGAACGCCGTGCGGTCGAGAAGGTAGAGCGCCGCACCGCCCGCGGGGTCGTAGGCGTAGGAGTCGCGCGGGGTCTGGTCGAGCTTGGTCCAGCCCTCGGGCAGGTTGACCGCGATGTGGTCCAGCTCGATCCGGTCGCCGGTCGCGGGCGGGCCGTCGGCGCTCGCGCCGGTGGGCGAGGCGTCGGGGCTGGAGGGCTCCGACGAGGGCGACGGGGCGGGCGACGAGGCGGGCCCGCTGGTGGCGGGTGACGACGGCGCCGGGGGCTCGTCGGGCTCGTCGTCGCCGCAGCCGGCGAGCACTCCCGCGAGCAGGACGGCGACCGCCAGCGCTGCCGGGGAACGACGGGTCCGAGACGTCATGGCGCAGACGCTAGCAACGCCGTCCGCGGGCTGCGCGCAACCCCGGACCGGCTGCTCCTACGATGGTTTCGCACACGACCTGGACGGGTAGACGCCCCGTGCTGCCGCTCCGGCGGGGCCCACGACCCGTGACTCTCGGACAAGGAACGTGACATGCCTGCTCTCTCGGCATCCACCGCCGCGCTCGCCGGGGTGATGCGTGCTCTGCACGTGCGTGAGGACAAGATCCAGAAGGTCATCGAGGAGCTCGACCTCAGCAACCAGACCCTCGCCGACGGCAGCTTCGAGCGCTTCGGCGTGATCGGGCCCTCGTCGTTCGGGGGCTCCGAGCTCGGCCAGGAGCTCAGCGGCCACCACCAGCGCGCCCACCACGTCGTCGAGCACACCATCGCCGGCGTCGTGCAGGACCTCGCCGACTTCCGCGACAGCGTGGAGCACGCCGTGCAGCTGATCAGCTCGACCGACGAGGCCGTGGCCGGCGACCTCCAGCGCAAGGCCACCATCGCCGACGCGCTGACCTACGTCGTCCACAACTCCCGCGGCGACCAGGAGCACGCCGCCGCGGTCGCCACCCAGCTCGCCGACGCCGAGGGGGGCGACGACTGATGCCCACCCCCAGCGAGGCACGGCTCAGCGCCGCGGTCGTCGGCATGAACGAGCACGACGTCCTGATCTCCGAGCTCGAGTGGCGGGCCGGCGGCACCCGGCTCAAGGGCGTCGCCGACGCCCTGCGCGAGGCGAAGCTCGACATGGTCCGCGAGTTCGGCGGCGAGACCGGTGAGCGGGCCGCCGAGGCCTTCGAGCTGGTCGCGGTCAAGGCCGAGCAGCGGTCGCAGGAGATGACCGACGCGGCCGACGCGCTCAAGGAGGCCAAGGAGGCCCTGGTCTTCGCGCGCACGACCTACGACGGGCTCGGCCCCGAGCCGGACCGTCCCGAGTGGGAGCCCCCGCCCCCGGGCAGCAGCGGTGCCGACGACATCCGGCGCGAGCAGCTGTACTCGCGGCAGATGATGTCCTACGACCGGCAGCTGACCACCCGTGAGGTCGCGGCCGCCGAGGCGCTGCGCAAGCTCGAGACGGCCTACCGGTCCTCGGGCCAGGTGCTGGCGCGGATCCACGGCGAGCCGCCCCCCGACTTCAACGGCCCCGGCACCGGTGGCCCGGGCACCGGGCAGCGGGGCCCCGGCGCCGGCCCCGGCGCCAACCCCACCGGCGGCGGCACCAGCAACGACGGTCCCGGCCAGCAGGACCCCGACACCGGGACGCCCGACGGCGGCACCGGTGACGACACCCCCGTGGGCGACGACCCCGACACCGGCACCGGCGCACCCCAGGGTCCCGGCAGCCAGCCGCCGGTCACCGGCGGCCCG
>NZ_JAFFJT010000001.1 GCF_016924665.1 Nocardioides sp. SYSU D00038
CCCACCACCCCCCAAAGGAAGCAGTCAAGAGCCAGGAAAAAGAGAAGCCCCTGACAGGAGACACTGACAAAAAAGCCAGAATCATCGTCAAAGAAACCATCAACCAACCCCAACCACCACCACCCCAGAAAAGGACAGCAGCAACCAGAATCAGCCAACGGGGCAAAACAAACTAATTCGTCGACTATGACACACTGTTGAGTTCTCAAAGATCAAACGCACACCCAAGTCCCGCTCTCGCGGTGACCTGTGGGGCTTGGTCACTACTTTATGTGGTTCGGCCGGGCCCTCGCAAATCGAAAGCCTTTCCGCACCGCACCCCCGCGCACCGGTAGGGCCGGATCTGTTGAGCTCGCCGCTGGCGTGCTGCTTCGACCCGGTCCGGGTGGTGATGAAGAGGTGGTCTGCCCGGGGCCGGAAGCCCGACGTGACCGTCTTGCCTCCCGCCGCTCCCTGGCGACTCGGAGAACATTAGGGGAACTCCGGCACTGGCACAAATCGAGACGGCGTGACCCGGGCCACAGCCCGGGCGGGCGAACGTTTGCGCAGGTCAGCGCGGAGTCGGCGGCACCGGTGCGATGAGGCCCCGGGTGTCGGCGACCCCGCGGCAACCGGCCAGGCGCAGGGCCTCGGTGAGCTCGGTGCGCAGCTCCGCGTGCAGCCGGGAGACACCGGGCTCCCCCTCCGCCAGCGCCCAGGGCACCGGACGGCCGAGGAACACCGCATCGGCGCCGAGAGCCAGCGCGGTGAGCACGTCGAGACCGCGACGCAACCCCCCGTCGACGTAGACCTGCGCGTCACCCGCGACGGCGTCGACCACGGCGGGGAGGCAGGACGCCGTGGCGACGGCACGGTCGAGCTGGCGGCCGCCGTGGTTGGAGACCCACACCGCGGCGGCGCCGGCCTGCACGCAGCGTCGGGCGTCGTCGGGACGCAGCACGCCCTTCACCACCACCGGCAGCCCGGTGCGCGCGGCCAGCCAGTCGAGGTCGTGGGGCCCGAGGTCGAGCGCCTTGGCCGCAGCGGTGCGGGTGTCGTAGCCGGGGTCGAAGTTCACGCCCACCAGGGCCGGGTCGACGACGTCCCAGACCGTCGGGCCGCCGCTCTCGCGGCTCGCGACGACCGGGGTGTCGACGGTGAGCACCACCGCCTCCGCACCCGCCTCGACGGCGCGGTCGAGCAGCGGTCCGGCGAGGGTGCGGTCGGCGGGGAGGTAGACCTGCAGCCACCAGCGCACCCCGGTCGCGCCGATCTGGGCGAAGCCGGTGCCGGTGTTGCTGCTGACGGTCATCACCGCACCGGCGGCGGCGGTCGCCCGGGCTACGGCCAGGTCGCCGTCGGGGTGGACGGCGCGCAGCAGCGAGATCGGTGCGACGTGCCAGGGCACCGCCGCGCGGGTGCCGAGCAGGTCGACGGAGAGGTCGACCGTGGTGGTGTCGCGCAGCACGTGGGGTGCCAGCCGTGGGATCCGCCAGGCCGCCTCCGCCTCTCGCAGCGTCACCATCCGCCCGGAGCCCAGGGCGACGTAGTCGCGCACCTCCGGGGCGAGGACGGCGGCCGCGCGCTCCTCGAGACCTGCGAGCCAGGCGCTGCCCTCCCCGGCCACGGTCAGCGGACCTCGACGCCGGCGAACCTCTTCTTGCCGCGGCGCAGCACCAGCCAGGTCCCGCCGAGGAGGTCGGCCTCCCCCGGCACCGCGTCGACGTCCTCGACGCGCACGTTGTTGAGGTAGGCGCCACCCTCGCCGATGGTGCGCCGGGCCTCGCCCCTGCTGGCGGCCAGCCCGGTCTCGACGAGGAGGTCGACGACCGACGGCAGGCCGGCGGCGCGCTCGACGGTGGTGGTCCCGGCCTCGCGGAGGGCGGCGCCCAAGGTGTCTGCGCCCAGCCCGGTCAGGTCGCCGCCCCCGAAGAGCGCCGCCGAGGCAGCCTTGATCCGCTCGGTCTCCTCGGCCCCGTGCACCAGGGTGGTGACGTGCTCGGCCAGCGCCCGCTGCCCCGCGCGGAGGAACGGCTTCTCGGCGTGCTCGGCCTCGAGGGCCTCGATCTCGTCGCGACCGAGGAAGGTGAAGATGCGCAGCAGCTCGCCCACCTTCTCGTCCTCGACGTTGAGCCAGAACTGGAAGAAGGAGTACGGCGACATCATCTCGGGGTCGAGCCAGAGGGCGCCCCCCTCGGTCTTGCCGTACTTGGTGCCGTCGGACTTCGTGATGAGCGGGGTCGCGAAGGCGTGCACCCGGTCGCCGTCGGCCCGGCGCACCAGCTCGACACCGCCGGTCAGGTTGCCCCACTGGTCGGAGCCGCCGAACTGCAGCTCGACGTCGTGCTCGCGGTGGAGGTTGAGGAAGTCCATCGACTGCAGCAGCACGTAGCTGAACTCGGTGTAGCTGATCCCCGCCTCGAGCCGGCTGCGCACGACGTCACGGGCCAGCATCCGGTTGACCGGGAAGTGCTTGCCGATGTCGCGCAGGAAGTCGATCGTCGACAGCTCGGCCGTCCAGTCGTAGTTGTCGACCATGGTCGCGGCGTTCTCGCCCTCGAAGGACAGGAACGGCTCGATCTGGCGCCGCACCAGCTGCACCCACTCGCGCACCGTGTCGGCGGAGTTGAGCGTGCGCTCCCCGGAGTCGCGCGGGTCGCCGATCATCCCGGTGGCACCGCCGACGAGCACGAACGGCGTGTGGCCGGCGAGTTGGAGCCGGCGCGCGGTCAGGATCTGCACCAGGTTGCCCAGGTGGAGGCTCGGCGCGGTCGGGTCGAACCCCACGTAGTACCGGACGCTCCTCGTCGACAGCGCCTCGCGGAGCGCGTCGAGATCCGTGGAGTGGGCGACGAGGCCGCGCCACTCGAGATCGTCGAGCAGGGTCGGGTCGATGGACATGGGAGCCTTCCGGGAGTCGTGGGACGAGCGGTGCCAAGCCTGCCGCATCGGGTTCGGTGCGGCCCACCCGGTTACTGTCAAGGGGCGTCGAGGCGATCCCGGCGGCGCGCCGGGGGAAGGGGTGAGCGGGGTGACGGTCACGACCATCGCCGACCGCTACGCCCTCGACCGCGAGATCGGCCACGGGGGCATGGGCACGGTCTGGCTGGGCCGCGACACCGTGCTCGGCCGGCCGGTGGCGCTCAAGCGGGTCGCCGCCTCGACCGAGCTGTCGCCCGAGGGCGAGCGCGTGGAGCGCGAGGCCCGGCTCAGCGCCCGGCTCAACCACCCCAACGTGGTGGCGGTCTTCGACCTCGTCGACGACGGGCCGACCCGCTGGCTGGTGATGGAGTACGTCGACGGTGTGACTCTCTCCGACCTGGTGCGCCACCACGGCCCGCTGCCCCCCGACCAGGCCGCGCCGGTGCTGCTCCAGGCGGCCACCGCCCTCGAGGCCGCGCACGCCGCCGGGATCGTGCACCGCGACGTGAAGCCGTCCAACATCCTGGTCGCCTCCGACGGCACCGCGAAGCTCACCGACTTCGGCATCGCCCGCACCCTCACCGACCCCTCCCTCACCAAGACCGGGCTGGTCACCGGCTCGCCCGCCTACCTCGCCCCCGAGGTGGCCACCGGCCGCACGGCGACGCCCGCCAGCGACGTGTGGTCGCTGGGCGCCACGCTGTTCCACGCGCTGACCGGCCACCCGCCGTACGACGTGGGTGACAACGTGCTCGGCGCGATGTACCGCATCGTCCACGACGAGCCGCCGCGGCCGGAGAACGCCGGCTGGCTGCTGCCGCTGCTCGAGGCGACCATGTGCCGCGACGTGACCCGGCGCTGGGACGCCGGCGCGGTGCGAACCTTCCTCGAGGCGGGTCCCGCCGCCGCGCCGAACGCCGCTCCCCGCAGCCGTCCCGGCCCGCGTCACCGCGAGGCGCCCCAGCCGCGGGTCACCCGCCACGACGAGGGCACCCAGGTGCTGCGGACGGCTGTGCCGCCCCCACCCCCGCCCCGGCGCGTGCCGGGCGAGCACGGGGCCTCGCCGGTGCCGCGACGCCGCCGCGTCTCGTGGCTGATGCTGCTCGCCGTGGCGGCGGTGCTGGTGCTGGTGAGCGCGGTGGCGTTCGCGATCGGACTCGGCGGCGGCGACGACCCGCCGCCGGCCGCCGGCCCCCGCGAGGAGCCGTCGGCGACCGCCAGCACCTCGTTCACGGCCTCGGCGGAGACGATGACGCAGTTCGTGGAGGACTACCTCCGGATCGCGCCCGCGGACCCGGAGGCCGGGTTCGAGATGCTGACCCCGGCCTACCAGGAGGAGAGCAACGGCCTCGACGGCTACACCGGCTTCTGGGGGACCCTCAGCGACGTGGAGCTGCTCGAGGTGACCTCGACCGACCTCGACCTGCTGCGGGTCTCCTACGACTACCGCTACCGGGTCGACGGCGGGCCGCCGCAGACCGAGTCGGTCACGCTGCAGCTCCAGGTGGCCGGCGACGGGTACCTCATCGCCGGCGCCGCCTGAGCCCGCCCCCTGAGCCCGCCGCCTGAGCGCGCCGCCAGCCGGCCGGCTTGGCGCATTCCGGCCTCGGGGCCGCTCCCGGCCACCTACCCTGAGCGCGGAGGTGGGCATGGAGGACGAGCACCACCGCGACGGCGACACCCGGCGCCGGGTCCTCGTGGTCGAGGACAACGCGGTCAACCAGCTCGTGGCACGAGGACTCCTGGAGTCCCTGGGCTACGACGTCGCCGTGGCCGACGACGGCGCGGACGCCGTGGCGCTGCTCGAGCACGAGGCGTTCGACGCGGTGCTGATGGACGTGCAGATGCCCCGGATGGACGGCTACTCCGCGACGCGGGCGATCCGGGCCGGCGAGCGCGACGGCCGGCGCACCCCCGTCATCGCCATGACCGCGTGGGCGGTGGAGGGCGAGCGGGAGCGGTGCCTGGCCGCCGGCATGGACGACTTCCTCACCAAGCCCGTCGACCCCCTGGTGCTCGAGGCGACCCTCCGGCGGCTGCTGGCGCACGACGGCCGCGACCCCGGCGCCGACGCCGTCCCGGCCCCCGCGATGGACGGCGTCCCGAGCGGACCCCCCGACACCTACGACGTGGGTCGACTGGAGATGCTGCGCGCCTTCGACGACGAGGAGGACGGTTCGTTCCTGGTGCGCGCGATCACGAACTTCGCGGCCCACTCCACCTCGGCCGTGGCTACCATCCGCGAGGGACTGCGCACCGGAGACCTGCACACGGTGACGCAGACCGCCCACAAGTTGGTCGGCAGCGCGTCCAACCTCGGCGTGGTGGCCGCGGCCGACACCGCCCGGCGGATCGAGGTCGCGGTGGTGGGCGGCGACGTCGCCGCAGCGCAGGCGCTGGTGCCCGACCTGGAGTCCGCCGTCGCCGCGGGCCAGGGCTGGCTCGGCCGCTACCGCGCCGAGCACCTCGAGCGCGCGGAGGCGAAGAAACACCCGATGGGGTGAGGGTCTCCGGCCTCACCGGGTGCGGGCTCGGCCCTAGGTTCGTGCTCACCATGTCTCGCCGCCCCGGGCCCGACGCCCCACCGCTCGCCGTCGGCGTCTACGACGAGCCCGAGCTCATCGTCTCCGGCATCGGCGGGATGCTCGACCGGCTCGGCGGCCGGGCCCGGCTCCGTCCGATCGCCGACGGCCGCAGCGCGACCGAGGTCGACGTGCTGCTGTGCGACCCGATCGACCGCGAGGTGGCCATCGAGGACTACCTCGCGCACGTGTCCACCCTGACCGAGGCCCCGGTGCTGGTGTTCACCTGGAGCCGCCGCACCACCTCGATCCGCCGAGCCCTCGCCGCGGGGGCGCGCGGCTACGTCGCCAAGACCTCCAGCGCCGACGACCTCGGCGCCGCCCTGGAGGCGGTCCACCGCGGCGAGGTCGTCGCCCCGTCCGCCGGCGCCGCCCCGGTGCAGGACCACGGGCTCAGCGTGCGTGAGGCCGAGGTGCTCGAGCTGATCTGCCGCGGCCTGTCCAACCAGGAGATCGCCGACGAGTTGTTCGTCAGCGTCAACTCGGTCAAGACCTACGTCCGGCAAGTCTACCTGAAGGCCGGGGTCAACCGGCGCGCCCAGGCCGTCAGCTGGGGGTTGGCCCGCGGCTTCTGAGTCGTGCGGGCCCAAGGCCGGCGTACGTCGTCCGCGCCCCCGATCGGGAGAAATACCCCCCAAAGTATGTTTCTGGGGTCCAATGGAAATCGGAGACGCACCGACACTCCCCCATCCCCCCACGCCGGTCCTGCGGGGCCGATGAAGGAAACCTCATGAAGAAGCGCACGATCTCGGCCCTGGCCGTTCTCGGCGTGTTGCTGTCCACGTTGATCGCGACGACGCCCGCCGAGGCCGCAAAGCCTCGGTTCTTCTACTACGGCACCGCCGGTGGCTCGCAGGTGCAGGCCCTCGGCGTCACGGTCCGCAGCGACCTCACGGCCTCCTCGACCGTCGCCGGCAGCCGCTGGAACGTCGACGACGAGAACCGGCTGGCCCGCACCAACGTGGCGAGCGGCCTGGTGAAGGTCGGGGCCGTCAGCACCTGGGCCCGCGCCCGCAAGGCCGGCAAGGTCGGCACCAAGATCATCACCGGGTCGCGCACCGCCGACGTCTCGATCCTCGGCGGCCTGATCAAGGTCGACGCCGTGGAGGTCGAGTCCACCGCCACCAAGACCCTCAAGGGCATGTCCAACACCGCCAACACCCGCTTCGTCGGCCTCGAGATCGCCGGCAAGAAGTACGCGGTGAACGTCAAGAAGAACCTGACGATCACGATCCCGGGCATCGCCTACATCATCCTCAATGGCTCGGTGCAGCGGCAGGTGGAGGGCGGCTCGTTCAGCTACGGGTTCGGCCTCTACGCCCAGCTGCTCAAGCCGTTCAAGAACATCCCGGCCGCCGCGACCATCGTCCTCGGCCCGACGGCCGCCGGCGTCGCGCCGTCGCCGCCGGCCGGTGCCGCCGTGCTGGGTGGCCAGGGCTACAGCTCGAGCATCACCGTCTCCGGCGGCCAGCTGCTCAGCCTCGAGACCGGCCCCAGCGCGCCGATCTCGACCCCGCCCTCGGGCACCGGTGGCCGCACCATCCAGAACGCGACCGCCGAGGTGAACCTGCCGGGCGTGCTGCACGTCGGCGCCCTGAAGTCGACCACCAGCGGCAGCACGGTGCCGGGCAAGGCGCGGGTGACCGTCAGCAACCAGACCGCGGGGCTCAACGTGCTCAACGGGCTGATCAAGGCCGACGCGATCCGCACCACCTCGACCACGGTCAAGAACGGCAAGAAGAACAAGAAGACCACGCTGTCGACGGAGTTCGTGAACCTCGTGATCGCGGGCAACAAGCTGCCGGTCAACGTGTCGCCCAACACCAAGATCGACGTCGCCGGCCTTGGCATGGTGACGGTCAACAAGCAGGTCAAGAACAAGTGGGGCGGCGGCGTCTACGGCGTCGAGATCGTCCTGGACACCAAGCGGGCCGGGCTGCCGGTCGGCGCGGTGATCACGCTGGGGGCGGCCATCTCCTACGTCCGGCCCACCTCGGCCTGACCTGGAGCGTCCCGCAGCACCGCTCGACGCACGACGCACGACGGCCCCGCCTCCGAGGAGGCGGGGCCGTCGTCGTACGTCGGGCCGTCGTACGTGGGGGCTCAGCCGCGCCGGAACAGGAAGAAGTGGTTGTTGATCCCGATCAGCGGCCGCAGCTCCTCGTTGGCGAAGCGCGGGGAGGTGTCGTGGAGGGTGTAGCCGGCGCGCTCGATGATCGGCCGGAAGTCCAGCCGTGCACCGGTGGGCTCGGTGGAGAGGAAGTCGGTGTCGTGGTTGGGCACGATGAGCAGCCACTCGACCTCGCGCTCCGCGACCCGGTCCATCCACCACTGGATGGCGGCCGTCGAGCACTCCGTGAAGCTGTGGATGTTGACGGCGACGTCGTAGTGGTCGCGCATCTCCTGGTGGCGGTCGAGCCGGACGGCCCGCACGTGGTCGCCGCAGCCGCGGAACCGCAGGTAGTAGTCGGAGAGGAAGGTCGAGTACGGCACACCGTCCATGCAGTCGTAGCCGGCGAGGTTGGGCAGCGCGGTCGACATCCGGTGGGCCAGCCGGCCGTAGCCGGCGCCGATGTCGAGGACGCTGAGGTTCTCCCGGGAGGCCAGCCCCATCTGCTGGTCGAGGTAGAGGATCTCGGTGACCGAGTCGAGCAGGTCGCGGCTGACCAGCGGGCGCTCGCCGAACTGGAAGGTCCAGGCGCCGAACAGGCCGTCCTCCTCGAGCACCTTGAGCAGGCCGAGGTGGTCGCGCTCCTCGATGTCGAGGACGCTGAGGTAGGTGCGCGCCTCGGCCCCGCCGCCGAACGCGCGGTACTGCCAGACGTAGGCGTTGTCGCCGCGGAAGTAGGGCAGCGAGACCTGGTCGTCGACGAAGGCGCCGGTCCACAGGCTGGGCACCGCCGCCGGCACGTCGGTGAGCCCGTCGTAGGCCCGCACCAGCTCCTGGAGGTCGGGGTTGTCGGCGCGCAGCGTCTCGGCCGCACCGGGCGGGAGCGGCACCGCGTCGTTGTAGCTGGTCATCGCGTAGCGGCGCGACTCCTCGTCGAGCCGGTGGAAGTGCCAGCCGCGCTGGTTGAGCTCACTGCGCAGGCGGAACGCCGCGGTGCGCAGCCATCGCGCCGGGGTGGTGGACGCAGCCATCAGGGCATGCCTCTCGTGCTGGTGGGACCGGGGGTGGCCCCACCCTAAGGCTTCGTGCGGCGTCGCAGGCGGCAATCCGCACGGTGGCCCGGTCAGGCCCGGGAGGTGACCCGGAAGGTGCTCCGGTAGGCCGTCGGACTGACCCCTAGGGCCCGCTGGAAGTGGCGGCGCAGCGTGGTCGCCGTACCCATGCCGCAGCGGGTTGCGACCTGCTCCACGGAGGCCTCGGTGCGCTCGAGCAGCTCCTGGGCGCGGTGGATCCGCTGCTGGTGGAGCCACCCGAGCGGCGTGGTGCCGAGCTCGGCGCGCACCCGACGCGCGAGCTGGCGGCTGCCGAGCCCGGCCTCCCGGGCCAGGTCGGTGACGGTGAGCGGCTGGTCGAGCCGGGCCCGCGCCCAGGCGAGCGCGTGGTCGAGCCGGTCCGTGACCCGCGGGTCGGGCGGGGGCACGATGAACTGCGCCTGCCCGCCGGCCCGGCGCGAGGCCACCACCAGCGTGCGCGCCAGGGCGTTGGCCGCGGCGGCGCCGTGGTCGAGGTGGACCAGGTGCAGGCACAGGTCGAGGGCGGCGGTCTTCCCCGCAGAGGTCAGCACCTGCCCGTCCTCGGTGTAGAGGACGTCGGCGCGCACGTCGACCCGGGGGTGGCGCCGGCGCAGCTCCTCGGCGTGCAGCCAGTGGGTGGTGGCGGTCGCGCCGTCGAGGAGGCCGGCGGCGGCCAGCACGAAGCTACCGGTGCACAGCGCCGCGATCCGCGCGCCGGCGTCGTGGGCGACCCGCAGCGCGGCCACCAGGGCGGGGTCGGGCGTGCGGTCGAGCACGTCGGTCGAGGGCACCACCACGGTGTCGACGTCGGCGAGCGCCGCGAACGGCACCGCTCGCAGGTGGGGCAGCCAGCGCGCAGGGGCGCCGTCCGGGGTGGCGACCACGACGTCGTACCACCGGCCCGAGGGAGCCAGCTCGGAGCGGTCGGCTCCGAAGACCTCCGCCGCGATCGCGGTCTCGTAGAGCATCGAGTCGGCGTGCAGGGCGATGCCGAGGGAGGGCATGTCCGAAACTGTACGACAGGTGTCGTTCGAGACACTCCCGTCGGCGGCGGTGCCGCGGTGGGATGGCGGCATGGTGAACCGCGAGAACGGCAACGAGGTGGTGGTCTACGGCGCCTCCGGGCACACGGGGCGGTTCGTGGTGGCGGAGCTGGTGCGGCGCGGCCTGCGCCCGGTGGTGGCCGGACGCCGGGCGGGGCTGCTGAGCGAGATGGCCGCGCGCCACGGGGACCTGTCCGTGCGGGTGGCCGCGGTCGACGACGCTGCCGGCTTGGCCGCCACGGTGCGGGGCGCGCGGGTGGTGGTCAACGCAGCCGGGCCGTTCCTCGACACCGCGCCGGCGCTGGCGGCGGCGTCGGTGGCCGCCGGTGCGCACTACCTCGACCTGGCGGCCGAGCAGGCCGCCGCGCGGAACCTTCTCGACGCCCACGCCGGTGCCGGCGTCGCGGTGGTCCCTGCCCTGGCGTTCTACGGCGGTCTGCCCGACCTGCTCGCCACGGCGGCCGCCGCCGGCTGGGAGCGGGTCGACGAGGTGACGGTCGCCTACGGCGTCGACCGCTGGTGGCCCACCGCCGGCACCCGGCTCACCGGCCGGCGCAACACGGTCCCGCGGCTCGTGCTCGAGGACGGCCGCCTGGTGCCCGCGCCGAGGCCCGCGCCCGAGACGTCCTGGCAGTTCCCCGACCCGCTGGGCCGGCAGCGCGTCGTCGGCAACCCGTTCACCGAGGTGGTGCTCCTGGCCCGCCACCTGGGCGTCGCCCGGGTGACCAGCCTGCTGACGGGGTCCGCCCTCGACGACCTCCGCGACACCACCACCCCCGCCCCGGCTGCGCTCGACGGCACCGGCCGCTCGGCCCAGCGGTTCGTCGTCGAGGTGGTTACTCGGCGCGGCGCCGAGGAGCGCCGCATCTCGGCGTCCGGGCAGGACATCTACGCCAGCACCGCTCCCCTGGTCGCGGAGGGCGTCCTCCGCCTGCTCGACGGCCGGACGCTGACGACCGGCGCCCGGGCCCCCGGAGCGGCCTTCGACGCCGACGACGTCCTCACCGCGCTCGCGGACGACGGACACCTCGACGTACGCCGGTCGTGGACTTCACCCGGAGGGGGGAGGTAGGACCTGGCGGTCGCTGGTGACCGGCGAGGCAGCCCCCAGCGACCGCGCGCCGGCGGTCGCTGACCAGCTAGAGGCGTGGGGCCCCGCCCCCCGGGCGCCCCCCCCCCCCCCCC
>NZ_JAFFJT010000002.1 GCF_016924665.1 Nocardioides sp. SYSU D00038
GGCCGCGGGGCGGCCGGACCCCCCCGCGCGGCGGCCCCCCGGCCCGGGGGCCCCACGCCTCGTCCAGCGGACCCGAGGAGGACACCGTGCCGCAAGGTGACATCGAGACGTTCCACGACCGCGAGAGCGGGACGTGGCGCAACCGGATCGAAGGTGGCGGCACGATCGGCCGCTCCCACGACCGCAAGGACTACGCCGTCGAGGACGGGCGCAACGCCGCCCGCCAGCGCGGGGTGGAGCACATCGTGAGGAACCTCGACGGCACCATCGGCGAGCGGGACAGCCACGGTCACGACCCGCGCGACGTCGCGGGCTGACCGGGTGATGCAGCGAGGGCTGGTAGGGCGGGTGGGGCTCGAACCCACGACCCAAGGATTATGAGGCGGGCCCAATGTCGGTCGCTAGCTGCTGACTCCGGCGCCCCCGGCGGATGTGTGCTTGACGCTCGCAGCCGCTCATCCGATGAGAGCCGCCCAGGGACCTTTGGAGTTGTCCCTTGGGAGGTGTCCGGAGGGGCGAAGCCGAGTGATTTGCCGAGTGTTCCTGACCTTAACCGGTGCGGGTGGAGGACGAGTTGTAGCAGCCGACCGACCGCAGCAGGTCTGGCGCACGCTCATAGTCGGAGGACTTCGGGTCCAGTTCGTTCTTTATTGAGATCAGTTCAGCGCACTTCGTCGCAGGGTCGTCGATTGCATCTCGAAGATCACTCAAGGTCGTGCCGTCGTCGCCCCCGTCGCCCCGGCAGCCACCGAGCAACAGCGAGGAAGCAAGCACTGCGCTGGTCAGCAGACGTCTCATGCCGCTGATTGTGCGGGTCGCAACGGTCGGCGTCACGCGGTGGCTTGGCCTCAGCCTGTTGTCGGCGCGCTGTGTCACGCTTCGACCATGGATGAAACTCCGATTGTCATCGACGTGGGGCCGGCGTCGGATCCTCGTCCTGCACTTCAGCTGCGCGTTCCCCCGGAGATGTTCATGGAGGTCGCAAACGATCTGCGCCGCGAACAAGTCTTCCTGGGCACACCCGTCACCGCCTCAGCCAGCATGGGTGAACTGACGGTCCTTATGGCTTCCATAGCGGGCGGCCTGGGCGGCATCGCTGCGGTGATCCGAGCTGTCACCGGCCGACACAGGCATCGGGTCGTTCGGTTGACAAACGGCGAGGGCCAATCCATCGAGGTGAGCGGACTCCCGCCAGAGGAGATGGACACGCGGTTGGTGCCATTCCTCGTTGCGGAGCAGAAGAAGCACGAAGAGGTCCGGCATCTATACGAGTTCCCGGCCCTCACCGAGGAAGACGAAGGCTGAGAACAGGTGGGGCAGGCGGGACTCGAACCCGCGCTTGGGAGATTATGAGTCTCCTGCTCTAACCAACTGAGCTACTGCCCCGAGGCTGGACCCTAACCCGGCTCCTTGCGACACCGGCGCCAACTTCTCCCGTGCCGCCAGGCGGGTCGTGTCATGTGCAGCCTGCAGAAGTGACCGAACTCTCAGAGTACGAGTACGACACCGCCATGCATTCACCGGGCAACAGCGCGATTGCGCGCGTGCCGTCGTCCGCGGTCTGGCCGACGACCCAAAGGTGAGCACGCGGCGCTCGCCCTCGACAACCAGCGGTCTCGACGTAGGGCGGTCTGTCACGTCTACCGAACAGCTCACGCAACCCACGTTGGAGTGGTTCGAGAGAGGTTTCGGCCTGTCGATGAGGCCGATTCACGCTGAACCCCGCGATTGTGAGTCCTCCGCTCTCCCTGACTGAGCTACCGCCGCGGGGCCCGCCGGGCCGCGCTGGTGGAGCCTACTCGCGCTCAGAGGTCGATGGTCATCCGCACCGCGACGACGTCGCCGAGCTCGATCTCCTCGGCCCGGCGGACGGCGACCTTCACCGGCAGCAGGTAGCGGTCCTCGCGGGGGAACAGCGAGGTGGTGAACGTCGTGGCGCCGATCCGGCACGAGACGGGGATGACGCCCCAGCCGTAGCTGGTGAGCGCCGAGGTGTCCTCGATCGCCGCCGACTCCTCCTCGGGCACGACCACGAAGTGGTGGGGCGCCGGGCCGCGCCAGTGGATCACCTCGCCGCTGAACTCCAGGTCCATGGCGTCAACCTAGGTGCCCGCAGTCGCGGGCGGGCGGACTCTTGGCCGGAAGCGGTCACGGGTCCGCCGTTGCCGGTGCGCGAACGCCGGATGTAACGTCGGTCACCCTCGCGCTGAAACGATTCAGCGCCTGAGCTCGCGCAAAGGATCCCTCGGTGCCGACGCCTCCTCCCGCTCCGTCCTCCCGCCGTGCCCGGCGGGCCGCTCCCCTGCTCGCCGCCGGGCTGGCCCTGGCCCTGGTGTGGCCGACCACCGGCCCGGCGACCGCCCAGCCCGACCCCGGCCCGAGCGGCGAGACCTCGTCGGCCGCCGTGGCGCCGGTGGCCGTCGGCGGGCTCCGCACCGAGAACACCGTGACCCCGCTCGGGATCGACGTGGAGCGGCCTCGCTTCTCCTGGACCCTCACGAGCACCGGCCGCGGCGTCGTGCAGCAGTCGTACCGGATCGTGGTGGCGACCTCCGCCGCAGCGGCCGCCGCGGGAGACGGCGAGGTGTGGGACAGCGGCACGGTCACCTCGCCCACCTCTGCCGAGGTGGGGTACGACGGGCCGGCGCTCGACCCGGCGACGCGGTACCACTGGGCGGTCCGGGTCGACACCGGCACCGCGGGCGGCGCAGCGTGGAGCGAGCCGTCGTGGTTCGAGACCGGGCTCGACCCCGACGGCTGGTCGGGGTCGGAGTGGATCTCGTCGCCGGCCGAGGGCGACGACGAGCCGCTCGACCTGGCCGGCGCCCGCTGGGTGTGGCACGCCGAGACCGTCAACCCGCCGGCGGCTCCCGCCGGCCAGCGCTACTTCCGCACCGACCTGGCCCCCGCGCAGGGCAAGAGCGCCGAGTCGGCCGAGGTGCTCATCACCGCCGACGACGGCTACCGCCTCTTCGTGAACGGCGAGCCGGTGGGCGCCAGCCCCGACGCGGCCCACACCTGGATGACCGCCCAGCGCTTCGAGGTCGAGCTCACCGGTGACAACGACGTCCTGGCTGTCGAGGCGCGCAACTCGTGGGAGGCCGCGGGCAACCAGGTGCCGTCGCCCGCCGGCGTGCTGGCCAAGATCCGGGTCAAGCACACCGACGGCAGCTCCGTGGTACGTCGCACCGACGCCGAGTCGGGCTGGCGCTCCTCGACCACCGCGCCGACCGGTTGGGCGACGCCCGGCTTCGACGACACCGCCTGGACGCCGGTGCGCGAGCACGCGACGTACGGCTCCGGCCCGTGGGGCAACGGCGTGACCGTGCCGCCCGGCACCGACCTGCAGGCCTCGCTCGACGAGGCGTCGTGGATCTGGTTCGCCGACGGCACCCCGCCCGCCGCCCCCGAGGGCACCCGGATGTTCCGCAAGGGCTTCGAGGTCGACCCGACCCGCACGCTGACCGAGGCGGTGCTGGTGATGACCGCGGACGACCGGTTCACCGCCTGGATCAACGGCCAGCTGGTCGGGCGCTCGTCGACCGGCGCCGAGGCCTGGCGGCAGGCCGAGATCGTGCCGCTGACCAACCTCTCGGACGGCGCCAACACGATCGCCGTGGAGGCCCACAACAACAAGTTCGCCAGCGGCGCGAACTCCCCCGCCGGCCTGCTCGGCTACGTCCGCCTGACCTACGACGACGGCCACGTCGTGCTGGTGCCGACCGACGCGTCGTGGCGCAGCACCCAGGAGGCGCCCGCCGGCTGGCAGGCGCCGGGCTTCGACGACGCCGCCTGGTCGGCTGCGGTCGTGCACGCCCCCTACGGCTCCGGTGACTGGGGCTCCAACGTCGTGGTCGTCGAGCGCGACGCCGCGCCGGTGCTGCGTCGGGAGTTCGACCTCGACGGCGACGTCGCCAGCGCCCGGCTCTACGTCGCCGGCGCCGGTTTGGTCGACGCCCGCCTCAACGGCGCGCCCGTGTCTGACGAGGTGCTCTCGGTGAGCCACACCGACTACGAGGAGCGGGTGCACTACGCCACCCACGACGTCACCGACGCGCTGACGGACGGCCCGAACGCGCTCACCTTCGAGCTCGGTCGCGGCTTCTACTCCATGCAGACCTCCAACTCCTGGGGCTGGGAGCGGGCGCCCTGGCACCAGGACGACCCTGCCGTGCGGGCCGTGCTGCGCGTGGTGCACACCGACGGCTCCACCGAGGTGATCGGCACCGACGCCGCCGACTGGCGGGTGACCGACGGCGCCACGACGTACGACTCGCTCTACGAGGGCGACTTCTACGACGCCCGCCGCGAGCCGGTCGGCGCCGACACCCCGGGCTACGACGACGGCGAGTGGGACCGGCCGGGCGTCGTCACCGGCCCGACGGGTGCGCTCCGCGCGCGCACCCAGCCACCGGTCCGCGTCACCGAGACCCTCGCCGCCACCGGCATCACCGAGCCCGCGCCCGGCGTCTTCGTCGCGACCTTCCCGAGGCAGGTGGCGGGGTGGGCCCGCATCCACGTCGAGGGCAAGGTCGGCGACGAGGTGCAGCTTCGCTACGGCGAGCGGCTCCTCGACGGCGGCCGGGTGAACAGCTCGACCGGGTTCACCGGGGGCGACTTCCAGACCGACCGCTACACGCTGGCCGGCCGTCCGGGCGGCGAGACGTGGGAGCCGAAGTTCTCCTACAAGGGCTTCCGGTTCGTCGAGATCACCGGTTGGCCCGGCGACGGTCCGGAGCTGGGCGACATCGAGGCCCGCGTCGTGCACACCGACGTGGCCGAGACGTCGTCGTTCTCGTCGTCCGAGCCGCTGTTCGACCAGATCCACCGGGGGGCGGTGGACACGATGCTCAACAACCTCCACCACATCCCGACCGACACCCCGACGTACGAGAAGAACGGCTGGACGGGCGACGCCCAGCTGGGCGCGCAGATGTTCCTGCGCAACTTCGACATCCACCCGCTGCTCACCAAGTGGCTCGACGACGTCAGCGACTCGCGACACGCCGACGGGCGGCCCGCCCTGATCGCGCCGGACCCCGACTGGGACTGGGGCGTCAACATGCAGTCACCGACCTGGCACGCCGCCTACGTGCTGATCCCCTGGTGGATGTACGAGGAGACCGGCGACCGGCGCGTGATCGAGGAGCACTTCGACGGCATCCTCGACTACCTGCGGCTCGAGCACAGCACCGCGGTCGACCACATCTCCTCCACCGGCCTGGGCGACTACATGTCGCCCGACCAGGTCGGCAACCCGCCGGAGGACATGCGGGTCTCGGCGACGGCGTACGTCTACGAGATGACCCGGGTCGCCGCCGACATGGCCGACCTGCTCGACCGCCCGGCCGACGCGGCCGAGCTGCGCGAGGAGGCGGCGGAGATCCGGACCGCCTTCAACGCGGCGTTCTACGACGCCGACGCGGGTGTCTACCGCGACGCCCAGGCCGGCTACCGGCAGACCCACAACGTGCTGGCCGTGGCGTTCGGGCTGGTGCCCGACGGCGACGTGCAGCGCGTGGTCGACAACCTCGCCCGCGACATCAGCGAGGAGCGCGACGACCACCTGTGGACGGGTGTGCTCGGCACCAAGTACCTGCTACCGCTGCTCACCGAGCACGGCCACGGCGACCTCGCCTACCGGGTCGCCACCCAGACCGACTACCCGAGCTGGGGCCGTTGGTTCGAGTCGGCCGAGGGGTCGACGAGCATGTGGGAGGCGTGGGACGACTACCGCTCGCGCAACCACTACTTCCTCGGCACCATCGACGACTGGTTCTTCGAGGACCTCGCCGGCATCACGCCGACCGCCCCCGGCTACCGCACCATCTCGGTCGCCCCGCAGCTCGTCGGCGACCTGACCCGGGCCGCCGGCTCGGTGCGCACGCCGCTGGGCGAGGTGTCGTCGAGCTGGACGCTCACCGGCGGCGAGCTCGACCTCGACGTCGAGGTGCCCCCCGGTGCCACCGCCGTGGTGTCGGTGCCCGTGGCCGAGGGCCAGGTCGTCGACGCGCCGACCGAGGCCGAGCCGCTCGGCACCGCCGACGGCCGCGCGGACTTCCGGGTCGGCTCGGGCGAGTGGTCGTTCGGCGCCGGCGACCCGGTGGTCGACCCGGTCGCCTCCACGACGACCGTCACCGCCCCGGCCGTCGTCCGCAAGGGCGGCAGCGTGGACGTCGCGGTGCAGGTGCGGGCCACCGGAGCCGAGCCCACCGGCAGCGTGGTCGTGTGGTCGGGCGAGCGCCGCCTCGGCTCCGTCCCGCTGTCGGCGGGCCGCGCCGTGGTGCGGGTCGCGACCAAGTCGCTCCCGGTCGGCCAGCACACCCTGCGCGCGGTCTACGGCGGCGACGCAGCGGTCGCCGGCAGCCAGGCCACGACCCGGCTCCGGGTGCTCAAGGCCCTCTCCCGCACCCGCGCGACCGCGCCGGGGAGCGTGCGTCGCGGCAAGGTCGCGACGATCAAGGCCCGCGTCGCCGCCGTGGGTCTCGCCCCCACCGGGCGGGTGGTGCTGATGGCCCGCGATCGTCAGGTCGGTTCGGCCCGGGTCGTCGCCGGCGTGACCAAGGTGCGGCTGCGCACGGGTCGGCTGCCGCTGGGGCGGGTGAAGGTGCGCGTGGTCTACCGCGGTTCTGCCGACGTGCAGGGGAGCAGCGCGACGGTGTGGGTGCGGGTGCGTCGCTGACGCGCTCCCGCCTCGACCTCGGCCGATCCGCCCTCGGGTGGGTCGGCCGCGGTCGTGCGTGGGGGTCACCGGTGCACGAACCGCGCAAAGGCGCCGTTCGGGCACCCCTGGCGACCCGGGTGGCGACCAGAACCACGCAATTGCGCCGTTCGTGCCGATCGAGCCGGGCGGGTAACGACCAGAACTACGCGATTGAGCGGTTCCGGCAGGTTGGGCGGGCCCGCAAGCGACCAGAACCACGCAATTGCGCCGTTCGTGCACCTTGAGCCGCCCGGGTAACGACCGCAACCGCGCAATTGCGCTGTTCGTGCTCTTTGACCTGCCGCGAGACACCCCGGACATGCCGAAGGGCCCGGTTCGAGGACCGGGCCCTTCGCTCTGCTCCCCCGGTTGGACTCGAACCAACAACCCTCCGGTTAACAGCCGAATGCTCTGCCAGTTGAGCTACAGGGGATCGGGTGCAGCGCGGGAAACCTTAGCAAGCGGCCCGACCCGAGCGAAAATCGAGGGGCGGGGCCGGTCAGTCCTCGCCGACCTCGCGCCGGACGGTGGTCAGGGCGGCCTCGACGGCGGCCACCACGGCCGGGTCGGCGGGGTCGAGGCCGGCGTCGTAGTCGACCAGCCAGGCGATCTCGCCGTGCCCGTGGGGGGTCCGGCGGCCGAGCACCTTGAAGCCACGCTGACCGTCCACCTCGAACCGGCGGTGCAGCACGATGCTGGCCATCACCCGCTCGCGCAGCAGCTCCAGCAGGCGACCCGGCTCGGCGACGCTGAGGCGGTGCTCGGGGCGCACCTCGCCCCAGGAGCCGACCTCGCGCACCCGGAGCAGGGTCTCGTCGGCGTCCCAGCCGGCGGCCTCGACCTCCTGCCACGGGATCCGGCGGCCGCCGGGCAGGTAGAGGGCGACGGCGGTGCCGGCCATCGGGCCGTCGACGGTCTGGGCGCTCGCCAGCACCCGCTCCCCCGGCCCCACCGGCACCGGGTCGGGACGGCGCCCGCGGAGCCTCACTGGTTGCCCACGATCCGGTCGCGGAGCTCGCGGCGGTGCTGCTCCAGGGCGGCGAGCTCGCCGAACAGGCGGTTGTAGTCGTCGGCCTGCTTGATGGGATCCATCCGCTGCACCTTCGACTTCACCTCGGCGATGCGTCGCAGGGCGGTCAGCTCGCGCAGCCGGACGACGTGGTGGGCGACGTAGCCGGCGTCGGGGACCTTGGCGGTCAGCAGCGGCTCCACCGCCAGCGCCGAGACGGCCGAGGCCACCTCGGGGGCGCCCGCGGCGTCACGGAGCCGGCCCGCCCACGTGGGGTCGTCGACCCCGGCGACGGTGCCGCCGAGCCTCTCCACCAGCTCCCAGACCGCGCGGTAGGTGGGGTGGGTGAAGTCGTTGGCGCCGACGTCGACCGTGGTGCGCCCGACCACCATCGGGTGCTGGACGACCAGCTTGAGCGTCTCGCGCTCGATGCCGAACCGCGGGTCGCGCAGGTCGGGCAGCCGGCGGCGGGCCGGAGTCTCGGGCTGCTGCGCGGCCTGGGATGCGGTCACCTGCTCCGGCCGACCCGGACGGCGACCGGCGGCCCGCCGTACCTCGGCGCGGGCCTCCTCCATGTCGACGCCGATCATCCCGGCGAGCTCGCGGGCGAACGCGTCGACCTTGGACTTGTCGCGGATGCTCGAGACCAGCCGGGCGCCGTCGCGCAGCGCGTCGACCCGGCCGTCGGCGCGGTCGAGGTCGTACTTGCCGACGATGTTGGTGAGCACGAACCGGTAGAGCGGCACCCGCCGTGCCACCAGCTCGCGGACGGCGGCGTCCCCCTCCTTGATCCGCAGGTCGCAGGGGTCCATGCCGCTGGGCTCGACGGTGACGTAGGTCTGGGAGACAAAGTTCTGGTCGCCGCCGAACGCGCGCAGCGCCGCCTTCTGCCCGGCGGCGTCGCCGTCGAAGGTGAAGATGACCTCGCCACGGAACTCCTCGTGGTCGGCCATGAACCGGCGCAGCACCTTGGCGTGCTCGTCGCCGAACGCCGTGCCGCAGGTGGCGACGGCGGTGCCGACGCCGGCCAGGTGGCAGGCCATCACGTCGGTGTAGCCCTCGACCACGACCGCCTGCGAGGTGCGCCCCATCTCCTTGCGGGCCAGGTCGATGCCGTAGAGCACCTGGCTCTTCTTGTAGATGGGCGTCTCGGAGGTGTTGAGGTACTTGGCCTCGATCCGGTCGTCGTCGTGGATGCGCCGCGCTCCGAACCCGATCGTGTCGCCGCTCGCCTCGCGGATCGGCCACATCAGCCGCCCCCGGAACCGGTCGTACGGCGACCGCCCGACCGCCACCAGGCCGGCGGCGACGACCTCGTCGTCGGAGAAGCCGCGCTGGCGCAGGTGGCGGTAGAGCACCTCGCCGTCGCGGGGTGAGTAGCCGACACCGAACGTCTCGGCGGCGGCCGCGTCGAAGCCGCGGTCGCTGAGGAACTGGCGGGCCACCTGGGCGGCCGGGGTGAGCAGCTGCTCGGCGTAGAACTCCTGGGCCACCCGGTGCGCCTCGACCAGCTTGCCGCGGGCCGGGCCGCGGGGACGGTCGTCGCGACCGTCGCCCTCCTCGCGCTTGAGCACGACGCCGAACCGGTCGGCGAGCCGCTCGACGGTCTCGATGAAGCCCAGGCCGTCGATCTTCATGACGAAGTCGATGACTCCGCCGCCCTCCCCGCAGCCGAAGCAGTGGAACGTTCCGTGGGAGGGGCGGACGTTGAACGAGGGCGACTTCTCGTCGTGGAACGGGCACAGGCCCTTCATCGACCCCGAGCCGGCGTTGCGGAGCGTGACGTACTGGGAGACGACCTCGTCGATCCGGGCCTTCTCCCGCACCTCCTGGATGCTCTCCTCACGGATCCGGCCTGCCACGCGGCGAGTCTACGGCGGCCGCCACCGGGGCGGACCGGGCGGCCACGACGGGTGGGGATCAGTAGGCGCCGGTCATCACGTTGGCCAGCGGCTCGCCGGCGGCGAAGCGGTACAGCTGGTCGCGCACCAGCCGGTGCGCGCGCGGCCACATCGCCGTGGACGCCCCGCCGACGTGGGGCGAGACCAGCAGGTTGGGGGCGTCCCAGAGCGGGTGGCCGGACGGCAGCGGCTCGGGGTCGGTGACGTCGACCGCGGCCCGGATCCGGCCCGAGCGCAGTGCATCGACCAGGTCCTCGGTGACCACGACCGCGCCGCGGGCCAGGTTGACCAGCAGCGCGCCGTCCTTCATCCGGCCGAGCAGGTCGGCGTCGACCAGGCCGCGGGTCTCGTCGGTGAGCGGGACGACCAGGATCACCACGTCGGCGTCGGGCAGCAGGTCGGGCAGCTCGTCGATGGCGTGCACGCCGTCGCGGGCGGTGCGGGCCACCCGCACCACGTCGACCTCGAACGGCGCCAGCCGTGCCTCGATCGCCCGGCCCACCGAGCCGGTGCCGACCAGCAGCACCCGGCGGTCGGCCAGCGCGGTGCGCCAGGTCGGCGGCCACAGGTGGCGGTCCTGGTCGCGCACGAAGGTCGGCACGCCGTTCATCGCCGCCAGCACCAGCGTCAGCGCGAGCTCGGCGGTGGAGGTGTCGTGGATGCCGCGGCCGTTGCAGAGCGTGACCCCGTCGGGCACCCGGTCGCGGACGTTGTCGACGCCCGCGGTCAGGGTCTGCACCACCCGGAGCGAGGTCATCCGGGGCAGCACGTCGGCGACGTCGGACGACATCAGGTACGGGGGCACCCAGAGCTCGACCTCGGAGACCGAGTCGGGCACCTGGTCGAGGGTGTCGACCACCTCGTAGCGCAGCGAGTCGGGCGGGTCGCCCAGCTGCTCCGGCTCGAACGGCAGCCAGACGAGCGGGGCGCTCATCGGGACGCCACCAGCTCGCGGTGCCAGGCGACCGCACTGGCGTCGGTGAGCGAGGCGACCTGGTCGACCACCACCCGCAGCCGGGCCCGGTCGTCGTCGGCGGCGCGCCAGTCGCCGGCGTACGGCGGCTCGAGGGCGTCGGGCCCGCGGCGCAGCAGCTCCTCGACCAGCTCGGCCAGCAGGGTGCGCTGGCGCACCATCAGCGCGACCCGGTCCTCGGCCTGCATGACGTAGTGGGCCGCGATCCCCTTGAGGATCGCCACCTCGAGCCGGGTCTCGTGGGGCACGACCAGGTCGGCGCGGTAGCGCACGAACGGCCCCTCGGCCGCGCCGAAGGTGGCGTGCTGCACGGCCCCGCAGAACCGGCCGATCAGGTCGCTGGTCAGGTTCTTCAGCGCGGCCAGCGCCCGTCGCGACCCGTCGTGGGCGACGTCGGGCCAGCTCGCCTGGGCCCGCAGCCCGGCCAGCGCCGCGTCGAGCTCGTCGTCGGTGGCGGCGGGCAGGTACCAGTCGCGCACCGTCGTCCACACCGCCGCGGTGTCGAGGCGGGTCAGGTCGACCCGGCCGGCCACCACGCCGTCCTCGACGTCGTGGACGGAGTAGGCGACGTCGTCGGCGAGGTCCATCACCTGCGCCTCCAGGCACTGGCGGATCCCGCCGCCGTCGAGAGGTGCGCCGTCGCGCACCCAGCCGAAGACCGGCTTGTCGTCGTCGTAGACCCCGAACTTGCGGATCACCCGGGGCGAGCCGTCGGCGTGCACGCCGGCCGGCCGCTCGGCGTGCTCGCGCGGCCACGGGTACTTGGTGCAGGCGTCGAGGGTGGCCCGGGTGAGGTTCAGCCCCACCGAGCGGCCGTCGGCGTCGACGGTCTTGGCCTCCAGCCGGGTCAGCAGCCGCAGCGTCTGGGCGTTGCCCTCGAAGCCGCCGCACGGCTCGCTCAGCTCGGCGAGCACCCGCTCGCCGTTGTGGCCGAACGGCGGGTGCCCGAGGTCGTGGGCCAGCGCCGCGGTCTCGGCGATGTCGGGCTGGCTGCCGAGCGCCTTGGACAGGTCGCGCGCCACCTGGGCCACCTCGAGGCTGTGGGTCAGCCGGTTGCGGACGAAGTCGTCGGTCTGCGGCCCCACCACCTGGGTCTTGGCCGCCAGCCGCCGGAACGCCGCCGCGTGCACCAGCCGGGCCCGGTCGCGCTCGAACGCCGTCCGCACCGGCGCGTCGACCCGCTTCGGCGGCTCGGGGACCAGCCGCTCGCGGTCGTGGTCGTCGTAGAGCTCGGCGGTGTCCATGGCGGGGTCGACTCTAGGCGGTGCAGCCGACGGAGTGGGTGGTCGGCCGCGAGGCCGCCGGTGATGGGGCCCGTCCACGGCGTGCGCCCGTGCTCGCTGCGCTCGCCGGGCTGTCTGTCCGGTTGGACGTCGGCTGGCCTTGCGCCGACCCGGCGCTACGGCCACTCCCCCGCTTCGCTCCTCCGCGGCAGTACCGCCGGGTCGGCGCTCAACCACACCTCGCACGCCCACGTCACCACGGACGAGGGCGCGCTCCACGCGGATCAGTACGTGGTGACGTGGACGTGGTCGTAGTGGTTGGCCGTCGCGGAGCCGCGGTCGGACATGCCGCGCCAGCCCTCGGACGACCTCTCGACCGACCAGATCTGCTGGGAGTAGATGAGGTAATTGACGCCGAGCTCGGCGTAGTGCTCGCGCACGAACTCCGCGACCTCCCAGCCGCGGTCACCGCTGACCATGATGTCGACGGCCAGGCCCTGGCTGTGCTCACCGTCGCTGCGGAACGTGCCGTAGACGGAGATCTCCGGGAAGTTGCCGCAGACGGCCTCGTGGACCTTGACGATGTTGGGGCTGACGCCCGAGGGCACGCTGGTGCCGTTGGTGCAGGGGGCGCCGATCGAGAACGGCTTCTCGGTGGCCAGGAAGCCGTCGGTGACCCAGCGCGACTTGCCGTCGACGACGACCTCGACCCGGCCCCAGAGCATCCGGCCGGTGACCAGGACCTGCTCGGCGGCGGGGATCTCGCCGACCTTCTCGGCCTTCTTGCCCGGCTCGGCCCAGAGGTTGAGGTCCTCGGTGGTCCAGAGCTGGGTCTTCTTCTGCTTGGCGGCCCGGATGGCGGCCTTGGTCGCGACCTTGGAGGTCAGCGCCGGGGCCTTGACCGAGTAGGTGCGGGGCGGGGCCACCCGGCTGTTGCTGCGGCTCACGGGCGCGCCCTCGCGGGTGCCGACGTCGGCCGCGGCGCCGATACCGGCTCCGGCGGAGGGGGACTGGGACGGGGAGGCGCCGCCGCCCAGCGCCATCCCGATCGGGATGGTCACGGCGGTTGCGAGCACCGCGAGGGGAGCCATGATGGCGACGCCGCTCGGACGGTTACGGGCTGGGAGCTCCCGCTTGTGGCGATGGTCTGCCACGCGCTGATTCCTTCGCTGTTGCGGACATTGCACCGCGCAGGTCGCTGTGGCTCCCCGCGCGAACATCGACTGAAACACACCTCGTCGGGCAATCCCAATCGTCGAGGATTCAACCACAGGTGGCCTTCGTCACCCCAGCCCCTGTCCACAGCGGGGTCCGGCTCAGCCTCCGGTGACCTCGTGGGCGTCCTCGGCCAGGCCAGAGCCGGTGCCGTCGGTGTCGTCGAGCCAGCCCTCCGGCAGCACCACCCGCTCGCGCGGCGAGCCCTGACGGCCCCGCGGGGCGCCCAGCTCGGAGGCCGGGAACTCCTCGTCGGGGTCGAGCCCGGAGAGGCGGTCGTCGAGGTCGGCCAGGGTCGCGACCAGGGCCAGCGAGCGCCGCACCTCACCGCCCACCGCGAAGCCCTTGAGGTACCACGACACGTGCTTGCGGAACTCCTTGCAGCCCCGCTCCTCGCCCAGGTGGTGGCAGAGCAGCTCGGCGTGACGGCGCATCATCGCGGTGACCTCGCCCAGCCGCGGCAGCGTGGCGACCTGCTCGCCCGCGAACGCCGCCGCGAGGTCGCGGAAAAGCCACGGTCGGCCCAGGCAGCCGCGGCCGACCACCACGCCGGCGGCCCCGGTCTCCTCGACCATCCGGACGGCGTCGGCCGCCTCCCAGATGTCGCCGTTGCCGAGCACCGGGATGTCGACGTGCTCGACCAGGGCGCCGATCGCGTCCCAGTCGGCCCGCCCCGAGTAGGCCTGGGCCACGGTCCGACCGTGCAGGGCGATGGCGGCGCAGCCCGCCTCCTGCGCGATCCGTCCGGCGTCGAGGTAGGTGAGGTGATCGTCGTCGATGCCCTTGCGCGTCTTCATCGTCACCGGCACGCCGTACGGCGCCGCGGCCGCAACCGCGTGCTCGAGGATCTCGCCGAGCAGCGTCCGCTTCCACGGCAGCGCTCCCCCGCCGCCCTTGCGGGTGACCTTGGGCACCGGGCAGCCGAAGTTCAGGTCGACGTGGCCCACGCCGTACTCCGCGCAGAGGATCTCGGTGGCCTTGCCGACGTAGACCGGGTCGGTGCCGTAGAGCTGCACGGAGCGCACGGTCTCGAGCTCGTCGAAGACCAGCATGCCGAGGGTGGTGGCGTCGCGCTCGACCACGCCGCGGGAGGTGATCATCTCGCAGACGTAGAGACCGGCCCCCTGCTCGGCGCAGAGCCGGCGGTAGGCGGCGTTGGTGATCCCCGCCATCGGCGCCAGCACCACCGGCGTCTGGACGCGCAACGACCCGAGGGTGAGGTCGCGGGGCAGGGTGGTCACGAACTCCATTGTCCGCGGTCGTCGGGTGCCGGGCCAATCGAGCGGCGCCACCGGTGGTCGAGGGAGGGCTGTCGTCCCACCGGGTTTCGAGACGGGACTTCGTCCCTCCTCAACCAGCGAGCACCGGTGGTTGAGGAAGTCGCGCTAGCGACTGTCTCGAAACCCCCGCCGGCCGAACGCCCTCCCGTCAGCGGTTGGGCCTGCCCTTGCCCTTCGGCTTCTTCGGCTCCGGCTCGAGCACCTCGCCGGACCAGGTGATGGGGTCGAACTCCTGGGTGGGGCGGAAGCTGACGGCGACGAGGTCGCCCTTGTCGGGCGAGAGGTAGACCAGGCAGACCTTCTTGGTCCGGCCGGGTGGGAACTTCTTCGGGAACTCGCCGGGGGTGCACGGGGCGAACGTGCTCTTGAACCGGGTCGCCTCGATGAGGGTGTCGGTGCCGTCGACGATGTAGAGCGGCACCGGGCGGCCGCCGAGGTCGGTCTCGCCGCGGTTGGTGACCGTGGCACGCACGAAGTAGGGGTTCGCCTTGCGGTTGTCGGCCGAGAGCTGCCAACCGGCGAACGACTTCTTGAACGTCGTCCGCTCCAGCCGGTCGACGGTCACCTCGAGCACGCCGACCGCCTCCTGACGGGGCTGGTAGGCCACCACGGCACTCTCGCCGACGGCCAGCTCGCTGCCCTGCTCGCTGAGCTCGACCCCCGCCGGCACCGGGAGGTACGGCGGCTCGACCGACGGCGACTCCCCGGCGTCGGACGACGACGTGGGCTCGTCGGTGGGCTCGTCGTCACCCGAGCACGCGGCCAGCCCGGCGAGCCCGCAGGTCAGCGCCGTGGCGAGGGCGAGGCGGTGGCGGGCGGGGCGAGGCATGCGGTCATTGTGCACGTCGGCCCTCGTCAGCAGCCGAGCAGACGCGCCGCGAACCAGGCGGAGACGCCGTCGAGCGGCACCCGCTCCTGGGCCATGGTGTCGCGCGAGCGGATGGTGACCGCGTGGTCGTCGAGGGTCTCGAAGTCGACGGTGACGCAGAACGGCGTGCCGATCTCGTCCTGGCGCCGGTAGCGGCGGCCGATGGCGCCCGAGTCGTCGAAGTCGACGTTCCAGCTGCGCCGCAGCTCGGCGGCCAGGTCGCGGGCCTTGGGCGACAGGTCGGTGTTGCGGCTCAGCGGCAGCACGGCGACCTTCACCGGGGCCAGGCGCGGGTCGAGGCGGAGCACGGTGCGCTTGTCGACCCCGCCCTTGGTGTTGGGCGCCTCGTCCTCGGTGTAGGCGTCGACGAGGAAGGTCATCAGGCTGCGCGAGAGCCCCGCCGCGGGCTCGATGACGTAGGGCACGTAGCGCTCGTCGGCGGCCTGGTCGAAGTAGCTGAGGTCCTGGCCGGAGTGCTTGCCGTGGGTGGTGAGGTCGAAGTCGGTGCGGTTGGCGATGCCCTCGAGCTCACCCCACTCCGAGCCGGTGAACCCGAAGCGGTACTCGATGTCGACGGTGCGCTTGGAGTAGTGGCTGAGCTTCTCCTGCGCGTGCTCGTAGTGGCGCAGGTTGTCGGGCGCGATGCCGAGGTCGGTGTACCAACGGGTGCGCTCGTCGATCCAGTACTGGTGCCACTCCTCGTCCTCGCCCGGCTTGACGAAGAACTCCATCTCCATCTGCTCGAACTCGCGGGTGCGGAAGATGAAGTTGCCGGGTGTGATCTCGTTGCGGAAGCTCTTGCCGATCTGGGCGATGCCGAACGGCGGCTTCTGGCGGCTCGAGGTCACCACGTTGGGGAAGTTCAGGAAGATGCCCTGCGCGGTCTCGGGCCGCAGGTAGTGCAGGCCCGACTCGTCCTCGATCACGCCGAGGTAGGTCTTGAGCAGGCCGGAGAACTGCCGCGGCTCGGTCCAGGCGCCGCGGGTGCCGCAGTTGGGGCAGGCGAGCTTGGCCAGGTCGACCTCGGACTCGTCGACGCCCTTCTTCTCGGCGTACTCCTCGGCGAGGTGGTCGGCCCGGAACCGCTTGTGGCACGCCTGGCACTCGGTCAGCGGGTCGGAGAACGTCTCGACGTGCCCGCTGGCCTCCCAGGTCTGCCGCGGCAGGATGATCGAGGAGTCGAGGCCGACGACGTCGTCGCGCATCTGCACGACCGACTTCCACCACTGGCGCTTGATGTTCTCCTTCAGCTCCACGCCGAGCGGGCCGTAGTCCCACGCGGAGCGGGTGCCGCCGTAGATCTCGCCGCACGGGTAGACGAAGCCCCTCCGCTTGGCGAGGGAGACGACGGTGTCGACGGTGGTTGCGGGCGGCTTGGCCACGAGTGGTGCTCCTGCTGGTCGCGGGGCCGGCTGGCTGCCGACCCGGGCGCTGATGGGTGGGCGCTCAGCCTATCGACCGGGGTTCGGCGGCATTCAGCACGGTGTCGCCGTCGACGACCTCGTAGGCGCTGGGCTCGTCGAGGGCCCGGCCGAGCACCGGGACGGCGTGCAGCTTCACGTCGTACGCCGACAGCGCGCGGCGGTAGGCGCCGACGTGCTCCCAGGTGGTGGTGAGCACCCACAGCGTGGGGTCGTCGACGTTGCGGCCGATGGTGCCGGTGAGGTGCCCGGGGCGCTCGGCCAGCGCCGCGAGCGCGGCGCCGAGCCGGCCGCGGAACGCCTCGCCCTCCGCCTCGGGCACCCGGAACCGGTTCACCACGATCACGACCCGAGCCTAGTCCCTGCCAGTTTGACAATGGTTCTCACCAAGGTTGAGAATCGTTCTCATGAGGTTGCCTGCTCCCCTGCTCGCCGTGCTGCTACCCGGTGTCCTGCTCGCCAGCGGCTGTGCCGCGTTCTCGGACTCCTCCGCCACCGAGGACGGCCCGCGCGTCGCGGCGGCGTTCTATCCCCTGCAGTACGTCGCGCAGCGGGTGGCGGGCGACCTCGCCGAGGTCACGACGCTGACCTCGCCCGGGGCCGAGCCGCACGACCTCGAGCCGACCATCAAGGAGACCGCCGAGATCACCGAGGCCGACCTCGTGGTCTTCGAGAAGGACTTCCAGCCCGCCATCGACGACGCCGTGGAGCAGAACGCCGAGGGCGTGGTGCTCGACGCCGCCGAGGTGGTCGGGCTCCGCACCGTCGACGAGGAGCACGCCGAGGACGAGCACGCCGACGCCCACGAGGACGAGGCCGCCCACGAGGACGAGGCCGCCCACGAGGACGAGGCCGCCCACGAGGACGAGGCCGGGCACGAGGACGAGCACGCCGAGGAGGAGGGGCACACCGAGGACGACGGCCACGACCACGACCACGCCGGCGGCCTCGACCCGCACTTCTGGCAGGACCCGCTGCGGATGGCCGAGCTCGGCGACGCGGTGGCCGAGGAGCTCTCCGACCTCGACCCCGACCACGCCGACACCTACGCCGACAACGCCGCCGAGCTCCGCGCCGACCTGACCGCACTCGACGAGGCCTACGCCGACGGGCTGGCCGGCTGCGAGCGCACCACGGTGGTGGTGTCGCACGACGCCTTCGGCTACCTCGGCAAGTACGGCCTGGAGTTCGCCCCGGTCGCCGGCCTCTCCCCCGACGCCGAGCCGACCCCGGCCGACCTGGGCCGGCTCCAGGAGCTGATCGAGGAGCTCGGCATCACCACCGTGTTCAGCGAGCGGCTCGCCAGCCCCCGGCTGACGCGTACGCTCGCGGAGGACCTCGGCCTCGCCACGGCGGTGCTCGACCCGGTCGAGGGCCTCACCGCCGAGACCGAGGACGAGGACTACCTGAGCCTGATGGAGCAGAACCTGAGCGCCCTGCAGGAGGCCAACGCGTGCCCGTGAGCGCCCCTCCCGTCCGGCTGGCCGGTGGCTCGGTGGCCATCGGCGGCCGGCCGATCGTCCGCGGCGGGGGCCCCCCCGGGGAGACCCGGCGGGTTGGTGGTGGGGGGGGGCGCCAACGCCGGGGGCAAAA
>NZ_JAFFJT010000003.1 GCF_016924665.1 Nocardioides sp. SYSU D00038
CCGTCCGGCTGGCCGGTGGCTCGGTGGCCATCGGCGGCCGGCCGATCGTCCGCGGCGTCGACCTCACGGTCGACGCCGGCGAGTTCGTGGTGGTGCTCGGCGCCAACGGCTCGGGCAAGTCGACGCTGGTGCGCGCGCTCACCGGGCTGCGGCCGCTGGCGAGCGGCAGCCTGGAGCTGTTCGGCACCCCGTTCGACCGGTTCCGCGACTGGCACCGGATCGGGTTCGTGCCCCAGCGGGTCGGCGCCGCCTCCGGCGTCCCGGCCTCGGTGTGGGAGGTGGTGGCCTCGGGCCGGCTCACCCGGCGGCGCCTGCTGCGCCCTCTCTCGGCGGCCGACCGCCGGGCGGTCGACGACGCCCTCGGGGTGGTCGGCCTGCGCGACCGGGCCCGCGACGGCGTCTCCCACCTCTCCGGCGGTCAGCAGCAGCGGGTGCTGATCGCCCGCGCGCTCGCCGGGCAGCCGGAGCTGTTCTTCCTCGACGAGCCCACCGCCGGCGTCGACCAGGCCAACCAGCGCGCCCTCGCCGACGCCCTCGCGCAGCTCAAGGCGCGCGGGGCCACCGTGGTGCTGGTCGCCCACGAGCTCGGCCCGCTCGCACCGCTGGTCGACCGGGCCGTGGTGATGAGCGACGGCCGGATCGTCCGCGACGGGCCACCGGTCGAGGTCGACCACCACGGGCACGACCACCACCACCGGGTCGCCGAGGCCGTCGTCGACCACGCCCCCCGGATCTCCTCCCCGCTGGAGGGCCGGCGATGACCTTCACCGAGCTCTTCACCCTCGACTTCATGCAGCGCGCGCTGATCGCGGCGTTCTTCACCGGTCTCGCCGCCCCCGCGGTCGGCACCTACCTCGTGCAGCGCCGCCTGGCGCTGATGGGTGACGGCATCGGCCACGTCGCCGTCACCGGTGTCGCCCTCGGCCTGCTCACCGGTGCCTCCCCGACCTGGACCGCCGTGGCGGTCGCCGTGCTCGGTGCGGTCGTCATCGAGGTGATCCGCGAGCGCGGCAACACCAACGGCGACGTCGCGCTCGCGCTGCTGTTCTACGGCGGCCTGGCCGGCGGCGTGCTCATCACCGGCATCGCCGGCGAGAGCGCCTCGGTGCTGCAGGGCTTCCTCTTCGGTTCGATCACCACCATCAACGTGACCGACATCGTGGTGGTGATGGTGCTGGCCGCGGTCACCGCACTGGTGTGCGTTGGCCTGTCGCCGCAGCTGTTCGCGGTGGCGCAGGACCAGGAGTTCGCCCAGGTCGCCGGGCTGCGGATCCGCTACTACAACCTGCTGGTGGCCGTGCTCGCGGCGGTGAGCGTGACCGTCGCGATGCGGACGGTCGGGCTGCTGCTGGTCTCGGCGCTCATGGTGGTGCCGGTCGCCACCTCCCAGCAGCTCACCCGGTCGTTCCGCACCACCCTGGGCGCGGCGATGGTGCTCGGCGTCCTCGCCTCCGTCGGCGGGCTGGTGCTCTCGGCCTGGGCATCGTTCCACGCGACCGTCGCGCCCGGCCCCACGATCGTGCTGCTCTCGCTGGCCGGCTTCGTCACCACCTGGCCGGTGGGGGCCTGGCTGCGCCACCGGCGCCGGCTGACCGCGCCGTTCCCGGCGGTCGACGACGTGCCCGTCGAGCGGGTCGACGAGCAGCACCCCCACGACCACGGCCCCGACTGCGGGCACGTCGCCGTGCCGCACGGCGACCACGTCGACTACGTCCACGACGGCCACCGCCACGCGGTGCACGGAGGCCACTATGACGAGCACTGACGGGAGCTCCGGGGGCCTGCGTCCGACCCGCCAGCGGCTGGCGGTGGTCGAGGCGATGACCTCCTTCGACGACTTCCGCTCCGCCCAGGACATCCACGAGCTGCTCGCCCGCCGCGGCGACCCCGTGGGCCTGGCCACCGTCTACCGCACGCTGCGCGGCCTCGCCGACGCCGGCCAGGTCGACGTGCTGCGCACGGAGGACGGTGAGGCGGTCTACCGCCGCTGCTCCGACACCCACCACCACCACCTGGTCTGCCGCACCTGCGGGCGGACCGTCGAGGTGGAGGGCCCGGCCGTGGAGCGCTGGACCCGCGCCATCGCCGACGGCCACGGCTTCACCGAGGTCAGCCACACCCTCGAGGTCTTCGGCACCTGCCCCGACTGCGTCTGAGGGATCAGCCCGGCTGGGGAGTCGGCTGGGGGTTCGGCTGGGCGCCGCCGTAGCGCCGGTCGCGGCGGGCGTACTCGTCGATCGCGGCCCACAGGTGCCGCCGGTCGACGTCGGGCCACAGCACGTCGGTGAAGACCAGCTCGCTGTACGCCGCCTGCCACAGCAGGAAGTTCGAGAGCCGCTGCTCCCCCGAGGTGCGCCAGACCAGGTCGGCGTCGGAGACCTCGGGCACGTAGAGGTGGCGGGCGAACACCTTCTCGTCGATCTTCTCGGGATTGAGCCGACCGGCAGCCACCTCGCGGGCGATCGCCCGGGCCGTGTCGGCGAGCTCGGCGCGGCCGCCGTAGTTGACGCACATGGTCAGCGTCAGCACGTCGTTGTCGCGGGTCAGCTCCTCGGCCACCTGGAGCTCCTTGATGACCGAGCGCCACAGGCGGGGCGCCCGGCCGGCCCAGCGCACCCGCACCCCCAGCTCGTGCATCTCGTCGCGGCGGCGGCGGATCACGTCGCGGTTGAAGCCCATGAGGAACTTGACCTCGTCGGGTGAGCGCGACCAGTTCTCGGTGGAGAAGGCGTAGGCCGAGATCGCCCGCACGCCGATCTCGATGGCCCCCTCGACGACGTCGAACAGCGAGCTCTCGCCCTCCTCGTGGCCCCGGGTGCGGGGCAGGCCCCGCTCCTTGGCCCAGCGGCCGTTGCCGTCCATCACCACCGCGACGTGCCGCGGCACCAGCTCCCGGGGAACCGGCGGCGGGGTCGCGCCCGACGGGTGCGGCGTGGGCTGGCGGACGGTGCGCTTCACGATCGGTCAGCGTAGTCCGGGGCGCGGTCGTCGCCGGGCCGGGGCGTCAGCGCTCGACGTGCTCCAGCGAGCGCAGGCCGCGCTCGAGGTGCCACTGGAGGTACGCCGCCACCAGGCCCGACGCCTCGCGGACCGTGCGCGCGTCGGCCGCCTCGACGGTGGACCAGTCGCCGGCGAGCAGCGCGCCCATCAGCCGGATGGTGTCGGGCGCCGGCGAGGCCGAGCCCGGCACCCGGCAGGTCGCGCAGAGCATCCCGCCCATCGCGGGGTTGAACCAGCGGTGCGGCCCCTCCAGCCCGCAGTGGGCGCAGGCGCGGAACGACGGCGCGTAGCCAGCCACCGAGAGCGAGCGCAGGAGGTAGGAGTCGAGCACGTGGCCGGGACGGCGCAGCCCCGACGCCATCGCGCGCAGCCCCCCGACGAGCAGCAGGAACTGCTGCACCGCGGGCTCGCCCTCCTCGGAGACCAGCCGCTCGGCGGTCTCGAGCATCACGGTGCCGGCGGTGTAGCGCTCGTAGTCGTGGCCGAGCTCGGCCGAGAACGGGCTGAGCGTCTCGGCCTGGGTGATCGTGTCGAGGTTGCGCCCCTCGGCCAGCTGGAGGTCGACGTGGGTGAACGGCTCGAGGCGCGAGCCGAACCGCGACGACGTCCGGCGCACGCCCTTGGCCACCGCGCGCACCCGCCCCCGACCCCGGGTCAGGAGGGTGATGATGCGGTCGGCCTCACCCAGCTTGTGGGTGCGCAGCACGATCGCCTCGTCGCGGTAGAGAGGCACCCCACCATTCTGCCGGGCTCAGGAAGTCACCCGGCGGCGGCGCACCGCGGGCGCGGCCTCCAGGCAGCCGAGCACGAACTCCACCGCGGCCCGGTTGAGCCGCTCCGGGCGCAGCCGCCACTCCACGATCGAACGGGCCCGCACGAACGTCGCGTGCGGCAGCTCCTCGGCGAGCATCGCCGCGTCGGCGGCGGGGTGCACCGGGTCGGCGGGGTGGCCCACCACCAGCGCCGGCGCGGTGATCGCGCGGCGCTCGGCCGACGACGGCGCGGCCCGCCCGAAGAACAGGCCGTGCACGACGGCGGCCATCGAGTCGGCGCGCTGGTCGAGCGTGTCGAGCGCGATGCCGGCCCAGAACGGCACGACGCCGCGGGGCACCGGGCGGGTGATCCGCCGCAGGCCGTTGACGGTGAACGGCAGGAACCGGGCGGCGAACAGCAGCGGCCCGAAGGCGAGGATCGCCGCCTCCACCGCGTTGTCGAGCACCGGCATCTCCAGCACCAGCCCGGCCACCCGCTCCGGGGCGAGCACCGCCACCTCGAGCGAGACGTTGGCGCCCAGCGAGGTGCCGCCCACGACGGCGCGCTCCGCGCCGAGGTGGTCGAGCAGTGCCACCACCTGGCGGCCGAACGCGGTCGCGGAGTAGACCCGCGGGTCGGCGGGCCGGTCGGAGCGGCCGTGCCCGAGCAGGTCGACGGTGACCACGTGCAGCCCCTCGGCGGCCAGGGCCCGGGCCAGCGGCTGGTGCATCCGCCGCGGCATCAGCTGGCTGTGGACCAGCACCACCCACGCGTCGCCGGCGCCGTACTCGGTGTACTCCAGGCGGTCGCGACCGTCGTCGCCGTCGAGGAAGAGCTGGCCGACCCGCTCGGAGACAAGCATGCAGGCAATCTAGACGAGCGGGCCGGCCGGGCGGCGCGGATCAGTGGCCCGTGGCCCGGTTGACCGCGCTGATCACGGCCTTGAGCGAGGCGGTGACGATGTTGGCGTCGATGCCGACGCCCCACCAGATCTGGTCGCCCACCGAGCACTCGACGTACGCCGCGGCCATCGCGTCGCCGCCGGCGCTGAGCGCGTGCTCGGCGTAGTCGAGCACCCGGACGTCCCAGCCCTGGGCCGCCGCCTGCTCGAGCCCGTTGATCGCGCTCACGAACGCCGCGATCGGTCCGTTGCCCTCGCCGTGGAGGGTGTGCAGCTCGCCGTCGACGTAGACGTTGACGTCGAGCGCGTCCTTCTCGCCGGCCGCGCTGGAGGTGTGCACCGAGTTGAGCTGGAGCGGCGTCACCCGGTCGAGGTACTCGCTGCGGAACACCTCCCAGATCGCCTCGGGCGTCATCTCGCCGCCCTCGGCGTCGGTGCGCTCCTGCACGACCCGGCTGAACTCGATCTGCGCGCGCCGCGGCAGGTCGAGCTTGTGCTCGGCCTTGAGGATGTAGGCCACGCCGCCCTTGCCGGACTGGCTGTTGACCCGGATCACGGCCTCGTAGGTGCGGCCGACGTCCTTGGGGTCGATCGGCAGGTACGGCGCCTCCCACGGCAGCTCGCCGACGGGCACGCCCTGCTCGGCCGCCCGGCGGTCGAGGTCCTCGAGCCCCTTCTTGATCGCGTCCTGGTGGGAGCCGGAGAACGCCGTGTAGACCAGGTCGCCGGCGTAGGGGTGGCGCGGGTGCACCGGCAGCTGGGTGCAGTACTCGACCGTGCGGCGGATCTCGTCGATGTCGCTGAAGTCGATCATCGGGTCGACGCCCTGGCTGAACAGGTTCATGCCGAGGGTGACCAGGCAGACGTTGCCGGTGCGCTCGCCGTGCCCGAACAGGCAGCCCTCGACCCGGTCGGCGCCGGCCATCATCGCCAGCTCGGTGGCGGCGACGGCGGTGCCGCGGTCGTTGTGGGGGTGCAGGCTGATCACGGTGTTCTCGCGGCGGGTCAGCTGGCGCGAGAACCACTCGATCTGGTCGGCGTAGACGTTCGGGGTGGCCGACTCGACGGTGGCGGGCAGGTTGAGGATGATCTCGCGGCCGTCCTCGGGCTGCCAGACGTCGCTGACGGCCTCGCAGACCTCGAGCGAGAACGGCAGCTCGGTGGAGGTGAAGATCTCCGGGCTGTACTCGTAGCCGATCACCGTGGCGTCGAGGTAGGACTCGACGTTCTTCATCACGATCTCGGTGCCGCGGGTGGCGATGTCCTTGATCTCGTCGTTGCTCGCGTGGAACACGACCCTGCGGAACAGCGGCGCCAGCGCGTTGTAGAGATGGATGTTGGCCCGGGGCACGCCGACCAGCGACTGCACGCTGCGCTCGATCAGGTCCTCGCGGGCCTGGGTCAGCACGCTGATCGTCACGTCGTCGGGGATGTGGTCGCCCTCGATCAGCTGGCGCACGAAGGAGAAGTCGGTCTCGGAGGCGGCCGGGAAGCCGACCTCGATCTCCTTGTAGCCCATCTTCACGAGCAGGTCGAACATCGTCATCTTGCGCGCCGGGCTCATCGGGTCGATGAGCGCCTGGTTGCCGTCGCGCAGGTCGGTGGAGAGCCAGCGCGGCGCGGCGGTGATGGTCCGGTTCGGCCAGGTGCGGTCGGGCAGGTCGATCGGCGGGAAGGGGCGGTAGCGCTCGAAGGGCATGCCGCTGGTCTGCTGGTTGCTGCTACGGATGGTCATGAGGTCCTCGGGGTCTGCTGGTGGTGTTCAGCGGCCGGCGCGCACACTCACTCCGCAGCGAGGGGGTCCGGCTCTGGCTCAGACCTCGCTGCGGCAGCGAAGGAGGAGGTGCGCGTACGTCATGACGAGCCCCACGCTAGCGCATCCGCCAGGTCGGCGCTGGGTGAGGTGGGGGAAGCCGTTGCTCGGGTCCCTCCGGTGGTGGCTCGGGGCGCCCGCGCGCCTACCTGGTCGGGTCTCGCGTATCGCTGGTTGAGGAGGGACGAAGTCCCTCAGTCGTTGCCCAGCCAGACACCAGCCCTCCCGCAACCACACATGCGGGCAACCCAGGTTTCGCCGAGCCGGCGGTAATTAAAGACGACGCGGCGCAAAACCCACCCCCCACCACCGGGGGGGGACCCCCCCCCCCACCCCCCCCGGGGGCAACCCCCGGTTTCGCCGCGCCGTCGTTAATTAACGCCGGCTCGGCGATACCCGAGCCCACATCCGGTGGGGACGGAGGGCGTTCGGCCGACGGGGGTTCTAGACAGTCACCAGCGCGACTTCCTCAACCAGCGAGCGCTGGGTGAGGTGGGAGGAGTGCTGGCGACGAGCGTCGGAACGAGCCAAGAGGGTCTCGTTCACTGGCAGCGGCGGCGGCGACTCAGCCGCCGTTCGCACCCCGTCGACAGGGGCCTGCTCACCGCCGCCCGGCCCGCGCCGGCGGCGGTGACTCAGCCGCCGTTCGCACCCCGTCGACGGGGGCCTGCTCACCGCCGCTCGGGCCGCCGCCCCGGCGCCAGCAATCAGCCACGAAAAAAGTTCGCGAGACCCGTAACCCACCCCGGAACCCCTCGTTGTGATGGTCAGAGCCACGGGATCTGCTCCCTCCCTTTCGATCCCCTGGCCGCTGTCCCGGCCCCTCCCGGCCGGCAGACGCACAGGAGCCCGACCACCCTCCCTCCCGGTCGGGCTCTCGTGCATTTCCGGGCCCGGACACGACGAGAGCCCCCCGTCCCGGGCGGGACGGAGGGCTCTCGAGGTGGTGCGGGTCAGCGCCCCAGACGCGCCAGCTTGCGGTCGGCCTCCTCGGGGGTGAGGCCGGCGGCGAGCTGCTCGGCCCACCAGGCGTCGACCCGGCGGTTCACGGCGTCGACGGGACCGTTGAACAGCGAGCCCTGCGGGCCGACGTAGCGGGACTCGCCCGGACCGACCGTCAGCAGGACGTCGGCCGGCACGTGCCACACCCCCGGGATGTACGGCGCGGACGCCGACGCGATGCCCTCGGGCGCCTCGTCCGCGGGGGCGTCGGCCGGGGCCTCGGCGGCGGCCAGGCGTGGTTGGGGGGCCGGACCGTCCTCGGCGACCAGCGCCGACGCGCCGCCGGTGGCGACGACGGCCACGGAGCCGGCGACCAGGCAGGTCGCGGCGATCCCGGTGGCGATCCGGTGAGTGGTCCTCATGGGGTTTCTCCTTCGGCTGTGCGGTGTCTGACGCATTCGAGACGCCGAGGCCCCCCTCGAGGTTTCACCTCAGCAGGGGTCGGCCGCGAAGACGCACATCCCGTCGACCACGGGCCGCACCCGGCCGGCCAGCCAGTCGCCCACCGAGCCGGCCGGACGCGCGGTCGCCGACGAGGTGTGGTCGAGGAGCACCGCGTTGCCGACCCGGACGGCGAGCACCGACTCGGTGCGGCTCCCGGCGGAGACGACGAAGGCCCAGGACTCCTCGGCACCCGCCCCGCGGACGTCGTCGGCGACCGCCGCCTCGCGACCGTCCGGCCCCTCGCCGCAGACGCCGGCGGTCTGGCGCACCTCGGCCAGGGCCGCACCGGCCCCGGCGGGGTCGGCGTAGACGAGCAGCAGCCGGTCCTCGCGGGAGCCGCGCGCTCCGTCACCCACTGCCAGCCGCAGGTCGGAGACGCCGGGCGGCAGGCCCGGCACCCACTGCGCCTCGCCGCAGGAGAGGCTGCTGCGCACCGCGTCGACGTCGTCGAGGTCGCTCACGACCGGGCGGCCGCCCGCGGTCGTCATGCCCGCCGTGACGTCGAGTCCGGCCGGCACGCGGGAGAGCCACGGCCCGCCGGGCCCCGGGTCGGTCGCGACGCTGCTCGAGGCCGAGCGCGGCCCGGGTCCGTCGGCGACCGGCGTGCCGCCACCGCCCGCGCCGGCGACGAGGAAGGTAGGCACCGCGACCAGCGCCGCGGTGCCGAGGGCGGCCCCCAGCGCCGTCCGGGTGCGACGGCGGGACAGGTCCTGCCCGCGCCGGCGGACCTCCGCGGCCGGCGGCAGGTCCCACACCGGCGGGTCAAGGTCGTCGAGGGGCGGCCAGCGCTCAGCCACGGCGGCACTCCTCCACCACGCGGGCACCCGGGCCGCCCTCCGGCGGCGGGTCGTCACCGAGGATCTCCGCGAGCGCCGCGCGGCCGCGGCGGAGCCGGGTCTTCACCGTGTTCACCGGCACCCCCAGCTCGGCGGCGACGTCCTGCACGGGCAGGTCGGCGAGGTGGTGCAGCACGACCACCTGCCGCTGCGCCTCGGGGAGCCGGCGCAGCGCCTCGACCACGGCGACGTAGGTCTCGCTCGGCCCGGCGACGGTGCCGGTGCCCTGGAGCGCCCGGTCCGGCGCCCGGCGGCCACGGACCGCGCGTCGCCAGCGGCTCACCGCGAGGCGGTACGCCGTGGTGCGCACCCAGGCCTCGGGGTGCTGCACGTGGGCGAGCGAGCGCCGTGCGGTCCAGGCCCGGGCGAACGCCTCCTGCACGCACTCCTGCGCCTCGTCGCGGTCGCCGATCATGGCGTAGACCTGACTCGTGATCCGCTGCGCGGAGGCGGCGTAGAACTCGTCGAAGTCATGCTCGTCCATCGGCTCCCGTTCACGTGGCCGCCCCACGGCAGGCGGCTCCTGACCACGTGACGCCTGGGGAGGCCGTCAGGTTTCACCGGGGCCGCGACCGATCGTCCTACGCTGGCCGGGTGACCCGGCTGCTCGTCGTACACCACTCCCCCACGCCGACGGTGCAGCGGCTCACCGACGCGGTGGTGGCCGGCGCCCAGGACGACGCGATCACCGGCGTCGAGGTCGTGGTGCGGCCGGCGCTGGAGGCGACGGCCGACGAGGTGCTCGGCGCCGACGGCTACCTGCTCGGCACGCCCGCCAACTTCGGCTACATGTCCGGCGCGCTCAAGCACTTCTTCGACACGATCTTCCTCGAGGCGGGCGGCGAGCTGGCCGACGACGGTGCCGCGACCGGCGGCGGGGGCGGCGGCAGGAAGCCGTACGGGCTGTGGGTCCACGGCCGCTACGACACCACCGGAGCGGTGCGCTCGGTGCAGTCGATCGTGCAGGCGCTGCCGTGGGCGCAGTCGGCGGCGGTCCTGGAGGTGCTCGGCGACGTGGGCGAGCAGCACACCGACGCGGCGTACGAGCTCGGCGGCACCCTGGCAGCCCTGCTGGCCGGCTAGCCCGCGACCCCAGATGTGGGGGTTACATCGCTGTCATTCACCAGATATGGTGCTCGAGCAGCTGGTCCGCCACGTCCGCCAGGCGTGGTGGGGCAAGAGGGAACCCGGTGGAAGTCCGGGACTGCCCCGCAGCGGTGAGTGGGAACGACCGCCGTCACCAAGCACTGGACCACCGAGCACCACGGGTCTGGGAAGCGACGGCCAGTAGGGGTCGACCGAGCGATCGGGAGGCGCGCCCACGAGTCCGAAGACCTGCCAGCGCGCCGCACCCGCCGGGTGCGGTGGTCGGAGGCTGCGTGGGACGGCCGACGGCTCGCCGACGACGGCCCTCCGGCCGCCGCGTGCGCGCTCCGTCACCCCCCTCGCGAACCCGACCGGTCCCGACCGATCTCGCGAGGAGAGAGAAGTGACGGTCACCGAGACACCAGGGCGCACCTCCATGCAGGTGCGCAAGCGCAACGGCGACACCGAGCCCGTCGACGTCAACAAGATCGTCCGTGCGGTCGACCGCGTCTGCGGCGACCTCGCCGACGTTGACCCGATGCGGGTCGCCACCCGCACCATCAGCGGCCTCTACGACGGCGCGACCACCGCCGAGCTGGACCGGCTGTCGATCCAGACGGCGGCCGAGATGATCGGCGAGGAGCCGCAGTACTCGCGGCTCGCCGCCCGGCTGCTGGCCGGCTACGTCGACAAGGAGGTGCGCGGGCAGGGCGTGATGTCGTTCAGCCAGTCGGTCTCGCTCGGCCACGCCGAGGGGACGATCGGCGACGACACCGCGGCGTTCGTCAAGGACAACGCCCGCAAGCTCGACTTCGCGATCGACCCGGACGCCGACCGGCGGTTCGAGTACTTCGGGCTGCGCACGGTCTACGACCGCTACCTGCTGCGCCACCCCACGACCCGCCAGGTCACCGAGACTCCGCAGTACTTCCTGCTGCGGGTGGCGTGCGGCCTGGCCCGCACCCCGGGCGAGGCGATCGAGTTCTACCGGCTGATGAGCTCGCTGGCCTACCTGCCCAGCAGCCCCACGCTGTTCAACTCCGGCACCCGGCACACCCAGATGAGCTCGTGCTACCTCGTCGACAGCCCCCGCGACGACCTCGACTCGATCTACTCCCGCTACCAGCAGGTCGCCCGGCTCTCGAAGTTCGCCGGCGGCATCGGCATCGCCTTCTCGAGGGTGCGCTCGCGGGGTGCCCTCATCCGGGGCACCAACGGTCAGTCCAACGGCATCGTCCCGTTCCTGCGCACCCTCGACTCCTCCGTCGCCGCGGTCAACCAGGGCGGGCGGCGCAAGGGTGCGGCGTGCGTGTACCTCGAGCCGTGGCACCCCGACATCGAGGAGTTCCTCGAGCTGCGCGACAACACCGGCGAGGACGCCCGCCGCACCCACAACCTCAACCTCGCCAACTGGGTGCCCGACGAGTTCATGCGCCGGGTCGAGGCCGACGCGGAGTGGTCGCTCATCGATCCCGACCAGGCGCCGGAGCTGCCCGACCTGTGGGGCCCGGCCTTCGACGCGGCGTACCGGGCGGCCGAGGAGGAGGGCCGGTTCGTCCGACGGGTCCGGGCCCGCGAGCTCTACGGCAGGATGATGCGCACGCTGGCCCAGACCGGCAACGGCTGGATGACGTTCAAGGACGCCGCCAACCGCACCTGCAACCAGACGAGCGACCCCGTCGCCGGTTCCCCGGGCGGCCCGGTCGTCCACCTCTCGAACCTCTGCACCGAGATCATCGAGGTCTCCTCCGACCGTGAGACCGCCGTGTGCAACCTCGGCTCGGTCAACCTCGCCCAGCACCTCACCGCCGACCGCTCCGACGTCGACTGGGACCGGCTGCGCGCGACGGTGCGCACGGCGGTGCCGCTGCTCGACCGGGTCATCGACGTCAACTACTACCCCAGCGAGGAGTCGGCGGCCTCCAACCCCCGCTGGCGCCCGGTGGGGCTGGGCCTGATGGGGCTGCAGGACGTGTTCTTCGCGCTCCGCCTGCCCTTCGACTCCGCGGAGGCGCGCGCCCTGTCGACCAGGGTGCAGGAGGAGATGTACCTGACGGCGCTGGAGGTCTCGTGCGAGCTCGCGCGCCGGCACGGCCCCCACCCGGCGTACGCCGGGACCCGGGCCGCGCAGGGGGTCCTCCAGCCCGACCACTGGCCGGTGACCCCGACCCAGACCGAGCGCTGGGCCGCGGTGCGGGCGGCGATCGCCGAGCACGGGCTGCGCAACTCCCTGCTGGTCGCCATCGCACCCACCGCCACCATCGCCAGCATCGCCGGCTGCTACGAGTGCATCGAGCCGCAGGTCTCCAACCTGTTCAAGCGCGAGACGCTCTCCGGGGAGTTCCTCCAGGTCAACAGCGCGCTGGTGGGCGAGCTGAAGGCACGTGGCCTCTGGACCCCCGAGGTCCGGGAGGCGATCAAGCGGGCGGAGGGCTCGGTGCAGGGCATCGAGGCGCTGCCGGACGACGTCCGCGCGCTGTTCCGCACCGCGTGGGAGCTCCCCCAGCGGGCGCTGATCGATATGGCCGCCGAGCGCTCGGCGTACATCGACCAGAGCCAGTCGCTCAACCTCTTCATCGCAGGACCGTCGATCGGGAAGCTCAGCTCGATGTACCTGCACGCGTGGAAGTCGGGTCTCAAGACGACCTACTACCTCCGGTCGCGCCCGGCGACCCGCATCCAGCAGACGACGGTCTCGGCCCTGCCGTCCGCCGTCGCCCCCACCACCCCCCTGACCACCATCCCCAGCGACACCGACGCCGAGGCGCTCGCGTGCTCGCTCGAGAACCCCGAGACCTGCGAGGCCTGCCAGTGACCACCACCGCCAGCGACCACACCGAGACCCGGATGCTGCTCGACCCGGGCATGAACCTCACCCTGCGGCCGATGCGCTACCCGCACTTCTACGACCGCTACCGCGACGCCATCAAGAACACCTGGACCGTCGAGGAGGTCGACCTCCACTCCGACCTCAAGGACCTCCAGCGACTCACCGACGCCGAGCGCCACCTCGTCTCGCGGCTGGTCGCGTTCTTCGCCACCGGCGACACGATCGTGGCCAACAACCTGGTGCTCAACCTCTACCAGCACATCAACTCCCCCGAGGGCCGGCTCTACCTCAGCCGGCAGCTCTTCGAGGAGGCGGTGCACGTGCAGTTCTACCTGACCCTGCTCGACACCTACGTCCCGGACGACAGGGAGCGCCACGAGGCGTTCGCCGCCGTCGACAACATCCCGTCCATCAAGGCGAAGGCCGACTTCTGCTTCACCTGGATCGACTCGGTCTTCGAGCTGCAGGAGCTGCGCGGGCAGGACGACCGGCGCGCCTTCCTGCTGAACCTGATCTGCTTCGCGGCGGTGATCGAGGGGCTGTTCTTCTACGGCGCGTTCGCCTACGTCTACTTCCTGCGCTCGCGGGGGCTCCTCAACGGCCTGGCCTCCGGCACCAACTGGGTGTTCCGCGACGAGTCGATGCACATGGCCTTCGCCTTCGACGTCGTCGACACCGTCCGCCAGGAGGAGCCGGACCTCTTCGACGACCGGATGGCCGAGCAGGTGCGGCAGATGCTGATCGACGGCGTGGACGCCGAGGCGCAGTTCGCGGAGGACCTGCTCGGCGGCGGTGTCGCCGGCCTCTCCACCGCGGACATGCGTGCCTACCTCGAGCACGTCGCCGACCGCCGGATGGAGCGGCTCGGGCTGCCCGTCATCTACGGGTCGAAGAACCCGCTCGCGTTCATGGAGCTCCAGGACGTGCAGGAGCTGTCGAACTTCTTCGAGCGCAAGGTGTCGGCCTACCAGGTCGGTGTCTCGGGGTCGGTGGGCTTCGACGAGGAGTTCTGACCCGCCACCGATGCGCGCCCCGCACCTCGCCGGCCACGGCGCGGTGCGGGGCGCGCCCGGTGCGGACCTCGGGCATCGCCGGGACGGGGACCGGGTGCGGGTGCCGCGGGTACGATTCCCCCGGCGACGAGTGGTCAGAGGGAGGACGTGTCGTGCGACCGGTGCTCCGCCTGGCCTTGGCGCTCGGCGTCGTCCTCGCGCTCTCGGCGTGCAGCGACTCCAGCCAGGGCACCAACACCGACCGCGAGCAGGTCGACTCGGTCGAGCCGCCCGAGCTGGGGGCCTGCCGGGTGCTCACCCCCGACGACGTCGCCGAGCGCAGCAACGCGACCCGCACGGTGCCGTGCACCGAGCGCCACAACGCCGAGACGTTCGCGGTCGGGCCGCTGCCCGAGGAGCTCGAGGACGCCGACTACGAGGCCCGCGAGCTGGGCGCGTTCGCCTACCGCACCTGCGGGGCGGCGTTCGAGCGGTTCGTCGGCGCCGACGAGAGCCTGGTGATGCGGACGGTCGTGAGCTGGGCGTGGTTCCGGCCCTCGCGCAAGGCGTGGGACGAGGGCGCACGCTGGTACCGCTGCGACATCGTCGGCGGCGGCGAGCAGTCGCAGCGCTACGTCGACCTGCCGCCCACCGCCAAGGGGCTGCTCCAGGGCCGGCCCAAGGACCGCTGGATGGTGTGCGTGGCGGGCGCGTCGGTGCAGGACGCCCCGAAGATCCCGTGCTCGGAGCCGCACACCTGGCGTGCGGTCACGACCATCAAGCTGGGCGAGGAGGATGACCCCTATCCGGGCGACCGGCTGGTGGAGGTCACGACCCGCGACTTCTGCTCGGAGTCGGTGGGCGCCTGGTTGAACTACCCGCCGGAGTACGAGTTCGGCTACACCTTCTTCCACGAGGAGGAGTGGATCGCAGGCAACCGTCGCTCGGTGTGCTGGGCGAGGACGAGCGCGTGACGCCGAGCCGTCCTCGCGTCCCCGCCCTGCTGGCGACCGTCGTGCTGGTGCTGGGCCTCGGCGCGTGCACCTCCGACGACGAGCCCCGCGAGTCGACGGCGACCACGCCCCCCACCGCCGCGCCCCCGCCACCGCGTCCCGAGCCCGGCGCCTGCCGGCGGCTCACCCACGAGCAGGCGCTGGCGCCGACCAACGACGCGCCGACCGTGCCGTGCCGGCGCCCCCACACCGCCCAGACCTTCTCGATCGGCGACCTGCGCACCACCGTCGACGGCCACCTGGTCGCGGTCGACTCCGACCACGTGCAGCGGCAGGTGGCCACCGCCTGCCCGACCCGGCTGGCGTCCTTCCTCGGCACCAGCCGCGAGGAGCTGCGGCTGAGCATGCTGCGGGCGGTGTGGTTCACCCCGACGCTGGAGGAGTCGGACGCCGGCGCGAGCTGGTTCCGCTGCGACGTGGTGGGCCTGGCCGGCGACGACGCCCTGGTGACGGTGCGCGGCAGCCTGGCCGACGCGCTGGCGACACCGGAGGGCCGCACCCGCTACGGCATGTGCGCCACCGCGGCGCCCGGCGCTCGCGGCTTCCGGCGGGTGCTGTGCAGCGCCGACCACGCCTGGCGCGCGATCTCGTCGGTCGACCTGCCGCGCGGTCGCTACCCCGGGGTCGGTGCCGCCCGGGCCGCGGGCGAGGAGCCCTGCGAGGACGCCGGGCGCCGGGTCGCCGACGACGCGCTCGACTTCGAGTGGGGCTGGGAGTGGCCGACCCGCGAGCAGTGGCGGGCCGGGCAGACCTGGGGCCGGTGCTGGGCGCCGGACTGACCCGCCGGACCGAGGCGCTGCGCTAGCCGGCCAGCTGGGCCGCCATGAGCTCCATCAGCCGGGTCAGCCCCGTGAACGGCCGCACCATCACGGTGAAGTCGACCAGCCGCCCGGCGTCGTTCCACGTCAGCATGTCGACCCCGTGGACCGTGAACCCGTCGAGCTCGGCCTCGAACTCCAGCACCGCCGAGGTGTCGTCCCACCACTCCCGCCGGTAGCGCAGCGTCGGGCCGAGCACCACGAGGGCGGCGGAGAGGTACGCCGTGGTGAGGGCCCGGCCCTCCTGGGGCGTGTGGACGGCCGGCGAGCGGAAGACGACGTCGTGGGCGAGCAGGTCGGCCAGCAGATCGGCCGGATCGGTGGCGTCGCGGCGATCGGCGATCGCGTGCCAGGCGGCGAGCGGGGCCGGCAGCGTAACCATCAGAACCCCAGCTTCCGGAGCTGGCGGGGGTCGCGCTGCCAGTCCTTGGCGATCTTGACGTGCAGGTCGAGGTAGACCGGGGTGCCGAGGAGCGCCTCGATCTGCTTGCGCGCCGTGGTGCCGATCGTGCGGAGCCGGGCACCCTTGGGGCCGATGATGATGCCCTTCTGCGAGTCGCGCTCGACGTAGAGGTTGGCGTGCACGTCGAGCAGCGGCTTGTCCTCGGGGCGCCCCTCGCGCAGCCCCATCTCCTCGACCACCACCGCCACCGAGTGCGGCAGCTCGTCGCGCAGCCCGTCGAGGGCGGCCTCGCGCACCAGCTCGGCGACCAGCACCTGCTCGGGGGCGTCGGTGAGGTCGCCCTCGGGGTAGAGCGGCGGCCCCTCGGGCAGCAGCCCCACCAGCAGGTCGGCGAGCAGGCCGGTCTGGTCGTCGGCCACGGCCGATACCGGCACGATCTCGCGCCACTCGGTGCCGGTCTCGGCTCCGAGTGCCTGGATGTCGAGCAGGTGCCGGCCGATCTGCTCGGGGGTCGCGAGGTCGGTCTTGGTGGCGACCGCGATCTTGGTCGTGCGCCGCACCTTGGCGAGCTCGGTGACGATGAAGCGGTCGCCGGGCCCGATCCGCTCGTTGGCCGGGAAGCACACGGCCACGACGTCGACCTCGCCCCAGGTCGAGGTGACCAGGTCGTTGAGCCGCTCGCCCAGCAGCGTGCGGGGGCGGTGCAGGCCGGGGGTGTCGACCAGCACCAGCTGGGCGTCGTCGCGGTGCACGATCCCGCGCACCACCGTGCGCGTGGTCTGCGGCTTGTCGGAGGTGATCGCCACCTTCGAGCCCACCAGGGCGTTGGTCAGCGTGGACTTGCCGGCGTTGGGCCGGCCCACGAACGACGCGAAGCCGCTGCGGTGCGGCTGCTGCTCTGTCATGACTGGTCCCTCGCTGGGTGGTCGCCCGGGCGCTGGCGCGCCGGGCCGGGGTCGTCCGGGCTGGCCCGCCAGACCGGTCCGGGGTCGACGGCGCGCGGCTGGCGGGCGGCGCCCCCGCGCCAGTAGCCCATCACGTCGTACGCCGAGGACGGCAGCCGCCGCTCGCGCATCAGGTGCTTGCGGATCGCGCGCATCTGGGCCGACTCCCCCGCCATCCAGAAGTAGCCCTCGCCCGCGGGCCACTCGATCCCCTCGACCGCGGCGGCGAGGGCGCTGCGGCCCTCCCCGGGCGGGACCAGCCAGGTGACGTCGGCGCGCGCCGGCAGGTAGTGCGGCAGGTCGTCGGGCACCTCGGCCCAGACCCGGGTCGGGAGGCCGGTCTCCTCGACGATCCGGGCCATCGCCGGCATCGCGGTCAGGTCGCCGACGAGCAGCAGCCACTGCGCGGCGGGCGGCGGCGCGAACGAGCCCTTGGGCTCGGTGACGGTCACCCGGTCGCCCACGACGTCGCGGGCCGCCCACTCGGTGACCAGCCCGTGCTCGTGGACGACGACGTCGAGCACCAGCCGGCCGGCGCCGTGGGAGCGCACCGTGTAGTAGCGGCTCTGGAACTGGTCGGGCACGACCAGGCCCACCCACTCGTCGGGCACGCCGGTGGACTCGAAGCCGTCGACGGCGAGCTCGAGCCGCACCAGGTGGGACGAGAGCTGCTCGCGACGGAGCACCTGCGCGTCGTGCTGGAAGGCCCGGGTGCTCACCCGACGAGGCTATCGGTGCGGGACGCGAGCCTCAGAACGTGTGTCGCAGCGGGTAGCCGCTCACGCCGTCAGCGTCGGTCCTGGTGGCGAGCACGTGGTGGAGCTGGATCTCGTTTCGCTCGAAGGCGAGCCGCGAGCCGGCCATGTAGACGCCCCACACCCGCGCGGTCTCCTCGCCGACCTCGGCCACGCAGGCGTCCCAGTTGTCGCGCAGGTTGCGGCACCAGGCGGCGAGCGTCAGGGCGTAGTGGACCCGGATGTTCTCCTCGTGCTGCACCTCCAGCCCGGCGTCCTGGACCTCGGTGACGATCCGCCCCGAGCCGATCAGCTCGCCGTCGGGGAAGACGTAGCGGTCGATGAACTTGCCGGTGCTGGTGGGCCGGTTGTCGTGGCGGGTGATGCAGTGGTTGAGGAACCGGCCGTGGTCGCGGAGCTTGTCGCGCACGAAGCCGAAGTACGCCGGGTAGTTGCGCACGCCGATGTGCTCGGTGAGCCCGATCGACGAGACCGCGTCGAAGCCGGACTCCTCGACGTGGCGGTAGTCCATGAACCGCACCTCGGCGAGGTGGTCGAGCCCCTCCTCCTTGATCCGCTGCTGGGCCCAGGTGGCCTGCTCGCGCGAGAGCGTGACGCCCAGCGCGTGCACGCCGTACTCGCGGGCGGCGTGGCGCACCATCCCGCCCCACCCGCAACCGAGGTCGAGCAGCCGCTGCCCGGGCTGGAGGTCGAGCTTGCGGGCGACCAGGTCGTACTTGGCCTCCTGCGCCTGCTCGAGGGTGGCGTCCTCGGTGGGGAACAGCGCGCAGGTGTAGGTCATCGACGGGCCGAGCACCAGCTCGTAGAAGGCGTTGGAGACGTCGTAGTGGTGGTGGATCGCCTCGGCGTCGCGGCCCAGCGAGTGCCGGAAGCCCTCGAAGACCCGGCGCATCCGCGACGGCGCCTCGGTGGCCGGCGGGGGCGGCGGCTTGAGGTGCGCCAGGCCCATCGAGCGCAGCAGCGAGACGAGCTCACCTGCCGAGGGCCGGCGGAACTTCAGCCCCTTCTGCAGCATCGCCAGCGCGGGGTAGGGGTCGCCGGGGTGGATGCCCTCGACGGTCAGGTCGCCGGTGACGTAGGGGCGGCCGATCGCCAGGTCGGGGTCGATCGAGGTCAGCAGGTAGGCGAGCCCGCGCTCGTTGTGGAGCCGGAAGTGGAACGGCGCGTCCGGCGGGCCGCTGGTGCTGCCGTCGTACGCCGTGAAGCGCAGCGGCAGCGGTTCCTTGAGCAGGGTCTCGAAGGCCTCCGCGATGGAGAGCTTCCTCATCCTTTCCTCACCGCCTTGTCGTAGAGGGTCGGGAGCCGGTCGTCGGGGTCGTGCACCCGCTTCACGGCGGCCAGGTTGGCGCCGTCGTAGAGCCGGTCGAAGGTCTCGCGGTCGTAGTAGGCGTCGGAGTAGAGGGACTTGTGGCCGCCGAGCTCGTGGACCTTCGCCTCGATGGCCCGGTTGCGCGGTCCGTCCGGGGCGTCGGGGCCGACGTGCACGGTGCCCCAGAACCCCACGTTGACGTAGGTCTCCCCCGGCTCCAGCGGGTACGACGGCCAGCGGCGGGTCGTCCGCAGCGGGCACAGCCACACCGGCCGCATGCCGACCTCGGCGTCGAACCAGGCCAGGAACTCAGCCAGCCGGTCGGCCGGGACCTCGACGTCCTGGATCACCCGTTCGCGCAGCGGCCGGCCGGCGCGCCGGTCGAGGCGGTCGGCGATCGAGAACCGGCGGTCCAGGCGCAGCAGCCGCATGTAGACGTCGGAGCGCCGCCAGCGCCGGGGCCACAGCCGGCGGACCACCGGGTGCTGGGCCCCGAACGCCCCGGAGCACCAGAACCAGTCGGTGTCCCAGCGCCACAGGTAGTCGTGGACGCTCAGCCGGTCGGTCGACCGCTCGCGCAGCGACCGGTAGTAGATCCGCTGGCGGGTGTAGTCGCTGGTGGGACCGGGCTCGCCGGTCCAACGGGCCAGCGTGAGGTAGTGCTCGCCGGGCTCGAACGAGACGCCGTCGACCCCGTCGACCCGCTCCCCCTCGTGGTGGCCGGTCGCGGCGATCTCCTCCACGGCGGCGGCCAACCGGTCGGCCTCGTCGAAGCGGACGTGGGTGAGCGCGACGTACGCCGGCACCTCCTCGAGGCGGATGCGCAGCCGGGTGGCGTAGCCCAGCGAGCCGTAGCTGTTGGGGAAGGCGTCGAACAGGTCGTCGCCGGGCTTGGTGGTCACCACCTCGCCGGCGCCGGTGAAGACGTCCATCTCGAGCACCGACTCGTGGGGCAGGCCGTTGCGGAGGCTGGTCGACTCGATGCCCAGCCCGGTGACGGCGCCGCCGAGCGTGATGGTGCGCAGCTGGGGCACGACCAGCGGGATCATCCCGTGCACCAGGGTCGCCGCGACGAGGTCCTCGTAGGTGCACATGCCCTGCACCTCGGCCTCCCGGGCCACCGGGTCGACCTCGAGCACGCCGTCGAGGCCGCTGACGTCGAGGCCGGGAGCGGTCGAGGCGGTCCGCGCCCGGAACAGGTTCGTGGTCGCCTTCGCGAGCCGCACCGGGGCCCCGGCGGGGATCGCGTCGTAGGACGCGCGCAGCCTGCGGACCGCCTGCTCGTGCCGTTCCCGGGCGCCCTCACCAGTCACGGACGGCAGGCTACTCCTCCCCGCGGACGGGGGGTCAGGGCCGGACCCAGGGTGCGCCGTGGACCACGACGTGCTCGCTGGTGCCGACCCGGGCCCGGTCGAGCAGGAGGTCGCCGTCGGGCCAGCCCTCGTCGTCCTCGGGCAGGTCGCCCACGGCCGACCAGCCGGCCGAGCCGGTCGACCAGATCCGGCCGCCGGTGCCGGTGGTGACGTGGGCGAAGCGGCCGCTGACGACCTCGTCGAGGAGGTCGTCGAGGTCGCGCAGCAGCTGCTCCGACCCGTCGTCGCAGGCGTCGCAGCCGCACTCCGGCAGCTGGAGCACGACGACGGGCGGCTCGCCGACGGCGATCTCGACCACGGCGTCCTCGACGCCGTCGAGGTCGCTCCAGCGCAGGCGGACCGGGAGCGCGTGGGCGGCGGTGGGTCGCCACCACTCCGCGCCGGCCGCACCAGGCTCGAGGCGCACCGCGCCGTGGGCCGCGAGCACGTCGAGCCAGGCCTGCAGGCGACTTCGCAGGATGCGGTACTTGCCGGGGTCGAGCAGCCGCGAGTACTCCTCCTCGGTCGGCTCGTCCTCGATCGTGGGGTGCGGGTCGGGCCATCCGGGGGTGTCGGCACCGGTCACGACGAACCGCGCGGCTACGTCGGGTCGCAGGTCGAGCATCAGGTCGTCGCGGTGCTGCCGACCGCGCCGCGGGGGTCGCCGACGTGGACGACGACGCCCGGGCCGGCGAAGTCGCGCAGGGCGGCGAGGTCGCCGTCGGCGAGCGAGCCGTCGGTGAGCAGCACCGCGGCCTCGAGGCCGCGGGAGCCGGACGCGACGGCCATCGAGACGCAGACTCCGAGGGCGGAGACCCGCAGCGACGGCAGGTCGACGGTCGCGGCGGCGTAGGTGCGGCCGTCGGAGTCGCGCACGGCGGCGCCCTCGGCGGCGCCGGTGCGGGCCCGGGTGGCGCGGGCCAGGGTCACCAGCTTGCGGTCCTCCGCGGAAAGGTCGGCGTCAGTCACGGGCGGCCTCCAGCTGCTCGTCGGTCTCGGGGTCCGGGTCGGCGACCCGGGAGATGCGGACGGTGCCGATCTTGTTGCGGCGCCCCGAGGTGTCCTCGGCGACGAAGCGCAGGCCGTGGGCCTCGACGGCCGCGCCGGGGATCGGGACCAGGCCGAGGTGCTTGGCCATCAGGCCCCCGACCGAGTCGACGTCCTCCTCCTCGACGTCGAAGCCGAAGAGCTCGTCGAGGTCGTCGACGGGGTAGCGCGAGGAGACCCGCACCGAGCCGTCGTCGAGGGTCTCGGTCTCGATCTCGGCCTCGTCGTACTCGTCGGTGATCTCGCCGACGATCTCCTCGAGCAGGTCCTCGATCGTGATCAGCCCGGTGGTGCCGCCGTACTCGTCGACGACGACCGCGATGTGCTGGCGGCGGGCCTGCATGTCGCGCAGCAGGTCGTCGACCGGCTTGGAGTCGGGCACCCAGGTGACCGGGCGCATCACCTCGTCGATGCGCTGCACCAGCTCGGCCTCCGGCGCCTCGAAGTCGCGACGCACGACGTCCTTGAGGTAGGCGATGCCGACGATGTTGTCGAGGTTGTCGTCGATCACCGGCACCCGCGAGAAGCCCGAGCGCAGGAAGAGCGACAGGCCCTGGCGCAGGTTCTTGTGGCGCTCGACGAAGACGATGTCGTTGCGCGGCACCATCACCTCGCGCACCGTGGTGTCGCCGAGCTCGAAGACGGAGTGGATCATCTTGCGCTCGCCCGCCTCGATCAGCGCCGAGGCCTCGGCGATGTCGACGAGCTCGCGCAGCTCGGTCTCGGTCGAGAACGGACCCTCGCGGAACCCCCGGCCCGGGGTCAGCGCGTTGCCCACGAGGATCAGCAGGCGTGGGATCGGCCCGAGCACGGACGTGACGAACGACAGCGGGCCCGCGGAGGCCAGGGCCACCCGCTCGTTGTGCTGGCGGCCCAGGGTGCGCGGTGCGACGCCGATGACGACGAACGACACCACCAGCATCGAGGCGATCGTGGTCAGCACGGTCGGCCACCAGGCGCCGTCGAACCCGTCGGCGACCTGGAGGGTCACCAGCACGATCGCGGAGACCTCGCACAGCAGCCGGATCAGCAGCGCGGTGTTGAGGTAGCGGGCGGGGTCGCCGAGCAGCGCGACCAACCGGCGGGCGCCGGCGCGCTCCTCGGCCGCGAGCTCCTCGGCCCGCGCCGGTGAGAACGACGCCAGCGCCGCGTCGGCCGCCGAGAACGCCCCGGCGAGGACCACGAGGACGACGGCCGCGACCACCAGCCAGACGTCGGTCACGGCGCGCTCACCCCGCGGGTGGCTGGGAGCGCCACCGGGCGAGCAGCTGGTCCTGGAGACCGAACATCTCCTTGTGCTCCTCGGGCTCGGCGTGGTCGTAGCCCAGGAGGTGGAGGATGCCGTGCACGGTCAGCAGCTCGCACTCGGCGAGGGTGCCGTGGCCGGCGGCCTCGCCCTGCTTCTCCGCGATCGCCACGCAGATCATCAGGTCGCCGAGGATGCCCTCCTCGGGTTCCTCGCCCACCATGCCGGGGCGCAGCTCGTCCATCGGGAAGGACAGCACGTCGGTGGGGCCGACCTTGTCCATCCACTTCTCGTTGAGCTCGGTGATCGTGGCCTCGTCGACGGCCTTGATGCACAGCTCGGCCTGCGGGTGCACGCGCATCGCGTCGAGGACGAACCGGCTCAGCCGCGCGAAGTGACGGACGTCGAGCTCCTGGCCGGACTCGTTGAGGATCTCGATGCTCATCGCCGGCCCGATCGGTGGCAGGTCACCGGGCGCCGGGCTGGCCCGGCCGGGTGGCCGCGCCGCCGCTGCGGGCGTCGAACTCGTCGTACGCCGCCACGATCCGCCCCACCAGGCGGTGGCGCACGACGTCGTGGCTGGTGAGCCGCTGGAACGAGATGTCCTCGACGCCGTCGAGGATGCCCTCGATGATCCGCAGGCCCGACTGGGTGCCGCTGGGCAGGTCGACCTGGGTGACGTCGCCGGTGACCACGATCTTGGAGCCGAAGCCCAGGCGGGTGAGGAACATCTTCATCTGCTCCGGCGAGGTGTTCTGGGCCTCGTCGAGGATGATGAAGGAGTCGTTGAGCGACCGGCCGCGCATGTAGGCGAGCGGCGCCACCTCGATGGTGCCGGCGGCGAGCAGCTTGGGGATCGACTCGGGGTCGATCATGTCGTGCAGGGCGTCGTAGAGCGGCCGCAGGTAGGGGTCGATCTTCTCGCTGAGCGTGCCGGGCAGGAAGCCGAGCCGCTCGCCGGCCTCGACCGCCGGACGGGTCAGGATGATCCGGTTGACCTGCTTGGCCTGCAGCGCCTGCACGGCCTTGGCCATCGCGAGGTAGGTCTTGCCGGTGCCCGCCGGGCCGATGCCGAAGGTGATCGTGTGCTTGTCGATGGAGTCGACGTAGCGCTTCTGGTTGAGCGTCTTGGGCCGGATCGAGCGGCCGCGGTTGCTGAGGATGTTGAGGCTCAGCACGTCGGCCGGGCGCTCGGTGGTCTCGGCGCGCAGCATCGCCAGCACCCGCTCGACGGTCTCGCCGGTGACGCCCTGACCGGTGCGGATGATCGTCACCAGCTCCTCGAGCAGCCGCTCGGCGAGGGCGATCTCCGACGGCTGGCCGTGCAGGGTGATCCGGTTGCCGCGCACGTGCACGTCGGCGTCGAAGGCCTGCTCGATCAGGGCCAGGTGCTCGTCACCGGGACCGAGGAGGCTCACCATGTTGATGCTGTTGGGGACCACGACCGTGTGCTTGGTGGTCGGAGCCTGGGTCGCGGGGGCCTGGTCGGCGCGGTCCCGCTGCTGGTCGCTGTCAGTCATGGATGCCCGGCGCGGGCGGCCTTTCGGTGAGGTGCGCGTACCTGTCCATGGTACGGGTGCGCGCCCGGCCGGCCCAACGAGTTCGGTCGGGCGGGGGCGTACCGTTGCGTCATGACGGGGCCGGACGAGCACGACGAGCGCGAGGACGACGACCTGCGCCCCGACGCGGCACCGCCGCCCTGGTTCCCGGGCGGTCACCTCCCGCCGGACGCCCGCCGGATGGGGCTGACCCACCACGTGCCCGACGGCGCGCTGCTCGACTTCGCCGGCAAGCTCGACTCCTCCAAGCCGCTGCACCGCGCGACCGCCTGGGTGATGCTCGGCGTCTTCGCGTTCCCGGTGGTGATGTACGTGCTCCGGCTGCTCGACTCGCTCGGCGGCTGACGCGCCGGCTCGGTGTGCTGCCGGTCCCCCGGTCTCAGCCGGGCGGCCAGGTCAGCGGCCGGCCCGCCAGCACGTGCAGGTGGGTGTGGAACACCGTCTGCCCGGCGCCCGGGCCGGTGTTGAGCACCAGGCGGTAGTCGTCGGGGTGGCCCTCCGCGGCGGCGACCGCCGCGGCCGCGGTGACCAGCTCGGCCGACGTCGCGGGATCGGCCGCGGCGAGCTCGACGGCGTTGACGTGATGGTCGCGGGGCACCACCAGCACGTGGGTCGGCGCCTGCGGGTCGATGTCGCGGAAGGCCACGGTGCGCTCGGTCTCGTGCACCAGCTCGGCCGGCACCGCGCCGGCCACGATCCCGCAGAACAGGCAGTCGTCCACGCTGGCTCCCTCCGTCGGCCGTCGTCCGGGCGTCGCCGGCCGGTCCGATGCTGCCACAGGTCAACCGTCCCGAGCCGTCGCGCGTCGTACTAGCGTGACGACCCGTGCGACCGAAGCCGCCGGTGTGACCCGCGCCTGGGACGCCGACGAGGCGCTCGAGCGGCTCTACGCCGCCCACTGGCGGCGGCTGGTGCGCCTGAGCGTGCTGCTGGTGCGCGACACCGGCACCGCCGAGGAGGTCGTGCAGGACGCGTTCGTCGCGGTGCACGCCCGGTGGAACCGGCTGCGCGACCCCGACAAGGCACTCGCCTACCTGCGCCAGAGCGTGGTGAACCGGTCGCGCTCGGTGCTGCGCCACCGCGGCGTGGTCGCCCGGACCGCCGGCCGCCAGGCGCTCCGGCCGGGCGTCGAGGACGAGCCCGGCGCGGTCAGCGACCGGCGCGCGGCGGTGCTCGACGCGCTCCGCGCCCTCCCCCGGCGCCAGCGCGAGGTGCTCGCGCTGCGCCACTACCTCGACCTGTCCGAGGCCGAGATCGCCCGCACGCTCGGCATCAGCACCGGCTCGGTCAAGTCCCACGCCAGCCGCGGCACCGCCACCCTGCGCGGGCTGCTGGCCGCGCACCTCGAAGGAGACCTGTGATGGACGACCCGATCACCAGGCTGGTGCACGACGCCGTGGCCGAGGTCGAGCCGACCGACCGGCTCGCCGGGATCCGCTCGCGGGTCGCGACCCGGGCCCGGCACCGGCTCCGCACGGCCGCCGGCGGCACCGCCCTGGTCGCGGCGGCCGCGGTGGCGGTCGGGTCGGTCGTGGCCGGCGGCCCCGGTGACGACGCCGAGGACCCCGCGGCGCCGCCCGCGCGGGTCGCGGTGCCGGCGTACTACGTCGGCGACGGGGTCGCGGGCGCCGTGCTGTTCCGCGAGTTCGTCGACCTGCCCGCCTCGGTGCCCCGGGCCGACCGGGCCGCGCGGGTGCTGACCGGCACCCCCGGCGACCCCGACTACCGCACCCTGTGGCCGCAGGGTTCGCTGGGCGCGGTGCGGGTCGACGGCGGCACCGCCACCATCGAGGTCACCGACCCGGCCCTGGCCGAGCGTCCCGCCGGGATGGGCGACCGCGAGGCGGAGCTGGCGCTGCAGCAGGTGGTGCACACCGTCGACGGGGTGTTCTCCGAGCGTCTCGCGGTGGCGTTCGTGGCGGGCGGGCGGCCGCTCCCCACGGTGCTCGGTGAGCCCGCCGCCCCGGCGGTGGCCCGCGCCGACGGCTTCGACGTGCTCAGCCTGATGAGCATCACCTACCCGTACGAGGGCGCGGAGGTCAGCGGCTCGTTCGTCGCCGAGGGCGTCAACAACGGCTTCGAGGCGTCCGCGCTGTGGTCGATCACCGACGCGTCGGGTCGCGAGGTGCTCCGCGGGCACGCCCAGGCGCAGGGCTGGGGCAAGGACCGGGTCTGGTGGCCCTGGCGCAGCGAGGCCATCGACGTCTCGGGCCTCCCCCCCGGCGGCTACACGTTCCGGGCCGAGAACGACGACCCGAGCGGCGGCACCGAGGGCCTCGGACCGGCGTCCGACACGCGCGCGATCATCGTGGAGCCGGCGCCGTGAGCCGCGAGGATGGCGCCATGACGCACCGCACCCGGACCCGACGGCGCCCCACGGCCGCCGCCCTCGCCCTGACCGGCCTGCTGGCCCTGGGCGGGCTGGCGGCCTGCGGCGAGGACGACGAGCCCACGGCGCAGGACCCGGTCGACGCGACGCCGTCCGGCACCCCCGAGCCGACCCCGGACCCGACCCCCTCGGGGACGGTGACCAGCACGCCGGTCGAGTCGGTGACGGTGCCGGTGTACTTCGTCGGCGAGACGCCCCAGGGGCCCAAGCTCTACCGGGAGTTCCGCCGGGTCGAGGCCGACAACCCGCTGGAGGAGGCCGCCGCGCTGATGACCGCGGGCGACGCCCTCGACCCCGACTACCGCAGCCTCTACCCCGGCGGCACCTTCGCCTCGGTGGCCGTCGAGGAGGGCCGGATCGTCGCGACGCTGGCGGACGCCGCCTGGGAGGAGCGGGGCGGGCTGTCGGGGATCGAGGCCCAGCTCGCGACCCAGCAGCTGGTGCTCACCGTGCAGGGTGTGCAGCAGGAGCGGCTGCCGGTCGTGGTCGAGCGCGAGGGCCGACCGACGTCCCTGTTCGGCCACGACACCGCCGACGGCCTCCGCAACGCGCCGTCGATCGACGTGCTCGCGTTCGTCAACCTGACCACGCCCGCCGAGGGCGACGCCGTCTCGGGCAGCTTCACCGCCACCGGGGTCGCCAGCTCGTTCGAGGCCACCGTGCCGTGGGAGCTGGTCGACCTCGACGGCACCGTGGTCAAGGAGGGTTTCGCGACCGCCGAGGGTTGGGGCGACAAGCTCTACCCGTTCGAGACCGAGGTCGACCTCACCGGCGTCGAGCCCGGCGTCTACACCTTCGTCGCCCGCACCGACGACCCCTCCGACGGCGAGGGCTTCGGCCCCACCGAGGACACGAAGGGCATCGTCGTCGAGTGAGGCTCTCCGCACGGACGCTGAACCGGACGCTGCTCCAGCGGCAGTGGCTGCTCGACCGGGTGCCGCACTCGGTCGAGGAGGCCTGCGCCCACCTGGTGGGGCTGCAGGCGCAGGAGAACCTGCCGCCGTTCCTGTCCCTGGCGGCCCGGCTGACGTCGTTCGACCCCGTTGACGTCACGCGGGGCCTCGAGGACCGCTCGCTGGTGCGCCTGCTGACGATGCGCGGCACCATCCACCTGCTGACCGCCGACGACGCGCTCGCGCTGCGGCAGTGGACCGCGCCGGTGCACGAGCGCGAGGTGGGCATCAGCCAGAGCATCGGCGTGGCCCGCGAGGTCGACCGCGAGGCCTTCGTCGAGCACCTCTCCGCGCTGCTGGCCGACGGCCCGCTGAGCCAGAAGGAGCTCGGGCTGGCGCTCGCCGAGCGGTTCCCCGGCCCCCGGCCCACCGAGCTCGGGCAGCTGGCCCGCTCGGTCGCGCCGCTGGCCCAGCTGCCCCCGCGCGGCACCTGGGGCGGCGGCGGCGCCGTGGTCTACCAGTACGTCGACCGCTGGGTCGGCCGGCCGCTGGTCGAGCCCGACGTCGGTGAGATCGTCCGGCGCTACCTGCGCGCCTTCGGGCCCGCGACCGCCGCCGACGTCACCGCCTGGTCGGGCGTGACCCGGCTGGGGCCCGTGCTCGCGGAGCTCGACGACCTGGTGCGCCACGAGGACGAGCGCGGCCGGGTGCTCTTCGACGTCCCCGAGGGCGAGCTCGCCGACCCCGACACCCCAGCCCCCGTGCGGCTGCTCGGCACCTACGACAACGTCTGGCTGTCCCACGCCGGACGCGACCGGGTCACCGACCCTGTCAAGCGCAAGGCCGGGCAGGGCGTCAACGGCGCCGCCGCGATGTCGCTCTTCGCCGACGGCATGCTCGAGGGCCTCTGGCGGATCGAGGACGGCCGCGTCGTCGTGCTGCAGACGCTCCGGCCGCTGACCCGGGCCGAGCGCTCCGAGCTCGACGACGAGATCGGCCGGGTCGAGGCCCTGCTCGCGACCTGATCACTCCCGTGCGTTCGCGGTGACAGCCCCGGCTTCGCCGAGCCGGCGCTCATCAACGCCGGGTCGGCGCAACCCGACGTCGACAAGCGCCGGGTCGGCGCAACCCCGACCGGCGTCAGCCCCAGCGGGGGGTGCGCGCGAGCAGCGCGGCGACGGCGGCGAGGCCGGCGGTGGAGGTGCGCAGCACCTCGGCGCCCAGGCGCACCGGCACCGCCCCGGCGGCGGCGAACGCCGCCACCTCCTCGTCGGTCAGGCCGCCCTCGGGGCCGACGACGACCACGACCTCGCCGTCGGTCGGCACCGCGACGTCGGCGAGGGTGCCGGTCGCCTCCTCGTGCAGCACCACCGCGGTGCGGCCGGCCAGCAGCCCGACCACGTCGCCGGTGGTGGCCAGGTCGGCGACCTCGGGCCACCACGCACGCCGCGACTGCTTGGCGGCCTCGCGGGCGGTGGCCCGCCAGCGGGCCAGCGACCGCGCCACCCGCTCGCCCTTCCAGACCGCGACGCTGCGCGCGGCCGACCAGGGCACCACCCGGGCGACGCCGACCTCGGTGAGCACCTCGACAGCCAGCTCGCCGCGCTCGCCCTTGGGCAGCGCCTGCACGACCGTCACGGACGGGCGGGGCGGCTCGCTGCGCTCGACGCCGGTGACGGTGGCGACCAGCCGGCGCTTGCCGGTCTCGGCCACCTCGGCGGTCGCGGCGGTGCCGAGGCCGTCGACCAGCACCAGCCGCTCGCCGGTGCGCAGCCGGCGTACGGCGACCGCGTGGTGGGCCTCGTCGCCCTCGAGGGTCACCGCGTCGCCCGGGCCGACCCCGGACAGCGACGGGTGGTGGTGCACCGGCAGCGACACGACGGCGGCCGGGTCAGTGGGCGTTGAACGCGTCGCGGAGGCGACCGAACACCGAGCGCGAGCCCGGCCGCACGTTGCCGGTGGGCTGCTCCTCGCCGCGGATCGCGGCCAGCTCGCGCAGCAGCTCCTCCTGCCGCGGGTCGAGCCGCGAGGGGGTCTCGACGGCGATGGTGACGACGAGGTCGCCACGCCCGCCGCGCAGGCCCGGGACGCCGCGGCCGCGGAGCACCTGCTGGGTGCCCGACTGGGTGCCGGGGCGCACCTCGAGCTCGAAGCCGGTCTCGAGCTCGCCCTGCTCCGGCTCCTCTCCGTCGGCCACGACGTCGGCCTCCAGGGTGGGCAGCGCGAGCGTCGTGCCGAGCGCCGCCGCCGTCATCGGGACGGTCACCGTGCAGTGCAGGTCGTTGCCCTGGCGGGTGAACACCTCGTGCTCGGCGACGTGGATCTCGACGTAGAGGTCGCCGGCCGGGCCGCCGCCGGGCCCGACCTCGCCCTGCTCGGCGAGCTGGACCCGGGTGCCGGTGTCGACGCCCGCCGGGATCTTGACGGTCAGCGTGCGCCGCGAGCGCACCCGGCCGTCGCCCGAGCACTCGCGGCACGGGTCGGGGATGATCGAGCCGAAGCCGCGGCAGGCCGCGCACGGCCGCAGGGTGCGGATCTCGCCGAGGAACGAGCGCTGCACGTGGGCGACCTCGCCCGCGCCGCGGCAGGTCTCGCACGGCACCGGCCGCGACCCCGGCGCCGCGCCGGACCCCTCGCAGGTGCCGCAGAGCACCGCGGTGTCGACCTTCAGCTCGCGGGTCACGCCGAACGCGGCGTCGGCGAGCGACACCTCGATCCGGATCAGCGCGTCCTGGCCGCGGCGCACCCGCGGCCGCGGGCCCCGGCCGCCGCCGCCACCGGCGCCGGGCTGGCCGCCGAAGAACGCGTCCATGATGTCGGTGAACGAGAAGCCGGCCCCCTGACCGAAGCCGCCGGCACCCCCGCCGAACGGGTCGCCGCCGCGGTCGTACGCCGCCCGCTTCTGCGGGTCCGAGAGCACCTCGTAGGCGCGGCTGACCTCCTTGAACCGCTCCTGGGTCTCGGGGTCGGGGTTGACGTCGGGGTGCAGCTGGCGGGCCAACCGCCGGTAGGCCTTCTTGATGGTGTCGGCGTCCGCGTCGCGGGCGACACCGAGCAGGTCGTAGAGGTCCTGGCTCAACGGGGTTCCTTCTGTGGCTGTGCGTCCGGGGTCATGGGTGTGGCGGAGCGGGTCGCGCGGCGTCAGCCCTCGTCGAGGATCCGCGAGACGTAGCGGGCCACCGCGCGCACGGCCGCCATCGTGCCGGGGTAGTCCATCCGGGTGGGGCCGACGATGCCCAGCGTCGCGAACGCCTCGTCGCGGGGGCCGTAGCCGGTGGCCACGACGCTGGTGGAGGCCAGCTGCTCGTAGGGTCCCTCGGCGCCGATCCGCACGGTGACGGTGCCACCGTCGGTGGCCTCGCCCAGCAGCTTCAGCAGCACGACGTGCTCCTCCAGTGCCTCCAGCAGCGGGCGGACCGCGGAGTCGAAGCTGTCGCCGTAGCGGGCCAGGTTGGCGGCGCCCCCCACGGCGACCCGCTCGTCGGAGCGGTGGTCGACCATGGCCTCGACCAGCGCCTCCACCACCGACCGGGTGATCTCGCGGTCGGGTGTGTCCGGGTCGTCGGCGAGCCCGCGCAGGGCGGTGGCGGCGTCGTGGATGACCGCGCCGGTGGCGGCCCGGTTGACCCGGGTGCGCAGCGCGGCCAGCGCCTCGTCGTCGAGCGTCGCGGGCAGCTCCACCAGCCGCTGCTCCACCCGGCCGGTGCTCAGGATGAGGACGACGAGGAGCCGCTCCGGCGCGAGCGCGACCAGCTCGACGTGGCGCACGGTCGAGCGGGAGAGCGTGGGGTACTGCACCACCGCGACCTGACGCGTGAGCTGGGAGAGCACGCGCACCGAGCGCTGCACGACGTCGTCGAGGTCGACCGCGCCGTCGAGGAACGTGGAGATCGCGCGCTTCTCGGCGGCGCTCATCGGCTTGACGGTCGTGAGCCGGTCGACGAAGAGCCGGTAGCCCTTGTCGGTCGGCACCCGGCCGGCACTGGTGTGGGGCTGGGTGATGTAGCCCTCGTCCTCGAGGGCCGCCATGTCGTTGCGGACCGTCGCCGACGAGACGCCGAGACCGTGGCGCTCCACGAGCGCCTTGGAGCCGACCGGCTCCTCGGTGGCGACGTAGTCCTCGACGATGGCCCGGAGCACGGCGAGACGACGTTCCTCCTGCACCGCCCACCTCCGTTGGCACTCACTCGTTCGGAGTGCCAATGCTACTCCGGTGCCAGGGCGCACCCCGAGCCGGCGACGCGGCGGTAGTCCGTGACGTTCGGGTCCCGCACGGGGCCGAAACGTCACGGACTACCGTCCCGCGGCAGGACTCTATAGGTTAGCCTTGCCTAACTAACGACTCGGCGAGCAGGAGCGAGCATGACGACGACCGACCATCGCGACACCGATCCCCACCGGCTCGCGGCGCAGGCGCGCAGCATCCTGGCCTGCCCGGCCTCGGTCGACCTGGTCGTCGACGGCCACGCCTCGGTGGTCGACGGGGACGACGACCTCGGCATGCAGGACCTGCACGGCGAGCCGACGTTCTCGAGCCGGCCGGGGTCATCGCTCTCGCGGGCCGCCACCGAGGAGCGCAGCGCGCTGCTCACCGTGGGCAGCGGCATCGGCCCGACGGGCGCCGCCGAGCGCGACGACGCACTGACGCTCGCCGGCCGGCTGCGCAGCCGGGGCCGGGAGGCGTGCGCCTGCTGCGACGAGGAGCGCGACGTCGTGACCCTCGACCCCACCTTCGTGCTGCTGACCCGGCCGGGCGACGCGGACGGCGAGCCGCGCCAGCACCGGGTGCCGCTCGAGCACTTCCGCTCCCCCGCCCACCACCTCAACCGCGGCTACCTGCAGCGCTCGGTCGAGCACGCCAACGACTGCCACCAGGACGAGCTGCGCCAGGCGGTGTCGACCACCACCGGCACCCGACTCGCCGACGTCGTGGGCGTGCGGCTCACCGGCCTCAGCCCGCGCGGCGTCGAGGTGAGCTGGGTCGACCTGGCCGGTGCCCACCGCACCACGCTCACCTTCGCCCGGCCGGCCCGCAGCACCGCCGAGCTCGGCGAGCTGCTGCGGCGCGAGCTGCACGCGGGGCTCTGCTGATCCGCACCCCGGCCTAGGCTGGCCGGGTGGCATTCACCGAGGTCGCCGACGGGGTCCTCGTCGCGCGCTACGAGTGGTACGACGTCAACGTCTCACTGGTGCGCGGCAGCGCCGGGCTGGTGGTGGTCGACACCCACGCCTCGGCCGCCGCCGCCCGCCAGGTCGTCGCCGACGTCGAGGCGACCGGCCTGGGTCCGGTGACGGCGGTGGTCAACACCCACGAGCACTTCGACCACACCTTCGGCAACGGCACCTTCCTCGACCACTACGGCGCGGTGCCCGTGCACGCCCACGAGGAGGCCGCCGCGCGCACCGTCGAGGCCGGCGAGCGGGTCAAGCGCGAGTACGACGCCGAGCCGGGCGACCCGCGGGCCGACGAGGTCCGCGCGACGGAGGTGGTGCCGGCCGGCACGACGTTCTCGTCGGCCGTGGTGCTCGACCTCGGCGACCGGATGGTCGAGCTGGTGCACCCCGGGCGCGGCCACACCTCCGGCGACCTGGTGGTGCGGGTGCCCGACGCCGACGTGCTGCTGGCCGGCGACCTGGTCGAGGAGTCGGCGCTGCGCGGCGGCGTGCCGGGCTTCGGGCCCGACTGCCACCCGATGGACTGGCCGCTGGCGCTCGACGTGGTGCTGGGCCTGACCACGCCCGCGACCGTCGTCGTGCCGGGGCACGGCGCGCCGGTGGACCGCGAGTTCGTGGAGGACCAGCGCAACGCCATCGGCGTGGTCGCCGAGACGATCCGCGACCTCGCCGGTCGGGGCGTGCCGCTGGCCGACGCGCTCGCGGCGGCCGACTGGCCCTACCCGCGCGAGGAGCTGGTGCACGCGGTGGCCCGCGGCTACGAGCAGCTGCCCCGCAGCCAGCGGCGGCTGCCGCTGATCTGAGCGGGGTACCTGACCGGCATGAGCACCGACCAGCCTCGACCCGACGCCGACGCCGGCCCGACCGAGGGCATCGACGACGAGCAGCTGCCCGACGACCTGCGCCCCGGCGAGGACAACCCGCTCGCCGAGGGCCTGCCGCCCGGCGAGACCGCCGGCGACCTGCTCGAGGACGGCAAGCCCGCCGAGCAGGACGCCGACGACGCATCGGACGAGGCCGACACCCCCGACCACCAGGGCTGACGGCGCGCCACCACGACCGCGGGGCCGCGGCCGCCTAGCGTGGACCGGGTGACCGATCGCTACGGGACCGACGTGCTCGCGACCGACTGGCGCGCCCCCAGGCGGGGCCGGGCCGTCGAGGCTCCCGCCGACCTCGGCACCGTGGTCGAGGAGGTCACCACCGACTGGTGCGGTGAGATCGTCGCCGTCGACCGCGACCTCGACACCGTGACGCTCGAGGACCGCCGGCGCCGCCGGCGCTCCTTCCCCCTCGGTCCCGGCTTCCTGCTCGAGGGTCGCCCGGTCATCCTGGTCGCACCCGTGCACCGCAGCGCCCCGGCCGCCCCCACCCGCACCGCCTCCGGCTCGGTGGCGGTGCCCGGCGCCCCGGCTCGGGTGGCGCGCGCGAGCCGGATCTTCGTCGAGGGCCGCCACGACGCCGAGCTGGTCGAGAAGATCTGGGGCGACGACCTGCGCGTCGAGGGCGTGGTGGTGGAGTACCTCGGCGGCGTCGACGACCTCGCCGAGCACCTGCGTGACTTCCGCCCGGGTCCGGAGCGCCGGGTCGGTGTGCTGGTCGACCACCTGGTCGCCGGCTCCAAGGAGAGCCGGATCGCCCAGGGCATCGCCCGCTCGCCGATCGGCAAGGACGTGCTGGTCGTGGGCCACCCGTTCGTCGACATCTGGCAGGCGGTCAAGCCCGACCGGCTGGGCCTGCGCTCCTGGCCGACCATCCCGCGCTCGGTGGAGTGGAAGCGCGGCGTCTGCCAGCACCTCGGCTGGCCGCACCGCGACCAGGCCGACATCGCCCGGGCCTGGCAGCACATCCTGTCGCGGGTCGGCTCCTACGACGACCTCGAGCCCCAGCTGCTCGGCCGGGTCGAGGAGCTCATCGACTTCGTCACCGCCTGAGCCGCTAGGAGCGCAGGATCCGGCCCTGCGGGTCCGTGCTGTCGCGCACGAGGATCAGCACGCCGTCGACGATCGACCACACCGAGCCGACGCCGCAGGTGATGACGGTGACCACGAGCTGCCAGACGCCGGTGTGGCTGTCGCCGAGGTAGAACCGCCCGATGCCGAACGGCAGCAGGATCTGCAGCAGCCCGGCGACGATCTTGGACTTGTCGCTGTAGGGGATGCCGGTGGCCGGGTGCACGCCGTACGGCGCGGCGTACGGCGGCTGCGGCACCCCGTACGGCTGGTGCCCGTACGACGGCTGCCCGTACGACGGCGGCGGGGGCTGGCCGTACGGCTGGTGCGGGGGCGGCTCGCCGTACGGCTGTGGCTCCTCGGGGCCCTGGGTCATGCCCTCAGGCTAGTAGCCGGCGCACGACGGCATCGGCGAGCAGGCGACCGGGGGGTGTGAGCACCAGCCGGCGGTCGTCGGCGACCACCAGCCCGTCGTCGACCAGCCCGGGCACCGCGGCCCGACCGGCGGCGTCGAGCACGTCGAGGGCCAGGCCCTCGCGCAGCCGCACCTCCAGCAGCACCCGCTCGACCCGGCGGGTGCCGGCGTCGAGCACCTCGCGCGCCAGCGCCGGGCTCCGGCCCGAGGCCAGCCGCTCGGCGTACGCGACGGGGTGCTTGACGTTCCACCACCGCACGCCGCCGACGTGGGAGTGGGCGCCCGGCCCGACGCCCCACCAGTCGCCGGAGGTCCAGTACAGCCGGTTGTGCCGGCACCGCGCGGCGTCGTCCCGCGCCCAGTTCGACACCTCGTACCACGACAGCCCGGCCGCCCCGAGCCGCTCGTCGGCGAGGAGGTACTTGTCGGCCAGGTCGTCGTCGTCGGGCGCCGGCAGCTCCCCGCGGCGCACCCGGCGGGCCAGCGCGGTGCCGTCCTCGACGATGAGTGAGTACGCCGAGACGTGGTCGGGCGCGCAGGAGAGCGCGGCGTCGACCGAGGCCTCCCAGTCGGCGACCGACTCCCCCGGCGTGCCGTAGATGAGGTCGAGGCTGACCTGCTCGAAGCCGGCCGCCCGCGCCCACTCCACCGCGCGCGGGACCCGCTCGGGGTCGTGGGTGCGGTCGAGCACCCGCAGCACGTGGCCCACCGACGACTGCATGCCGAACGACACCCGGTCGAAGCCGCCCTCCCGCAGGGCCGCCAGCGACGCCGCCGTCACGCTGTCGGGGTTGGCCTCGGTGGTGACCTCCGCGCCCGGCACCAGCCCGAGCTCCGCGTCGATGGCGGCGACGACCGCGGTCAGGTCGGCCGGGTCGAGCAGGGTGGGGGTGCCGCCGCCGACGAAGACCGTCGAGACCGGCAGGTCGCGGCCCCCCAGCACCACCCGGGCCCGGCGCACCTCGGCGATCGCCGCCTCTGCGTACGACGACCGCGAGGCGCCGCGCACCCCGGGGACGCCGAGCTCGTCGGCGGTGTAGGTGTTGAAGTCGCAGTAGCCGCAGCGCACCGAGCAGAACGGCACGTGGACGTAGAAGCCGAACGGTCGCGACCCGACCTCGGCCAGCGCGGACGCCGGCAGCGTGCCGTCCTCGGGCGCCGGCTCACCGGCGGGCAGGGCGGACGGCACGCCCCATGGTCTCAGCCGGCGTAGAGCGCGTCGATGCGGGCCTTGTTGTTGTCCTCGACGACGTTGCGCTTGACCTTGAGCGACGGCGTGAGCTCACCGGACTCGATGGTGAGGTCGTGGTCGAGGATCTCCCACTTCTTGATCGTCTCCCACCGGTTCAGCCGGGCGTTGAGCTGCTCGACGTAGTCGCCCATCATCGCGCGCACCTGCGGGGAGCGGACGATCTCGGAGTAGGACTTGCCCTCCATGCCGTTGGCCGCGCCCCACTCGGCCATCGCGTCGGGGTCGAGGGTGATCAGCGCGACGCAGTAGTTGCGCTCGTTGCCGAAGACCATGAACTGGCTGGCGTAGGGGCACAGCGCCTTGAACTTGGACTCGATGGCCGACGGCGCGACGTACTTGCCGCCGGAGGTCTTGAACAGGTCCTTGATCCGCCCGGTGATGGTGAGGAAGCCGTCGGCGTCGAGGCTGCCCTTGTCGCCGGTGTGCAGCCAGCCGTCGGCGTCGAGCGCCTTGGCGGTCTCGTCGGGCAGCCCGTGGTAGCCGTCCATCACGTGGGGTCCGCGCACCAGCACCTCGTCGCCCTCGCCGATCTTGACCTCGGCTCCCGGGAGCGCGGGGCCGACGGTGCCGATCTTGTAGCGGTCGGGGTGGTTGACGGTCGCACCGGCGGAGTTCTCGGTGAGGCCGTAGCCCTCGAGGATCAGGATGCCTGCGGCGTGGAACCACTCGGCGATCTCGCCGTTGAGCGCGGCGGAGCCGGAGATGAAGAACCGCACCCGGCCGCCGAAGCGCTCGCGGACCTTGCTGAAGACGAGCTTGTCGAACAGGCCGTGCTGGAGGCGCAGCGGCAGCGGCACCGACTGGCCCTCGCGCTTGCGACGGTCGACCTCGAGGCCGACCTTGAAGGCCTGCTTGAAGATCTTCTCCTTCAGGCCGCCCTCCTGGGCCTGCATGGTGACGATCCGTGCGTGCGCCTTCTCGAAGATCCGGGGCGCCGCGCCCATGAACGTCGGCCGCACAACGCCGAGGTTCTCGACGATCTTGTCGACCCGGCCGTCGATGGCGGTGGCGAACCCGCAGGCCAGCTGGGCCGAGAGGAGCACCTTGCCGAACGAGTGGGCCATGGGCAGCCACAGGAACTGCAGGTCGCGCTCGTCGAGGATGCCCTGCGCCTCGATGGCGCCGCCCTCGTAGGCCCACGACTTGTGCCGCAGCCGGACGCCCTTGGGCCGGCCGGTGGTGCCGGAGGTGTAGATGAGCGTGGCGAGCTGGTCGGGCTGGATCGCCGCGATCGCGTCGTCGACCGCGGTGGGGTGCTGGGCGAGGTGGGCGCGCCCGAGCTCGGCGAGGTCGTCGAGGCCGATCACCCAGTCGCCGTCGGGGGTGCCGTCGAAGGTGACCACCTTGGTCAGCGCGGGCAGGTCGGCACGGCGCTCGGTGAGCTTGGCGATCTGGGAGTCGTCCTCGGCGAAGACGACCAGGCACTCGCTGTCGCTGAGGATGAACGCGGTGTCCTCGGCGTTCGTGCTGGGGTAGACGGTGGTGGTCGCCCCGCCGGCGCACATCACGGCGAGGTCGGCCAGGATCCACTCGTAGCGCGTGGTCGAGAGGATGCCGACCCGCTGCTCGGGCTCGATGCCGAGCGAGAGCAGCCCGGCGGCGAGAGCGTCGACCGCCTGACCGGCCTCGGTCCAGGTCACCGACTCCCAGGTGTCGCCCCGCGGGAACCGGTAGGCCTCGCTGCTGCCGGAGCTGGCGACCCGGTCGCGGAACATGACCGCGACGCTCGGGGCGAGACGGTCGACGAAGCTGGTGTCGGTGGTGACGGGCATGACGCTCCTGCGTGAGGGCCGGCGACGGGTGTGACTCCGTAACCTAGATCACCCGGCCAACCGGCGGGTAGCACCCCGGCTCGGTCAGCTCCGCGGCGTCGACAGGTCGAGGAAGGCCTCGGCCCGGGCCCGCGCCTTGGCGGCCAGTCCCGGCACCTCCAGCAGGCGCGGCAGCAGGGCCGGCTCGCGGGTGAGGGCCCGGAACATCGTCGACACCGTGACCCCGTGGCCGGGCTGGTGGACGACGGTCAGGTCGTCGCCGGCCCGCACGACCCCGGGGTCGAGCACCTTGAGGTAGGGGCCGGGGCGGGCGACCTCGGCGAACCGCCGCACCCAGGCGGTGTTGTCGGCGCCGCAGCGCCCCATCCAGACCTTGAAGTCGTGGCACGGCGTGCGCACCAGCCGGACCTCGAGCAGCGCGGTGCCGACCCGCCACCGCTCGCCGATCTCGGCCTCGTTGACGTCGATCCCGCCGGTCGTGAGGTTCTCGCCGAACTGGCCGTCGCGGACCTCGGTGCCGAGCTGCTCGGCCCACCAGTCGAGGTCCTCGCGGGCGAAGGCGTAGACGGCCTGGTCGGTGCCGCCGTGGTGGCGGGTGTCGGAGACCCGGTCACCGGCCAGCCCGCGCTCCCCCACCGCTACCGGCCCGGCGAGCGAGGTCTTGTCGATCGAGGTGCGGCCGATGCCGGCCCAGGCCGCCTCGCGCGGCAGGCCGACGTTGACGGAGAGCACGGTGGGCATGCCCCATCGTCGCACCCGCCCGGGCGGGGGGGGGGGTACCCCCCCCCACAAAAAACGACACCCCGGGGGCGGGGCCGGG